>JAVVDU010000032.1:0-3105 GCA_032251515.1 Gemmatimonadota bacterium
ATCCCACCGTCATCACGCGATCGGTCCGAACTTCCAGCGGAGGAGGTGGGATTCGAACCCACGCGGGCCTTTCGGCCCAACGCCTTAGCAGGGCGCCGCCTTAAGCCACTCGGCCACTCCTCCGTCCCCGGCCCGCCGTACGCCGCCGGCCGGGTCGCAAACAAAACGGCGAAGGCCGCGAATCGGGGCCGCTGGCCCCTCGGCGCTCCCTTCACCGTTCGGTCGCGATTGGCCCGCCAGGGTTCGAACCTGGAGTCTCCTGGTCCAGAGCCAGGCGTGTTGCCGGTTACACCACGGGCCATCGTTCCCCGTTCACCGGGGGCCGAGAGTATAGAAGATCCACCGGTCCGGATCAAGCCGACGGGCCCGTTCCCGCGTCAGCTCGAGACGCTTCGGTGCAGGTCGCCGGCACCCCCTCTCTCGCCGGCCCCCGCCTCCAGCTCCGCGTCGATCCGGGCGAGCCGGTCATCGGCCAGGGCCGCCTCCTCGCCCGGCTCGAACCAGGTGATCTCGGTGAACGTTCCGGGCGCGTCGGCGCTCTCGTACAACTCCGCCCGGATCCCCATGGTGAACAGAGTGCCCGTCCACTCGGTCCATGCCCGCAGGTACCGCTCCCGCCCCTTCGGCGGAACCGTCGCCCTCACGATCCGCAGCCTCACGTCACCATCCTCCGTCACGGGTCCGCGCGTCCCAGGAGGCCGAGAAGCTCGGTGGCCGGGCGGGCCGGGACAAGGCGCAGGGGAAGGACTCCCGTCGCACCCGGCCGGGTGTGGCCGCCCGCCCGTGGCCCCGGCGTGGCAACCGCTGAGAGGTGCATCGCGTCGGCGAGGAGGATCGTGGCCCGCGCCCGCAGCCGGCGCATCCCGGGGCCGTCGCCGGAGGCCGCCGCCACGAAGCCCACCTCGGCTCCGCACACCGCCGCCACCGCCTCGCGGGCCATCCGCCTCACATCGGAGCTCGCGCTCAGGACGCCGACGACGACCGGGTACGACAGGGCCGCGAGCGACTCGAGCAGGGCGCTCCGCAGGCCGACCGGCAGGAGAAGCGGACGCAGGGAGGCGCGATCGGGCCGCCCGGCGATCCGCACCGTCACCTCCGCCTCAGCATCCGCGTCGACCCCGGGCGGCAGGACGCGGACCGGCAGCCAGCCGAAATCCACGCCGGGCAGGAGGCCCGGGTCGCTGGCGACGGTCCGCAGCGCGAACGCGCCGAGCAGGTCTCGCAGTTCCCGTCCCACGACATCGGCCAGGGTCGGTTCGTCTGAGATCAGGAGGACCCTGCGGAGGCGGAGCGCCGCGGCCAGGCTCGCCAGCCGGACCGGAAGAGCCTCGGCAGCCCCGGCCAGTAGACGTTGAACCGGACCCGAGCGCCGGGCCACGTAGATGCCCCCGCCCGGGATCGTCCGCACGAGTCCCCGGCGTCCGAGCTCACGGTAGGCCGCCGCCGCGGTGTCCCGGTGGACCCCGCAGGCCGCCCCGAGCGATCGCACGCTCGGAAGGCGATCGCCCGCCTCCCAGGAGCCCTCGAAGATCTGTCCCTCGAGGCGCATCGCGATCTGGCGACGCGGCGGCACGGACGACTCGCGCACGACTCGAAGCGGCGCCCCGGACCTTTCCCTTCGCTCCATCCCGTCCTCCCCCGCCCGGTGGCGCCCTTCGAGCTCTCCGCTGCCGCTTCGCTCCTCCCACCCGGGTCGCTGCGAAGGCGCGTTTCCGTGCGCCTCGATGCCTTTCCGCGCCCGGCGGGACGTGTATATTCCGCGGCGTCGTCAACCGCGCGTCATCAACCCGCGCCGGACCGGTTCGCTTCCGTCGGCGCTCCGCGGTTCGTCAGCATCCCTTCATATAGAGCAAAGCCATGAAATTCCTCGTACTTGGGGGCGGACTGCAGGGTTCGGCTTCCGTCTTCGACCTGCTCGCGCAGGACGACGTGACCGGGGTCACGCTGGCCGATCTCCGCGATGATGCGGGGGCCCCTTTCCTTCCCTCCGACGAGCGGCTCCGCAGCATCGCGCTCGACTTCGGAGACGAGAGCGCCGTGCGCGCCGAGATGGAGGACCACGACGTCGTTCTCTCGGCGGCGCCCTACTACTTCAACGCCGACCTGGCCCGGCTCGCCATCGAGACGGGCTGCGACTTCAGCGACCTGGGCGGCAACACGGAGATCCTGTTCCGGCAGATCGAACTGGATGCGCGCGCGAAGGAGGCCGGCGTCTCCGTCGTGCCCGACGTGGGCCTGGCTCCCGGCATGGTGAACGTGCTCGCCGCCGAGGGAATCCGGCGGCTCGACGCGGTGGAGAGCGCGAAGATGTACGTGGGCGGGCTGCCGCAGCGACCCGTGCCGCCCCTCAACTACCAGGTCGTGTATTCCCTGGAGGGCGTTCTCGACTACTACACGACCCCGTCGTGGATCGTGCGGGACGGACACCCCGTGGAGGTCGAGGCCCTCACCGAGATCGAGGAGCTCGACTTCGGCGAGGTGGGCACGCTCGAGGCCTTCCACACCGCCGGCGGCGCGTCGATCCTGCCGTGGCGGTTCGAGGGCAAGGTGAACCGGCTCGAGTACAAGACGCTCCGCTATCCGGGCCACGCGACCCTGATGCGCAGCATCCGGGAGCTCGGACTGCTGTCGGACGAGCCGATTCCGCTGGACGGATCGGAGGTCGTCCCTCGCGACGTGACGATCGCGGTCCTGAAGCCGCAGCTCACGCGCCCCGGCGAGCCCGACCTCGTGGCGCTCCGCGTCGTGGTCCGCGGCACGAAGAGCGGCCGGCCCGCGGCGCATCGTTGGGACCTGCTGGACCGGGAGGACCCGGCCACCGGCATCACCGCCATGGAGCGGACGACCGGCTTCACGCTGGCGATCGTCGGGCTCCTGATGGGCCGCGACGTGATCGACCGGCCGGGCGTCATGCCGCCGGACGAGGGGATTCCCGTCGAACCGTACCTCGCGGAGCTGGAGCGGCGCGGGATCCAAGTGCGGTACTCGCAGCCCTGATCCGGGGCGGAGGGATCGGCCGCCCGGCTCATCGGGCTCAGCGGCGGCCGAGGGCCTCCAGCATCGCGGGCAGCGGCAGCGTGTTCAGGACGTCGGCGGGCTCGAGCC
>JAVVDU010000032.1:3205-28245 GCA_032251515.1 Gemmatimonadota bacterium
GCCTCCAGCATCGCGGGCAGCGGCAGCGTGTTCAGGACGTCGGCGGGCTCGAGCCAGGCGCGGCGGGCCTGCTCGACGCCGTAGGAAATCAGGTCGAGCTCGCGGACGCGGTGGGCGTCCGTGCTGATCACGACCTTCACGCCCTTCTCCTTCGCCCGCACGAGGTGCGTGTCCTTGAGGTCGAGGCGGGCGGGGTGGGCGTTCAGCTCGACGGCCACGTGGTGCTCGGCGCACGCCTCGAGCACCGCATCGAGGTCGAAGGCGAACGGATCCCGCTCGTTCAGAATGCGGCCGGTCGGGTGGGCGAGTATGTCCACCCGCGGGTGCCGCACGGCGGCGAGGATCCGCTCGGTCTGCTCGGCGGCGGGCAGGTCGAAGCGGGAGTGGACGCTCGCCACCACGATGTCGAGCCGCTCCAGCCACTCCTCCTCGAGGTCGAGGGAGCCGTCGGCGAGGATGTCCACCTCCATACTCCGCAGCAGGCGGATCCCGTCGTGGCGGTCCGTGACCGCGTCGATCTCCTCCCACTGCCGGGCCAGCTTCGCGGCGTCCATGCCGCCGGTCATCGCGAGGGCCTTGGAGTGGTCGGTGAGGGCGAAGTACTCGTAGCCTCGCTCCTCGCAGGCCTGCAGCATCTCCTCGATCGAGTTCTTCCCGTCCGACCAGGTGGAGTGCATCTGGAGATCGCCGCGGATGTCGTCGAGGGTCAGGAGAGTGGGCAGGTCGCCCGCCTCGGCGGCGGCGATCTCGCCCCGGTCCTCGCGCAGCTCGGGGGGGATCCACGGCAGGCCGAGGGCCTCGTAGACCTCCTCCTCGGTGCGGCCCGCCACGCGGTCGCCGCGCGCTCGGCCCGGGTCGGAATCCTCGTCGCCGCCGGCCTCCTCGACGACCTCGAACACGCCGTACTCCGACACGGTGAGGCCGCGCTCCAGGGCGCGGCGGCGCAGCGCGACGTTGTGCTCCTTGGAGCCGGTGAAGTAGACGAGGGCCGCCCCGTAGCTCGCGGCGGGCAGGATCCGCAGGTCCACCTGCAGGCCCGAGCGCAGGTGCACGGTGCCCCGCGTGTCACCCGCCTTGTCCACCTCGGCCACCTGCCGCCAGCCGGTGAACCGCTCCATCACCGGGCCCGGCTCGTCGGACTCGACGAGGAGGTCGACGTCCCCCACCGTCTCCCGGCGGCGGCGCCAGGAGCCGGCCACGTCGAGGCGGCCGACCCTCGGGTCCTCCCGCAGGTGCTCGACGAGCGGGCGCACGAGCTGGTCGACGTCGGAGAGGCGGAAGCGCTTCTCGCGCGACTGGTACGTCTCGACCGCGGCGAGGATCTTCTTCTCGGTCTTCTCCCCGAACCCCTCGAGCGCCGCGAGCCGGCCCGCCGCGGCGGCCTCGGCGACTCCCGCGACGTCGGTGATCCCCAGCTCGCGCCACATCTTCGCGACCTTCTTCGGCCCCACGCCGGGCAGCCGCGTGATCTCGACGAGGGAGCGCGGCACCTCCTCGGCCAGGTCGTCCAGTTCGGCCAGGCGTCCGGTCCGCGCGAGCTGGGCGATGTGGGACGCCATGTCCTTGCCGATCGCCGGCAGCTCGGTGAGGTCGGCCCCCTCCTCCACGAGCCGGCGCACGGGCACGGGGTGCTCCTCGACCGTGCGGGCGGCGTTGCGGTAGGCCCGGACCCGGAACGGGTTCACGCCGCCCCGGATCTCGAGCAGGTCGGCGAACTCCTTGAGGGCTGCTGCGATCTCGAGGTTCTCCATCAGCCCGCCTCCGCGCCGCCGGGCTCCGCCTTCGCTCCGGTCTCTGTCCCGGCCTCGCCCTCCGCCTCCGCCAGCAGCGCGAGGAAGCCGGCCTCGTCCAGGACGGTCACGCCGAGCTCGCGGGCCCGGTCCAGCTTCGAGCCCGGGTCGTCGCCCGCCACCACGTAGTCGGTCCTGCCGCTCACGCTGCCGGTGGCCTTCGCGCCGAGCGCCTCGACCCGCCGCTTCGCCTCCTCGCGGCTCAGCTCCGCCAGCCCGCCGGTGAACACGAACGTCTTCCCGGCGAGCGCGTCCGCCGCGACGGGCCGCGCGGGGGCCCGCAGCTCCTCCATGCACGCCAGCAGGCGGTCGAGGTTCCTGGCGTTGTGCGGCTCGGCGAAGAAGCCGGCGATCCGCCCGGCCATCACGGGGCCGACGCCCGGCACCGCCTGCAGCGCGTCCTCGTCCGCCGCCCGCAGGGCGTCGATCGACCCGAAGTGCGCCGCGAGGTCGCGGGCCACGGCCACGCCGACCTCGGGGATGCCGAGCCCGTGGAGGAACCGCGAGAGCTCGGTGCGGCGGGCGGCGGCGATCGCCTGCACGAGATTGCGCGCGGAGGTCTCGGCGAACCCCTCGAGGGGCGTGAGCTGCTCCGCCGCGAGGTCGAACAGGTCCGGCACGGCGCGCACCAGCTCCCGGTCCACGAGCAGGCGGGCCGTCTCCTCTCCCAGCCCCTCGATGTCGAGCGCGTGCCGGGAGCCGAAGTGCTGGATGCGGCCGGCGAGCTGGGCGGGACAGGCGAACGAGTTCGGGCAGACGGTGAACGGCCCGCGCTCCTCGAGCGCCGTCCCGCACGACGGACAGGCCTCCGGCATGCGGAAGGCCTCACCGCGGTCGCGCCCCTCCTCCGCGATCCGCTCGACGACCTGCGGGATCACGTCGCCCGCGCGCTGGACCCGTACGAGGTCGCCTTCCCGCACGTCCTTGCGGGCCACCTCCTCGCGGTTGTGCAGGGAGGCGCGGCCGACGGTCACGCCCCCGATCTCGACCGGGCGCATCAGGGCCACCGGGGTGACGACCCCGGTGCGGCCGACGCTCGGGACGATCGACAGGATCCGCGTCACCTCCGCCCGCGGCGGAAACTTCCAGGCGAACGCCCAGCGCGGGTGCCGAGACGTGGTGCCGACCTCCGACCGGGCCGCCAGGTCGTCGAGCTTCAGCACGATCCCGTCGATCTCGAACGGGAGATCGTCGCGGCGGGACAGGAAGTCCGCGTGGATCCCGCGGGCCTCCTCCAGGGTCGCGGCGGGACGCGACAGGTCGCTGACTCGAAAGCCCCAGTCGCGCAGCGCCTCGAGCGTGGCCCGCTGCGTGGCTGGCTCCGGGCCGGCCGTCGCGAGGATGTCGTAGGCGTACGCCTCGAGCGGGCGGGCGGCGGTGATGGACGGATCGAGCTGGCGCAGCGACCCGGCGGCGGCATTCCGCGGGTTCGCAAACGGCTCCTTTCCTTCCTCCAGGAGCCGTTCGTTCAGGGCATCGAACGCCTCCATGCGCATCAGGACCTCGCCCCGGACTGCCAGCGTCCCGGCCACCGGGCGGGCGTCATCGCGCAGCCGGAGCGGCACGGACCGGATGGTGCGGACGTTCGGCGTGATCCCTTCGCCGCGCATCCCGTCGCCGCGCGTGGAGGCGCGCGCGAGGATCCCGTCCTCGTAGACGAGCTCGACGGACAGGCCGTCGAACTTCGGCTCCACGACGTACGCGACCCGGTCGGGCCCGAGCGCCCGGCGGAGCCGGTCGTCGAACCGGCGCGCCTCGTCCTCCGACGCCCCGGAGTCGAGGCTCAGCATGGGGGCGGCGTGCTCGACCGCGGGGAACTTCTCCGAGGGACGGCCCGCCACGCGCCGGGTGGGCGAATCGGGCGCGCGCAGGTCGGGGAACGCCTCCTCGAGCTCCCGCAGCTCGCGGAACAGTTCGTCGTACGCGGCATCGGAGATCTCCGGCGCGTCGCGCACGTAGTACAGCCAGTCGTGCCGGCGGATCTCCTCGCGGAGCTCCGCGATGCGGCGGCGGGCCTTTTCCTTGTCCATGCGTCCGCGGGCCGGGGAAGACGGAGCGGTCGGCGGCGCGGGCGTCCCGCGCGGGGGCGCCGGAGGCGTATCCCGGCCGGTATCCGGGCCGGAACCCCATCGCCGTGCTATCGTATCACGGAAGCAATCTACCACGGCCCGGCCCGCCGGGTCAGCGGGGCACCCAGGGGAGGCGAGGATGCCCGATGTCCTGACGTTCACGCCCGAGGTCGCCGCGGCGACCGATGCCATATACGAGAAGATCCGCGACTCCGTCCCCCGCTTCGAGTGGGAGATGAAGGCGCCGCTCATCGCCGAGATCCGCCGGCTCAAGGTGGAACGGAACGCCGTGATCCTGGCCCACAACTACATGGTGCCAGAGATCTTCCACGGCATCGGCGACCAGGTTGGCGACTCGCTTGGCCTCTCGATCGCCGCGCGGGACGTCGAGGCCGACGTCATCGTGTTCTGCGGCGTCCACTTCATGGCCGAGACGGCCAAGATCCTGAACCCCTCGAAGACGGTCCTCATCCCCGACCTCGACGCCGGCTGCTCGCTGTCCGAGAGCATCACGCCCGCGGACGTCCGGCTGCTGAAGGAACGCCATCCCGGGGTCCCGGTGGTCACGTACGTGAACACGCCCGCGTCGATCAAGGCGGAGTCGGACATCTGCTGCACGTCGGCGAACGCCGTCGCGGTCGTGGAGTCGCTGGGCGTCCCGCGCGTGATCTTCCTGCCGGACGAGTACCTGGCGCGGAACGTCGCGAAGCAGACCGACGTCGGGGTCATCGCCTGGAAGGGCCGCTGCATCGTGCACGAGCAGTTCACCGTGGACGAGATTCGCGCCTACCGCGACCAGTACCCCGGCATCGAGGTGATCGCGCACCCGGAGTGCTCGCCCGAGGTCTGTGACGAGGCGGACTTCGTGGGCTCCACCACGGGAATGATCGACTACCTGGACCGCGCGCGTTCCAACCGCGTCATCATGGTCACGGAATGTTCGATGTCGGACAACGTGATGGAGGCGCACCCGAACCTCCGGTTCGTGCGTCCCTGCACGATCTGCCCGCACATGAAGAAGATCACGCTCGAGAAGACCCTCGCTTCCCTGCGGGAGATGCAGCACGAGATCCGCCTCGAGGAAGGACTGCGGCAGCGGGCCCTCGTGGCGGTGGAGCGGATGCTGGAGGTGGGCCGGAAGGACTGACGCGGGAGCGGGGCGCCGTCGAGGCTCAGGGCCCCGGGCGCCCCAGCTCGCGCACGCGGGCCCACACGCGGTCGAACATCGCCTCCGTGAGCCGCCCCGTGAACGTGTTCTGCTGGCTCGGGTGGTAGGAACCGACGAGCGACAGCAGGCGACTTCCGCCCGCCGGAGCGGGTCCCGCCAGTTCCAGTTCCGCCCCGTGGCCGAACCGCGGCCGCGGACTCGGCACCTCGACCCCCCGGTCCTTCAGCACGCGCAGCACGTTCGTCCAGGCGAAGCCGCCGAGCGCCACGATCACCCGGATCCCCCGCAGCAGGTCGAGCTCCCGCTCCAGGTACGGCCGGCAGGCGTCCCGCTCGGCCGGCGTGGGCCGGTTCGCGGGCGGCGCGCAGCGCACGGAGGCCGTGATCCAGGCGCCGTGCAGCGCGAGGCCGTCGTCGCGGGCCGTCGATGTGGGACGGCCGGCGAAGCCGGCCCGGTGCAGGGCGCCGAACAGCCAGTCGCCGGAGCGGTCCCCCGTGAACATGCGTCCCGTCCGGTTCGCGCCGTGCGCGGCCGGCGCGAGGCCCACCACCAGGAGCCACGCCTCCGGATCGCCGAAGCCCGGGACGGGACGACCCCAGTACTTCTCATCGGCGTAGGCGGCGCGTTTCTCGCGCGCCACGCGCTCGCGCCACGCCACGAGGCGCGGACAGGCGCGGCAGCCCGTCACGTCGGCCTCGAGGCGGCGGAGGCCCCGGAGCCGGGAAGCGCGTCGCGGCTCCGACGTGCCGGGCTCCGACGTGCCCGGTTCGGCCGGTCCGCCCTCCGGCCTCACGCCTTCGTCCCGGCGAGGTCCACGTCCAGCGACTCCTTCGGCGCATCGAGCACCACGGAGGTGTTCGTCCCCTCGATGCCCGGCATGGTCAGCATCCGCTTGATCTCGCGGTTCATCTCCGTCTCGTTCGCGAAGCGTCCGATCACCATCACGTCGAAGTCGCCCGTGATCTCGTAGACGTGCGTCAGGCTGGGGTGCTGCGCGAGGGACGCGACGATGGCCGGCAGGGCCTCGCCCCGCGCCTTGATCCGGGTGACGGCCACCAGCCCGAGACCGAGCCGGGCGTAGTCGATCACGGCCCGGTAGCCGCACACGATGCCCCGCTCCTCGAGGTCGCGGACGTGCTTCCTGACCGTGGTCGAAGCCACGCCGAGCGCATCGGCGATCTGGCGGTTGGAGCGGCGGGCATCCTTCTGGAGCTCGGCGAGGATCCGGGTGTCGAGGTCGCGGTGCGCCACGGGAACCATCCAGGTTCGGGTGCGGGGAGCCGGCGGGTGTTGCGCCGGTGGCCTGCCCAAGAGTTCTTTCCGCATCACCTCGGGCACAAGGGAGGGAGCCGGATGGCGGAAACGGGACGTGAGGCACGGCGAAGCGCGGACGCGCCGGGCGGGCGGGACCGACGGGCCGGCGGCGGGCGGCGGCGGGGCGGCGGGAGGATCGTCCGGAGCGTCGCCGGCCTCGCGGGGGCCTGCCTCGCGGCCCTTCCCGGGCCCGCGCGGGGTCAGCAGCCGGCGAGCGACGACGCCCCGGCCTGGTTCCCCGACCAGTTCGTCATCGCGCCGCTCCTCGCCGCGCCGCGCGAAGTCGGGCTGCAGGGCGGCTTCTACCTGGCCGACCGCGACACGGAGCCGGGATTCGAGGGCCGCAACATCGAGGCGGAGGTCGCCGTCGGCTACCGGATACCCGTCGTGCGCCTGGCGGACGCGGGTCCCGAGGGACTGGCACTGGACCTGGGATTCGAGTTCGGAATCTGGACCCGCTTCTTCATGGAGGCCTCGTCGCGCGACCTGGTCGGCAACGACTTCCGGGTTGGCGCCCCCCTGTCCCTGCGCTACCGCCGCTTCGAGGGCCGGCTCACCCTGCACCACACGAGCGCCCACCTGGGCGACGACTACGTGGACCGGTTCGACGTGCCGGCCTTCCAGGTGTCGCGGGAGGCGCTGGAGCTCGTGCTGGGCGTGCGGCCCATCCCAGCGCTGCGGCTGTACGGCGGCGGCGACTGGAACGTGGGGCGCGGCTCGGACTTCGTCATCGAGGCCGGCGGCCCGCGCGTCTTCCGCACCGTCGAGGAATGGGTAGGCCGCGTGGGGGTCGAGTACGACCGGGGCGCCGCCACGGGCGGCTCGGCGCAACCGTTCGCCGCGGTGAACCTCGAGATCACCGACCGCACGGAGCGCGTCGCGATGCACGCCCGGGCCGGCGTGGCGTTCCGCGTGCGGGGGTTCCGCTTCCTGTTCGACGCCGCGTGGCGCGAGGGCCCCTCCACGCTCGGCGCCTTCCGGTTCGACGACGAGAGCCTGTTCGGGATCGGCCTCACCGTGCAGACGGGCGGCCTGGCGCCCCCGCGGCCGGCGGGAAGCGGGGGGCGCTGAACGCGGCGCCGTCCCGCCCCCGCGGGTCCCGGTCTCTCACTCGCTGAACCAGCTCCCGATCGTCCACGCTCGTCCGGTTCCGGGTCACGGGCTACGGTCCCTGCCCCGTCCGACGCGGCTCGGGACGAAACCGTTTCGTCGGTTCGGGGAGTCCATCACAAGGTACGTCCCGGACCGCACCGCGTGGCACGTCTCGTGCTCCCCCCCGTACGGTGCCGTCCGCCACCTCCACCCAGGAGAAGCCCCGTGCGCGTATGCCTCTCGAGACGGAACAGAGCGATTCTCGCCTTGATGCTGCTGCCTCCCCTGCTCGTCGCCTGCGGTCGCTGGGTCCCCATGGAGCTGCCCGCCCCGGGCGCCGGGTGGGACGGGGACGCCTGGAAGGTCCGCGTCACGGAGACCGATGGGACGAAATGGCTCCTCAGCGACTTCGAGATGCGGGGAGATACGCTCGAGGGCGGCGGCTACGATGTCGAAGAGGCGACCGATCGCCAGCACAGGCGGGCCCGCGCCGTGGCGATCGCCCGCGAGGACATTCAGCTCGCGGAGCAGCGCAAGGAACGGCCGTTCGCGGAGATCGGGCTGTCGGTCGCGGTCGCCCTCGCGGCGATCGCCATCACGGTGGCCATCCTCGACTGACGCCGCGGGACGATTTGTCGCCTCACCCACGCCCGTCTATCATGGACGGGCCGTCCGGTCCGGCCCCGCCGGCCGGTTCCGCGTCCGCAACGGGAGAGCCCGCGCGATGTCGCTGATCCACGAGCTCGAGGCGCTGCAGGAGGAGCGCGGCCACCTGGACGCCGCCTCGCTGCGGGACCTCGCGCACCGCCTGGCCGTGCCGCTGTACCGGCTCCAGGAACTCGTCTCCTTCTATCCCCACTTCCGCACGGAGCCCCCGGCGGCGCTCGAGGTCCACGTGTGCCGCGACATGAGCTGTCACGTGTCCGGCGGCGCGGCGGGCCTGCGGGAACGGCTCGAGGCGGCGTTCGGCGACCGGAAGGATGTCCGGGTGCGCGAGACGTCCTGCCTCGGGGTGTGCGAGCTGGCGCCGGCCGTCCGGGTGAACGGGACGCCGGCCCGGGCCACGGACCCGGCGGCGCTCGCCGCGGCCGTGGCGGACGGCCCGCTGCCGCACCCCCGCGCCGCGCCGCGCGCCTGGCAGGCGGACCCGTACGGCGGGGACCGTGACGGCGCATACCACACGTTCCGGGAGGTGCTCGCCCGCCCGGACCGCGAGGCGGCCCTGGACGACGTGATCGCCGAGCTCGAGGCGAGCGGCCTGCGCGGGATGGGCGGCGCGGGATTCCCGACCGGCCTGAAGTGGAAGCTCGTGCGGGCCGAGAGGGCGGCGCCGAAGTACGTCGTGTGCAACGCGGACGAGAGCGAGCCGGGCACCTTCAAGGACCGCGTCATCCTCGAGCAGCTTCCGTACCTGGTGCTGGAGGGGATGATGCTGGGGGGGCTCGTCGTGGGGGCGGAGCGCGGGATCGTCTACCTGCGCCACGAGTACGGCGCGGCCCGCGAGGCGCTCACAGCCGAGCTCGCCCGCGCCCGGGACACCGGCTGGCTCGGAGAGGACATCCTCGGCTCCGGCTTCTCGTTCGACGTGGAGATCTTCGTCTCGCCCGGCGGCTACATCCTCGGCGAGGAGACGGCCCTGCTGGAGGCCCTCGAGGACCGGCGCGGCGAGCCCCGCAACAAGCCGCCGTTCCCCGGGCAGAAGGGCCTGCACGGCCGGCCCACGCTGATCAACAACGTCGAGACCTTCGCCTGGGTGCCGGGCGTCCTGGCGGGGGGCGCCGATGCCTGGAAGGCCCGCGGCGTGAACGGCTGCGCCGGCCTGAAGGCGATGGCCGTGTCGGGCCACGTCGAGCGGCCCGGCGTGTACGAGATCCCGCTGGGGACGACGGTGGCCGAGCTCATCGACATGGCCGGCGGCGTGAAGGACGGACGGCCGCTCAAGGGCTTCGCGCCGGGCGGCGCCTCGTCCCACTTTCTTCCGGCAGCGAAGGCGGACACTCCCATCGACTTCGGGGCGCTGGCCGACGCCGGGAGCATGATGGGGTCGGGCGCCCTCGTGGTCGTGGCCGAGGGGACGGACATGCTGCCGCTCGCCGCGAACGTGGTCCGCTTCTTCCGCGACGAGTCCTGCGGGAAGTGCGTGCCGTGCCGGGACGGATCGCAGAAGGCCGCGGCGATGCTGGAGCGCGCCATGGCGGACGGCACGCCCCTCGACGCGGCGGCCCTGGAGAAACTGGAGGAGCTCCTCGTCGAGACCTCGATCTGCGGGCTCGGGTACGTGGTCCTGAACCCGCTGGTGTCGGCGGCGCGGCACTGGCCGGACGAGTTCCCCGGGCTCGGCGACGGCCGCGGAGGCGGTGGAGGAGGACGAAACGGCACGGGGGACGGTTCCGGGAACGGGAAGGGAGGCGCAGCGTGAGCGGCGGCAGGAACGGACCGGCGGGCGTGGCCGCCGGCGCGGCGGCGGAGACCGTCCGGCTGACGATCGACGGGACCCCGGTCGAGGTGCCCGCCGGGACGACGATCTGGGAGGCGGCCCGGGCGGCGGGCATCGAGATCCCGGTCCTCTGCCACGACCCGCGGCTCCCGCCGGCCGGCGTCTGCCGCGTCTGCCTCGTGGACGTGGGCGAGAAGCGGCTGACGGCGTCCTGCGTGCGGGAGGCGGCCGACGGGATGGAGGTCGCCACGGCGGGCGAGAAGGTGGAGCGGCTGCGGAAGGGCCTCGTGGAGCTGCTCCTGTCCGACTATCCGGTCGACGCCGGGGGCACCGAACGGAAGACGGAAACCGACGAGCTGCGGGCGCTGGCAGAACGGTACGGCGTGGCCTGGGCCGGCCACGGAAACGGCGCCGCGCCGGCCGGCCGCACGGTGGCCGTGGCCGGGATCCCGGCGGGCAACGGCCGGCCGATCGATGCCTCATCGCCCGTGATCCGGGTCGACCACCAGGCCTGCATCCTGTGCGACCGCTGCATCCGCGCCTGCGACGACGTGCAGGTGAACAACGTGATCGGACGGACCGGGAAGGGCTACGCCACGCGGATCGCCTTCGACCTCGACGACCCGATGGGCGCCTCGACCTGCGTCGCGTGCGGGGAGTGCGAGAAGGCGTGCCCGACGGGCGCCCTCACGCTCGTGGAGCTCGTCGAGCGGCCGCCCTCGGCGCCGAAGGCCGAGCTGGCCCGCGTCGACTCCGTGTGCCCCTACTGCGGCGTCGGCTGTGCGATCTCGTACTACGTGGACGAGGCGAAGAACCGGATCGTCTACGCGGACGGTCGGGAGAGCCCGGTGAACCACGAGCGGCTCTGCGTGAAGGGCCGCTACGGGTTCGACTACACGGCCCACCCGCAGCGCCTGACCCGGCCGCTGATCCGCCGCGAAGAGGCGTATCCCAAGGGCCCCCTCTCCTCGGAGACGGCGTCCTCGAACGGCCGGCGCCGCAAGCCCGGCGGGCTCGTGGACTACGACGAGGTCCTGCCCCACTTCCGGGAGGCCAGCTGGGAGGAGGCGCTGGAGCTGGTCGGGAGGCGCCTGCGGGAGATCCGGGAGGAGCACGGCCCGTCCGCCCTGGCCGGGTTCGGCAGCGCCAAGTGCTCGAACGAGGAAGCCTACCTCTTCCAGAAGCTGATCCGGGCCGGGTTCGGGACGAACAACGTGGACCACTGCACGCGGCTGTGCCACGCCTCGTCGGTGGCGGCGCTGCTGGAGACGATCGGCTCCGGCGCCGTCACGAACGTGTTCGCCGACGTCGAGAACGCGGACGTCGCGCTGATCACCGGCTCGAACACGACGGCGAACCACCCGGTCGCCGCGACCTTTATCAAGCAGGCCGTGAAGTCGGGCCGCACGAAGCTGATCGTCGTCGAGCCGCGCCGCATCGAGATCGCCGACCACGCCGAGGTCTTCCTGCAGATCCGGCCGGGCACGGACGTGGCGATGTACAACTCGTGGATGCACGTGCTCGTGAACGAGGGGCTCATCGACGAGGCCTACATCCGCGAGCGCACCGAGGGCTTCGAGGCGCTGAAGGACCTCGTCGCGGATTACCCGCCCGAGGTCGCGGCGGAGATCTGCGGCGTGGAGGCGGACGAGATCCGCCGGGCCGCCCGCCTGTTCGGCTCGGCCGGCGCCGCGATCGTGTTCTGGGGCATGGGGATCTCGCAGCACACCACGGGCACCGACAACGCCCGCTGCCTGATCTCGTTGATGCTGATGACGGGGAACGTGGGCCGGCCGGGCACCGGGCTCCACCCCCTGCGCGGGCAGAACAACGTGCAGGGCGCCTCCGACGCCGGTCTCATCCCGATGGTCTACCCGGACTACCAGAGCGTCGCGGACCCGGAGATCCGGGCGAAGTTCGAGGCGGCGTGGGGCACGGAGCTCGACGCGACGCCCGGGCTCACGGTGGTCGAGATCATGCGCGGGGCGCTGGCAGGCGAGATCCGCGGCATGTACATGATGGGCGAGAACCCGTTCCTCTCGGACCCGAACACGAACAAGGTCCGCAAGGCGCTGGCCGCGCTCGAGTTCCTCGTGGTGCAGGACATCTTCCTCACCGAGACGGCCGAGTTCGCGGACGTGATCCTGCCCGCCACCTCGTTCTTCGAGAAGGACGGCACGTACACGAACACGGACCGGCGCGTGCAGGTGGGCCGCAAGGTGCTCGACCCGCCGGGCGAGGCCCGCGAGGACTGGCGGATCGTGTGCGACGTGGCGGCCACGTGCGGCTACCCGATGTCCTACGGCTCCGCCTCGGAGGTGTTCGACGAGTTCACGTCCCTGGCGCCCTCCTACGCGGGGCTCACGTACGAGAACCTCGGGCTGACGGGCAAGCTGTGGCCCTGCCCCGACCCGGAGGCGGGCGACGGAATCCAGGTCCTGTTCGGGGACGGCTTCCCCACGCCGAACGGACGCGGGAAGTTCGTGCCGCGGCCCTTCGAGCCCGCGAAGGAGCTGCCCGACGCCGAGTACCCGTTCGTCCTGAACACGGGGCGCCTCCTGCAGCACTGGCACACGGGGACGATGACGCGGCGGGCCCGCGCCCTGCACGCGATCGCGCCGGCGCCGGAGGTGGAGATGCACCCGGACGACCTGTCGGCGCTGGGGATGGCCGACGGCGACCGCGCCACGGTCGCCTCCCGGCGCGGCGAGATCACCCTCACGGCCCGCGCCTCCCGGCGCATGACGCCGGGCACCGTGTTCATCCCGTTCCACTTCCGCGAGGCCGCGGCCAACGTCCTCACGATCGACGAGCTGGACCCGCACGGGAAGATCCCGGAGTTCAAGTTCTGCGCGGTGCGGGTCCGGCCGGCGGGAGACCAGGCGACCTGACGGGAAGAGCAGCAGACGAGCAGGAATGACGAAGGGCCGGGGATCGCTCCCCGGCCCTCGCCGCGTGCGGGTCGCGTGACGCGCGACGGCGTCAGCGCCCCTTGATCTCGATCCGGCGCGGCTTCGCCTCGGCGGCCTTCGGCAGCTTCACCGTCAACACGCCCTTGTCGAAGCCCGCGTCCACGCGGTTCGCGTCGATCGTGTGCGGCACGGAGAAGCTGCGGGTGAAGCGGCTCCAGCCCCGCTCGCGCAGGTGGTAGGTGCCCTTCTCCTCCTTCTCCTCGGCATGCTCGCCGCTGATCGACAGCACGCCCTGCTCGAGGTTCACCTCGACCTCTTCGAGATCGAAGCCCGGCAGGTTCATCTCGAGCACGAAGTCGTCCTCCGTCTCGTAGAAGTCGGCCTCGGGCCCGCCCGGCCCCATCGTCAGGAAGGACCGGCCGAAGAGATCGTCGAACATCCGGTCCACGTCCCAGCGGGTCTCCGGGAAGTTGCGGAGGACCGCCGTCGGGCGACGCCTGGTCGGAAGCATCATCACTCACCTCCTGGATCTGAGGGTCGCGGCGGGGCCGGATGTCGTCGGCCCCTGCCGTCTCCGGTCATCTATGTCCATCCGCCCGGCCCGCAGGCCCGGGCGGCGCACTCGCATGGATGGAGGTGCAACCCCCGTGCCGCACGGCGGGGCGCAAAACCTGCCAACCGTGCACGGTCACTGAGGTTAAGGTTGTCGCAGATGCAGATGTGTGCCGGATTGGCAGGGAGCCGAGCCCCCCCCTCAGAGATCCCTTCGCCGGAAGACCCGGCGGGCCAGCAGGTAGGGGCCCGCGGCCCATGCGAGCAACGCGCCGAACGCCACGATCGCGCCGGCGGCTCCGCCGAAGAAGCGCCGGAACACCGCCCCCGTGTAGCCGAGGAGCGCCGCCGCATCGAGGTCCATCAGCAGGAGCACCCGGGCCGTGTCCACGGGGTTCAGGAGGACCGCGGCGAGGGCCGGACGCTCCAGGGGCCAGCCTGACAGCGAAGTGGCCGCGAAGAACAGCAGCGCGTCGTAGACCACCGTCAGGCCGAGCCACGCGAGGAGCGCGGCCCCCATCCCGGCCGCGCGGTCGCGGACCGCGGCCGCCACGAGGAAGGCGAGCGACAGGAACCCGAGCGCCAGCAGGGTGACGACGGCCAGGAAGCGGAGCACCGCGAACGCCTCGGCGGGGCTCGCCACGGTGACCAGCACGGGGGTCCCGAGACCGAGCGCCGTGGCCGCCGCCAGCGGCAGCGCGAGGCCGGCGTACTGTCCGTCCAGCACCCGGTCGCGGCTCACCGGCTGGGCCAGCAGGAGCCGCTGGAAGTCGCGGGCGTCGTACAGATACGCCGTACCGAGCAGCACGCTCACGAGGGGAACGACGAGCAGGACGAGGTTCACGAGCCCGCCCAGGGCGCGCCGCCCGCCACCGCCGAACGCGACGAGGGCTCCGGCGAAGGCGAGGAGGAGGAGCGCGTAGGCGAACAGCCAGCGGCTGCGACCGACGTCGCGCAGCTGAGCGCGCGCGATGCGGACGGTCGCGCTCACACGGCCTCCAGGCGTGATCCCGGGTCGGAGGCCGCATCCGGGCCATCGGTACGGGCGCCACCGGACGGGCCGCCGCCCGTCTTCTCCATCAGCTTCACGACCGCTTCCTCCAGCCGCCGGCTGCCGGTCCGGCGCAGGAGCTCGGACACCTCACCCGCGAACCGCTTCCGCCCGTCCACGAGGAACAGCAGGTCGTCGGCCAGGTCCTCCAGCTCCGTCAGGATGTGCGAGGTGACGAGCACCGTCCGTCCTGCCGCGCGCGCCTCGCGCACCCGCTCCTTGAGAAAGACGCGCGCGACCGGGTCGAGGCCCGCCGTCGGCTCGTCGAGCACGAGGATATCCGGGGCGTAGCGGAAGGCGAGAACGGCGCTCACCCGCTGCTTCATGCCGCCCGACAGGTCACCGGCGCGCCTGTCCAGGAGACCGTCCACGGCGAGCCGCTCGGAGAAGCGATCGGGGCCGATCGGCTCGCTGCCAGGCCCGGCGCTCCACTCCGACCGCAGGTCGTCCAGCAGGTTCACGAGCTCCCGCACGCGCAGGTTCTCCGGGAAGGCCGGGCTCTGCGGCATGTAGCCGATCCGCGCCCGGTACGCCGGGTCGGTCCCGACGGGCGTCCCGTCGAGCCGGACCACGCCCGCGTCCGGCCGCGCGAGCCCCAGGAGGCAGCGGATCAGAGTGCTCTTGCCGGAGCCGTTCGGACCCACGATCGCCGTCACCCGTCCGCGCCCGAAGCGGGCGTCGAGCGGCTGGAGGGCCGGCACCGGGCCGAAGCTCTTCTGCAGGCCCTCGACCTCGATCACGCGGCCTCCCGCGGGAAGGGACGCATGGCGGGCGCCGGGTCCACGAGGTTCTCGGGCGTGAGCGAGGGAACGAGGCGTTCCGTCCAGTCGAGCAGCGTGGGAAGGAAGCCGCGCAGCAGGATCGTCACCTCCGGCGTCCGCTCGACGATCAGGGCGAAGAGCCGCACCGGCCGGTGCTCCACGTCCCCCGTGCCGTCGTCCTCGAGGTCGTAGCCGCGGTAGGCGTCCCAGTGGTTCGCCCGGAACGTCGAATAGACGCGGCGGCTGTTCGTCGTCACGTCGAACGTGTTGTCGATGAAGTTGTTCTGCGTGAACTCGCTGTCCTGCGAGTTGGCGAGGATCCGCACCGCGCGTCCGTTTTCCACGAAGTCGTTGCCGTCCACGCGGGTGCGGTCGAAGCCCTCGGCGTGGATCCCCACCGTGTTCCCGCGGAACACGTTCCCCGCGATCTCGCTGTCCGTGATGTCCTTCAGGAGGAGGCCGAACGAGGCGCTGCCGCGACTCTCCGCGAACGTGTTGCCGCGCATCACGACGTGCGAGGCGTACATCACGGCGACGCCCGCCCCGTTGCGCAGGAACTCGTTGTCTTCGTACCGGCAGCGATCGGAGAACATGAAGTGGAGCCCGTAGCGCAGGTTCCCCTCGCTGCGGTTCCCGGCCACCCGGCTGTCCTCCACGAACTCGAAGTAAATCCCGTCCCGGTGGCCCACGATGCGGTTCTGCGCCACCTCCAGGCCACGCGAGTACCAGGCGTGGATCCCGTTGCCGGCCCGCGACTCGCGGACCGCACCGCCGGTGATCACGTTGTGCCGCACCACGCAGCCGTCCGTCTCCGCGAGGTAGATGCCGAAGAACGCATCGTCGATCCGGTTGTCCTCGATCCGGCAGCGGCGGGCCCCCTTCACCTCGATCGCCGCGAGGTCGTCCACGTAGGACACGCCGACCCGGCGCAGCTCGAGGCCGGAGATCGACACGTCGTCCGCGGTGACCACGAGGATCGTCCGCTCCCCCTCCCCGTCGAGGACGGCACCCGGCTCGCCCTCGATGCGGACGGGCCGGTCGACGACGATCGTGGGCTCCCGGTACGTGCCCGGGCGCACGACGATCCGGCCGCCCGGCGCCGCGCGGGCGATCCCCGCGGCCAAGGTCGCGACGTCGCCGCCAGGTCCGACGACGACGAGGGTGTCGCCGCGCGGTGTGGAAAAACCGGACGAGGGTGGTTTCGCGGAGGGGGGCGCGGGCGCCGGTGCGAGCGCGAGACCCGCGACGAGAACGACGGGCAGGATCACCGGCTCAGCCGCCCGTTGCGGAGTGCTCGCGGGCGGGGCCCGGGCCCGGGCCCGGCCGTTCCGCGATGCCGCCGTGGCCGGCCCGGTGGCCCGTGATGCGGCCCGCGCGGGCCAGGTCGAGGACGGCGTCCCAGTCCAGCCGCTCCGCTCCCTCCGCGAGGGCCGCGGCCGAGCCCGGATCCGCCCCGGCCGGGACCGCGGCGAGGCCTCCGCCCATGGGGCTGCGGATCTCCGGTCCGTGCAGGAACGCGGCGTCCTCGACCCGGATCCAGCGGCCGGGCTCCCGCGCATCGGCGACCCACAGGCGGGCTCGCGCGGCCGGGGAGTCCGGGCCTTCGCGCTCGACCACCCAGCCCGCCAGGCACTCGATCGCGTCGAACCGGTACGCCTTGCCTCGCTCCGTGACGAGCTGCGCGGCGAACACCCGGTCCTCGATCGTCATCCGGCAGTGGTCGCAGACGTCCTCGCCGATCCGGACCGTGGCCGGCCCGTCCGGGGCGCAGGCGGCTCCCACGACGAGGAACGGGACGAGGGCGAGCGCCGCCGCCGGACCCGCGGCCGTCCGACCCGCCCTCGCACCCGCATTCGCTCCCGACTTCCCGGTGCGACCCGACAGGCAGGCGATCGCCCCGGCGAGGCCCGCGGCGATCGCGATCCAGCCGCCGGAGGCAGGCCACGAGTGCGCCGTGAAGTTCAGGAGCTTCTTCGAGCCGATCACGGGAGGCTGATACGTCATCCCCGGCACCTCGATGATCGCGTTCTCGACATCGAGGTTGTGGCCGTAGTCGTACCCCCAGCGCCAGAAGTCGGCGAGCCCCGCCGCGGCGCCCAGGGCCAGCAGCCCGAACCACGCGCAGAGCATCCAGCGCCGGCCGACCGCCGCCGCCGCCACGCCCCACGCCACGAGGAATCCGAGGATCCACGGCATGAAGCGGAGCTCGGCCATCGAGTCGGGCTCGATCCGCTTCATCCCGATGTAGTGGTTCAGGTTGTTGATGTTGTCCAGGTCGTTTGGCTCGATTCCCTCGATCGTGTTGACGCGGATCAGCATCCCGAGCCCTTCGGGGTACTGGGGCGCCTCGAGAGTGATCTTCCAGAGGGGCAGCACGTACGCCGCCAGCAGGGCGAGCGACGCGACGAGCACCGTGAGCCGGGCCCATCCCGGCGCGGCCTTGTCCGTCATCTATGTTCAGTCCTCCCCCCCGGGACCCGCCCGCGACGGGGCGGCCCCGGGGGCTGGAGTCGCGTCAGCTTCCGGTCTTCCAGGTCAGCGGCGTCCCGGACCCGCGCGGCGAGACCCGGACGTAGCCCTGCATCTCCTGGTGCAGCGCCGAGCAGAAATCCGTGCAGTAGAACGGGTACACGCCGGGCCGCGAGGCGACCCACTTCAGGGTCCGCGTCTCGCCGGGCATCAGCAGGAGCTCGGCGTTGTTCGCGCCCATCATCGCGAAGCCGTGCGGCACGTCCCAACCCTGCTCGAGGTTCGTGACGTGGAAGTGCACCGTGTCACCCACCATCACGCCCTCGATGTTGTCGGGCGCGAAGTGGCTGCGGATCGTCGTCATGTAGACGTGGACGTTCCGGCCGTCCCGCTCGACTTTCGCATCCGCCTCGCTCGGCGTGAAGTGCGGGTTCCGGTTCTCGGACAGCTGGTACATCTGCACCTGCTTGTCCATGATGATGTCGGCCTTCAGGCCCTGCGCGTAGTGCGGCTCGCCCATGGTCGGAAAGTCGAGCAGCAGGCGCATCTTGTCGCCGGAGATGTCGAACAGCTGCGCGGCGTGCGCGAGTTCCGGGCCCGTCGGCAGGTAGCGATCCTTGGTGATCTTGTTCAGAGCGACGAGGTACTTGCCCCACGGCTGCGACGAGTCGCCGCCCGGGATCATCAGGTGGCCGATCGAATAGTAGACGGGCACGCGGTCCACGACTTCCCACGTTCCCAGCTTCCACTTCACGACCTCGGAGGAGATGAACATCGACGTGTAGGCGTAGCCCTTCCCGTCGAACTCCGTGTGAAGCGGTCCGAGTCCCGGGTTCTGCACCTCGCCCGCCAGCACGGCCTCGTACTCGAGGACCGGGATCCCCTCGATCACCGTCTCGAACCGCTCGTTCTGGATCGCGTCGAGCATCTTCGAGAAGGAGTGGACGGGGATCACGGTGGCGAGCTTGCCGCCGGCCGCGATGTACTCCCCGGTGGGATCGACGTCGACGCCGTGCGGCGACTTCGGGGTGGGCAGGAAGTAGATCATGTCCGGGCAGTCGGCCGGCGTGATGACCCGCACGCCCTCCTTCATCTCGTGCCGCGCGATGCGGTCCTCGCCGAAGTGGTTGTGCGCGTACGGGGTGTTCCGGACCTCGCCGGCGCCCTCCGCGACGCACGCCTCGGCGCGCTGCCAGTTCACCGCCGCGATGAAGTCCTTGTCGTTCCGCGACGCCTGGATCTCGAGGAGCGTGTGCGCCTCCTCCGTGTTGTAGCTGGTGAGGAACGCCCAGCCGTAGGACGGTCCGCGGCCCGAGTGGGACAGGTCGTAGTTGTAGCCCGGCACCTCGATCTGGAACGCGATGTCCATCTCGCCCGGCTGGTCGGCCCGGATGAACGAGATCGTCCCGTCGAAGTTCTCCTTGTAGGAGTCGATCGAGACGTCCGCCTGCGGGATCGGCACGCTGAACCGGGTGGAGGCGACGAGGTACTTCGAGTCCGGCGTGATGAACGGCGAGGCGTGGTTGCCGGCCGAGTTCGGGATCTCGAGGATCTCGTCGGTCTCGAACGACGTGAGGTCGATGCGGGCCACGCGGGGCGTGTTGTTCCCGTTGATGAAGATCCAGCGCCCGTCCGGCACGCCGTCTGTCTGCGACAGCTCGGGATGGTGCGCGTCGTCCCACGGCACGTACCCGAAGCTCGTCATCAGCATCGGCTTCGTCTCCTCGGAGTACCCCCAGCCGTTCTCGGGGAACTGCGAGAACACGGGCACCGTCTTCAGCAGGCGACCGGACGGCAGCCCGTGCACGGTGAGGTTTCCGCTGAACCCGCCCGACATGAACGCGTAGAACTCGTCGTACTCGCCGGGCGCGACGTAGACCTCCGAGGCCGCGTCGGCCGCGCCGGCGTCCGGGCCCTGGCCGCCGGCACACGCGAACGCGAACGCGCCCGTGAAGGCGACGGCGACCGCGAGCGCGGCCGTGCGGACGAGCGGGTCGATCTTCTTCATGGCTCCCTTCCTGTGTCTGCGGGTGCGGGACGCTCCGTTCACTCCTCCACCTCCCCCTCATCGCCGTCGTCTTCGCCGGCCTCCGCGCCCTCGGCGGCGGCGTGGCGCAGGTACTCGAGGACGGCGCGCGCCTCGTCGTCCGTCAGGTTCTGGTTCGGCATCGGCGTGTAGTACTGCGCGAGCAGGGCCTTCACCTCGGGATGCTCGCGGACCATCTGCTCGGGGTTCAGGATCATGTTCATCACGTAGACGGGCGGGCGACGCTCAGCGACGTCCCGCAGCGCGGGGCCAACGTAGCGCTCGTCCAGCTTGTGGCAGGCGGAGCACTTGGAGGTGAAGACGGCCTCGCCGCGCTCGGCCAGTTCTGCCTGGATCGGTCCGAGCTCGATCTCCGTGACTGGACCGATCCGCGCCGCGATCGCGGCGGCATCGCCGGCCTCCGCGCCCGCCGGCCCGTCGTCCCCTGCCGGCCGGGCGTCCGCGCCGGCCTCTCCGCCGTCGCCACCGCACGCGGCGAACAGCAGGACCGTGCAGAGCGCCCCGGCCATCGCCGCCACCTTCGACTTCCGCATCTCGCCTCTCCGGGTGTCGTTCGTGTGAGGGTTCGTCCGACGGCGGGATGGTATGGCCCGCCCCGGAGATTGTCAAGGATCTTTCCGTTAAATCCCTTTCAGTTGACAGAGCGGCGGCCGGCGCCGATCTTGGAGCGCCATGGAATCCTGGATCGAGCCCAAGGTCCCCGGCCTCGGGGAGACGCAGCGTCGGCTGCTCGCCGCGCTGAAGCGGAAGGGAAAGGCCTCCATCCCGGAGCTGGCGGCCCTGTTCGACCTGGCGGCCGGCACCCTGCGGGAGCACCTGAACGCCCTGTCGGCCCGCGGGCTCGTCGAGCGGGCCGGTGCCCGGCGCGAGGGGCCCGGCCGGCCGGAGATCCTCTACGGCCTGACGGAACGGGGCGACGGCCTGTTTCCGCGCGGCGAGGCCGAGCTCCTCACCGAATTCGTCCGGCACCTGCTCGATGCGGGCCGCGAGGACGTGCTGGAGCGGTTCTTCGAGGCGCGGGTGGAGAGCCGCCGGGCCGACGCCGAGGCACGGACGCGCGGGCTGGAGGGTGCCGCGCTGCGCGACGCGGTCGCCCAGATCTTCACGGAGGCAGGGTTTCTCGCCGAGGTCGAGGAGGACGCGGACGGCGCGCCAGTGCTGCGGCTCGGCCACTGCCCGCTGCGGACGGTGGTCGACCACACCCAGCTCCCCTGCCGCGCCGAGCTCCGTCTCCTGGGCGACCTCCTCGGCGGCCGCCTGGAGCGCGTGCAGCACATCCCCGACGGCGACCCCGCCTGCGCCTACCGGATCCTGCCCCCCGAGCCGGGCGAGGAGACTGCGCCCCGCCGCAAGAAGAAGGGCGGACGGAAGAAGAAGCGCGGGGGCTGACCCGCAGGGGCTGAGTCACGGCGGCTGAGCCCCGGGAGGCCGCCGGCAGGGGCGTGGCAGGGCCCGGCGTCGCGGCTATATTGGGCGGTCCTGGCCCCGTAGCTCAGGTGGATAGAGCGTCGGATTCCTAATCCGAAGGCCGCTGGTTCGAGTCCAGCCGGGGTCATTCCGGAGCGGTCCGGATCCTTTGCAGGTCGAAATCACCATCTCCTTGACCGACTCGCCCGTCCGATCGTCGGACCCGTGGTTTCCGATCCGCCGTAAACCAACATTGCAATCAGCCGAACACAAACCTTGCAATCGGCGGACACCAACCTTACAATTAGCCGACCGAGAACCTTGCAATCAGCCGGAACCGCCGGAAGGGCATCTGTCGCATGAGACCAGACACGATCCTGCCGCGACTCGTCGAGTCGCGGCTGATGGAGGCGCTCACCGACAGCCCGGTCGTGCTCATCCACGGCCCTCGCCAGTGCGGCAAGTCCACACTTGCCCGGAAGGTCGGATCACACAGCGGCCACGAGTACTTCACGTTCGACGACGATGTGACGCGAGAGGCAGCCGAAACGGATCCGGTGGGCTTCGTTCTCGACCTTCCGGATCGGGCCGTCCTCGACGAAGTCCAACGCGTGCCGAGCGTATTCACGGCACTGAAGGCTGCGATCGATCGTGACCGCCGTCCCGGGAGGTTTCTCCTGACCGGCTCGGCGAACGTTCTGCTCGTGCCCCGCCTCGCCGACTCTCTGGCGGGCCGGATGGAAATTCTTCGCCTGTATCCGTTCGCCCAATGCGAGATCCACGGAACCGAGACCGGCTTTCTCGATTCTCTGTTCGGCGAGGGCTTCCGCCTGCACCGTGGCGAACGGCTCGGACACGAACTGGCCGCACGCATCGTCGCGGGCGGCTATCCGGGCGCGCTCGTGCGTGCCGCCGAGCGCCGGCGCTCGGTATGGTACCGGGACTATGTGGAAACGCTTGTGCAACGGGACGTGCGGGAGCTGGCACGCATTGTGTCTCTCGATGCACTTCCCAGGCTGCTGGCGCTCGCGGCCGGGCAGACTGCGCGCCTGTTGAACGTGAGCGATCTGGCCGCGCCCTTTCAGTTGAGTCGGCCGACGATCCGCGACTACGTGACCCTGCTGGAGCGGATCTTCCTCATCGACGAGCTGCCCCCATGGCACAGCAACCGGCTGAGCCGCCTGGTCAAGTCGCCCAAACTGCACTTGGGCGATACAGGGGTGGCCGCCGCGCTCCTCGGACTGGACCGGGATTCACTCGCAGACGATCGGTCCACGCTGGGGCAGCTTCTCGAAACGTTCGTATTTCAGGAACTGCGACGCCTGGCGAGCGGATCGACCCACGACTTCCGCTTTCACCACTTCCGCGACAGAGACGGTGGTGAAGTCGACATCGTACTGGAGCGTGGCGGCCGCGTCGCCGGTGTCGAGGTCAAGGCTGCAGCGACAGTGACATCGTCGGATTTCGCCGGGCTTCGCCGGCTGTCGGAGGCCACCGGGAAGCGCTTCGTGCGAGGAGTCGTACTGCATGACGGCGAGATCGCCGCCGGCTTCGGCGATCGGCTCCAGGCGGTCCCCATGGGTGCGCTCTGGTCCGGTTGAAACCCCCGTCACTCGAACAGCGCCGCGTACCTCCCGTACCCCTCCTCCTCCAGCCGCTCCCGCGGCACGAACCGCAGGGCCGCCGAGTTCATGCACCAGCGCCGGCCGGTCGGCTCCGGCCCGTCGCCGAACACGTGCCCGAGGTGGTTGTCACCCGCGCGGCTGCGCACCTCGGTACGCGGCAGGATGAGCCGGTAGTCCTTCCGGGTGACGACATTGCCGGGCTCCAGCGGACGCGTGAAGCTCGGCCAGCCGGTGCCGGACTCGTACTTGTCCCGCGAGCTGAACAGGGGCTCGCCGGACAGGACGTCGACGTAGATCCCCTCTTCTTCGTTGTCCCAGTATGGATTGTCGAACGCCGGCTCCGTGCCCTCCTCCTGCGTGACCTCGTACTGGAGGGGCGTGAGAAGCTCGCGCAACACCGCCTCGGACGGCTTCACGTAGCCCTGCAGCACCGCGGTCCGGGCGTCCCGGCGGTCGCCCCACACGCGGTCGAGGAAAGCGTCGCGGCCGGAGTTCCAGCGGTAGAACCGGTAGCGGACGGCGTGGGTACGGTGGTAGTCCTGGTGGTAGTCCTCCGCCGGGTAGAACGCCTCGAGCGGGCGGATCCCGGTGACGATGGGACGGTCGAACACGCCGGACGCCTCGAGCCGCCGCTTCGACCCCTCGGCCAGCCGCCGCTGCTCCTCGCTCTCGTAGAAGATGGCCGAGGTGTACTGCCGCCCCCGGTCCACGAACGAGCCGCCGGCGTCGGTGGGATCCACGTGGCGCCAGAACCAGTCGAGCAGGAACTCGTAGGAGACGACCTCCGGGTCGTAGTGCACGCGGATCGACTCCAGGTGGCCCGTGGCGCCGGAGGAGACCTGCTCGTAGGTCGGGTCCGGCACGTCGCCCCCGGCGTAGCCGGAGATCACATCCGCGACGCCGTCGAGTTTCTCGAAGTCCGACTCCGTGCACCAGAAGCAGCCGCCGGCGAACGTGGCGGTGGCGCGGGTCGCGGTGTCCGGCGGCGTCGCGGCCGACTCCCGCTCCGCCGCGGGTGGATCGGCCGCCCCCCGCTCCGGGGCGTACTCCCGCGGGGACACGGGTCCCGCCGCGAGCAGCGGCACGAGCAGCGTTGCGAGGGGCGCGAGGCGCATGGGTCCGTCTCCTGCCAATGGTCCGGGGCCGCCTCTTTCGCGCTCGGCGAAGGGCGTCACCGGTTCTCATACAGGAGAGCGGGGGCCCGGGGTTCCGGTGAGGGGCGGTCCGGTTCGCGGTCAGCCGGTCTACAGGTCGAGGAGAAGCAGACCTGCCCCCCACGTGGCGATTCGATTTCCAACGTACGAACGAGGATCACGAATACCCCGTGGCCGGCCGCCTTCTCCGACATGGCGAGCGAGGGCCATCGGGACCCATGTCGGGTTACGCGGCCCGCACCATCATCGCCCAGCCTCGTCCGCGGAGACCAACTCCACGAGCCGCACATGCTCGACATCGAGATCGTCGGTTTGTGCTGAAACGGTATTCACCTGACAGTCGGGCCTGAAAAAGAGAACGGTGGCCAGCCGTCCTCACCGGGGTTACTTGAAGGTGTGCAAAGCCATCAGGCAACCCAACGAGGAGGACGAGATGACCACCGTCCAGGCGGAGAAGATAGCACGACGGAAGCTGTCGCTGCTACAGCTGGCCCTGGAGCTGGGCAACGTGTCGAAGGCGTGTCGGATCGTGGGCTACAGCCGGCAGCAGTTCTACGAGATCCGGCGCAACTTCCAGCTCTACGGAGCGGACGGACTGATCGACTGGCTGCCGGGAGCGAAGGGACCGCACCCGAACCGGGTCGGCGAGGAGGTGGAGAAGGCGGTGCTGGCCTACGGTCTCGAGCATCCGGCGCACGGAGCGCAGCGTGTGGCCGACGAGCTGCTGCTCAGGGACGTGCAGGTGAGCGCGGGCGGGGTGCGCGAGGGGTGTGGAGCCGGCACGGGCTGGAGACGAAGCATCAGCGGCTGCTGCGGCTGGAGGAGACGGCGCGGGAGCGGAAGCTGAAGCTGACCGAGGAGCAGATCGCGGCGCTGGAGCGTTTCAACCCGGAATACCGGGAGCGGCACATCGAGGTGGGCGCCACGGGCGAGCTGGTGGCGGTCGACACGTTCTATGCCGGGACGCTCAAGGGAGTGGGCAGGATCTACATCCAGACGGTGCTGGACTGCTTCAGCCGCTACGTCTGGGCGCGGCTCTACACGAGCAAGCTGCCGCTGACGGCGGTTCACGTGCTGAACAACCACGTGCTGCCGTTCTTCGACGAGCATGGAGTAAAGCTGCAGGCGATCCTGTCGGACAACGTACTAACTGCGGAGTCAAGGCGGGGTGTAGGCGATGAGCATCCTATCG
>JAVVDU010000033.1:0-3710 GCA_032251515.1 Gemmatimonadota bacterium
ACCCGCGGGGCCGGCTCGCCGGAGGCCCGCCGGCCCGTGCCGGGATGGCCCTGGTGGCCCGTCATCGCCGTGGTGCTGTTGTCGAGGACGAGCAGGGTCGAGACGCCGCCGTTGTACACCGTGTTGATGAGCCCGGTGATCCCCGAGTGCAGGAAGGTGGAGTCGCCGATGACGCCGACCACCCGGCGGGCGTCGTCCGCTTCCCGGAGCGCGATCTCGAGTCCGTGCGCCATGCCGATGCTGGCGCCCATGCACAGGCAGGCGTCCATCGCCTCGAGGGGCGGCAGGGCCCCGAGGGTGTAACAGCCGATGTCTCCCGTGACGAGCAGCCCGAGCTTCGCGAGCACGTAGAACACGCCCCGGTGTCCGCAGCCGGCACACAGGACGGGGGGGCGCGGCGGCACGGGGATGGACGTCGCGCCGTCGCCTCCGTCGGGCGCAGCGCCGTTGCCGCCCGCCGGTCCGCCGAGGCCGAACGCCGCCGCGACCTCGTCGGGGCCCAGCTCGCCGGTGCGCGGGAGGATGCCCTTGCCCACGGCGCGGATCCCGAGGGCGCGGATCTGCTCCTCGAGGAACGGGTCGAGCTCCTCGACCACGTACAGCTCGTCGACCCCGGCGGCGAACTCGCGGACCCGGTCGCGCGGCAGGGGGTGCGAGAGCCCGAGCTTCAGCACGGACGCGCCCGGCAGGACCTCGCGCACGTAGGGAAAGGCGGCCCCCGCGGTCACGACGCCGATCGTACGGTCGCCCCACAGGACGGGGTTCAGGCCCCGGTCCGCGCAGCCCAGCTCCTCCAGCTCGCGCAGCCGCTCCTCCACGAACTCGTGCCGGCGGCGGGCGTTGGCGGGCAGCAGCACCCGGCGTGCGAAGTCGCGCTCGTAGCGGCGCAGGGGGGCCTTGGGCCACGCGGCGTCCCGCTCGGCCGCCACGGGGGACATGCCGTGGCAGATCCGGGTGGTGACCCGGAGCAGCACCGGCGTGTCGAAGCGTTCGGAGATCTCGAACGCCCGCACCGTCATGTCCTTCGCCTCCTGGCTGTCGGACGGCTCGAGCATCGGGATCTTGGCGGCACGGGCGAAGTGGCGGTTGTCCTGCTCGTTCTGCGAGGAGTGCATGGCCGGGTCGTCGGCCGACACGATCACGAGTCCGCCGAGGACCCCGGCGTACGAGGCGCTGAACAGGGGGTCGGCGGCCACGTTCACGCCCACGTGCTTCATCGCCACAAGCACGCGCGCCCCGCCGAGCGCCGCCCCGTAGCCCGCCTCGAGGGCCACCTTCTCGTTCGGCGCCCACTCGGCGCGGATCCCCCCGCGCCGCACCAGCGTCTCGAGGATCTCGGTGCTCGGCGTGCCGGGATAGGCGCAGGCGAAGCGCGCCCCCGCCTCGAGGGCGCCCTCGGCGATCGCCTCGTTGCCCGACAGCAGGATCCGACCCCGGGCCGCCGCCCGCGCTTCAGTAGACACGCGCGTCCTCCTCCCCCCGCAGCACCGCCAGCGCCCCCTCGGCCAGCGCCCGCATCTCGCCCACCGGGATCACCCGCACCGGGGCGAGGAACCCCGTGCGGGCGGCGATCTCCTCGGTCATCCGTTCCGACCGTGCCATGCCGCCCGTCAGCACGACCGCGTCGAGGCGCCCCTCCAGCACCGTCGCCATGGCGCCGATCTCCTTGGCCACCTGGTAGACGAACGCCCGCAGGACCAGGTCCGCCTCGTCGTCGCCCGCCGCACGGCGCCGCTCCACCGCCGCCAGGTCGTCCGTGCCGAGGTAGCTGACGAAGCCGCCGCCGCCCACCGTCATGCGCCGCACCTCGGCCTCGGACCGGGCGCCCGCGTAGACGAGGTCCAGCAGCTCCTGCACGGGCAGTCCGCCCGACCGCTGCGGTGAGAACGGGCCCTCGCTCACCGCGTTGTTCGCGTCCACGATCCGTCCGTCCCGCACCGGACAGACGGACACGCCGCCGCCCAGGTGGGCCACCACGGCGCGCACTTCCCGCCACGGCCGCCCCAGCTCGCCGGCCAGGGTCCGCACCGCCGACCGGACGCTCAGCGCGTGCGACAGGCTGCGGCGCGGCAGGGCCTCGTGGCCGGAGAGCCGGGCTTCCGGCGCGAACTCGTCCACGCTCACCGGGTCGACCACGAAGGCCCGCCCGCCCATCCGGGCCGCGATGTCGCGGGCCAGCGGCGCGCCCAGGTTCGCGGGGTGCCGTCCCTGCACGCCCGCCTTCGCGTCGCGCAGCATCGCGTCGCTCACCTCGTACACGCCGCCCTCGACGGGATGGAGGAGGCCGCCGCGTCCCGCGACCGCGGCCAGGCCGCCGGGCTCGACGCCCTCGCGGGCCAGGAACTCCAGCGCCACGGAGCGGCGGAGCGGCAGCTGTCCCCACAGCGACACGGACGCCAGCGACTCCCGGTCGTGCCGCAGCTCCACGTCGGCCTCCGGCCGGGGCCCGCCGGGCGCGTCCCGGAACAGGGCGACCCGCGTGGACGTGGAGCCCGGGTTCACGGCGAGCACCAGCGGGCGATCGTCGTCGGCGTCCACGGGGGTGTCCATCCGGTCCCCTTCCACCACCGTCATGCCGGCTCCAGCGATCCGCCGCCGGCGAGGAAGCGGTGCATGGACTCGACGGCACGGCGGGCGTGCGCCAGCGCGTCCACCACGAGGGCCGGGCCGAGCACGGCGTCGCCGCCCGCGTACACGCCCGCCCGGCTCGTGGCGCCGGTGGCCGGGTCGATGCGGATGCGGCCGTCCGGCTCCGTCTCGACCCCGGCGAGCCGGCCGACCAGCCCGGCGTCGGGCAGGTAGCCGAGCGCCAGCACGACCGTGTCCACGTCCACGATCCGCTCGGAGCCCGCGACGGGCTCCGGGCGCCGGCGCCCGGAGGCATCCGGCTCCCCGAGGCGCATGTCCACGAGGGTCATCGCCCGCACCCGCCCCCCCGCGTCGCCGTGCAGGCGGACGGGAGCCGCGAGCCACTCGAAGCGCGCGCCCTCCTCCCGGGCCAGGGCCCGGTCGCGGGGGTTTCCGGGCATCTCGCTCTCGGTGCGGCGGTACCAGCAGACGGCCTGGTGCGCGCCGAGGCGCACGGCCGTGCGCAGGCAGTCCATCGCGGTGTCCCCGCCGCCGATCACCGCCACCCGGCCGAGCGGCTCCGTGGCGCCGTCCCACGCGTCGGGAAGCGCCGCGGCGTCGGGCCCGCCCGCGAGGAGGAAGGGCGTCGCCGGGACCACGCCGGCGAGGTCGGCGCCCTCGACGTCGAGGGGACGGCCGCGGCCGGCCCCGATGCCGAGGAACGCGGCCTCGAACCCCTCGTCCACCAGCTCTTCCAGCGTGACGTCGGCGCCCAGCCGCGTCCCGAAGCGGCAGCGCACGCCGAGGCGCCGCACCGCGTCCGTGTGCCGCCGGGCGTGGGCCGGGTCCAGCTTGAAGCCGGGGATGCCGAAGCGGAGCAGGCCTCCGCCGTCCGGGCGCGCGTCGAACAGGGTGACGGCGTGTCCCTTCCGGGCCAGCCCGGCGGCCACCGCGAGGCCGGCCGGTCCCGCGCCCACCACGGCGGCCCGGCGGCCGGTCGCCTTCGGGAGGGCCCGCGCTCCCGTGCCGTCCACTCCGTGCCGGAGCGCCCAGTCGGCCGCGAACGCCTCGAGTCGGCCGATCGGCACCGGCGGGCGGCCCTGCTTCATGTAGGGGCACGCCCCCTCGCACAGCTCGGTCTG
>JAVVDU010000033.1:3810-6510 GCA_032251515.1 Gemmatimonadota bacterium
CCCGCCGGTCCCGTCCGCGAGGCGCCACACGGTGTCGAGCACCGTGCCGTCCACCCACTTCACCACCGCCACCGGTTCATCCGCCAGGCGGGGCGGGGCGGGCGGGCCGCCCACGATCCCCTCCACCTCCGCCTTGATCTCCTCGATCGGCCGGATGGGGAGCTTCGACCCGCTGCGCTCCAGCGCCGCGAGCAGGTCGGCGCGCCGCGGGTTCACGGCGATGCCGCGCTCGGTGACGACCACGTCGATGAGCTCGCCGGGCCCGCACAGCGTGGTGACGCGGTCCACGATCACCGGGATCCGGTCGCGGAAGGACGGCACCGCGAGGATCGTGCAGCGGGAGGCGAGGCAGTTCTGCCAGCCGCCGATGCCGTGCAGGAGGAGGCCGTCGGAGTGGGTCACCACGTTCGCGTCGAAGTTCACGTCCACCTCGGTGGCGCCCAGCACGACGGCGTCCACCATGGAGGCGAAGTTCCCCTTGCCGTGCCAGTTGTAGGACGTGAACGGCGAGGTGGCCACGTGCCTCGGGTCGGAGCCGATCGAGGCGACCCCGGCCAGGTCGAACGTCTGCCCGTCGAGGATGTAGTCGGCGAGACCCTCTTCCAGCAGGTCGACGAGGTAGCTCGTGGAGCCGCCGCGCACGAAGCGCGCCTTCACGCCGCGCTCCTTCATGATCTCCTTGACGAACTGCACGAACGCGAGCGCGATGCCGCCGGCGCCGGCCTGGAAGGAGAACCCGTCGCGCAGGATGCCGGCGTCGCGCAGGAACAGGGCGACGTGCTCGGCGATCCGCAGGCGGTCGGGGCTCTTCGTGACCCGGGTGGTGCCCGAGACGATCTTCGCCGGGTCGCCGATCGAGTCCACCTCCACCACGAAGTCCACGTGGTTGCCCTGGATCTGCCACGGGATGCAGGGGAAGGGGACGAGGTCGTCGGTGACCACGATGACCCGGTCGGCGTACAGCGAGTCGGCCAGCGCGAAGCCGAGGGAGCCGCAGGCCGACGGCCCGTGCGAGCCGTCCGCGTTCCCGAACGCGTCGGCCGTCGGCGCGGCGATCACCGCGATGTCGACGTGGACCTCGCCGTCCTGGATCGCCTGCCACCGCCCGCCGTGCGAGCGCAGGACGCCGAGGCCGCGCATCCGACCGCGCGAGCAGTATGCGCCCAGCGGGCCGTTCATCGACCCCTCGATGTGGTGCACGACGCCCCGGTCCATCAGGTCGATCACCGGCTCGTGGCAGGGGAACGAGGCGCTGGGAAACCACACGAGGTCCTTCGCCCCGAGCCCGGCCGCCGCCTCGAGCGCCGCCAGCGCCACCCGGTCGCCGTTCCGCAGGTGGTGGTGCGTGGAGATCGTCATCCCGTCGCGCAGCCCGCAGCGCTCGAGCGCGGCGCGCAGGTCGGGGACCCGCTTGTCGCCGTCGGCCGGGTAGTCGGCGCAGGAGCGGATGGGCGGGCCGTGCCGCCGGCCCGTCGGCCGGTGGGCGCCGACGCCCTCGTAGGGCAGCGAGACGCGGCCGTTCACGTCGAACGGGACGCGCCGTCCCGCCGCGTTCACGTGGAACCCCTCCGGGTCGAGGGGCGGCCGGTGGGGCGGGGGCGGGCGGTCAGGCATCGGGGGCCTCCTGCGGGAGCAGCCCGGCGAGGCGGGCCAGGCGGACCGTGCGCTGGGCCCGCTTCACGACGGGCGGATCGATCATGCGGGTGCCGAGGCTCACGACCCCGAGGCCGCGCCGCTCCGCCTCGTCGAACGCCGCCACGATGGCCAGCGCCCGCTCGAGCTCCGCCGGGGAGGGATCGAAGGCCTCGTGGATCGGCCCGATCTGCCGCGGGTGGACGCAGCCCATGCCCTCGAACCCGAGGGTCTGCGAGCGCGCCGCCCAGGCGCGCAGGCCGTCCTCGTCGCCCACGTCGCCGAACACCGAGTCGATCGGCTGCACCCCGGCGGCCCGCGCCGCGTTGACGAGCCGCGCGCGGGCGTACAGGGACTCGCTCCCCTCGACCGTCTTCCGCACCCCGAGGTCGGCCGTGTAGTCCTCCAGGCCGATCGTCAGCGCGACGACCCGGTCGGAGGCGGCGGCGATGTCGAGCGCCCGCTCCACCCCGAGCGCCGTCTCGAGGATCGGCATCAGCCACACGGGCCGGTCGGTCAGCCCGTCGATGCGGTCGCCCAGGGTCCGCACCGTGTCGGGGTCCTCGGTCTTCGGCACCAGCACGAGGTCGGGCCCCTCGGGCACGACCTCGTCCAGGTCCTCCAGCCCGAGCGGCAGGGGGTTGATGCGGACCATCCGCTCCGCGCCGAGGAAGTCGATCGTGCGCAGGAGGTTCCGCACCACGAGGCGCGCCGCGTCCTTGTGGTCGGGGTGGACGGAGTCCTCGAGGTCGAGGATCACGGCGTCCGGGCCGTGCAGGGCGGCGTTCACCACGAAGCGCGGCTGGTCGCCCGGCAGGTACAGGCGGGAGCGGCGCGGGCGGTCGCGCGCCGTCGGGGCCGGCACGGGGACGCGGCGCGCCGGCCGCGCGTCGCCGCCCTCCACGCCCGCCCGCCGCAGCGCCGCCTCCACGCGGGCCGCGACGACCGGGTCGAGCGCGCCGCGGTCGTCGATCCGCAGACGGGCGTGCGCGACGCCGAGCGCCTCGCACACGCGGCGGGCCTCCGCCTCGATCGCCGCGCCGTACAGGGCCGCGACCTTCGAGACGA
>JAVVDU010000033.1:6610-12539 GCA_032251515.1 Gemmatimonadota bacterium
CGGCGGGCCTCCGCCTCGATCGCCGCGCCGTACAGGGCCGCGACCTTCGAGACGACCTCCACGGCCACTCCGCCCGCGCCGGCCAGCTCCACCTCCACCCGCAGGTCGGAGCGGACGTCGTCACCCGTGCGCCCCGCCGCGCCGCGCCGCGTTCCGTCCGCCGCGCCGGTCACGCCGTCCCCGCCATCCGCGTCATGCACGTCATCCACCGCGTGCTCCTCATCGCAGGTGCTCCAGGATCGCGTCGGTGACCTGCGCAGTCGTCGCGGCCCCCCGCGCGATGACGTCCGGCCCGCCGGGGAGCTTCAGCATGTCGTAGGTCCGCACCCGGCCCTCGGAGACGGTCGCGGCCACGGCCCGCCGCACGCGGTCACCGCGCTCCGACTCGCCCACGTGGTCGAGCAGCATGGCCGCCGAGAGGATCATCGCGATCGGGTTCACGATCGGCGGGTCGAGCGCCTCGTACTTGGGCGCCGAGCCGTGCGTCGGCTCGAACACCGCGACCTCGTCGCCCACGTTGGCCGAGCAGGCGAAGCCCAGACCGCCCACCAGGCCCGCGAACGCGTCCGACAGGATGTCGCCGAACATGTTGCCCGCCACGAGGACCGAGTAGTCCTCCGGGTTCTTGGTGAGCCACATCATCTGGGCGTCGATGTTCGTGGACCACAGCTGGATCTCCGGGTACTCGGCGTGCAGGGCCCGCGCTTCCTCCTCCATCATCCCGGACGTCTCGCGCAGCACGTTCGGCTTCTCGCACACCGTGACGGACGGGTAGCCGTGCCGGCGGGCGTACGCGAACGCGGCGCTCAGGATGCGGCGGCAGCCGCGCCGCGTGAACACGCGCGTGGAGATCGCCAGGTCCTGGCCCGGCACATCCCGGAAGCGAGCGAACCGCGGGTGGGTGGCGAAGGCGTCGTGCACCTGCGGGGGCGGGAAGGTCCACTCCACCCCCGCGTACAGCCCCTCCGTGTTCTGCCGGAACACCACCGCGTCGATGTCCGGCTCCTCGACGTCGCCGCCCGCGCCGCGCCGCACGAAGTTCAGCGGGTTGCCGCGGAACGAGCGGCAGGGGCGGATGCACACGTCCAGGTCGAACGCCTGGCGCAGCGACACGATGGGGCTGTAGTAGACGAGGCCCTGTCCCTGCAGCTCGGGTCGCAGCTCGGCGTCCGCCTCGCGCTTCGGCTTCGAGGTGATGGCGCCGAACAGGCCGAGCCCGTGGCGGCGCAGCAGCTCGACGGTGCGCTCCGGGAGTGCCTCGCCCTCGCTCACCCAGAACTCCCAGCCGATGTCTGCGTGCACGTAGTCCGCCTCGAAGCCCACGGCCTCGAGCACCCGCAGCGCCTCGGGGAGCACGACCTTTCCGATCCCGTCCCCCGGCATGGTGACGACCGTCCGGCGTTCCATCCGCGTCTCCTCTCTCGGTTCCCGCTTCCGCCCGCCCCGGACTCAATCCGCCGGCTGCAGCCGCGCGCGCACCAGGTTCTCGATCCCGCCCGCCGCCACCAGACCCTGCGGCACCGAGCCGAGGGGCGGAAAGCGGAACGTCTCGCCGTCGCACGCGAGGACGCCGCGCGCGAAGTCCACCTCCACCTCCGCCCCCGGAATCAGGGTGCGCGCTCCCGCCCCGATCTCGGCCGCGTAGGCCTCGCGGAGCCACGCGACCAGCGGCGGGCACTCGATGCACAGGATCCCGTTGTTGAACGCGTTGCGGAGGTAGGTCTGCGAGAAGCTGCCGGCGATGATGAGCGGGATGCCCGCGGCGCGCAGGCCGGTGGCCGCCTGCTCGCGGCTCGAGCCCGTCCCGAAGTTGAAGCCGCCGACCAGGACGTCGCCGGGCCGGATGCGCCCCGCGAACTCGGGGTCGTAGTTCCGCATCACCACGGCGGCCATCTCGGCGGCCGTCAGCCCCTCGCGGTACGTCCAGTCCTTCCCGTAGATCCCGTCCGTGTTCAGGTTGTCCTGCGGCACGCAGACCAGCCGGCCCTGCACCCGCTCCGGGAATCCCGGCAGGATCCTCACCACCTCCTCCGCGTCCGGCGCGGCGGCCCCGTTGCGGCGCGTGAAGCGGTACGACACGCCGGGCCCCGGCACGCGGATCGGCCCGCGTATCCAGCCGGTGGCCGCCGACTCGGCGACGACCTCGGGGCTCGCGAGGTAGGTCCGGGCGTCCCGCGATCCCATGCGCCCCTTGAAATTCCGGTTCGTGGCGGAGATCCCCACCTGGCCCGGCTCGAGCAGCCCGGCCCCGAGGCCGATGCAGGGCCCGCAGCCCGGCGGGAGCGGCCGCGCGCCGGCGGCGAGGAGCGTCCCCCAGGCGCCGCTCTCCTCGGCGGCCCGCTGGATCTCGGCGCTCGCCGCGGCCACGTACAGCTCCACCCCTTCGGCCACCCTCCGCCCCTCCAGCACCCGGGCTGCCGCCTCCAGGTCCTCCAGGCGACCGTTCACGCACGACACGAGGTAGGCCTTGTCGATCCGGATCCGCTCCCGCTGGATCGCGGCCACCGACCGCATCACCTGGACGGAGTCGGGACCCGACACGTGCGGGGTGACCAGGTCCAGGTCGAGCTCGATCGAGGCCGCGACGCGGGCATCGGCGTCGGGGGCCGGCGGGTTCGCCTCCCACTCGGCCAGCTCGTCCTCGCTGAACCGGTCGAAGCGGCCCTCCGAGCCGAGCAGCCGCTTCCGCTCGCGCAGGTAGCCGATCGTGACCGCGTCCACGGGGAACCAGCCGGCCAGGGCGCCCCACTCGGTCGTCATGTTCGCGATCGCCAGACGGTCGGACATGCCGAGCGACGCGACGCCCTCCCCGCCGAACTCGACCACGGCGTTCAGGACCTCCCCCTGGCTGTACATCCCGCACAGGGTGATGATGACGTCCTTGCCCGTGACGCCGCGCCGCAGCCGGCCGCGCAGCTCGACCCGCACGGTGCGCGGGATCTGCCACCAGAACTCGCCCGTCGCCCAGATCGCCGCCGCATCGGTGCGCACCACCGGCGTGCCGAGGGCCCCGAGGGCCCCGTACATGTTCGCGTGCGAGTCGGAGGCGACCACCAGCGCCCCCGGCACGACGTAGCCGTGCGACACCATGATCTGGTGCCCGATCCCGGTGCCGGCGGGATAGAAGCGGATGCCGTGTTCGGTCGCGAACGCCTCGATCGCCTCGTACTTGGCGAGGTTCTCCGGGCCGCGGTTCTGGATGTCGTGGTCGAGCGCGAACACGGGCTGCTCGGCGTCGGCGACCCGCGCGGCCCCGATGGCGCTGAACTTCTCCATCACGGCCGACGTGTTGTCGTGCGTCAGGACGTGGCGCGGCCGCAGGGACACGACGTCTCCGGCGCGCAGGGGTCGCGCCGGCCCCTCCATCAGGTGCCGCTGCGCGATCTTCTCGGCGATCGTCTGGCCCATTCCGCCTCCTGCTGCCTCGATTCCGGCGCCGTCCCGGGCCGCGGTTCCGTCAGCGGTCCGAGCGCGTCAGCGACATCAGCTCCGCCACGGAGCCGGCGGACTCCAGGTTCCACACCGCGTCCTTGAGCCGGGCGGCCGCGGCGTCCGACAGGGTGAGGGCGGCGAGCGCTTCGAACTTCGCCTCCAGCTCGGCGTCGCCGAGCGGGTTGCGCGGATCGCCCTTCGGGTAGTCGAGGCGCCGGTGCAGGGTGCGCCCGTCCGCGGTGTCGATCTCCACGTCGACCCGCTGCAGGGCGGGGAAGACGGCCTCGATCTCCGGGTCCGCGATCACCTCCACCTTGCGGAGCTGGGCGCGGATCGCCGGGTCGAGGATCTTCTCCGGCGTGAACTCGGCGGGCGTGACCCGGCGCTCGACGATCGCCGCCGCGATCACGTACGGGAGGCTGTGGTCGGCCGTCTCCTTGGAACGCGGGTCGTACTTCGTGGGGTCGGCCAGGATGTCGGCCGCCCGGGCCAGCGAGCGGATGCGGACCTTCACGACGTCGTCGGGCGCGAGGTCGTGCCCGGTGACGAGGTCGAGCACCGCGGAGATCGGCGTGTGGGTGAGCGCCTCGGTCGGGAAGGCCTTCATGCCGCAGCGCTCGATCCGCCAGGACTCCCCCAGCCCGGCGGTCAGCACCTCGAGCTTCCACGCGGGCCCGAGGCAGTGGACGAGCCCCTCCTTGCCGTCGATCACGTGCTCGGGCCCGGTGTAGCCGCGCTCGGCGAGCAGCGCCGCCAGCACGCCCGACTGCGTGGCCAGCGGGTCGACCGTGTTCTTCATCATCGTGAGCTTCCCGGCCGTCACCGCGCCCAGCGTGGCGTGGCGCGACGCCGAGATCCCGATCGCGTGCTGGATCTCCTCCCACCCCAGGCCGAGCATGCGGCCGGCGACGATCGGCGACACGAACGCGGTGAGCGTCGCATGGTGCCATCCCCGCTCCCGGATCCCCGGGAAGGCCGCCTCGCACAGCCGCATCTCGAACTCGTGGCCCAGGACGATTCCCGTGGCGAGCGCCCGCCCGTCCCCGCCGGCCCGCTCCGCGCAGGCGATCGCGGCCGGGATGATGTCGGACGGGTGGGAGGGGTCCTGCTGCCAGTAGATGTCGTTGTAGTCCATCACCCGGACCATCAGGGCGTTGGCCAGCGAGGCCGATACCGGGTCCACGCGGGCGCCGGTGCCGATCACCGTCGCTTCCCCCGTGCCCGCGATCTCGCTCAGCACGCCGAGCGCGATCTCCGCGTCCTCCTGCCGGAACCCGGCCAGGGCGCAGCCGAGGGAGTCGAGCAGGTACCGCTTCGCCTCCCGGACGGCGTCGTCGCCGATGTCCTCGAAGCGCAGGTCCGCGGCCCAGCGGGCCATCCGTTCCGTGACGGGGCGCGCGGCGGCGGGGGCGGGGGCGTGGCTCATGGTCCGGTCTCCTCCGGGAGCGGGGCTCAGGCCCCGAGATGGTGGAAGGGCAGGTAGCTCATGAAGTCGGCGTGGTGGACGATGATCGCCTCGGTGCTGCGGCGAACCAGGTCGCCCTCGCCGGCGTGCGCCGCGATGATGTGGCACACCTCGTCCGGCACCCCGCACTCCAGCGCCACCGCCACGCCGGTGAACGGGTGACGCAGGGCCCGGCCCCGGGCGCTCTGGCGGACCTCGCCGCCGTCCTTCTCGTACTCGAGGACCTTCCCCACGTCGGCCAGGATCGCCCCGGCGATCACCGTGTCCACGTCGATCGCCAGCGCCCCGCCCAGGAAGGCCTGCATCGCCCGGGCGCCGTCGCGGGCGATGTGGACGACGCAGCGCTTGTGCTGCATGAACGTGGCGGGGCAGTCCGGCACCTTCAGGGTGAACGGGATCGTCTCCAGGTCGGAGGGCTCGAGGGGACTCAGCTCCAGGGCCCGCTCCCAGGTCCGGGTCACGCGCTCCCGCAGGTCCGCGTCCTCGATCCATGAGAGCTCGGGCCACAGCCGTTCGACGTGCTCGCGCATGGGGCCTCCGCGTCGGGCGCGCGGCGCGCCGCGCGCCGGTGCCGCAAGGGGGATGCGAACGTCCGGTCGTACCGGGGGGCGGGTGCAGGAAGCGTACCGCCGGCGCGGACGCTCCGGACGCCGTGCGCGCCGGCCGCGCCGGCGCGGAACGGGCGCCGGCCGTCCCCCCGGGAGCGGGTCGAGGCGGCCCCGTCCGCCGGGGACCTCGGGGACATTCCGACCCACCGGCGGGCGGCCTCGCGCGGGGCAGGAGCAGGCCCGCGTGGACCCGGTGCACGCCTGGCGCGCGTCCGGCCGCGGGCGAGCCCGGAGCTGGCGGAGCGCGGCCCCTCCGGCCGCCGGGCGGCACGCCGCGTGCAGGATGAATGCATGGTGCGGCGACCGCCGCCCCCGCCCCCGGTCGACCGCCGAAACGGCGGCACGCGAGGGGGGTAGTACATACCGGGATCGGCGCCCCCGCGACGGGAGGCGCGGCCCGGAAGGAGCGATGGCCATGAGAGCC
>JAVVDU010000033.1:12639-27359 GCA_032251515.1 Gemmatimonadota bacterium
TCGGCGCCCCCGCGACGGGAGGCGCGGCCCGGAAGGAGCGATGGCCATGAGAGCCCGGAGCGAGGAACGCATCGCGGGTCTCCAGTGGGTTCCCGCGAACGAGAGGTTCAAGAGAGGATTCGGAAACGTATTGTCGCTGGCCGTGGTGGTGTCGGCCGGCCTTCACTACGCGCTGTTCAACTTCTTCCCCAGCCTGCGGGCGGCCGACCTGGGCACCGTGGGCGACGAGATCGCCGCGATCGACCTGCCTCCCGAGGTCCGGATCCCGCCGCCGCCCGAGCAGATCGCGCGCCCGGCCACGCCGCGGGTGTCGGCCGCGGCGGACATCGACGAGGACATCACGATCGCCCCGACCACGTTCGAGCAGAACCCGGTCGAGAACCTGCCGCCGCCCCCCACCGACGGTGCCGTGGACGTGCGGGACAAGCCCGTCTACATTGCGCGCGACGTCGAGCCCCGCTTGAAGAACGGGGACGAGATCCAGCGGCTGCTCAAGAAGTTCTATCCCCCGATGCTGCGCGAGGCGGGCATCGGAGGACGGGTGGTGCTGTGGGTGTTCGTGGAGGAGAGCGGCACGGCCGGCGCCTGCCAGGTCCACAGCTCGAGCGGCTTCCCGGCGCTCGACCAGGCGGCGGAGCGGGTGGCCGAGCAGATGGTGTTCCGCCCCGCGATGAGCCGGGACCGGCCGGTCGGCGTGTGGATCGCGCAGCCGATCGATTTCCGGGTGCAGGCGGGGTGAGGGCGTGACCGCGCGCCCGCTCCCGCCCCCGCGCCCGGCCGGTCCCGTGTCGCTCGAGGAGGTGGTGGCCCGGCGCCGCACCCACCGGACGTTCGGGCCCGCCCCGCTGCCGGAGGAGGCGATCGGCCAGCTTCTCTGGGCGACCCAGGGCGTCACGAGCGAGGGGGGGCTGCGGGCCGCCCCCTCCGCGATGGAGGCCTATCCCCTGGAGCTGTACGTGGCGACCGCGGAGGGCGTGGACGCCTACGAGCCGGACGGCCACGCCCTGCGCGCCCTGCGAGCGGGGGATCTCCGACCTGCCCTGCGGGCCGCCGCGCACGACCAGGAGTCGGTCACCTCGGCGCCCGCGGTGTTCATCGTGACCGCGGTGTACGACCGGATGCGGGCGAAGCTCGGACCGGGCGCGGAGCCGTACGTCCACATGGACCTCGGCCACGCCGCCCAGAACCTCCTCCTGCAGGCGACGGCCCTCGGGCTGGTGGGGGTTCCCATCGCCTGGCTGGACCCGGACGAAACGCGTCGCGTCCTCGACCTTCCCGGGGAGGAGACGCCGCTCTACCTCGTCCCGGTCGGAGAGCCGGCCGCGGACTGACGGCGGCGCCGGCGCGAGCCGCCGGTACCGCGTCCCCCGGTGCCGCGCCCGCCGGCGGGACGTTTCGTCCCAGCGGCGGGCCGTTCCGCCCCGTTCCGCGCCCCGTCCCCGGGGGCCGCCACCCCGGTGCCGGGCGGCAGCTGCCCGCGTCCCGGGCCGGCCGACGATCCGCTTCGGGCGTGGCCTCCGCGGCGGGAGTGCCGCGCCGTCGGCGTCGTCTCCTTCTCGACCGGCGTATCTGGCATGGCTGTTGCGCTTGCCCCCCCGCGACGGACGAGGGGCGCGCCACGCCTCCTTCCGTCTTCCGCAGCAACGCGCCGGTGTCTTCGATAGAGCAGGACCTGCCCTGCGTTCGTCCGGGCGGGCGCGCGGTCGCCGCACTGGCGGCGGATCCGCTCGCCTCCCGCGGCGTCATACAGCAGCCATGGAACCGGAACGGTAGCCGAGTCCCGCGGAAACGAGGGTTTCCGTGACGCGTGGCCGTGACCACGGGGCCGCGCCACTTCGAGGAGGACGCCGATGCTGCACACGAGTCCGAGCCCCCCGTCCACCGACCCCGTCACGTTCGACCGGCGGTCCTTCGTCAAGATCTGCAGCATGGCGGCCGCGGCCGTCGGCCTGCCGGCCGAGGCGGCGGCGAAGTTCGTCCAGAACGCGGAGAAGGGTCTCAAACCGTCCGTGATCTGGCTGGCGAACCAGGAGTGCACGGGGTGCACGGAGTCGCTCCTGCGGACCTCCCACCCGCGGCTCGACGAGCTCATCCTCGACCTGATCAGCCTCGACTATCACGAGGCACTGGCGGTGGCGGCCGGCCACCAGGTGGAGGAGGCCCGGCTCGCTGCCATGGAGCGGCACAAGGGCGCGTACATCTGCGTGATCGAGGGCGCCATCCCGACGAAGGACGGCGGGATCTACTGCAAGGTGGGTGGCAAGACCTCGCTGGAGCTGGTGCGCGAGGTGGCCGAGGACGCGGGGGCGATCATCGCGATCGGGTCGTGCGCCTCGTGGGGCGGCATTCCGTCGGCCGCGCCGAACCCGACGGGCGCGAAGGGCGCCCCGGCGGTGCTCGAGGGCAAGACTGTCGTCACGATCCCGGGCTGCCCGTCGAATCCCTACAACTTCCTCGGCGTGGCCCTCCAGTACGCCACGTTCGGCACGCTCCCCGAGCTGGACGAGCTCGGGCGCCCGAAGTTCGCCTACGGGCGGACGATCCACGAGCACTGCCCGCGCCGCGCCCACTTCGACGCGGGGCGCTTCGTGAAGCAGTTCGGGGACGAGGGCCACCGGCAGGGCTGGTGCCTCTACCAGATGGGCTGCAAGGGCCCGGTCACCCACGCGAACTGCTCCACGCTCCACTTCGGCGAGGTGAACGACGCGTGGCCGATCGGACTCGGCCACCCCTGCTTCGGCTGCACCGAGGAGGGAGTCGCGTTCACCCTCGCCCTGCACGACACGGTGGATCCGAACGAGATCACCCCGCCGACCACCTATCCCCCGATCTTCGCCCAGCGGCCCGGCCCGAACCCGTGGGCCACGATGGCGCTCGGCGCGGTGGTAGGCGGGGCGATCGGCGGCGGGATCATCGCCGCGAAGAAGGTGAGTCAGCCGTGCGAGGAAGACTTCGGGCCGGAGGAGGCGTGACGATGAACGTCTCACGGCGCGACGCGCTGAAGGTCACGGCGTTCGGTGCGGCCACCCTCGGCGGCGCCCGGCGCGCGCAGGCGCGGGAGCGCAAGGAACCGCCTGCCGATGCGACCGGGATGCTGTACGACTCGACGCTGTGCATCGGGTGCAAGGCGTGCGTGGTGGCGTGCCGGAAGGCGAACGATCTCGCCTACGAGCCGCACAGCCGCCTGTACGATGACCCGATCGACCTCACGGCGCACACCTGCAACGTCATCAAGCTGAGCGAGACCGGGGACGGACAGACCGCCTTCATGAAGGCGCAGTGCATGCACTGCGTCGACCCCGCCTGCGCGGCGGCCTGCATGATGGGCTCCTTCCAGAAGCGGCAGAACGGGATCGTGACGTGGCGTCCCGAGAAGTGCATCGGGTGCCGCTACTGCCAGGTCGCGTGTCCGTTCGACGTGCCGAAGTTCGAGTGGCACTCGGCCACGCCGGCGATGGTCAAGTGCCAGATGTGCCTCGCCAAGGCGGGCAGCACGGAGCCGGGGCAACTGAACGAGGTGGGCGAGCCGGCCTGCACGGAGGTCTGCCCGCGCCGGGCCGTGATCTACGGCGCGTATACCGACCTCGTGGAGGAGGCGCGGCGGCGGATCGCCGCGGAGCCGGACCGTTACGAAGACCACGTGTACGGGATCGAGGAGGGAGGCGGGACGCAGGTCCTCTACCTCACGGCGAAAGGCGTCCCGTTCACCGCGCTCGGCTTGCCCGACCTGGGGCCGGAGTCGGTCCCGTCCATGCCGGTCACCCTGCAGCACACGATCTACAAGGGCTTCGCGGCCCCGGTGATCCTGTACGGGGTCCTCGCCGGGCTCGTGTGGCGGCACCGGAGGGCACAGGACGCGGAAACGGCGGAGATGGAGAAGGAGATGGCCCCATGAGCGCGCGCGCTGTCGAACGCCACGGCCGCCCGTCGCCGGTCGGCGGCGAGGTGATGACGCCGTTCATGAAGCTGATGCTGGGGATCGTCGCCGTCGCGGTGGCGATCGTCCTGTACCGCTTCGCGTTCGGGCTCGGCTCGGTCACGAACCTGAGCGACGGCCACCCGTGGGGCCTGTGGATCACCTTCGACGTGGTGACCGGGACGGCGCTCGGCTGCGGGGGCTACGCGATGGCCCTGCTCATCTACGTGTTCAACAAGGGGAAGTACCACCCCCTGATCCGGGCGGCCCTGATGACCAGCGCGCTGGGCTACACGCTCGGCGCCTTCGGGGTGCTCATCGACCTCGGGCGCCCGTGGTGGACCTGGAAGCTCCCCATCTTCTTCTGGACCTGGAACCTCGACTCCATCCAGCTCGAGGTGGCCCTGTGCATCCTCCTCTACACGGGGGTGCTGTGGCTGGAGATGGGGCCGGTGTTCCTCGAGCGGTGGGCCGGAGACGAGGCGCGCCCGCGCCTGCGTGCCTTCGCGGAGCGCTGGACGCCGCGCCTGCGCCGGGCCATGCCGTGGCTCATCGCCCTCGGCCTGCTCCTCCCGACCATGCACCAGTCGAGCCTCGGCGGGATGATGCTTCTCGCCGGCCCGAAGCTCCATCCGCTGTGGCTCACGCCCTGGCTGCCGTTCTTCTTCCTCGTCTCCTGCATCGCGATGGGATACGGGATCACGGTGCTCGAGACGATGTGGTCGCGGACGATCTACCAGAGGTACCGCGAGACCTCGGTCCTGCACGCCCTGACGAGCGCCGTGATCGTCGTGCTGGTCGTGTGGGTGGGAATGCGGATCGGCGTGATGGCGTGGGAAGGCAAGCTGGCCGAGGCCTTCGCCTTCGACCTGTACTCGATCCTGTTCTGGGCCGAGATCCTGCTGTTCCTCGTGCCCGCCGTCATGCTGACCGTCCGCCCGGCCCGCTCCGACGCGGACCGCGGCTGGATGTTCCTCGCCGCCGGCATGATGCTGACGGGCGGCACGCTGCACCGCTTCGCGGCGTACTGGTTCGCCTTCAACCCCGGGCGGCACTGGAACTACTACTTCCCGTCGATCCTGGAGATCACGGTCACGGCCGGCTTCATCGCCGCCGAGATCGCGGCCTTCATGTACCTGATCAAGCGGTTCCCGATCCTGACCGGCCGTCCTTCCGCGGCCCTGCCTTCGTGAGGAGCTGAGACATGGCACGCATCACCGTCGACCCGGTCACCCGCATCGAGGGACACCTGCGCATCGACGTCGAAGTGGACGGCGGCGTCGTCCGGAAGTCGTGGGCGTCGGGACAGATGTGGCGGGGCATCGAGATCATCCTGCAGGGCAGGGACCCGCGCGATGCCTGGCTGTTCACGCAGCGCTTCTGCGGCGTCTGCACCACGGTGCACGCGATCACGTCGGTGCGCACGGTGGAGAACGCGCTCGGGCTCGAGATCCCGCTGAACGCGCAGTACATCCGCAACCTGATCCTCATCGCGCACGCGATGCACGACCACATCGTGCACTTCTACCACCTGTCGGCGCTCGACTGGGTCGACATCACCTCCGCCCTGAAGGCGGACCCGGCGGCCGCCTCGCGGCTCGCCGAGAGCCTGTCGCCGTGGCCGCACAACAGCGTGAACGCCATGAAGGCGACGAAGGCGCGGCTCGAGCAGATCGTGGCCAGCGGCCAGCTGGGGATCTTCGCGAACGGCTACTGGGGCCACCCGGCGATGAAGCTGCCGCCGGAGGTGAACCTGATCGCGGTGAACCACTACCTGCAGGCGCTGGAGTACCAGCGGAAGGCGAACCAGGTGGTGGCGATCCTCGGGTCCAAGACCCCGAACATCCAGAACCTCGCCGTGGGCGGCGTCGCGAACGCGATCAACCTGGACAACCAGGCGACGCTGAACATGGAGAAGCTGTACAAGATCAAGGACCTGCTCGACGAGGTCACGGCCTTCGTGCAGCAGGTCTACATCCCGGACGTGATCACGGTGGGCTCGCTCTATCCCGACTGGCTCGGCTACGGGGCGGGCGTGAAGAACTACCTCGCCGTGCCGGACCTGCCGCTCGACACGGCGGGGACGCAGTTCGACCTGCCCGGCGGCACGATCATGAACGGGGACGTGTCCACCGTGAAGCCGATCTCGCGGTTCGGCGACGCGTACTTCCACGACAACGTGGAGGAGTCGATCGCCCGCGCCTGGTACGACGGCGACTGGCAGCGCCACCCGTACGAGGGGGAGACGGTCCCGAAGTACACCGACTTTCAGGAGGACGGGAAGTACTCGTGGGTCAAGGCGCCGCGGTTCGCCGGTGAGCCCATGCAGGTCGGGCCGCTGGCCCAGGTGCTGGTGGGCTACGCCCAGGGGCACGAGCTGACGGTGAAGTGGGTCGACGCGGCCGTGTCGCAGCTGCGCAGCCGGACCGGCATCCGGGTGGGGATCGAGCACCTGCACTCCACGCTCGGCCGCCACGCGGCCCGCGCCCTGCGCACCGCGATCCTCGCCGACCTCGCGCACAAGCACTGGGGCCTGCTGGTGAACAACATCGGCAGCGGCGACCTCGAGATCTTCAACCCGCCCGAGTTCCCGCGCGGCGAGCAGCGCGGCTTCGGCTTCCACGAGGCCCCGCGCGGCGCCCTGTCGCACTGGGTGGTGATCGAGAACGGGAAGATCAAGAACTACCAGGCCGTGGTGCCCACGACCTGGAACGCCAGCCCGCGGGACGGAGAGGGCCGCATCGGCCCCTACGAGGCCTCGCTGCTCGGGAACCCCGTGGCGGACTCGGGCAAGCCGCTGGAGGTGATCCGGACCGTCCACTCCTTCGATCCGTGCCTCGCCTGCGCGATCCACACCCTCGACGTCGAGGGTCGGGAGATCGCGAAGGTCCGCGCGCTCTGAAGGCCGCGCCCGCGTGTCGGAAGTGACCGTGTTCGGGCTCGGCAACGTCCTGATGCGGGACGATGGCCTGGGCCCGTTCGCGATCCGGACGTTCGCGGCGGCCTGGGACGTTCCCGCCGGCGTCGAGGTCCTGGACGCCGGCACGCCGGGCCTGGAGCTCAGCACGATCCTGGAGGACTGCGGCGCGATCGTCGTGGTGGACACGGTGCGCGCCGACGGTCCCCCCGGATCGCTGCGGCTGTACCGGCGCGACGACGTGCTGCGGCACCCGCCCGCCCAGCGGATCACCCCCCACGATCCCGGCCTCAAGGAGACGCTGCTGCTGCTGGAACTGCAGGGCGAGTCGCCGCCCGAGGTGCTCGTGGTGGGCGTGATCCCGGAGCGGGTGGACTACGGCGTCGGCCTCACGGACGCCGTCCGGGCGGCCGTGCCCGGCGTGGTGGACGCCGTGGTGACGGAGCTGCGGCGGCTCGGCCACGCGCCGGCGCCCCGGGACCCGCCGGGAGATCCCGACATCTGGTGGGAGGAGGGAGGCGCGGCCTGAGGGCGGCGTCGGGCCCTGTCGAGGTCGCTCGGCTCCGTCAGCGCAGCACGTACTGCACGAGCGCGTCCCGTGCCAGCGGATCGGCCAGCTTGAGCGGCGGCATCCCTTCTCCGTACAGGTCCCGCATCTCCCGGAGCCGCGGATCGGCGTTCGCGACGCTGTCCGGATCGCGGAAGTAGCGGCGCAGGGACTCCTCGTCCCAGTGCTTCGACGCGCGCCGGATGTCGGGGCCCGAGCTGGGCACCCCCCGGCGGTCCATGCCGTGGCACTCGTCGCAGCCCGCCTTCACGTAGGCGGCCCGGCCTTCCCGGTCGCAGCCGGACAGGGCGGCGGCGAGGCAGGCGACGAGGAGCGCGGCGGTCGTTCTCGAGTGCATGATTCCGCAAGTGAAGTCGCAGACGGCGGGCGGGGTGGTGCCCGCCCGGCGGACGCCCGAAACTAGGGCGGGCGCCGGGGGCGGGCGAGCCCCGGCCGGACACCGGAGACACGGGGAGTCGACGATGGGATTTACCGATCGGACATGGCGTGCCGCGGCCATCGCGCTGGGCCTCGCGGCGGCCCTGCCGGGGGCGGCGCCGGCCCAGGACGTGGACTGGAAGGCGATCGACGCCCGCATCGAGGAGATCCGGCGGGACTGGCCGACGCCCGGCCTCGCGGTGGCCGTCGTACGGGACGATTCGGTCGTGTTCGCGCGCGGCTACGGCGTCCGCCGGATCGGCGACCCGACGCCGGTGGATCCACACACCCGGTTCGCCGTCGCCTCGAACACCAAGGCGTTCACGGCCGGCCTCCTCGCGCAGCTCGTGGACGAGGGGCGGCTGTCGCTGGACGACCGGGTCATCGATCACCTCCCGTCCTTCCGCCTGCACGACCCGTGGATCACCGCCGAGATCCGGGTGGAGGACCTGCTCACCCACCGGAGCGGCCTGCGCACGTTCGGCGGCGACCACCTGTGGATCGGCCAGCGCCTGCCGCGCGACGAGATCGTGCGGCGCGTCCGCTGGGTCCGGCCGGCCGGGCCGTTCCGCTCCTCCTACCACTACCAGAACCTGATGTACCTGGTGGCGGGGCAGGTGGTGGCGGCCGCCACGGGACGCTCGTGGGACGAGCTGATGCGGGACCGCCTGCTCGGCCCGCTGGGCATGCGGGAGAGCTTCACCACGTTCGCCGGGATCGCCGCGGCGCGGAACGTGGCCCGCCCGCACGAGGTCGTGGGGGGCGAGCTGCGGCCGGTGGAATACGACGACGTGGATGGCGTGGCGCCCGCCGCCGCGCTCGTCTCGAACGTCCTGGACATGACGCGCTGGATGCGGGCGAACCTCAACGGCGGCGAGCTCGAGGGAACGCGGGTCCTCACGGAGCGGGCGGTGCGCGACATGCAGGAGGTCCACCAGCCGGTGTCCGTGTCCGCCTGGAACGCCGAGAACCTCGGCGCGCGGTTCGCCGGCTACGGGCTCGGCTGGTTCCTCGGCGAATACCGGGGCCGCAAGGTGGTCACCCACAGCGGCGGCCTGACCGGGATGATCTCGCTCCAGACGCTGCTGCCCGAGGAGGGCGTCGGGGTCGTGGTGCTCACGAACTTCGCCCCGGACGCTCCCACGCGCGCCATCACGTACGAGATCCTCGACGCGCTGCTCGGCGAGGCGCCGCGCGACTGGAACGCCGCGTTCCTGGAGCGCCGCCGGCAGGCCGAGCAGCGGGCGGCCCGCGCCGAGGCGGAGCGGCAGGCGAACCGCGTGCCCGGTACGAGCCCGTCCCTGCCGCTCGACGCGTACGCGGGCCGCTACGAGAACGACCTGTCAGGCGCCACGCGGGTCCGCCTGGAGGACGGCCGGCTCGTGTTCGACTACAATCCGCGGCACCTCGGTGACCTCGAGCACTGGCACCACGACGTGTTCCGCGTCCACTGGCGCCACCCGATCTTCGACATGGACCCGGTGACCTTCCTGCGCTTCGCGCTGGGGACGGACGGCGGCGTCGAGGGGCTCACGGTCACGTTCTACGACCCCATCCGGTTCGAGCGGGCGGCGGACGGGGAGTGAGCGCAGCCGGGGAGTGAACGCGGCCGGTCGCCGGTCCCGGCGCCGGCCCGTCCTTCCGTGGCGATCCGCCCGGGACGTTCCGGGAATTCCCGGTCTGCGCCAGCCCGTCACCGGCGGCGGAGGAGGGACGGCGGGTCCGGCAAGATCGGTCCTCGCATCAGCTTGCCGCACCTCCGCCGGGTGGCTGTCCGGCGCGGCCCCGGACTTGCGGCGTTATCGCCCGGAACGGTGCGTCCGCGAGCCGCGGCGCACGGAACGACGACTGCTTCCGGGGGATGGGAAATGAAACGGATGTGCATGCTGGCGGCCGCGCTGCTCGTGATCGCGGGAGCGGAGGAGGCCCGCGGCCAGGCGCTGAACTACGGGCCGCAGATCAGCATCGCCGACGATGCGGACTTCGGCATCGGCGGCCGGCTCCAGCTCCCGCTCGTCGGGATCCCGCTGACGTTCGCGGGCAGCTTCGACGTCTTCTTTCCCGACGGGGACGTGGACTACTGGGAGATCAACGGGAACCTGATGTACGATTTCCGCCTGCCGGAGGCGCCCACCGTGACGCCGTACGTCGGGGGCGGGATCAACATCGCCCACGTGTCGGTGGACCGCGATCTCCTGGACGACCGGGACGACACGGACGCGGGCCTGAACCTGCTCGGCGGGCTCCGCTTCGACCTCGCGCCGCTCCAGCCGTTCATCGAGGCGAAGTTCGAGATCGAGGGCGGCGAGCAGTTCATCCTCACCGGCGGTCTCCTGTTCTGACCGGCGGTGACGCCGGGGTGCGGATCCGGGTGGACGGCGCGACGGGGCGGGAGCGCTACGAGCTCCTCACCTCGCTCGTCGTCCCCCGTCCCATCGGCTGGATCTCCACCTACGGCGCCGACGGCACTCCGAACCTCGCGCCCTACAGCTTCTTCGCCGCCCTGTCGGCCACGCCCATGCTGGTGGGCGTGTCGATCGGGCACCGTCCCGCCGGTCCCAAGGACACGCTCGTGAACGTGCGGGCGCGCGGGGCGTTCTGCGTGAACGTGGTGGACGAGACGCACCTCGAGGCGATGAACGCCACCTCCCGCGACGCGCCGCCCGCGGTGGACGAGTTCGACCTGGCGGACCTCGCGGCGGAGCCGGCGGGCGAGGTGGACGCGCCGTGCGTCGCGTCGGCCGCCGCCGTGCTCGAGTGCGTGCTGCACCGGGAGGTCGACATCGGGGCGGCGGCGAACACCCTGGTGGTGGGACGGGTTGTCGCCGTGCGGCTGGCCGAGCGCCTGACGTTCGTGGACGGGACCCGCTACGTGCGGACCGAGTCGCTGCGTCCCGTCGGCCGCCTGTGGGGCGCCGCCTACCAGCTGCCGGGCGAGGTCCGGGTCATCCCGCGTCCCTGACGCCGCGGGTCGCCCGCAGGACGGACTCCAGGCGGAACAGGTAGCTCGCGAACGACGCCCGCCCCCGGACGGTCAGCCGGTACCGCGAGCACGGGACCCGCTCCTCGAACCCCTTCCGGCATTCCACGACGCCGGCCTCCTCCAGCCGCCGCAGGTGCGCCCCCAGGTTTCCATCGGACAGGGAGAGCGCGTCGCGCAGTTCGCGGAACGACCGAGTGCCGCTTCCCGAGGCCAGCGCCGCCACGATTCCCAGGCGGGACCGCTCGTGGATCAGGGGGTCCAGGGCCACCGCCCGGGCCACGGGAGCGGGGATCGACCCGTCCCGGGGCGACGGAGACGGCGGCGGATCGAACAGCGACGGATGGTTTGCCATGCCAGCAGCTTGGCACCGTGCGATCTGCGTTGTCAAGTACTCTATGTCGCAGAGTACGGCCTCGCGGAGGCATCTCGTGGTGCCGGAGGAGGGTGGCGGCTCGCTTCGTGCAGGGGGGAAGGACGCCGTCCCGGAGCGGACGGCCCGGCACGCACGCGACCTCGACCCGGGTGGACCGGACGATGCCAGCATACCGACGTTCCCGCGCTCCCGCCGGGCGACGCGAGGCGGAACTGGGAGAGCGCCTCAGCGAGACGGTTCTCGAGTTCCAGAGGGCCCATCCCGAGACGTCGCCCGCGGAGGTCCAGCGGGCCATGGAGCTGGCGTGGGGGAGGTCGCTGGCGCCGTTGCGGCGCCGGCGGGTCCTCGTCTGCCTGGCCGTCGTGATGGCCCTGGTCCTGTTCAGCGTGGGACTGTTCGTCCTCGGAACGTGACGCTTTGACGCACTCCCGCCATCGGAGGCCAGGCGCACCGCCGGTCCCGCGGGGGTGCGCCTGGCAGGCGAGGGCCGCGGGTCGCCCCGCTCAGGCCGGTGCAGGAGCCCGTACGGGCCCCTGCCGTCCCACCGCCCGGGCCACGGCGCCTACCGCGTCCATCATCGCGGCGAAGGCCTCCGGCGTGAGGCTCTGACGTCCGTCCGACAGGGCCCGGTCCGGGTCCGGATGCACCTCCACGATGAGACCGTCCGCGCCGGCGGCCACCGCGGCGAGCGCCAGCGACGGAACCCACTCGCGCCGTCCCGCGGCGTGGCTCGGGTCCACGATGACGGGCAGGTGCGTCCGCTCCCGCAGCACGGGCACGGCCGCGAGGTCGAGCGTGTTCCGGGTGGCCGTCTCGAACGTGCGAATCCCCCGCTCGCACAGCAGGACGTTCGGGTTGCCGGCCGAGACGACGTACTCGGCCGCCAGGAGCAGCTCCTCGAGGGTGGCCATCAGGCCGCGCTTGAGGAGCACGGCGCGGCGCTGCTCGCCGACGGCCGACAGGAGACGGAAATTCTGCATGTTGCGGGCGCCGATCTGCAGGACGTCGGCCCGCGAGGCCACGAGCTCCACGTCCTCGGCGGCGACGACCTCGGTCACCACCGGCAGGCCGGTCTCCTCCCGCGCCTCGGCCAGCAATTCGAGCCCCCGTTCCCCGAGCCCCTGGAAGCTGTAGGGGGAGGAGCGGGGCTTGAAGGCGCCGCCCCGCAGGATGCGGGCGCCGCCGGCCGCCACGGCCCGCGCCGCGGCGAGCAGCCCGTCCCGCGACTCCACGGAGCAGGGGCCGGCCATGACCACGATCTCCGGGCCGCCGACCGTCACCTCGTCGATGCGGATGCGGGACCCGTCGGGACGCTGCTGGCGCGCCACCATCGTGTACGGCGGCAGGTCCGTGCGCACCTCCCGCACCGCGGGATGCGCGCGCAGGCGGTCGACCAGCTCTTCGGCCCCGCCGCCCACCACCGCCACGAGGCTCGCCTCTGCCGTCTCGCTCACCTGCACCCGCAGGCCGTGCGCCTCCACGAGCCGGACCACCTCCGCCTTGTCGCGCAGCGGACAGTCCGGCGCCAGGACCGCGATCACTCCCGTCCTCCCTCTGTCATGAGTCCTCTCAGGAACGCCGCGGGGTCCTCGCCCCGCTCCAGCCGCTCCACCAGTGCGCTGCCCACGATCACCCCGTCCGCGTGCGGCGCGATCCGCCGCACCTGCGCGGCGTCGCGGATCCCGAAGCCGGCGAGGACCGGGACCGGGGAGACGGCCCGCAGGCCGTCCAGGAATCCGGCCACGCCTTCCACGTCCGATCCCCCGCCCGTGATCCCGGTGCGAGTGACCGCGTACACGAACCCTCGGCTCGCCTCGCACAGGCGGCGCGCCCGCTCCGGCGGGGTGACCGGCGTGACGAGCTGGACGAGCCCGGCCCCCGCCGGCTCCAGCGCGTCCGCGATCTCGGCCGACTCCTCGTACGGCAGGTCCGGGACGATGAGTCCCGCGACCCCGGCCTCGGCCAGCGCGGGCCCGAGCCGCTCCATCCCGAACGCGAGGAGCGGGTTCAGGTAGCTCATCAGGAGGACCGGCGCGGCGGGCCGCGCCCGGTCCACTTCGGCGAGGATCCACGGGAGGGTGACTCCGGCCGCGAGGGCCGCCCGGCTGGCCCGCTGGATCGTGACGCCGTCGGCCATCGGGTCGGAGAACGGGACGCCGACCTCGAGGACGTCGGCCGCTCCGCCCACCGCCCGCAGCACGTCGCCGAATCCCTCGCGGTCGGGGAAGCCCGCCGTCACGAAGGCCGCCAGGGCGGGCCGGCCCCGGTCGCGCGCCGCCCGGATCGCCGCCTCGATCCGGGCGCCGGGCCGCGCCGCGTTTCCGGTGCGCGTCGCGGGCCTGGCTTCCGCCGCCGGGCGCGTCCCCGCACGCGGTCCCCCCGCGCCTGCTTCCGCCGCGGTCACGCCGTGTCCTCCCGCTCCGCGAGGATCGCCAGGTCCTTGTCGCCCCGGCCCGACAGGCCGACCAGGATGCGGGCTCCGGGGTGCTCCGCCGCGTGGCGCCGCGCCCCCGCGAAGGCGTGCGCCGTCTCGAGCGCCGGCAGGATCCCCTCCTCGCGGGCGCACTCGTCGAGCGCCGCCAGCGCCTCGTCGTCCGTCGCGGACTCGTAGCGCACCCGGCCGATCTCGCGCAGGAAGGCGTGCTCGGGCCCCACGCCCGGGTAGTCGAGCCCCGCCGACACCGAGTGCGTCTCGAACACCTGCCCGTGCGCGTCCTGCAGGAGCAGCGAGCGGCTGCCGTGCAGCACGCCGTCCCGCCCGTGCGCCAGGGTGGCCGCGTTCCGGCCCGCCCGCGGTCCGTCGCCGCCCGCCTCGATGCCGAGCAGCTCGACCCCGGGATCCGCGAGGAACGGGTGGAACAGTCCGATGGCGTTCGATCCGCCGCCCACGCAGGCCACGGCCACGTCGGGCAGGCCGCCCGCCGCCGCGAGGAGCTGGGCGCGGGCCTCCCGGCCGATCACCGCCTGCAGCTCGCGCACCAGCCACGGATAGGGGTGCGGCCCCACCGCCGACCCCAGCAGGTAGAACGTGCCGCCCGGGTCGGAGACCCAGTCGCGCAGCGCCTCGTCGATCGCGGCGCGCAGGGTCCGGTCGCCCGTGCGCACGAGCGACACGTCGGCCCCGAGGCGGCGCATGCGCTGGACGTTCGGGGCCTGGCGAGCGGCGTCCACCTCGCCCATGTAGACGGTGCAGGGCAGGCCGAGGCGCGCGCAGGCCGCTGCCGCGGCCACGCCGTGCTGCCCGGCGCCGGTCTCGGCCACCACCCGCTCCACCCCCATGTGCCGGGCCAGCATCGCCTGGCCGAGGGCGTTGTTGATCTTGTGGGCGCCGGTGTGCGTGAGGTCTTCTCGCTTCAGCCACACCTCGGCCCCCCAGCGGGCGCCCAGCCGGGGCGCGGCGGTGAGCGGCGTGGGCCGTCCGACCCAGGCCGCGAGCTCCGCGTCGAGGGCGGCGCGGAACCGCTCGTCCGCCAGCGCCGCGCGGGCCGCCGTCTCCAGCCGCTCCAGCGCGCCCACCAGCGTCTCGGGCACGTAGCGCCCGCCGAA
>JAVVDU010000034.1:0-5023 GCA_032251515.1 Gemmatimonadota bacterium
CCGGCTCCCCTCGCGGCGGCCGCGGCCGCCCGGCACTCCAGCTTCGACGCGGGAAGGCGACGATGGACGCACGGGACGACGACGGGATCCGGACCCCGGCCGAGGGCGACCGTCCGGACACCGAGACACAGCGCCGGATCCTGACCGGGATCAGCGCGATCGCGTGGGAGCACCCCGCCGACCGGGCCGCGCTCAACGCCCTGCGCAAGCTGCCCGGCTTCGACCTGGCCCTGCGCAAGGTGTTCGGGACGTTCGGCGAGCGGGCGATCCGCCTGGCCTTCAAGGCGAACGCGGTCCGCGTGTCCGGCGAGCAGTACGCGTGGATCCACGAGCGGACCCTGCGGGTGTGCCGCGTCCTCGACCTCGAGCGGGTACCCGAGGTCTACGTCTCGCAGACCCCCGTGGTGAACGCCGGCGCCGTGGGCATGGGCGACCCGTTCATCGTCCTGAACTCGTCGATGCTCGAGGTCCTGTCGCCGGACGAGACGGAGGCCGTGCTCGCCCACGAGGTGGGTCACATCCTGAGCGGGCACGTGCTGTACCGCACGCTCCTCGTGCTGCTGCTGCGGCTCACGGCGTTCCGGTTCCCCCTGGCGGGCATCGCGGCGCTCCCCCTGCTGCTGGCGCTCCTGGAGTGGTACCGCAAGTCGGAGCTGTCGAGCGACCGGGCCGCCGTCCTCGCCGTGCAGGACCCGGAAGTCGTGATGCGCGCCCTCATGAAGCTCGCGGGCGGCACGCGCGGCGAGGAGCTGGAGCTGGAGCCGTTCCTCGCCCAGGCGGAGGAGTATCGGCAGGGCGGCGACCTCCTCGACTCGGTCTACAAGCTGCTGAACGCGATCGGCGCGACGCACCCGTTCGCGGTCGTCCGCATCGCGGAGCTCCGCGACTGGCTCGACGCCGGTCACTACGAGCGGATTCTCACGGGCGAGTACCGGCGCCGCGACGAGGAGGACCTGCGGCCGTACCGGGAGGACCTGGCGGAGGCGGCGCGCGGCTACGGCGAGTCGGCCCGTGACCTGCTCGACGAGGTGGACGCCGCCGTCGACAAGCTGAAGTCGCGGATGGGAGACGCGTGGCGGAAGGCGCGCCCCGGCTGATCGGGGCCTGCACGGGCGGGTGCGCCGCCGGGGGTCCGCGCGGCGCACCCGGCGCGCCGGGTGGCGGACGCGCGCCGCCCGTTGCATCCTGACCCGATGGCACCCCAACCGATCCTCCTCGTGGGAAGCGGCGGCCGGGAGCACGCCCTCGCCGCCAAGATCCGCCTCGACGCCCCCGACACGGAGCTCCTCGTCGCCCCCGGGAACCCGGGCACCGCGGCGGTGGGGCGGAACGTCCCGGTCGCCGCGGACGACATCGCGGGCCTGGTGGGCCTGGCCCGCTCGGCCGGCGTGGGACTCACCATCGTGGGCCCCGAGGCCCCCCTGGCGGCCGGCATCGCGGATGCGTTCGCGGCCGAGGGACTGCCCCTGTTCGGTCCCTCCGCGGCCGCGGCCCGCATCGAGTCCTCCAAGGCGTTCGCCAAGACCCTCATGCGGGACGAAGGCGTGCCGACGGCCGCCTTCGAGGTGTTCCGGGCGCCGGAGCCCGCCCTGGCGCGCGTGCGGGCCGGGAACCCGCCGTTCGTCGTGAAGGCCTCGGGCCTCGCCGGCGGCAAGGGCGCGTTCGTCTGCCCCGACCGGGCGAAGGCGGAGCGGGTGATCCGGGCCCTGATGGTCGAGCGCACGCTCGGGAACGCGGCGGACGAGATCCTGCTCGAGGAGTACCTCGAGGGCGAGGAGCTGTCGGTGTTCTTCCTCACCGACGGCGAGACGGCCGTCCCCCTCGTGCCGTCCCGCGACCACAAGCGGCGCTTCGAGAAGGACGAGGGGCCCAACACGGGCGGCATGGGCGCCTTCGCGCCGGTGCCCGGGGCGGGCCCGGACCTGGTGGACCGGATACGGCGCGAGGTCGCGGAGCCGGTGCTCGCGGGCCTCGCCGCCCGCGGCTGCCCGTACCGCGGCTTCCTGTACGCCGGCCTGATGCTCACGGCGGACGGGCCCCGGGTGATCGAGTTCAACTGCCGCCTGGGGGACCCCGAGGCGCAGGCGGTGCTCCCGCTCACCGGCGGCGACCTCGTGGAGCCGGTGCGGACCGTGGCGTCGGGCGCCCGGCTGTCCGGCTGGGACCCCGATCCGGCGCCCGGCGCCGCGCTCGTCACCGTGGTCGTGTCGGGCGGCTATCCCGGGCCCGTCGAGAAGGGGGTGCCGATCGAGGTGCCCGCCGGCCTGGAGGGGCCGGACGTGCGTCTGTACCACGCCGGGACCTCGACGGCCGGCGGGCGACTGGTCACCGCCGGCGGGCGGGTGTTCGGGGTCACGGGGCTCGGGGCGACCCTCGCCGAGGCGAGCGAGCGGAGCCGGGCGGCCGCGGCGCGCATCCGCTTCGAGGGAGCGGACTGGCGCTCCGACATCGGACGCGTCCGGTAGGACGGGTGCCGGAGCTTCCCGAAGTAGAGACGATCCGCCGCGCGCTGGCGCCGCGGCTCGAGGGCCGGACCTTCGTGGACGTCCGGGTGGCGCGGCCGGACATCCTCATGGGGCCGCGGTCGGTCGCGGAATTCTCGGAGCTGCTGGTCGGCCGGCAGGTCCGGGCGCTGGAGCGGCGGGGCAAGCGGCTCGTGTTCCGCCTCGACGCCGGGGTCCTCGTCGCGCAGCTCCGCATGACGGGGCGGTTCTGCCTGGGAGATGGTCCCGCGCCGCCGGTGGAGGAGTTCCGCCACGTGGCGGCCCGCTTCCGGTTCGACGACGGGTCCACCCTGTTCTACGACGACGTGCGCCGCCTGGGCGGGTTCCGCCGGTTCTCCGGCCCGGACTGGGAGGCCGAGTCCGCCCGGCTCGGTCCCGAGCCCCTCGCTCCCGGGTTCCGGGCGACGGACCTCGCCGCCGCGCTGGGGCGCGGGCGCGCGCCCGTGAAGTCGGCCCTCCTCGACCAGGGCCGGATCGCCGGGGTCGGCAACATCTACGCGTGTGAGGCCCTGTTCGGCGCCCGCCTCGCTCCCCACCGGCCCGTGGACACGCTCACGGCGGAGGACTTCCGCCGTCTCCACCGGGCGCTGCGAGACGTGCTGCGCCGGGCCGTGGACGCGGCGGGCACCACGCTGCGCGACTACCGGGCCGTGAACGGCCGCTCCGGCCGGTTCGCGTCGCGCCTCCGGGTGTACGGACGGGCGGGGGCCCCCTGCCGGCGCTGCGGTGCCGCGATCGAGCGCACCGTGCTGGCGGGCCGGGGCACCTTCTCCTGTCCCGCCTGCCAGGCCTGATCTCCCGGGAAGGGGCGGGCGACCCCGGCCCGTACCGCCGCGATCGGCACCGTCCCCGCCCTCACCGCCGCGGTACGAGCGGCGCCCCGTCGGGCAGCCGCAGGTGCCGGACCTCGACCCGGCCGTCCACCACCTCGGCGATCGCCAGCGAGGGCGGCCAACCCCCACGCCCGGCGGACGCCGCGCCCGGGTTCACGAGCAGGCGGGACCCGATCCGTTCGCAGCGCGGCACGTGCGTGTGCCCGTGCACCACGACGTCGGCCGTCGGGAAGGCGTCGAGAAGGTCCACGTAGTGCGGCGCCGCGCGGTGCCCGTGCACGAGGGCGAAGCGCGCTCCGCCCAGGTCCGTCTCGCGGCTCTCGGGCACAGCGGCCCGGATCTCCGGCCCGTCCACGTTTCCCCACACGGCCAGCACCGGCGCGATCGCCTCGAGGTCCGCCAGCAGCTCGGACCGACCCGTGTCGCCGGCGACGAGAAGCCGTTCCACCCCGTGCAGGAGGTCGAACACCTCCGCCGGGAGCACCCCGTGCAGGTCGCTGACCAGCCCGATCCGCATCTCTCCTCCGTGGCCGCGTGGCGTTCCAGCCCCGGCTCCGGCGCGTCCGGCGTTGTGGCCGGGCGGGAGCGGGGCCTAGCTTCGCGCAGGGTACCGCGGGGAGGAGGAGCCGGGCAATCGATCCGCACCGGGAACGCGGGGGGCGCGGCGCAACTTGGACTACGCGGCGAAGGACGACGGCCAGCTCGTGCGCCTCTGCCGCCGTGGCGACGAGCGGGCGGCGCGAGAGCTCGTGGGACGCTTCGAGCGGCCCGTGTTCTCGCTCGTCCACCGCATGGTACGCGACCGGGAGCTCGCCGAGGACCTCTCGCAGGACGCCTTCGTGCGGGCCTTCCAGAACCTGGACCGCTTCGACCCCTCGTACCGGTTCTCGTCCTGGCTGTTCAAGATCGCCTACAACCTGACGGTGGATCACCTGCGTCGGCGCGAGGTGCCGACGATCTCGGTGCACGGCGCTCCCGACGCGGTGACGGAGGAGCGCCAGCGAGCCACGAGCCCCACCCTCGCGTCCGACGACGAATCGCCCGAGGACCGCCTCGCGTCCCGGGAGCTCGCCGACCGGCTGGAGGAGGCGATCGAGGCGCTCAGGCCGGAGTACCGGACGGCGATCCTGCTGCGCCACGTGGAAGGACGCTCGTACGAGGAGATCGCCGACGTGATGGGAATCCCGCTGGGAACGGTCAAGACCTACATCTTCCGCGCCCGGCGCGAGCTGCGGACCGGACTTCCCCCGCCGGCGGCCGATGGGGACGCGTGAAACCCCGCGGCGCGGGCATCCGTACGGCAGGAGGAACGGAGGAGATGGACCGATGAATGGACCGGACCGACACGGACCGGGGCACCTGGGCCCGGAAGAGCTGGAGCGGATCGCGCTCGGGGAGGACGTGTCCCCCGGAGCCGTCGCGCACGTGTCGGATTGCGCCGCGTGCCGCCGGGAGGTCGAAGGCGTCCGGCGGCTGCACGCCGGCCTCCTGGCCCTCGAGACGTCCGCCCCGGCGCCCGGCTTCGCCGACCGGGTGATGGCCCGCGTGCGGCTCCCGGAGCCGGCGTGGCTCCGCGCCCTCCGGACGATCCGCGAGCGGCCCGCCCGCGCCCTCCCGGCGCTGGCGGGCCTGCTGCTCACGCTGGGCGGCGCGGTGTCGTGGCGGGTCGCCTATCCGGAGATCACG
>JAVVDU010000034.1:5123-14114 GCA_032251515.1 Gemmatimonadota bacterium
CCGCGGGAACGGAAACGGGAACGGAACCCGACGTGGAGGAGGACGGAGATGAGGAGGCTCGGAACCCGGGCGATCGGCCGTACGGCGCGCCGCCTCGCGGCGGTCGCCGCGGCGGCGGGCGCCGGTCTGCTGCTGACGCTCGCGGCGGTCGCGCAGGAGCGGGACGAGGGGGTCCGCGAGACCGTGGTCACGCTCTCGTCGCGCGAGGCGACGCTGCGCGTCGAGCTCGCCGCGGGCACGACACGAACCGTGTCGCTGACCGGCGGCCGCATCCTCGTGGACGGGACTCCCGCCGGCTCCTACGAGCCCGGCGCGGCGGTGGAGCGGGCCTGGCGGGAGCTCCTGCGCGACCCCCGCACCCTGGAGTCCGCCACCACGCTGTCCGCCCTGCGGGACTGGGTCCCGCCGGCGGGGCCGGACGGGGAGGCCCTGGGCGCCGCGCTCGCGTCGCTCGTCCCCGCGCCGGACGGCGTGGACGCGGCGCACCCCGTTTCCGAGGCGCTCGGCGACGGGCCCGTCGCGATCGCCCCGGGTCTGCGATCCATGGAGGAGCTGACCCGCGGCATCGACCGCCTGCGCCGTTCGCTCGCGCGCATCGGCGCGCAGGCTCGCGTCTCGGGCGACGAAGTGGCCCTGGTCGTGCATGACGACTACGCCGTGCCGGCGGGCCGCGTGGTGGGTGGCGACCTGGTGCTGCTCGGCGGAGAACTGGAGCTTGCCGGCGAGGTGAACGGCGACGTCCTCGTGCTCGACGGAGTTCTCACGCTCGCCGACGGCTCCCGGGTGGCCGGCGACATCGTGCAGGTGGGCGGCGAGGTCCGGCGGGACGGTGGCCGGGTTGTGGGAGAGATCGTCTCGCTGGCCGGCGGCGCGGCAGCCGGGCTCGAGGATGCCCTGGCCGACCTCGCGGATTCGGCCGGAGAGGCGGCGGCGGACGCGGCGTCCGGCGATGAGCCGCGAATCCGGGTCGAGCGGCGCTCCGGCCGTCGCGGCCCCGTGGGGGCCTTCTTCCACAACCTGGGCCACATGCTCGGCAGCCTCGGGGCGGTCCTGGGCTGGTACATCGGACTCGGCCTGCTGGGTGCGGCCCTCGTGTACTTCTTCCGGCCGCGCCTCGAGATGGTCGCCGACGCGGTCCGGCTCGACGTGGGGCGCTGCTTCGGCATCGGCCTCGCGGGACAGCTCCTGTTCCTGCCGGTGCTGCTCGTGCTCGCGGTGGGGATCGTCACCTGGCTGGTGATCCCGTTCTACGTGCTGGCGGCGGCGCTGGCCGTACCGGCAGGCTACCTGGCGGCGGCGCACGCGGCCGGGGAGACCATCGCGCTGCGGCGCTACGACTGGGTGGAGCGACTGCGCCTGCGGCGGGCGAACTCGTACTGGTACGTCGCCAGCGGGCTCGCGGCGCTGCTCGCCCCGTTCGCCGTCGCCGCCGTCCTGTTCCTGTTCTGCGGCCTGCTCGGCTTCCTGCGCGGGCTGGCGTTCTTCGCGGCGGGCGTGACCACCTGGGTGGCGGTCAGCGCCGGGCTGGGTGGGCTGATCGTCACGCGGGCCGGCGGTCGGCGACCCGCGGGCCGCGGCGCCGATCCGCTGCGCGAGGAGTTCGCTCCCGGGACGGAGGCATCCGGTGCGTAGGCGGACGCGGCGGCTGCTGCCGGCGGTCGCCGGCCTGGCGGCCGCCCTCGGCCTCGCCGGGCCGGTGGCGGCGCAGGAGCCGGAGTGGACGGACCTGCGCATCCGGCGCACCGCGGACCGGGGGCTCGATTCGCTGCGGGTCCGGGTCGAGTACGCCGCCGGCCGGCTCGCCATCCACCGCGCCGCGCCGGACCTGCTGTACGACGTCCGGCTGCGGTACGACGCGCGAGAGGTCGAGCCGGCGCGGAGCTGGGAGGAAGACGGGGGGGTCGGCCGACTGGACATCCGGGTGACGCCGGAGCACGGAGAACTGGACGACGTGGAGTTCGACGACGAAGCGTCGGGACGGCTCGACCTGGGGATCGGGGCCGGCGTGGCGACGGCCCTGCGCGTCGAGGCGGGCGCCGCCGAGACCCGGCTCGAGCTGGGAGGCCTGCCGTTGACCGGCCTCGTCTACCGGACCGGCGCCTCCCGGTCCGAGATCTCCTTCGATACCCCGAACCCCGTCCGGCTGGCCGACCTGGAGTTCGCCGCCGGCGCGGCGGAGTTCCGGGCGACCGGCCTGGGAAACGCGCGCTTCGACCGGCTGACCTTCGAGGGTGCCGTGGGAGACGTCACGCTCGACTTCGGCGGCGCGTGGGAAGGCGAGGCGCGGGCCGACATCGCGATGGGGCTGGGAGCGCTCCGCCTCGTCCTGCCCCGGGGCGTGGGGATCGAGATCCGCCACCGGGGCCTGCTCGCCGGCTTCGACCCGGAGGGACTGGTGAAGAACGACGGCGTATGGCGGACGCCCGGTTTCGAGGACGCGTCCCGGCGACTGCGCATCTCCGTCCGGGCGGCGTTCGGCAAGGTGGACGTCGACTTCACGGACTGACGGCCGGCCCGGCTCAGTCGCGCTCGACCCGCACCCGCACCTCCGCGCCCCGGTCCGCTCCCAGCATCTCGGCTGCACTGCCGTCCCGAACGGCGATCTCCAGCGTGCCCGCCGAGCCCACCAGCGCGATGGGCCGGTTCGGCTCCCCGTGCGCGTACGAGGCCCGCAGCCCCGGAATCACCGTGCCCGCCACCTCCACCAGGGCGCTCGGTCCGCACGCCGTGCCGGGAATGTCGGTGACGAGGTTGCCGAACCGGTCCACGTGCGCCACCCGCCCCCGGACCCCGCGTCCGAGGCGCTCCACGGGGGGCAGGGACAGGCGCCGCAGGGTCTCCGGGTCGATGGATCCGGCGCCGGGCGGCGCTTCGACCCCGGCGGCGAGCCGCCCCGCGGCGGGCGCGAACAGGTCGCGGCCGTGGAAGGTGGGGCTGACCGGTCGCGGGTCCGCCGCGGCCGGGTCGAGGAGCAGGGCGGCCTCCGCCGGCCCGTCCGCCAGCACCCGTGTCAGGAGACCGTTGTCGGGCCCCACGAACCAGCGTCCGGCGATCCGGACCGCCACGGCCCGGCGGCCTCCACCGACGCCCGGGTCCACCACCGCGAGGTGCACCGTCCCGGGCGGAAATGCCTCCCACACCCGGGCGAGCAGCCAGGCGCCTCCCTCCACGTCGCCGGGCGCCACCGCGTGGCTGACGTCCACGAGCGCCGCGTCCGGCGCCGCCGCGAGGACCGCCGCCTTCATCTCCGCGACGTACGAGTCCGCCGTCCCGAAATCACTGAGCAGCGTCACGATCGGCACATCGTCCCCCTTGTTCCACAACCGGCGGTCGATCCGGCCCGGACCGCCGCCCTCCGCCTTCGTTCGCGCGGACGTCCCGCCGCGGCGTCCGCTCAGACGTCCCGCTCGAGCCACCCGCCGCGGCGCCAGATCGCCGCCACGGCCACGCCACGCAGGATCCCGGTGAGCGAGATCGTCCACCAGATCCCGGCCAGTCCGAGCGGTCCGCGCAGCAGGGCGGCGAGGGGCAGCCGCAGGACCGTCAACGTCATGGTGGTGAGCATCGGCGCCACCGTGTACCCGGCTCCCTCCATGGCGATCTGCAGCACGAGCTCCACGGCCATGAACACCTGGGCCGCCGCCACGATCCGCAGGTAGGACGCGCCGGCCCGGATCACGTCCGGGTCCGACGTGAAGGCCCCGATCAGCGTCTCCGGCACGGTCAGGAACAGCACGCCGACGGCCGTCGTGACGAACAGGGCGTACCGCAGCGCCTCGCGACCGCCGCGCCGCGCCCGCGTGCGGGACCCGGCCCCGAGGTTCTGCCCGACCACGGTGGCCGCCGACACGCCGAACCCGATGCAGACCATGTAGCTCAGCGACTCGAGCTTGTGGCCCACGCCGAGGGCGGCGAGCCCCGCCGTCCCGAACTCGCTGGTGAGCCGGGTGAGCAGGATGTACACCGCCGAGAAGGTGGCCCCTCCCGCCGCCACCGGGAGGCCGATCCAGGTCATCCGCCCGAGGAGGCGGCCGTCGGGTCGGCTGCGGCGGATCCAGCCGCGGCGGCGCAGCCAGGCGTAACCGAGCACGCAGCCCCCGGCGCGCGTCACCAGGGTGGCGAGTGCCGCGCCCTGGATTCCCAGCGCCGGGAGCGGTCCTGGTCCGAGGATGAGCAGCGGGTCGAGGATGGCGTTCGCGCCGAGCGACACGGCGAGGAGCACGAAGGGCGTGCGCGTGTCCCCCGCGGCCCGGAACGCCGCGTCCATGGCGAAGTAGGCGAATACGATGGGCGTGCCGGTGAGCCAGGTCGCCAGGTAGCCGGCCCCCTCGCGGGTCACCCCGCCCGGCGTGCCCATCAGCGCGAAGAGCCCATCGAGGCCGGCGAGGCCCGCCACGCCGATCCCCGCGGCGCCGAGCAGCCCGAGCAGGAATGCCTGGTAGGCGGCGCGGGCGGAGTCCTCGGGTCGGCCCTCGCCCCAGCGCCGGCTGGCCACGGCCGCGAGGCCGACGGCCGGGAGCTCGGCCACGGCGAGGACGAGCCACACCACGAATCCCGCGGTGCTCACGCCGGCGAGCGCCTCCGGGCCCAGGAAGCGCCCGACCCAGAACGTGTCGACGACGTTGAACAGCCCCTGGATGAGCGTCGCCGCCACCGCCGGGACGGCGAGGCGGCGGACCGCGGCGCGGACCGGGCCGCGCGTCGGGTCGACGCGGTAGACGGCGCTCAGCGGGCGGCGGGCTCCACCTCACGCGCCGCGAGGCGGTCCGCGGCGGCGTCCGCGACGGCCCGCAGGGCCCGGGCCTCGGGCGAGTCCTCGCGGCCGACGACGGTGGGCACCCCCCGGTCCCCCTCCTCCCGTACCGCGAGCCCGAGCGGGACGGCCCCGAGGAACGGAATGCCGAGCGAAGCGGCCAGCTTCTCGCCGCCGCCGGAGCCGAAGATCTCGTGCACCGTCTCGCAGTCCGGGCAGACGAAGCCGCGCATGTTCTCGACCACGCCGAGCACCGGCACCTCGACGCTCTCGAACATGCGGATCCCCTTCAGCACGCCCTGGACCGACACGTCCTGCGGCGTGGTGACCATCACGGCGCCCGAGACGCGCGCGAGCTGGACGAGGGAGAGCTGGGCGTCCCCCGTCCCGGGCGGCAGGTCGACCACGAGCACGTCCAGCTCGCCCCACGCGACCTGCTGGAGGAACTGGCGGATGATCCCCATGACGATCGGGCCGCGCCAGATCGCCGGGGTCTCATCGTCCACCAGGAACCCGAGGCTCATCAGCTTCACCCCGTGCGCCTCGATCGGGACGACCCGGTCGTCCTCCATGCGCGGCCGGCCGCGGACCCCGAACATGGTCGGGATGTCGGGACCGTAGATGTCGGCGTCCAGGAGCCCCACCCGCCAGCCACGGCGCGCCCACGCCGCGGCGAGGTTCGTGGAGACGGTGGACTTGCCCACGCCACCCTTCCCCGAGCTCACCGCGACCACGTGGCGGATCCCCTCGAGCGGCTGCGCGTCGCGCGGATGCCGGGACGCCTCCTCCCGGCTCACCTGGCCGGGCGAGCGGGGCGCCGCCGCCGCGCCCGCCGCCGGCGTCCCCATCACGGGCAACGCGCGGCGGCCCCGCCCGCCACCGGACGGCGCCGCCACCGTCCCCTCGGGCGGCGGGGCCGGGCGGGCGGCCGCGCGCTCGAAGCGGACGTCGCGGATTCCCGGGACGCCCGAGGCGACGAGACGCACCGTCTCCACGAGGTCCGGCGACATCTCCGGCCCCGGCGCGATGCGCAGCACGAGATCTCCCTGGTCGGAGACCGCGAGCGGCTCCACGAGTCCCGCGGCCAGCACGTCGGGCCCCTCCGCGGCGGCGCGGACGCGGGCCAGCGCCCTGCGTACCTGATCTTCCAGACTTCCCGGCATGTATCGGCTTCTTTCTTCCGTGGGTTCCGGTGTGCTCCTGCGGGCGGCGGGCGGTGGCACGGCGGCGGCGGGACGCGGCCCGCGCCGGCGACTCTCAGCGGGCGGGCACCTCGACCGACTCGACCGACCGGACCTCGGGCACCTGCATGCGCAGCCGCTGTTCGATCCCGGCCTTCAGGGTCAGCATGGACATCGGGCACGCGTAGCACGCGCCGACCATGCGCACCCGGACGACCCCCTCCGGGGCGTCGAACTCCACCAGCTCGATGTCGCCGCCGTCCACCCGGATGGCCGGGCGGATCGAGGCGAGCACCTCCTCGATGCGCTCAAGGACGGGACGGGAACGGCTCAGGGCGGCTTCCTTCATGCGGATCCGGGTGCGCGTCCACGACGCCGGGACGAAGCCCCCGGACGCCGGATCGGCAAGCTATCCGGGGGTTCCGGTGACGTCAACGAGACGCGCCGCGAGGGCCCGCACGATGCGCGGGCCGTGTTCGCGGCCGTTCTGGATGAAGATCCGGTTCGCGTCGAACCCGGCCGCGATCACGCCGGCCACGAATGCGCCCGCGACCGGGGTCTCCAGCGTCTCCGGGTCGTGCGCGGGCACTCCCGTTACCGGGTCCACCGGGACGCCGAGCGACACGAGGAACTTCGGGTCGGGACGGTATCCCGTCATGGCGAGCACGAAGTCGTTGCGGACCCAGCCGGCGTCGCCACCGTCCGCGTGCTCCAGCCGCACGCGAGCCGGCTCGATCTCCGCCAGCCGCGTCCGCCAGCGCACCGCGATCTCGCCCTTCTCCAGCCGGTTGCGGATGTCCGGCAGGACCCACGGCTTCACCCCGCGATCGAAATCGTCGAACTGGTGCACCAGGGTGACGCGCGCCCCGGCCCGCCACGTGGACAGGGCCGCGTCGACGGCCGAGTTTCCCCCGCCCACCACGATCACGTCCTGGTCGAAATAGCGGTGCGCATCGCGGAAGTAGTGGGTCACCTTCGGCAGGCCCTCGCCCGGCACGTACAGCAGGACCGGCGTGTCGTAGTAGCCCGTCGCCACCACCACCGCGCGCGCCGCGTACTCCCGGCGGTCTCCGGCGGCCGTGCGGCTCGTGGCGTGGAACCCGCTCCCGTTCCGCTCCACCGCCAGGACTTCCTCGTACTGCCGGACGTCGAGCGAGAAATGCCTGGCGATCCGCCGGTAGTAGGTGAGGGCGTCGCGGCGCGTCGGCTTGTCGCGGTCCACCACCAGCGGTACGTCGCCGAGCTCGAGGTGCTCGGGCGTGCTGAAAAAGGTCATGTCGAGCGGGTAGCGGTCGATGGCGCTCGTCACGGGCCCCTTGTCGAGGATCGTGCAGGGCAGCCCGGCCTCGCGGGCCGCCACGCCCACCGCGAGGCCGCAGGGGCCTGCCCCGATGACCAGGATGTCGGTGTGCTCGCGTTCACTCATTCCGGTACCAGCGTTCGTGATCCATCGGGTGTCCCGCCGGCGCGCTCGCCGGCCGGCGGCTCCAGCGCGAGGCTCCGGGCGGCCCGGCGGCGGGCCTCCTCTTGCTCCAGCGGCACCGGCTCGAGACCGCCGGCGCGCCAGCGCGCGCTCATGTCCCGGTAATGCGGGCTGAACGGGTTGCCGCTCTGGCCGGTGGGCACCAGGAAGCGTCCCTCGATCCCCCCGGGCCGGACGTGCGCCACGAAGCGCTCGGAGGGTCCGTACTCGCTCCGCCAGGGAGGGGTCCAGGAGCCCGGCCCGAGGTTCGCCCACTGGCGGTAATCCACCGGGCGAAGAGTGTGCGGACCCCCGTCCTGGGGCCACGGACCGACGTTCAGCCCCAGCAGACGGTCGAGGAGGCGGACGTCGCCCAGCGGGTGGGCGTGCCGCTCCGCGTGCACCTCTCCCCAGCGCGCGCCCGCCGTGACGGCCAGCGCGTCGCGCAGGGCCCGTTCCTCCCACTCGGCGAGGCGCTCGCGGACAGGGGTGCGGACGTCGTCGACCCACGGGTTCGCGTCTCCCTCCGCGAGGACCCGCAGCATCGCCGTCGCGGGAAACGTCGTCCACGTCTCGCCCGCGAACTCGTCTCCCGCGATGAGGGCCCGCAGCCGGTGGAACCAGGCGTAGAAGAGAGGCGCCGCGCGGGAATCGTTCGTCACGGTCCGGTCCCAGGCGCGCAGGATCTCCGCGGCTCCTCCCTCGCCCGCCCGTTCCGCCGCCGCGATGGCACGCGCGACCGTCCGGTCCGCCAGCCGGCTGAACGTGTCCCGCTGCAGCGCCTCCGTGGCCGCGGGCGTCCAGTCCCGGCGCACCTCGAGCGCGCGAACGAGCCGTTCGGCGCGGAACGGGGCCGCGTAGTCGCTCCCGATGGTCCGCCCGAGCTCCGGGGCCTGCGGGTTGTTCGCCGTCGCCACGTAACCCCGCCGCGGATCCCGCACCGCCGGATGCGACGCCGGCGGCCAGAAGCCCGTCCAGCCGTCTCCCGCGTCGTGGCCCGGCGCCGGGAGGGCGCCGTCCCGCCCTGCCCGGAGCGGGATCCGCCCCCCGAGGCGGTAGGCGATGCCGCCGGAGCGGAACGCCGCCACCACGTTCTGGTGCGGGAGCGCGAACCGCGCGACGGCCCGATCGAACGCATCGGCGTCCCCGGCGCGGTTCAGCGCCGCGATCCCCGCCGTGCCCGCGTCCACCCGGGCCGGCACCCACAGCACCGACAGGTCCGCCTCGAGCCCCGGCAGCACGTCGGACAGGAGAGGGCCGCGGCGCGTGGCTCGGACCTCGAGCGGCTCGGGGCCGCGGCCGCGCACCGGGATCGTGTCGGTCCGCACCTCCAGCGCCGCCCACCCGCCTCCGTCGCGGTAGGTGCGGCCGTCCTCCGACAGGGTCTCCACGAAGAAGTCGGTGTCGTCCACCATGCCGTTCGTGAAGCCCCAGGCGAGCGACCGGTTGTGGCCGACGACGACGCCCGGGACGCCCGGGAGCGTGAGGCCCGCGACGTGCAGTCCGTCCGCCTCCCCGTGCAGGACGGCCAGGTACCAGAGGGACGGGGCGCGCAGCTCCAGGTGCATGTCGTTGGCGAGGATCGGCGCGCCGGA
>JAVVDU010000034.1:14214-25124 GCA_032251515.1 Gemmatimonadota bacterium
GGAACGCCCGCCGGGTCACCGGCCACGGCCGGCGCCGCTCCGGCCGCGGGCGTACCGGGCATGCCGGGCTCCGCCCCGGGCGGTGTGGCGACGGGCGCGTCGAGGATCGTCGGCCCCCAGGCGGGATAGCCCTCCAGCAGCGTGGCCAGACGGTCCGGTCCGAAACGGCGGGCGATGCGGAACCGCGCGAGGTCGGGCCGCCACGACGCCAGGTCGAGGTTCATGACCATGCCGACGGCGAGGCTGGCCCGCGCGTCCCACGCCCGGGGCCGCACGCGCAGGAGCTGGAACTCGGGGGGCGGCGGCCCGCCGGCCGCCAGGCGGGCGTTCACGCCGCTCGCGTAGGCGTCGAGCCGCGCCGCCTCCTCGGGCCCCAGCGCGGCCGCGGCGCGCTCCACCGCCGCGGGCAGCCCGAGGGTCCGCACGAAGCGGTCGGTCGGGAGAGCCTTCGCGCCGAATACCTCCGCCAGGCGCCCCTCCCCCACGCGGCGGAACAGCTCCATCTGCCACAGCCTGTCTTCGGCGTGCAGCCAGCCCAGCGCCCGGACCGCGTCTCCCTCGCCGGCGGCGAACACGGTCGGGATGCCGAGCGTGTCGAGCAGGACCTCGACGGGAGCCTGGAGCCCGGGCACGTCCGATGCGACGTCCGGGGGACGGGCCGACAGCGCGAGCCGGTACCAGAGCCCGGTGACGACCAGGCCTGCCACCCACAGCGTGGCGAGCCCCCCCGCGGCGACCGTCCGCGTGACGGTCCGGCGATTCACTCTCCGGCCGGAGGGGCGACCCGGGCCGGCCGCGCCTCGCCGGCCGCCGAGGCCGTGACCAGCAGGGACTCCCACCCGTCGTCGCACCGGCGGCACAGGCGCCGCCGGTGGAGCTCGGCGAGGAGGCGGCCGCAGTCCTCCTCGCCGAGGCCGAGCCGGCCGGCCAGCTCCTCCGTGCTCGTGCGGCCGCAGCGGCACAGCGCCTCGAACGCCGCCGCGGCGGCGGCATCGGCCTCTCCCAGCAGCACCGGCTCGCCCGTGGCGCGTTCCGCCGCGACGGCGAGCCCGCGGCGGCGCAGGGCGCACTCCACGGGGTCGAGGTGGTGGTCCTGCACCCCGCGCACCAGCACGAAGCGGACCTCTTCGTCCCCGCCGGGCGCGTCGGCCTGCAGGACGAGCTTGGCCACGACCTCGTCGGCGCAGCTGAAGTCGATCACGGCCACCGCCCCGAAGTCGAGCACCGCGACCGATTCGCCGCACCGGCCCGCGAACAGACGCTCGATCCCGCCCCGCACGGCGCGACCCGTCTCGCGGGTGACCAGGTTGCGCTCGTACAGGCTCGCCACGGCGACCGCGGGGACCGGTCGGCCGTTCGCGGGCCGGCGGGCCGGCCGCGGGGCACTCACGCTTCCTCCGCGACGCGCGCCGGCATCACGATGAGGATCTGCGCGCCGGGAAAGCGGACGAGCCCCCGCTGCATCGAGGGAAGGTCCTCCCAGTCGGGGACGAGGGCGATCCGTGCGTCGCCGCTCCGGATCGCCAGCATCCCGTCCCAGCGAGACACCTGGCGCCGGATCGCCTGCAGCCCCTGTCCGCGGCCGGGGTCGCGGAAGCGGGACTCCCCGAACAGGAGCGCGGCCTCGAGCGCCGTGGCCGCCGACCAGGACTCCCCGAACCGGCGGGCGTGCTCGGCGGCCAGGGACCCCTCGAAACCGACGCCCACGTCCATCACCGCCACGACGAGGACCTCGCGCCCGAGCCGCTCGCGGTAGTTGTAGGTCTGGGCGCACACCCACCCGTCCGCCTCGGCGTGTTCGATGATGTTCTGGCAGACCTCCGAGAGCATCACGCTGAATTGGATCACCGACGGCTTCGGGTAGTGGAGGCGCTTCTCGAGGATCGCCGCCGAGCGCTCGCGGACCCGCTCGACCACGGCGTGTACGTCGTGGTGGGACCGGATCGCCGTGATCTCCAGCAGGGCGTCCGAGGAGGCGTGCGGCCGCGTGGTCCCCGGCTCCAGGTCGAACACGCCGTGCGCCGCCTGCCAGAAGTCCATCCGCTCCCAGTAGGTCCGCACTTCCCGCACCTCGGGTGCCTCGAGGCGGGGAGCGAGGCCCGAGCGGTCGCGGGCGACGCGTCCCGCGGCGAGCAGCCCGATGAGTCCGAAGGGCGAGACCCAGCGCACGTGGCGGGCATTGAACAGCAGGCGCGCACTGTCCGTGCCGGGCTCCGCCGCGAGGACCGCCAGCAGCGCCTCGAACCCCTTGTGGTCGAGGACTTCCGGCACCTCGACGACGCGGCTCACCCCGTGCCTCCCGCCGGCCCGGCGGCGACCCGGGCGAGCGTCGCGGCCAGCCCGTCCGTCCCGCGATGCCCGGCCGCCGCGGCGGCGAACCGGTTGGCGCGGAACGCCGCCTCGCCCGGGTCCGCCCCGGCGACGAGGGACACGGCGGCCACGACGCCCCACACGTCCCCGCAGCCCGTGGGATCGACGTCCCGTCCGGCCGTGGCGGCCGGAGGCGCGACGCCCCGGCGTACGCGCCTTCCGGCTCGCTCCCACCAGTCCGCGCCGGCCGACCCGCGGGTCACGAACACGACCTCGGCCCCGGCCTCCAGGATGGCGCGGGCCTCGGCATCCTCCGCCGCCCCCGCCTCCGGGCCCACCGTCCCGGTCAGCGTCGCCAGTTCGTCCTCGTTCATCTGCACCACGTCGAACAGGCCCCTCCAGGCCGGCCAGTCGTCGATTCGGCGCCGTACGCGCACGCCCTCCTCGCCCGTCCCGAGCAGGAGCGAGTGGATGTCGCCGTACAGCCGCCCCGGGAACTCCGAACGCAGGCGGGCGCCGACTTCCACGTCCAGCTCCCATCCCGCCACAAGATTCACGTAGAGCGCGTCGCAGGACAGGGCCGCCTCCCGGAGCTCCTCCCACGGCCAGCCGGAGACCCCTCCGGCCAGCCGTTCACAGCGGTCCGTTCTGCTGCCGTAGAAGAGCTCCACGCGGTTGTTCGGCTCCGGGACCGTAACCACGCCGTCGCGCCTCGCGATGCCGTCGAACCGCGCGAGCAGCTCGTCGGCCGCCGCCCGCACGTCCGACCCCACGCGCACGAGCGGGACGGCCGTCCAGCCCGGCGGCCGGGAGGCCTCGAACGCCGCCAGCGCATACGCGATGCCGCCCCAGTCCGACACCACGGGGGCGCCGGACCCGGGCGGCGGGTGAATCGTGTCGAGGACGAGGGTCCCGAGAATTCCCAGTTCCGGCACGGTCAGCCGTCGCCGAAGCGTTCCAGGCGGAAGCCGTACGCCGCTCCGATCACCCCCGCCCGGTCTCCCAGCGAGCTCGTCACGATCCGGCACTTCTCCGCGGCGTGCCGGAACGCCCGGCGCCGCACCTCGGTCCGCAGGGGCTCCAGGAGGTAGTCGCCCGCCCGCGTGACGCCGCCCGAGATCACGATCATCTCGGGATTCAGGATGTTGATGAGGTTCGCGATCCCGGTCCCGAGGAACTTCGCCGTATCGCGCATCACCTCGCGCGCGTACGCATCCCCGGCGAGGATCGCCTCGTACACCGTTCCGGCCGTGATCCGTCCGAAGTCTCCGCCGACCATGGAGGGCAGGAGGCTCGGCTCGCCGCTCTGCAGTCCCTCCACGGCCCGCGCCGCGATCGCGGGGCCCGAGGCGTAGGCCTCGAGGCAGCCGTAGTTGCCGCAGTTGCAGCGGCGGCCCGTGGAATCGATCGTCATGTGACCGACCTCGCCGGCGACGTCGGCCGCCCCGTGGAATACCCGCCCGTCCAGCACGATCCCGCCGCCGATCCCGGTTCCGAGGGTGAGCCCCACGAGCGGGGACACGCCCCGTCCGGCTCCGAGCCACCACTCGCCCAGCGCGGCCGCGTTCGCGTCGTTGTCCAGCTCCGCATCGAGGCCGGCGGCGTTCGCGATCAGGTCGCGCAGGGGGAAGTTCCGCCAGCCGAGATTGGGCGTGGCGATGACCGTTCCGGTGCGCCGGTCGAGAGGACCCGGCGAGCCGATCCCGATTCCGACGACCGCCTCCTTCGCCACGCCGCCCTCCTCGCCCGCCCGGCCTGTCGCGTCGCGGATCATGGCGACGATCCGGTCGACCACGAACTTCGGGCCCCGGTCCGCCGCGGTGGGAAGCGAGTGGAAGCCGAGGACCTCCCCCCCGTCGAACGGCACGACGCCGGCGTGGATCGAGGTGCCGCCGAGATCGACGCCGACGATGTGGCGCTGGTCGCTCATCGGTCCATCTCCTCGAGAAGGGACAGGGCCGCGTCGAGGACCTCGCCGCTGCCGACCGCCATCAGACACTCCAGGCGAGCCTCCGCGAGCACCGTGCCTCGGCCGCGGCGCGGACATGCGTTGCGCCGGCACGGCACACAGGGCAGGTCGAATCGCCCCACGAGTCGGACGCGCGTCGCGAGGGGCCGCGTCTGCACCGGGTCGGCCGCCCCCTCCAGGGCCACGATGGGACGATCGAGTGCCGCCGCCAGGTGCATGGGGCCCGTGTCGTTCGTGACCAGAACATGGCATGCCTGCAGGGCCCCGGCCAACTCCGCCACGCCGGTCCGGCCGCCGAGGTCGTGGATCCGCCCTCCCGCCGGACCGGCCGCACCGGCCGCCACCCGGGCGGTGAGGGCCGTCTCGCCCGGTCCTCCGAACACGTACACCCGCGCGCCCCGGTCCGCGAGTCCCCGTCCCACCTCCGCGAACCGGGCGGCCGGCCAGCGGCGCGACGGCGCGTTCGCCCCCGGAAAGAGGCCGACGACGGGACCGGACTCGGGCGGCACGCCCAGCGCCGCGCGGCGGCGACGCCATGCCGTCGCGGCCCCGTCCGCCCCGATGCGCGGGGCCGGCGGATTCCGCGGCGCGGGCTCGCCCGCGATCGCGAGGAACTCTGCCACGCGGTGCCCGCGCAGCAGGGGCTCCCGGTCCACCGGATCGGTGAGCAGCGCCGTGCGGCCACCGCCCGCCGTGCCGCGCCGGACCCGCAGGCCCGCGAGTCGGAACGCCAGGGCGGAGGAGAGGGACGGGGTGAGCAGGACGCCCCGGTCGGCTCCCCGCCTGCGCAGGTCGCCCGCCGCGCGCAGGAGCCGGCGGCGGCCGGTGAGCGGAAGAAGGTCGGCGTCGAGCCCGGCCAGCCCGATCAGGGGGACGAGCGACGCGGGCAGCTGGAGCAGCACGGTGGCGCCGTCCTCCCGGCGGGCCCGGCGGGCCAGCGCGGCGAGGGCCGGGAGGGCGAGCACCAGCTCGCCGAGGTGGTTGGGAGCGCGGACGGCGAGGCGACCGGGCCGGCGCACCGGAGGCTCAGTCGCCCACCTGGAGGACGGCGAGGAAGGCCTCCTGCGGGACCTCGACCGACCCCACCTGCTTCATGCGGCGCTTCCCTTCCTTCTGCTTCTCCAGCAGCTTGCGCTTGCGGGTGATGTCTCCCCCGTAGCACTTGGCCGTCACGTTCTTCCGCATCGCCCTGACCGTCTCGCGGGCGATCACGTCGCGGCCGATCGCGGCCTGGATCGCCACCTCGAACAGCTGCCGCGGGATCAGCTCGCGCAGCTTCCGGGCCACCCGGCGCCCGTACTCGTAGGCGCGGTCCCGGTGCACCACCACGCTGAGCGCGTCCACGGGATCGCCGTTCAGCAGGATGTCGAGCTTCACGAGGTTCGACGCCCGGTAGCCGATGAGCTCGTAGTCGAGCGCGGCGTAGCCCCGCGACACGGTCTTCAGGCGATCGTAGAAGTCGAGCACGATCTCGGCGAGCGGCATGTCGTAGCGGATCTCGACCCGCTGGGTGTCGAGGTAGTGCAGGGTCACGTACTCGCCGCGCCGGTCGTGGCACAGCGCCTGGATGCCGCCGATGTAGTCGGCGGGCGACACCACGTGGATCCGCACGAACGGCTCCTCGACCTGCTCGATCCGGCCCCGCTCCGGCATGCGGCTCGGGTTCTCGACCGAGAGGACGTCCCCGTTGGTCAGCGTGACCCGGTACTCGACGTTCGGCACCGTGGTCACGAGGTCGAGGTCGAACTCCCGCTCCAGACGCTCCTGGACGATCTCCATGTGCAGGAGGCCGAGGAACCCGCAACGGAAGCCGAAGCCGAGCGCCTGCGAGGTCTCGGGCTCGTAGTGGAGGCTCGCGTCGTTCAGCTGCAGCCGCTCCAGGGCGTCGCGCAGCTCCTCGAACTGGTCCGAGTCGGACGGATAGAGGCCGGCGAACACGACGGGCTTCGCCTCCTGGTATCCGGGCAGGAGCTCCGGGGCGCGGCGGTCGGCGTCGAGCACCGTGTCCCCCACGCGCGTGTCCCCGATCCGCTTGATCTGCGCGGTCAGGTAGCCGACCTGTCCCGTGGTCAGCGCTTCGCTCTTCTGGAAGCCGAGTCGCAGGAAGCCGACGTCGTCGACCTCGTAGACCGCCTCCGCCTTCCCGAACCCGATCTGCATTCCGGGCCGGATCTCCCCGTCCACCACCCGCACGAACGGCACCGCCCCGACGTACTTGTCGTACATCGAGTCGAAGATCAGGGCGCGCAGCGGCGCGTCCGGATCGCCCTCCGGCGGGGGGACCCGGGCCACGACGGCCTCGAGGATCGCGTCGATGCCCGTCCCCTCCTTCGCCGACGCGAACAGGACCGACTCCGGGTCGACTCCCATCAGCTCGCACACCTCGTCCCGCCGGCGCTCCGGTTCGGCGGCCGGCAGGTCGATCTTGTTGATCACCGGGATGATCTCGAGACCGGCGTCGAGGGCGAGGAACAGGTTCGAGATCGTCTGCGCTTCGATGCCCTGGGTGGCGTCCACCACCAGCAGCGCCCCCTCGCACGCCTCCAGGCTGCGGCTCACCTCGTACGTGAAGTCCACGTGTCCGGGCGTGTCGATGAGGTTCAGCTCGAAGGTCCGCCCGTCGGCGGAGCGGTACGGAAGGCGGATCGCGTTCAGCTTGATCGTGATTCCGCGTTCCCGTTCCAGGTCCATCGAATCGAGGACCTGCTCCTTCATGCGGCGCAGCTCGACGGCGCCGGTCCGCTCCAGCAGGCGGTCGGCGAGCGTGGACTTCCCGTGGTCGATGTGGGCGACGATGGAGAAGTTGCGGATGTGTTCGATGCGCACGCACGGCCTCTCGGGATCCGGCGGAATTCAGGGCGCGCCCAACATAGACGCGAGTCCGGCGGGCAGCAATCGGCCCCGGTCAGACCTCGATCTCGAGGCCGTCCCGGGCGAGACGGACGGCGGCGGGCAGGGTCGCCTCGAGCGGCCCGTGGTCCACGCGGTGCGTGAGGTGGGTCAGCCAGGTCCGCGCGGCGCCGCAGCGGGCCGCCACCGACACCGCCTCGTCGACCGTGAAGTGGGTCGCGTGCGGCTTCCCTCTCCACAGCGCGTTCATCACCAGGGTGTCGGCTCCCGCGAGGAGCGGCCAGGCGTCCTCCGGCACCCGCTTGCCGTCGATGATCACCGCCAGCCCGCCGCACCGGAAGCCGTAGCTCGTGGTGGCGCCGTGCGGAAATCCGATGGTCCGCAGCCGGAAGCCGCCCGCCACGATCTCCTCCCGGTCGCGGAACGGGCGGAGGTCGAGATCGGGCAGCACCGTGCCCGGCTGCCGCGACCGCTCGGCGCCGAGGAAGTAGGGGAAGCGGGCCCGGACCTCCGCCGCGTGCTCCTCGGCGGCGTGCAGCGGTAGCGGGCCGGACCCCGTCAGGGCCCGCAGGTCGTCGATCCCGTGCAGGTGGTCGGCGTGGGCGTGCGACAGGTACACCGCGTCGAGCCGCCGCACGTCCGCCGCGAGAAGCTGCAACCGCAACTCCGGCGGCGTGTCCACCAGGAGACGGCGCTCGCCGTCCGACAGCAGGAGAGCGTGGCGGGATCGCCGGTTGCGCGGGTCGGCGGACCGGCAGACCACGCATCCACAGCCCACGACGGGGACCCCGAACGAGGTGCCCGTGCCGAGGAAGCGGAGCCTCACCGCGCCGCGGCGACCCGGGCCGGCGTCACAGGGTTTCCACGCGCAGGTAGTTGGTGGTACCCGGCACGTGGAAGGGGACGCCCGCGGTGATCACGTAGACATCGCCCGGCCGGCCGAGCCCGCGCTCGAGCGCGAAGCGGGCGGCGAAGTCCTTCATGACGTCGTAGTCCGGCTCGCCTTCCAGGAGCAGCGGGACCACCCCCCACGCGAGCGCGAGCTGGTTCCAGGTCCGCGGCTGGTCGGTCACCGCGAGCACCGGCACCTGGAGACGCTGCGCGGAGATCACCCACGCCGTGAACCCGCTGCGCGTGAAGGTGACGAGAAAGGGAGCGCCGAGGCGCTCGGTGGCCTCCGCGGCGGCCCCGGCGATCGCGCCCGCCACCGTGTGATGGACGGAGCTGGCGCCCCGCGCACCCGGGGTAGCGAGGGCCCGCGCGTCGTCGGCCGTCTCGCGCTCGATGCGCCGGATGATGCGGCACATCGTGCGCACCGCGTCCACCGGGTAGTCCCCCACGGCCGTCTCGGCCGACAGCATCACGACGTCCGTCCCGTCGAGCAGCGCGTTCGCCACGTCGGACGCCTCGGCCCGCGTGGGGCGGTTCGCGTGGATCATCGATTCCAGCATCTGCGTGGCCGTGATCCCGAGCCGCGTGCTCTCGCGCGTGTGGCCGAGGATCCGCTTCTGGACGATTGGAACCTCCTCGAAGTCCAGCTCCACTCCCAGGTCGCCGCGCGCGACCATCACGCCGTCGGCCACGTCGAGAATCCCCGGCAGGTCCCGCAGGGCCTGTCGCTTCTCGATCTTCGCGACGACCAGTGCCCGGCCGTCGACGAGGTCTTTCAGCTCCTGCACGTCCCGCGGACGCCGCACGAAGCTCAGGGCTACGTAGTCGACCTCGAGGTCGAGGGCGTGGCGGGCATCCTCGCGGTCCTTGGCGGTGAGGCTGGGCGCCGCGACGTCGACCTCGGGCAGGTTGATCCCCTTCCCGGAATGCAGGGTGCCCTCGTCCAGCGCCTCGAGGACGACGGCCCGTCCCCGCGTCTCGATCACGCGCAGCGCGATGCGGCCGTCGTCGAACAGCACGCGGTCCCCGGCCGACAGGTCGGCGGCGAGGTCCGGCCAGGTGGTCGGAATGCGGGCGGCGACGTCCGCACCCGGGTCTCGCGCGGCCGAACCTGGCCCGCCCTCGTCGTCCTCCTCCCCGCGCCCGTCCTCCGGTACGACGAGGTAGCGACGCCCCGGCTCGATCTCGAGCGGCGCGTCGAGCTCGCCCACACGGATCTTGGGGCCCTGCAGGTCGGCGAGCACGGCGACGGGCCGGCCCGCCTCGCGCGCCACCTCGCGGGCCAGCCGTACCGACCGCGCGGCGTCCTCGTGCGAGCTGTGGGAGAAGTTCACCCGCACCCCGTCACACCCCGCCGCCACGAGCTCGCGCAGGATGTCGGGATCGCGGCTCGCCGGGCCCAGCGTGCTGAGGACACGGGCGCGCCGGAAGGCGGCTCTATCGTTCATGTGCGTGACGTCCTTCGTCGTGTCGTGCGAGGTCCGTTCGTACGCGGGGCCCCGGCGCCGGGATGACGACCCTTCGGGCGCGGGCCGCGACGGGAGCATGCGGCGCTCCCCCCGGAGAAGAACGCGCGATCGAACGCCGGGTTCCAGCAGGCCGGGCGCGCCGGGTGGCGTGCCCGGCGCGGCGTCGGGTCAGGCAGAAGCGCGGAGGTCGAATCCGATCTCGGGACGGTGCACGGCGATCCAGCGGTGCAGCGCCCGCAGCGCGCCGAAGGAGAGCGACTCGAGGGCCGACGGCTCGAGCCCCGGGATCACGCAGGCCGCGGCCCGGCGGAACAGGTAGGTCCGCTGCCGGCGGACCTGCTCGACGTTCAGGCTCGTCCCGCCCGGCACGTCGGGAATCGGCTCCAGCAGCCGCCGGTAACTGAACACTTCCCGCGGAGAGAACGCCTCGGGAATCCGGTAGGAGCGCTCTCCGAGCTGGAAGGACCCGTCGGACCGGATCTCCACCGCTTCCGCCATCGCACCACTCCTTCCCGCAGGGTGAGTGATCGACCGGCTCCCGGGGGCCGCGGGAATCGGGCGTAACCTCCGCCCCCGACGCGCGTGGAGCGAAGGGCAGGCCGGGGCGGACGAACCGCTCCGGGACGCCTGTCGCGAGCGCGCGGCCCGGCGCCCCCGCCGGTTCGGCGAAGCGCAACTGACGGACCGACCGGGTATCCGGTGGCGACCCGCCGGGCGCCGGCCGCGGACTCGCTCGCCGTCGCTGCACCGGACCCGTACGAACACCGAACGTACGAGATCTGGTGCTGGTCGAAGATATCGGTCCCATATGTCGTGGGTCAACCCCGCCGGGTCTCCGTGTCCGTGCGGTCGGGCGCCGCCGGTGGGCCGGGCCCGCCGCTTGTCGTGCGTCCGGACTCCCGCTTACAATTCCGCGTCCGCACGTACGACGAAACCGTCGCGAGGGGAACGCATGGGCCGGGTCCGCGGAGAGGTCAAGTGGTTCGACGCCGAGAAGGGCTGGGGCTTCATCCGCCTGGCCGAGGGCAAAGAAGTGTTCGTCCACCACTCGGACATCCTGGGGGAGGGCTTCCGCACCCTGAACGACGGAGACGCGGTGGAGCTGGAGGTCGAGGAGGCGGACCGCGGCCCGCGCGCGCGGCGCGTGGTGCGGGAGGGAGAGGAGCCGCCCGCGGCGGAGCCCGACCGGGCGCCCGCGGAAGCGCGGCCCGAGAGAGGGGAAAGACCGGGCCGGGAACCGAAGCGGACCGGCCGAGCGAGCCGCGGGTCGGGAACACCCGGGGACGACGTGGGCACTCCGCGCCGCGGCACGGAGGCGCCGGGGGGCGATGATTCCCTCGACGCGCAGGTCCGACGCGCCCTGGGAGACCGCTACCCGTTCGCCCGCTGACCACCGCCGGGGCCGCGCGCCGATGGCCCGG
>JAVVDU010000035.1:0-23850 GCA_032251515.1 Gemmatimonadota bacterium
CCCGCACGTGCGTCTCCGCGCCCTCGCCGGCGGCGCCGGCGCCCGCATCCCGCAACGGAATCGGCGGCCCGTTCATCCCGTCGCCCCGGGCACGGGTGTCACCGCAGCGCGACGAGGTCCAGGATGGGCACGCCGAGGACGGCCGACCGGCCCGTCCGGACCCGCCCGAGGACGTCGATCTTCGAGAGAGACCGGAGCGCCTGCGCCTCCTCCAGCAACTCGGGCGGCACGGCGACGTACACGAACCCCTCCGACTGGTCCGCGGGACGGGTGAGCAGGAACGGCTCCCCCTCGAAGAAGTCCGTGCGCACGGCTTCGGCGCGCTCCAGGGCGATCACCTGCAGGGTCCAGCGCACCAGCCGGCCCCGGAAGCGGTCCGGGTTCGCCCGCACGTCGGCCGGGGTCAGGCCGGCCGTGGCCGAGTCGGACGGCAGGGTGCCCGGGACCCACACCCACCCCTCGAGGCTGACCCGCGCCCACTCCCCGCGCCGCTCCACGACGGCCACGTCCGTGCCGGACCGCAGCACCCCCAGCGTGTCGCCCTCCGGGGAGACGTGCAGGCGCAGGGGCGCGTCGCCCACGACGAGGTGGTCCGGCAGTGCGGCCGGGGCGTCGGGTGCCGGATCCGAGCCGGCGGCGGGCGGCGCCCGGCCCGCCCCGTCCGGCGGCGGGCCGGGAACCCGTGACGTCTCGGTCACCGACCCCGACCAGATCCAGGCCACCCGGCGCACGCGCACCCAGTTGCCCTGCCGCTCCAGCTCGTCGAGCAGCATCCCGCGCTCGAGCACCGCCAGCCGCCGCGACCCCGCGTCCGGCCGCTCGCGCAGGTTCTCGCCACCGGCCTTCGACACGACGAGGTCGAACCCCTCGCGGTCGTCCGGTGACACCGAGGGCCGCCAGATCCACCCTTCGAGGGCGACCTGCCGCCACCGCCCGTCGCGGCCCTCGAGGGCCATCACCGTCCCCTCGAGCACCGTGGCCAGCCTGTTGCCCGCCGAGACCCGCGGCTCCTTGCGGAAGTTCTCCTCGGGGACGGTCAGGCGCACCGCGGGAGCGGACTGCGACCGGGCCGGGGACGGAGCGAGCCCCGCGACCAGGCCCAGAACGAGGATCCGGACGGCGCACCGATGGAGCGTCGCGCGATCTGGAAAAGACAAGGCATCGCCTCTACATTGGGCCGGCCGCGACCCGGGTACGCGCCCGGTTTGCCGGGGCCCGGCCGGCCGACCCGGGGACCGTTCCGCTTCGCGTCGGAGTATAGACGGCGCGCCGAACAGGTGTCAACGAGAATCACCCCACATCCCGCGAACGGACAGGCGATTCCATGCATGCACGCGCGACGGCGACCGGTCTGTTCGCCGCCCTTCTCTTCCTGCCGCTTCTCGCCCCCGCCCCGCTGCGGGCGCAGGAGGAGCGGATCGACACGCCCTACCGCTGGATCGATCGCTCGCTGCGCGTGACGCCGTTCGCCGGCTACGTGTTCGCCGACCGGGGCGGCCTGGACCAGGGGCCGGGCTCCTCGGCGATCTTCGGAGCCCGGCTGCGGGCCCGCCTGAGCAGCCCGCTGACCTTCGAGCTGGAGGGCGGCCTCGGCTCGTCGGAGCGCTACGTCGTGGACCCGCGGCTGGAGACGGGGCCCGCGATCGTCGACGAGGCGAACGTCGACTGGCTCCTGGTCCAGGCCGGCTTCCAGCTCGCGCTCACCGGCGCCCGCTCGTACCACCGCATCCAGCCCTACGTGATGGTCCTGGGAGGCGTGCTCCAGGGCCTCGGCGAGGAGACCCCGGAAGCGTTCCGCGACTTCGGCCTCGAGCGGTTCCGGTTCCGGATCGGGACGACGCCCGCGTTCACGCTCGGATTCGGAGCGGAATGGGACGTGTCCGACCGGATCGGCCTGGGCCTGGAGGTGCGCGACCGGATCTGGCGCGTGACCACGCCCGACGGCTGGTTCGACCAGAACATCCTGGAGCGCATCGAGGAGCTGGGAGTGGAGGCGCCCCAGGAATCGTACTGGACGAACAACATCGAGCTGGGCGCCGGCATCTCCTACTACTTCTGATGGCACCGGACGGGCGGCGGGCGGAAACCGACGACGCGGCGGCGGCGCCGGAGTCTGTCGCGGTCCTGCGCGACGGCGCGGGGCGCCTCCTGGCCCGCTGGCTGTGCACCCCGGATCGCCTCGAGGACCTCGCGACCGGCTGGCTGGTGGCCGAAGGGCACGCCGCCGGCCTGCGGGAGGTCGGCCCTCTGCGGACCGTCGACGAACGGACGGTGGAGGCGGCCATTTCCCCCGCCGTGGCGGACCGGATCCTGGCCGCCCGCCGGACCGCCGGGCCGGCCCCCGACCTGGCGGACGTGCGGCCGGCCGGGCCGGGAGCACCCCCGCGGTCCCGCCCCGGCCCCGCCCTGCGGCGCCTCCTGGCGGAGGAGGGCGCGCTGGCCCGCCTGTTCGCGGAGGGCCTGGAGCGCGGCACGCGCCGGGCGGAGGGCGGCGGCATCCACACCGGAATCCGCGTCGAGACGGAGGTCGGAGAGGAGGACCACGGCGCGGCGATCGTCGACGTGGTGGAGGACGTGAGCCGGGCCGCCGTCACCGACAAGCTCGTCGGGGCGGCGCTGCGCGGCGGCGGCCGGCTCGACCTCTCGGTCTTCCTGCTCACGGGGCGGATCTCGGCGCCCATCGCCGCCAAGCTCGTCCGCTCCGGGGTCGCGGCGGCGGCGACCCTGTCCGTGCCGACCGTCCTGGCGGTGGAGATCGCCGCGGGAGCCGGTGTGGTCCTCGTGGGGCGGGCGCGGCGTGGCACGCCGCTCCGCTACGGGTGGCCGTCCTGATGCGCCGTCCCCGATGGATCGCGGCCCGGTGAGCGGTGCGGCCGGGAGGCCGGCGGTCCTGGGCGTCCTCCTCGCGGGCGGGCGGAGCACGCGGTACGGCTCCCCCAAGGCGCGCGCGCAGGTGCGCGGCGTGGCGCTGGCGGACCGGGCCCTCGCCGCGCTGGAGGGTGCCGCCGACCGGGTGGCGGTGGTGGCGAACGATCCTCGCGACGCCGGCACGTCGCGGCACCCCGTGCGCCCTGACGTGCTGCCGGGGCGCGGCGTGCTGGGCGGGATCCTCACCGCCGTGCGCTGGGCGCGGGAGGAGGGGCGCGACGCCGCACTCGTGCTCGCCTGCGACATGCCGCTCGTCCCGGCCGCGCTATTGCGGCGGCTCGCCGAGCGGGCCGGCCCCGGGCGGGTCGTGCTGCCGGCCAGCGACGGGCCGCGGGGCATGGAGCCGCTGTGCGCCGCCTACGGGGCCGCCACCGGTCCCGCCATCGAGGACGCTCTCGGGCGGGGCGAGCGCGCCGTCATCTCGTTCTTCGCGGATGTCGAGATCGACGTCCTGCCCATCGATGAAGTCCGGCGCTTCGGGCCGCCGGAGCGGCTGTTCTGGAACGTGAACCGCCCCGAGGACCGCGCGCGGGCCGAGCGCTGGCTGACCGCGGACCCCGGGGTCGGGAAGGAGGAAGGACCATGAGGATCCCTCGCACGCTCCGCGCGGTCGCGGGCGCCGCCGCCCTGGCCGGCCTCGCGCCCGCCGCGGCGCTCGCCCAGGCGGCCGCGCGCGCCGCCGATCCACCGCCGGGGGCCGTCGCGGCCCCGATCCGCGGCCCCGCCGAGCTGCGGGAACGGCTCGAGGCCCTGCTGGCGGACCCGGCCCTGGCCCGGGCGCACGTGGGACTCGCGGTCCAGGTGGCCGAGACGGGAGAGGTCCTGTTCGAGAACGAGGCGGAAAAGCGCTTCGTCCCGGCCAGCAACACGAAGATCGTCACCGCGGCCGTGGCGCTCGCGGTGCTCGGCCCGGAGTTCCGCTGGACGACGCGCCTGGTGGCCGACGGACCGATCCGCGGCGGGGCGCTGGAGGGCGACCTGTGGATCGTGGGCGGCGGCGACCCCCGTCTCACGCGCGAGGAGATCGCCGCCTGGCCGGCGCTCCTGCGCGAGGCGGGGATCGAGCGGATCGAGGGCGCGGTGATCGGCGACGACCGTGCCTTCGAGCCGTGGCAGTGGAGCGAGGGCTGGGCGTGGGACGACCTGCACGCGGGCTGGGGCGCGGGCGTGAGCGCGCTGCAGCTCCACCCGAACACGGTGCGGGGCGTGGTGATCCCGGGGGCGGCCCCGGGGGATGTGGCCGAGCTGCGGCCCGAGACCGCTCGCCCCCTGCCGCCGATCCGCAACCTGGTGCGGACGGGGGCGCCGGGATCGGACGTGCGGCTCCGCTTCCTGCCGCCCCCCGAGGGAGGCCCCGTGGAGCTGCGCGGCTGGGTGCCGGCGGGCTCCGACTCCGTCTCGCTCTACCTCGCGAATCCGCATCCCACCCTGCACCTGCTGGAAACCGTGGCGGCCCGTCTCGCGGCCGCCGGGATCGAGGTCCGCGACGGGACGCGACGCGCGGCGGACGAGGAAGGGCCCGCCAGGCCCGGCTGGTCGGCGGAGCTCGCCTCGGAGCCCCTGCCGGAGATCCTCGCGGCCCTGATGAAGCCGAGCGACAACCAGATCGCCGAGACGGTCCTGCGCACCCTCGGCCGCGAGGCGGGCGGTGGCGGCTCCGCCGCGGAGGGCGTCGAGGTGGTGGAGGAGACGCTGGCGGACTGGGGTATCGAGCCGGGGGCCGTGTACCTGACCGACGGGTCGGGCCTGTCGCGCTACAACGAGGTCACGCCGAACGCCCTCGTGCGGCTCCTGCGCGCCATGTGGCGGCGGCCCGACTTCCCGGTCTTCGAGGCCTCGATGCCGGTGGCCGCCGTGGACGGAACGCTGCGCCGCCGCCTCGCCGGGACGCCGGGCGCCGGGAACGTGAAGGCGAAGACGGGCTCCCTGACTTCGGTGCGCGCCCTGTCCGGCTACCTGCGCGACGGGGCGGGCGAGACGCTGATCTTCTCGCTCCTCCTGAACGGCTACGACGCCCCGGGCGCGGTGGCCGTGGCACTCGAGGACCTGCTCGTCGAGCAGCTCGCTCTGTACCGCCGCCCGGTCGAGCCGGGGTGGCCCGCGTGGCGCGACGGCGCCGGGGCGCCCCGGCCTTGAATCCCGTGCCGCCCGCCCCGTCCGGTGCTCCCGCGCCGGAGTGGCTGTCCCCCGCGGAGGCCGTGGCGCGGGTCCTCGCCGCGGTCCGGCCGCTTCCCGAGGAGACGGTGCCGCTGGCGGCGGCGCGCGGCCGCGCCCTGGTCCGGCCGGCGGTCTCCCGGGTCGATCTGCCGCCGTGGGACAACAGCGCGATGGACGGATTCGCCGTGCACGAGGCGGACGTGCGCGGCGCGGAGCCCGCAGCGCCGGTCCGGCTGCCCGTGTCCGGCGAGGTCCCGGCCGGGATGTTTCCCGCGGGGCCTCTGGCCCGCGGCACGGCCGTGCGGGTGATGACGGGCGCGCCCGTGCCGGAAGGCGCCACGGGCGTGATCCGCATCGAGCACACCGACGGCGGGTCCGGCGACCGGGTGGAGATCCGCCGGGCGTCCGATGCCGGCCGCAACATCCGCCGCGCCGGCGAGGACCTGCGACGCGGAGCGGTGATCCTGGAGGCGGGCGCGGAGGTCACCCCCGCCGCGATCGGCGTGCTCGCCGCCATGGGCCATCCCGAGGCGTGCGTGCGGCGGCGGCCCCGGGTGGCGCTGCTCGCCACGGGTGACGAGCTGGCCGCCCTGGAGGACCCCGACGCCCTGGAGGACGTCCTCGCGGGCCGGCGGATCGTGAACTCGAACTCGCACGCCCTCGCGGCGCAGGTGGCGGAGGCGGGCGGCGAGTCCGTGCCGCTCGGGATCGCCCGGGACGACCTCGCGGACCTCCGCCGGCGGCTCGCCGCGGCCGCGGAGTGCGACGTGCTGGTCGTGTCGGCCGGGATGAGCGTGGGCGACCACGACCATGTGAAGGCGGCGCTGGCGGAGCTCGGGGTGCGCCGCCTGTTCTGGCGGGTGCGCATGCGGCCGGGCAGCCCGGTCTCGGCCGGCACGCTCGGGGAGCGGATCGTGTTCGGGCTCCCGGGCAACCCGGTCAGCGCCATGGTCACCTTCGAGGTCCTCGTGCGGCCGGTCCTGCGCCGCCTGGCGGGCCACGCGGCGGCGGCGCGGCGGTCCCTGCGCGCGCGGGCCGCCGAGCCGATCGACTCCTCTCCCGGCCTCACCCACTACTTCCGGGTGCGGCTCGCGGCGGCGGACGACGGCATTTTCGAGGCCCGGCTCACCGGCCCCCAGGGGTCCGGGATCCTCACCTCGATGGCCCGGGCCGACGGCCTGGCCGTGATCCCGGAGGGCACGTCCAGGGTGGAGCCGGGCGAGCCTCTGACCGTGCTCCCGCTCCGGGAGAACGTCCCGTGAGCCGCGTGCTCCTGCTGGTCGGAACCCGGCGCGGCCTGTTCCGCGTGACGTCGGGCCCGGACCGGACGGGCTGGCGGATCGAGGGGCCCCACGTCGCCGGCTACGAGATCTACCACGCGCTGCTGGACCCGCGGGACGGCCGGACCGCGTGGGCGGCGGTCCGTCACGACGTGTGGGGCACGCACGTGTACCGCAGCCGCGACGCCGGGCGAACATGGGAAGCGCTCCCGGACCGCCCCGCCTTTCCCGCCGACGCGGGCCGGGAGGTGCGGGCGATCTGGCACCTGGCGCCGGGGGGACCCGACCGTCCGCGGCGCCTGTGGGCCGGGGTGCAGCCGGGCGGGCTGTTCCGCAGCGACGACGCCGGGGAGACCTGGGAGTGGATCGAGGCCCTGGAGCGGCATCCGACCCGCGCCGCCTGGCGCCCCGCCAAGGGGGGCCTCGCCCTGCACTCCATCCAGCGGGACCCCGGAGCACCGGGACGCCTGTACGTGGCCCTCTCGGCGGGCGGCTGCTACCGCACGGACGACGACGGCGCCACCTGGATCCCGGTCAACCGGGGCGTGCGGGCCGACTTCCTGCCCGACCCGCGCCCCGAGGCCGGGCACTGCGTCCACTGCCTGCGGGCTCACCCCGGCCGGCCGGGCCGGCTCTACCAGCAGAACCACTGCGGCACGTGGCGCAGCGACGACGGCGGGGACACCTGGACGGAGATCACGGCCGGGCTGCCCAGCGACTTCGGCTACGTGGTGGGGCTCGACCCGTCGCAGCCCGACCGCGCGTGGGTGATCCCGGAGGAATCGAGCCACCTGCGGGCCGTGTGCGACGCCCGCCTGCGGGTCTACGAGACGGCCGACGGCGGCACGTCGTGGACGGCCCGCACGGAGGGGCTGCCCCAGGAGCACGCCTGGGTCACCGTCCTGCGGGAGGCCCTGGCCACGGACGGTCTCGACCCGTGCGGCGTCTACTTCGGCACCGCCACGGGCCACCTGTACGTGAGCCGCGACGGGTCGCGCTGGGACCTCGTGGCGGCCCACCTGCCGAAGATCCTGTCGGTATCGGCGTCCGTGTCCGCCGGCTGACGCGGCGCCCGGCGGCTCAGCCCCCGTCGCCGCTCCATTCGAGCACCGCGGCGCCCGACGTGTAGCCGCCGCCCACCGCGGTGAGGACGATCCGGGACGGGTCGGGCAGTGGCCCGTGCGCGCCCCGGATCAGCTCGTCGAGCACGATCGCCACGGTCGCCGCGGACACGTTCCCGAGGGTCCGGATCCGATGCAGGACCCGGCCCTTCGCGAGGGCGAGGGACCTCTCCAGCCCCTGGGTGATCCGCTCGTTCGCCTGGTGGGGGATCACGAAGTCCACGTCGTCCCACGACAGGCCCGCCTCCGCGAGCGCCCGCTCCGCCACCCCCTGCATGGAGCGGATCGCGCTGCGCAGCACGTGCGGACCGCCCGCCATGCTCAGCTTGTGCTCGACGCCCCCCGGCTCGCCCCAGCCGTTGCCCACCATGTTCAGGTGATCGGCCGAGTAGTCTCCCTCCAGCCGCGTCGGGCCCAGCAGCCGACCGCGCCCCGGCACGGCGGTGAGGAGGGCCGCCCCCGCACCGTCGCCGAACAGCACCGCCGTCTTCGGGTCGGAGAAGTTCGTGATGCGCGACAGGAGGTCGCCCACCACGACGAGGATCGTGTCCGCCGTGCCCGCCGCGATGAACGAGGCGGCGGTGGCGAGCCCGTGCAGAAACCCGGCGCAGGCCGCGTTGAGCTGGAACCCGGGCAGATCCGGGCGCCCGATGCGGGCCCCCACGGTGGAGGCGGCGTTCGGCACGTCCTCGTACGCCGTTAACGTGACGACGACCAGCATGTCGAGTTCCGAGGCCGGCACCGCCGCGTGCGCCAGCGCCTCGCGGGCCGCGGCGGCGCACAGGTCCTCGGTGGTCGAGCCGTCATCCGGCATCCAGCGCCGCGCGGCGATTCCCGTGACCTGGAGGGCCCAGCGGTCGAACACCTCCACCGGCGGGAGCCCGGCCGCCTCGTCCGGGTCTACGCCCCGCAGGGAGGCGCGGGCCTGCTCGACGTCGAACGCGTCGCGGACGGCGTCGATGTCGAAGAGATCGGGGTTCGAAACGGTCCAGTCGGGAAGGGCGTGACCGGTACCGGCCAGATAGACGGGTCTCGGCGTATCGGGCAAGAGCGCGGCCTCCGGACGAGCGTTGCCGCCCCGGCCGCGGAGGCGCCTGCCGCCGTTCCGTCCCGCCGGGAGCGAGGCGCAAAGATACCGCCCGTCCCGGCGCGGCTCAAATCGGGCCGGAGCGCATCCCGTCCATGTCGCCCGTGCGGGGCGGATTCGAGCCGGGCGGAACGGGCGCCGCCTCGAGGGGCCGCTCGCCCGGCGTGCGGCGCCGCGCCCCCTGGCTCCGGTCGCGCCCCATGGCCCCCGCACCCGGACGGTCCCGGACGCGGGCGCGGATTCCCTCCATGACGGCGGCGGGATCCTCGCCCATGCGGATCCGCCGGCGTGCGGCGGCCGACATCCCCATCATCTCGCCCGGGCCCGCGCCGCGCCGCAGCGCCTCCTCGACGACCCCCGCGGCCTGGTCGACCGGCACGCCCGACTCGACGAGGTCTCCGAGCACGAGCAGCGGCACGGCCAGGTTCCGCTGGCGAGACCGCCGGTCGGCCAGCCCGCGGATCGCGTCCGGCGGCACGCCGCGCCGCCGCGCCTCCGCGGCCGCGGCGAAGGTCGCCCCGGTGCGCCCGGGGCCGACCAGCGAGCGCGCCTCGCGCAGGCGCCCCGCGTAGTCCTCCACCGCCGCCACGATGCGATCCGCGGGCACGCCCTTCGCGGCCCCCTCCAGGACCTTGCGCCGCACGAGGCGCGGCGGGATCCCCTCCCGCGCGAGCTCGCCGGCGAGCTCCCGCACGCGCGCCGCCTCCTGGGGCCCCAGCACCCGGGCCACGCGCTGCTCGCTCGCGTCCTCCTGGGCCGCGGCTCGCGTCGCGAGACCGCCGCCCGCTGCGAGCACCGCCAGCAGCACGGCGGCCACCCGGAACGCGGCGCCCCCGCGCCGTCGTGAGACGCGTCCATGCCATCTCGATCCGCGAACCATCTGTTCTCTCATGGTCTCCGATCCTCCTCGCAGGGCATGCGCTCGCGGCGTCACGCCGGACTTCACGGACGAGACGACGCCGGGGGCGGCGGCGTCACTCCTGCTGCCTCTCCGGTCATGGCCCGGCCGGCCCGGGCACCAGGAGCGTGGCCTGCGCCAGTCCCCACTCGTCACGGAAGATGTCCGCGTCCGCGACGTCGTCGGGCACGCGCCACGTCCCGTCCACGACGAACCCGTAGCGCCACAGCCCGGGCTCCACCGGCAGCCGTACGCTCCACGTCCCGTCCTCCGGCCGCAGGGGAACCTCCTCCCAGCCGGTGAATCCCCCCGCCACGGCGACGCGAGCGGCTTCCGGGGCCCGGAACGTGAACGTCACGAACGCCGGGTCGCCGGGCTCGATGCGCGGACCGTCCCCGACGTCGGGGAGAGCCGGAACGGGCGGCGCGGACCGCGCGACCGTCCACGACAGGACCGCCCCCCCGTTGCCGGCGGCCCGCGTGTCGAGCAGGGGATCCGGTCCGTAGCGCCCCCCATCGACCCGGATCCTCGCATCGCGGCCGATCGCCACGCCCAGCCGCGCCGTGACGGCGACCTCGCCGCCGTCCGGCGTGTCCCAGGCGCCCAGCTCCACGCCACCGTCCAGGGGCGCGACCGTGAACCGGACTCCGACGCGCCCCCCGGCGTAGCTGCCCTGCGGTGCATCGTACGCCTCGAGGCGCGCCCAGGGCTCCCATCCCTTCCCCCGGTAGCGGTACTCCAGCCGCCCGCCGACCGACCACAGGTCGCCGGTCAGGGTGGTGCCGCTCTCCACGCGGACGATTCCCCGGCGCGACCGGAACTCGAACTCGTCCACCACGTCCGCCTCGGACCGGCCCACGCCGCCCCACCCCGCGAGACGCAGCGAGCCGGCGCCCAGCGCGAGACGCAGCGCGGGCTCCGCCTCCCCCACGATCGCCCGGTACGGGAAAGGGTCCCCCACCGTGAACGCCTCGCCCGACGCGGCGAGGTCGAGGTGGAACGGTCCTCCGAGCGGCACGGACGTGCCCGCGCCCGCGAGGATCGAAGCCCAGTCGGAGCCGTCCTCGTCCGCGGCGAGCCCGCCCGTGACGGCGGCGAACGCGTAACTCCGCGCCGCGAGCGCGGCCTCGAGCCGCAGGCCCGCCAGCGCGTACGAGGTCGAAGAGGCGGAGGAACCGCCCGGGGGGATGGAGTGCGAGCCCCCGACCTCGAGCGTCAGGGCGGTGCCCTGGGCGCACGCCGGGACGGCGCCCGCCGCGGCGGCGCCCGCCACGACAAGCCCGAGGGCCGCCGCGCGACGGGCGACGGCCGCCGCGCGGCGGCTCACGTCCCGTTCAGGGGTGCCACGGCGACCACGGAGTTCCGCTGCCCGAACCCGTCGTCCGTGAACGTCGAGGCGTTCGGGTCCGGCATCCACTCCGTCCCGTCCAGCACGAACATGTACTCGTGCACGCCCGGCTCCAGGGCCGCCCGCCCGGTCCAGACGCCGTCTCCGTCGGGGTCGGCCAGCGCCACGCCGGGCTGCCAGTCGCTGAAGTCGCCGGCCAGGTGCACGGACGCGGCGCCGGGGGCCTCCACGGTGAACTGCACGTAGACGTGCCCGGCCACCTCGGCGTCGCCGCCGACCGGCCCGCCGCCGCTCCACGGGCGCACGGCCACGGCGAGCACGAGAGCCGCCGCGGCCACCGCGGCGAGGGGCGAGATCCGGACCTGCCGCGGCCGCAGCAGCCAGTCCAGCCAGCCCGGCCGGCGACGCGGAGGCGTCACGGCCTCCAGGATCCGGCGCTCGAGCCCGAGCGGCGCGCCGGCCGGGCCGGCGGCCCGCAGCCGGTTCACGAGGCGGTCCCATTCCCCCGCCCGCTCCCGCAGCTCGGGCGGCAGCTCCGCCAGCGAGATCTCGCCGTCCAGGTAGGCCTGCAGCCGTTCGTCCATCGCTCTCACACCTTTCCGTCCAGCAGCCCCTGCAGCTCTTCACGGGCCCGGTGGACCCGCATCTTCAGGGCGGGAACCGAGGCTTCCAGCAACTCGGCCATCTCCTCGTAGGAGAGGCCTTCCACGTGTTTCAGGACGAACGCCTCACGGCGCTCGTCGGACAGGCCGCCCAGCGCCCCGTCGAGGGCACGCCGCAGGTCCGCCCGCTCCGCCTCGCCAGCCGCTCCGTCTCCGCCGGAGGGCACCTCCGGCACGTCCTCCAGCGGCGTCGTCCGCCGGCGCCGGCGCGCCTTCAGGTGATCCTTGCAGGCGTTCGCGCCGATCCGGAACAACCACGATCCCACGCGCTCCGGGTCCTCGCAGCGCGCCAGACCCCGGTACGCCTTCACGAACGCGGCCTGCACGACGTCCTCCGCCTCGTCCGCCGCCCCCGTCATCCGCACCGCGTGCCGGTACAGGAGATCCTGGTAGCGCCGTACGAGCTCGGCGAACGCCGGCTCTCGTCCCTCCAGGATGTCGCGCACCAGCTCGGCATCGGTCCGTTGCACTCGGGGCGGTCCTTTCGCTCCGTTCACCTTCAGGACGACGGACAGGCGGCAGGCGTCACACCCCTCCGCCCGCCGCCTCTCCGCCAGGATGCGGCCCCGGGGGCGCTCGGGGCCAGCCCTGTCCCGGGGCGGCGGGTGACGGGCGCGCAGGCCCGGTGTATCTTGGCGGCCATGCAGACGATCCACGACCTTCCCACGCCCGCGCTGCTGCTGGACCTCGACGTGCTGGAGGAGAACCTCCGGCGCACGTCGGAGCGGGCCCGCGGTCTGGGGGCGCGCCTGCGGCCGCACGTCAAGACGCACAAGTGCGTGGAGATCGCGCTCGGCCAGCGGACCCTGGGGGCCGAAGGCATCACCGTGGCCACGCTGGACGAGGCACGCGTCTTCGCGGCGGCGGGGTTCGAGGACATCACGTGGGCGTTTCCCGTGGCTCCCGCCCGGGCGGCGGAGGCCGCAGAGCTGGCCCGCAGCATCCGGCTCGGGGTGCTCGTCGATGCGCCGGAGGCGCTGGAGGCGCTGGAGGCCGCGGACGCGCCGTTCCGGGTGTGGCTGAAGATCGACTGCGGCAACGGGCGGGCGGGCCTCCATCCCGACGACCCGCGGGTGGCGGAGCTGTGGACGCGCGCTGCGGAATCCTCCGCCCTCGAGGCGGCCGGCATCCTCTCCCACTCCGGGCACGCCTACAGGGCGCGCTCCGCCGGCCACCTGCGGCGCATCGCGGACGCCGAACCGGCCCTCATGGCCCGGCTGCGGGAGCGCCTCGCCCGCGAGGTCGGCGTGTCGCCCGAGGTGAGCGTCGGCTCCACCCCGGCCATGGCCCGGGTCCGCGACCTCGCCGGGGCGGACGAGGTGCGGCCCGGCAACTACGCCCTGCACGACTTCACCCAGGTCGCGCTCGGCACGTGCGGCCCGGGGGATTGCGCCGCGACCGTGCTCGCGACCGTCGTCTCGAGCCGCCCCGCCGCGGGGACGTCGGTGATCGACGCCGGTGCGCTCGCCCTGTCCGCGGATCCGGGGCCCGCACACGCCCCCGGCATGGGCCGCCTGTTCGCCGATGGGAGCCGCGACACCCTGCGGCAGAACGCAAGACTCGTGTCGCTGTCGCAGGAACACGGGATCGTCTCCGAGGCCCTGCCGCTCGGGACGCGTGTACGGGTCCTGCCGAACCACTCCTGCCTCGCCGTCCCCTGTTTCGGCGCGTATCACGTCGTCCGGGGCGAAGAAGTCCTCGATCGCTGGGCCATCCACCGGGCGCGCTGATCCCCCGCTGGCACGCGGAATGCTGTCTCCGGGGCGGAGATCCCGCGCGTCCGGACATTCCGGCCCGGGTCGCACGCGGATCCCGGCCCGGCGGGGCGGTCCCGCTCAGCGATGACGATGGCATTCGTGAAGCGAGCCAGAATCTCGGCCGGATACGTCAGCATGGCCTACCTCGCGGTGATCGCGGCCGCCACGATCGTGGTGGCGGCGACCGCGTGGAACCTCCACGACCGGGACCTGGCGCTGGGGGCCGCCGTGCTGGGTCTCTACGCGCTGCACCTCGTCAGCCTGCGGGCGATCCTGGACAGCCAGCGTCAACAGCGCTCCGCCCTCGACTCGCAGTGGGATCTCCTGCAGCGGCTCGTCGACCCCGACGCCTCAGAGGTGGACGCGCAGGCCCCGGCGATGACGATGCGGGCCCCGGCCATGCGGGCCCCGGCAATGCGGGCCCCGGCGACGCAGCCGGCCGGCGGCGTCGCGGCCGAGCCGGTCGAGACCGCCGCGGCCGATCCTGCCGAGGCCGAGCCTGCCGCAACCGATCCTGTCGAGGCCGCCGAGGCCGAGCTTGCCGCGACCGTCGAGGCAGCCGCGCCTCCCGACCCGGACTGGCTGCTCGATCCGGAACCGGACGCCACGGGCGAGCCGCCGCTCGCGCCCCGGAAGCCCGCGCCCCCAGAGGTCGCGCACCCGGCGACCGCGCTCCCGGAGTCCGCGCCCGCCGCGCGGCCGGAGCCCGCCGCGCGGCCGGAGACGGATCCGACCGCTGCCCCGGCCGTCTACAACCCGAACGGTCGTCCGGACGATCCGGTCCGGCCGTCCCCCGCCCCGGTCCCGGCCGGCGTCGCCGTGAGCGCCTCGGGCGAGATCCCGATCCCGCGCCACTTCGCGCTCGGAACGGTCGCCCTGATCCGGCGTCTCCTCACCCCGGCCGAGGTGGCCCGGGTGCTCATGGAACAGCGGAAGCGGCCGGAGTGCCGTTTCGCCACGCTGGCCGTCGAGATGGGGTTCCTGAGCGAGCCGGAGCGCGAGGAACTGCTGCTGGCCCAGCAGGAAGGCCTGTTCACCGAGCAGGAGATGCGCGAGGCCCGGGAGCGGCTGCGGCAGTTCCGCGAGGCCTCGGCCCGCGAGCTGGCCGGGCTCGACTGACGCGCCGCCCGGCGGGGCCGCCCGGCGACGCGGACCACCGCGCCGCGCGCGCCCACCCGTCCCGCCGTCCCGTCAGCCCCGGTCGAGACGCGCGAAGCGCCGCACGGCGGCCCGGTACGGCAGCAGCCCGGTGAGCGCGGTGAACACCACGGTCGCCCCCAGCGCCAGCCCGATCTCACCCGGCCACGGCGGCCGCGGCGTGCGGCCGGGCAGACCGCTCCACAGGTAGTCCCGCAGCGCCCACCCCTGCGCGACGAGCACGATCCCGAGACCCGCGAGCGCGCCCAGCATGAACAGCAGCCCGCCCAGGGAAGTGGGAATCTGCGCCGCGTTCTCCGACTCGAACTCCGGAAAGAAGGTGCCCCACGCCAGGGCCTGCGCGGTGAACGCGAGGCTCAGGAGGAGGATCGAGACGAGGGACAGGAGCATCAGGCCGGCCGGCACCTCGAGCACCAGGTTGGTGGCCGTGGTGAGGACGAGCGCGAGCCCGGCGAGCGGCACGGCGCCCGTCCAGAACTTCGACCCCAGGACCTCGGAGGCAGGAGCGGGCGAGCTGCGCAGCAGCCACAGGGTGCGCCCCTCCAGGCTGACGGCGGGAAACACGAACCGCGCCGCCACGGCGGCCAGCACGAACCCGGTGAGCGCCAGGTTCAGGAACAGCACCAGCGTGACGAGATACCCCGTCACGCCGCCCCCCGTGCGCAGCGGCAGCACCCGGATGTTGTAGACGTACACGACGATGAGGACGGCGAGCAGGATGAGCTGAGACCACTGCGTCGTGTCCCGGAAGAAGGCCCGCACGTCCTTGAGGATGAGCTCCCGGCGGCGCACGCCCAGCGGCGCGAGCAGCGCCGCCAGCGCCCGCCACGCCCGGCCGTCCCCGGCCCGTCCCTCGCTCCCCTCCTGGGCCCGCGTGAAGCATCCCGGGAACAGGCGGACGTGCAGGATCGCCCCCAGCGTCACGGCGGCGGCGGCGGTCGTCCACAGCAGCGCCCACCCGAGCGGATCGGTCCCCCCCTCGAGCGAGCCGAGCATCGCGTCGGCGGCCCACTGGGAGGGCAGCCACGGGGAGGACGGCCCGCGCAGCGTCTCGAGGAAGTCCACCAGGTTCCGGTACGACTCCGGGTCGGCGAGGCGCTCGGGCCGCAGCACCCGCAGCACGAGGACGATCATGGCGGCCGCCCCGAGGCCCACGAGCCCCAGGATGTCCTGCGACCGGCGGGCCGGGAACACGCGCACGAGAAGCAGCGTCAGGGCGCTGCCGGCGGCCGCCGGGATCACGAGGAACGGCACGAGGGCCGCGGCGGCGATCGCGACGAAACCGGGCCCCGCCCCGTAGGCGCGGCCGTACGCGGCGAGCACGGGCACGAGGAGCAGCACCACCATCCACGACGAGGAGGCCGTGGTCTCGGCCAGGCGGGCCAGGTACGTCGAGAGCCAGTCCACCGGCGCGGCGCGGATCGCCGGCAGGTCGCGCGACAGGAAGAAGCTCGACAGGGCTCCGATCAGGTTGGAGAGCAGGAGGATGCCGAGGAAGATCAGGAGCCCCAGCGACAGGAGCTTCGCCGCGAGGAGCGGGCCGATGTCCTCCACGCCCCGCACGGCGCGCAGGAAGCGCAGGAGGGTGACGTAGACGAGCGGCCAGGCGATGGCCCCCACGCCGAGCAGCAGGAGCGCCCGGCCGCCCCGGCCCCGGGCCCCGGCCCCGCGGCGGCGCGCCGTCCGCCACTTCGGGCCGAGCAGGAGGGCCAGCTCGCGGACGACCGTCACGCCGACTCGCCGAGCAGGGAGGCGATGCGGCGCTCGGCCGCGCCGCGCGTGATGCGCAGGAAGACCTCCTCGAGTCCGGCGTCCTCGCTCCGCGCGGCCGTCCGCAGGTCGGCCAGCGTTCCCGCCGCGACCACGCGGCCGTGGTCCACCACCGCCAGCTCGTCGCACACGACCTCGGCCAGCTCCAGCGTGTGCGTCGAGACCACGACGGTGCCTCCCCGGTCGGCGAAGGCGCGCAGGAGGTCCTTGAGGATGCGCGCCGAGCGCGGATCGAGGCCCACCATGGGCTCGTCCACCACCAGCGCCCGCGGCCGGTGCACGAGGGCCGAGGAGAGGATGAGCTTCTGGCGCATCCCGTGGCTGTACGCTTCCACGAGGTGATCGCGCCACGGGGCCAGCTCCCACAGCTCGAGCAGCTCGTCGATGCGGGCCTCGACCTCGGGCCCGGACATCCCGTGCAGTCCGGCGGCGAAGCGCAGCAGCTCGACGCCCGTCAGCTTGTCGTAGACGAACGGCCGGTCGGGTACGAAGCCGAGCAGGGCGCGGGCGCGTCGCGGCTCGCGGGCCAGGTCGTGTCCCCCGATCCGCACCGTTCCCTCGTCCGGCTCGAGAATCCCGGCCAGCATCCGCAGGGTGGTCGTCTTCCCGGCCCCGTTGGGTCCCAGCAGGCCGAAGATCCGCCCCGGACGGATGCGGAGCGTGATCCCGTCCACGGCGGTGAAGGTGCCGTACCGCTTGCACAGTCCCTCGAGCTCGATCAAGGCGTCCCCTCCGGTTCCCCTTCCGCGGGTCCGCGGCCGGCCAGGAAGGCGAGCTCGAACGCGGTCCGTTCCATGTGGAGGCCGCCCGGGAGATCGGCCTCGACCACCCGTCCGTCCTCGTCCACCCAGGTCGCGAGCCGCAGCGCCCCCTGGACCCGCTCCAGCCGCCAGGCGCGCGCCGAGTCCTCCCGCGCCGCGAACCAGGCGCCCGTCAGGGAATCGGTGTCCGCGCTGTCGGGCCAGACGCGCAGCCGCGAGGCGCCCACCCGCAGCCGCAGCTCCCGTACCGTCCGGGTGGCGGGCTCGAACAGCGGCACCGCGATCTCGCCGCCCTCCTCGCGGGCCGCCGCGTCCGCCGCGAAGCGCAGCGGCCACGTGGCGGCGAGCTGGGGCGGACCGTCCACCGGGCGGCGCTCGCCGCCGTCCAGCACCAGCACGGAATCGCCCTCCACCGCGGCCGTCAGGCGGACCGTGTCGCCGTCCGCCACGCCGTCGAACCGCAGGCTGTCGAGCGCCAGTCCCGCGTCCAGCCACGCCGCGAGGCGGGCCTGGGAACGGCCCGTCCCCGGCAGGTCCGGCAGGTCCCAGGTGATCTCCTCCCGCACCAGGAATCCGCCGCCCGCCAGGGTGTCGACCTGGCGCCGCGCCCACCCGGCCCGCTTCCCCGCCGCCGTGAGGGCGTACCACGCGTCGCCGGGCGGCAGCGTCCGCGCGGCGCGGCTGAGCCGTTCGGGACGGGACGGAAAGTGGACGCGGCGGGCGTGCAGGCCCGCCACCCCGATCCAGGCCAGGAGCACGGCGGCCGCGAGCCAGGTCCGTCCCGCCGGTCCGCGGCGGGCGGGTCGGTCCCGCGGGGTGGGATGCCGGTCGTCGGGTACGCTCATGACGGGGAATCTACGGCGGGTCGGGAGTCCGGCGGCACCCGGCGCGGATCAGACGGTCCGCCGGATCTCGCGCAGGCGGCCGTCCGGCTCGAGGATGACCATGCCGGAGTCCACGAGCTCCACGGCGGGGTTCCCGTGATAGAGCACGGCGGCGCTCCCCTTCAGTCCGCGGGCCGCCTCGAGGGCCCGCCGGCAGCGGGCCAGGAGATCAGCCGGCTCCTCGACGGCGTCGTCGTGTCCCGCCAGCCCGATGTCGAGCGGGATCCGGCCGTCCCACGGGGCGGGCAGCGATCCGACGTCCTCCAGAAGACGCTGGGCGAAGCGGTGGCCGCCGCGCAGGTCGGTGCGCGGGAGCACCACCAGCACCGTCTCGGGGTCGTACAGGCCCACCACGTCCATCGCCCGCGACTGGCGGACGAGCCAGGTGACCAGGCCCTGAATCGCCTGCGCCGCGGCGTCCGGCCCTGCGAGCGCGGCCCGCTCGTGCAGCTCCTCGACCTCCACGAGGGCCACGGTCAGCGCCGCGCCCCGGCGCGCCAGGGCGACCTGGCGGCTCAGGATGTACTCCAGGGCCGTGCGGTCCGGGATCCACTCCGGCTCGACGCCGCCGGCGCCCGGCTCGAGCACGAGCCCCGCCCGGTCCGCCGCCGACCGCCGCCACCAGTCGGCCTGGATGCCCGCCCCCAGGGCGCAGCCGGCGAGGACCAGGATCACTCCTCCCGCACGGGCGGCGTCGAGCGCATGGCCGTCCCGCACGGCGAGGGCGCCCGCGGTGAGCAGGACGACCAGGGCGGACCAGCCGAGCCCGTACAGGGCGCCCCGCCAGGCGAGGTGGCGGGTGCACAGGAAGAGGGGCACGAAGGCCAGGACCCACACCAGCTCCGCCGACGCATGGGCTTCCGCCGGGAACGCGAGGCGCAGGGCCGCGGCGGCCAGCGGCGCGACGACGCTCAGCACGAACGCGTTTCCCGGCATGTGGATCCTCCGTCAGCCGCCCCGCAGCGCCCGGATCGCCTCCGTGAGCTTCGGCACGACCTCGAAAACGTCGCCCACGATCCCATAGTTCGCCACCGAGAAGATCGGGGCGTCCGGGTCGCGGTTCACGGCCACGATGACCCTGGCGGTGCGCATGCCCGCCAGGTGCTGGATCGCGCCGCTGATCCCGATCGCGAAGTACAGGTTCGGCGACACGACTTTCCCCGTCTGCCCCACCTGCTCGCCGTGCGGCCGCCAGCCGGCGTCCACCACGGCGCGGCTCGCGCCGAGCGTGGCGGTGGGCCCCAGCGCCTCCACGAGGTCCTCGAGCACCGTCCAGCGCTCGGGGTCCTGCAGGCCCCGTCCGCCCGAGACGACGATCTCCGCCTCCCGGACGTCGAGCCGTTCGCGCTCGCCACGCTCCGTGCCGACGACCCGCGTGCGGGGCTCCACCGCCTCGACCGGGAGCGGCTCCACCTCGCCGGCCCCCTCCCGCTCCGCCGCGGGAAACACGTTCGGGCGAATCGACAGGACGGCCGGCGCCGAGCGGAACGCCAGCCGGGCGTAGGCCTTGCCCGCATACACGGGGCGCGTGACGACCACCCGTCCATCCTCGACGTCCACCTCGGTGACCTCGGTCGCCAGCGACCGCCCCAGCCGCGCCGCGGCCCGGGCCGACAGGTCCTTCCCCTGCGCCGAGCCGGCGAACACGATCGCCCCGTACGATCCGGCGCCGGCGACCGCCGCGAGGGACGCGACGAGGGCGTCGGGAGCGTACGCCGCGAACGTCTCGTCCTCCGACACGAGGATGCGGTCCGCCCCGTGGCGGGCCAGCCCGGCCGCGGCCTCGCCGCCCCCCGGGCCCGCGGCCGCCACCACGTCGAGCCGTCCGCCGAGTGCGTCGGCGAGCCGCCGGGCCACGCTCACCGTCTCCCGGGCCACCGGCCGCGCCTCTCCAGCGCGGAATTCCGCTACCGCCAGGACATCGGCCATCACAGCACCCTCGCTTCCTCGCGCAGCCGGCGCACGAGCTCCGGCACCGCCTCGGGGCCCTCGCCCACGATCTCCGGCTCCGGGCGCGGCGGCGGCCCGCCGAGCGACAGGAGCTCGAGGTCTCCCTCCTCGAGCGTGATGTCCTTCTCCTCCAGCGGCTTGCGCTTGGCGGCCATGATCCCCTTGAGGCTCGGGTAGCGCGGCTCGTTCAGTCCCTTCTGCACGGCGAGCGCGGCCGGCAGGGACAGCTCCACCACCTCGTGTCCCCCCTCCACCTCGCGGCGCGCCGTCACCCGGCCGTCCTCGATCTCCAGCTCCACGACGACCGTCGCGCACGGCAGCCCGAGCAGCTCGGCCACCATCGCCGGCACCTGCATCCCGTCGTCGTCGATCGCCTGCTTCCCGGACAGCAGGAGGTCGAAGGCGCGACCGTCGAGCTCCGCGGCGAGGGCCCGGGCCACGGGCCAGCCGTCCAGGGAGGTCTCCGCGCGCAGCAGCACGGCCTCGTCGGCCCCCATGGCGAGGGCCTGCCGCAGGGTCTCGCGCGCCTCGTCGCCCCCCACGGTGATCACCGTGACCGTGCCCTCGCCGGCGGCCTCCCGGCGTCGCAGGGCTTCCTCGAGGGCGATCTCGTCGTACGGGTTCAAGGCGAACTTCACGCCGGCCGGGTCTATGGCGCGTCCGTCCGCGCCGACCCGGATGCGCGCCTCCGAGTCGGGGACGCGCTTGATGCACACGATGGAATTCACGGATCTCCCTTCGCGGTGTCGAGCCCGCGGCGGGGCGGGCCGCCGGGCCGCCCGGACGGGGCGCCCGGTCTCGGAGTTCAGTCGCGGAGCGTCGTCATCTCCGCGTCGCTCAGGCGGTACAGCCGGCCCGCCACGATGTCGACGAGGTCGTCGGTCACGGCCGATTCCCGGCCCAGGCGGCGCCGGTCCTCGTCGTCCTCCGGGCGGGAAGAGCGGAGCTCGACGAGCCGCTCGGCGAGCCACAGCAGCAGGTCGTGCGCCACGTCGCGGTGCTCCCGGTCCCGGTCGGGCTCGCCGTTCCGGGCACGCGGCAGGAGGGCATCGACGAGGGCGAGCAGTCCGGGAAACACCATCTCCGTGAGCGCTCCCTCCTCGATCCGCTCCTCCCGGGTGAGCTCCTCCCAGTTCAGCTCGTTCCAGTAGAGGTCCTGGGCCTCCTCGAGCAGGTGACGGCGGGAGGCCGGGGCGGTGGGGCGGAGCACGAGGTCGTCGGGGTCGAGGTCGCGGCGGAGAACGCGTCGCATGGCGCGCAGCCGCTCCTGCACGAGCGTGCGCGCCGCCAGCGACAGGCCGTCCGCCCCGGCGCCCGGCACCATGTCGCGAGCCCGCGTGCGGGCGCCGCCCGACTCTGCCTCCATCGTTCCTCCCGTGTCGATCCGTCCCACCGTGGAGCGAAGATGCGACCGCTCATCACCGCGGGCAAGCGGACCCCGCGGGCCGCGCGGGCCCGGCGGGGCGCCCCCCGAGACGCCGCAGCCGCTCCAGGTTCCGGCGGATGGAGGCCTCGGGATCGTCGCCCATCGGTGTCTCGAGGATCCGCGGCACGGCCGCGATGCGGGGGTCGGCCAGGAGGCCCCGGAATCCACCCTCGCCGATCTCCCCTTCCCCGATCTCCGCGTGCCGGTCGCGGCGGCTGCCCAGCGCGCCGCGGGAATCGTTGCAGTGCAGGAGCCGCAGCCGGTCGAGGCCGACCGTCCGGTCCAGCTCGTCGAGCACCCCCGCCGCGTCCGCGCGCAGGTCGTAGCCCGCCGCGTACACGTGCGCCGTGTCGAGGCAGACGCCGGCCCGGTCCGCCGCCTCCCGCGGCAGCAGGTCCAGCAGGCGCGCCAGCTCCTCGAAACGCGCCCCGAGTGCGGTGCCGGCCCCCGCCGTGGTCTCGAACAGGACCACCGGGGCGTCGGGGCACGCCGCGAGCGCCCCGGCCACCGCCGCCGCGTTGCGCGCGAGCGCCGCGGGCGCGTCGCCGCCCGTGGCGTTTCCCGGGTGCGCCACCAGGAAGTCGAGCCCGAGGTCGCGGGCGCGCGCCAGCTCGGCCCGGAACGCCTCCACGGAGCGCCGGTACAGCTCCTCGTCGTCCGTGGCGAGGTTGATCAGGTAGCCCTCGTGGGCGGCGGCGACGCGGATCCCGAGACGCCGCCGCGCGGCGCGAAACGCCTCGACCGCCTCCGGGGACGGGGACGCCACGGCACGGCGGCGCGGCGTCGCGGTGAAGACCTGCAGCGCATCCGCGCCGGCCCTCCGGGCCCGCTCCGGGGCCCGGTCGATGCCGCCCGCGATCGACACGTGGGCGCCGTGCGGGGCGCCCACCGCCGCGGACCCGTCTGCTTGCCGGGGGGTCGAGGCGTCCTCCAGTATCCGCTCCTCGGGTCGTGCCGTGCCGTGCAACGTCGGCGGCGGGAGGCGTGTTCAGGAACATGCAAGAGCGAGTCGTGCGGCCCCGCGCCGCCGGGAACTCCGGTCGCCGGGCCCCATCCTGTTCCCCGGGCCACGCGAGCGCCAGCCGCCGGGCGGATGCCCGGCCGGCAGGAGCCCGCTGATGGGTGGCGGCCGCGGCGGGCGGGATACGCGAGACGAGCCGCGCCTCGTGCGGCGCGTGCAGGAGGGCGACGAGCGGGCGTTCGGGCTTCTCGTCGAGCGGTACATGGAGCCGGCCTACGGGACGGCCCTGGCGCTGCTGGGGGTTCCGCAGGACGCCGAGGACGCCGTACAGAACGCGTTCATCCGGGCGCTGGAGCGGATCGACCAGTTGCAGCCCGGCAGCCCGTTCGGCCCGTGGTTCTACCGGGTGCTGCGCTCCACGGCGCTGAACCTGCGGCGCCACGAGAAGCTGCGGACGCACGAGGAGATCCCGGAATCCGCGGCCGGCGGGCTCACGGACCCGGCGCGGCACCTGGAACGGGAGCTGACGCGGGAGAAGGTGCTGGCCGCCCTGGCGGAGCTGCCCGAGATGCAGCGGCTGGCGGTGGCCCTGTTCGACCTCGAAGGATACAGCCACGGGGAAGTGGCGGAGATCCTGGGGATCGCGGAAGGAACGTCGCGCGCCCACGTCCACCACGGACGCCGGGCACTGCGGAAGCGGCTCGGGGAGGCGGTGCCCGCGCCGGAAGAAGCCGAAACGGACGGAGCGGAAGCATGACCATGGAGCGTCGGAATCGCACGACGGGCCCGGGCTGGACCGGGCCGCTGCGGCCGGACGAGCTCACGCGGGCGCGCCTGCGCCGGGCGATCCTGGATGAGGCGGGGCCTCTCCTGGCGGCCCGCCGTGCGAGCTGGTGGGAGGTCGCGGCCGGCTGGGCCTCGCTCCTCACCCCGGCGGCGGCCGCGGCCGCGCTGCTGCTGTTCGGCGTCGGGCTGCGCGGCACCGGCCCCGAGGCGCCGCCGCGGATCGTCGCGGAGGCGGGCGACATGTTCGACGTCGTGTCGTGGGTCTCGTCGGCCGAGGTGCCGGCGGCCCTGACGCGGGACACGCTGGCGGACCTGGACCTCGTGTTCGCCGCGATCCACGAGGGCCCGTGAGCGCCGCGGCGCCGCGCGGCCGGGTCGCGCTCCTCCTGTTCGCCACCCTGCTGGCCGGGGCGGCGCTGGGGGTCGCGGTGGACCGCCGGATCGTCTCGGCGGACGCGCCCGCCCACGCGGAGGTCGAGCGCGACCGGCGGGATCGCGACGAGCGCGCCGTCATCGAACGGTTCGCCGACGAGCTGGCGCTCACCCCGGAACAGCGCTCGGCCATCGCTCCGATCCTGAAGGACACGCGCACCCGCATGCGGGAAGCGTTCGACCGGGTGCGGCCGGAGTACCGCGCGATCGTGGACTCCGCGCGGGCCCGCATCGAAGCGGTCCTGACGCCGGACCAGGTCCAGCAGTACCGCGAGTACCTGAAGCGGGACGGAAAGAAGAGCGGCGAGCAGCGGGACGGCCGCAGGCGTGGCGGGACGGACCACTCGGAGCGCCCGGAATGAGACCGGGCGCCGGCGACGAACGAACCCGGAAGCACGTGGACGGCGATATGCGACGAACAGGGAACATCCGGGCCGCCCTGGCCGCCCTGGTGGCGGTGGCGGCGGTGCTGGCGGCGGCGGGC
>JAVVDU010000036.1:0-2215 GCA_032251515.1 Gemmatimonadota bacterium
GCGGGAGAGCGGGGGACGGCGGAACGGATCACCGCGGGTCCGTCCGTCAGGCCCCGCCTTCGCCGAACTGGACCTTCGGCACGGCGCGCTCGGCCTCGTCGGCCAGCTCGAAGTACTCCTCCGGCAGGAACCGGAACGCGCCCGCGACGAGGTTCGCCGGCACCCGCTCGATGGACGTGTTGTAGTCCCGCACCACCGCGTTGTAGTAGCGTCGTGCGTTCTGCAGCGCCGCTTCGATCTCCTCCAGGGAGTCCTGCAGGCGTCCAAAGCTCTCGACCGCCCGGAGCTGCGGGTAGGACTCGGCGAGCGCGAACAGCTGGCGCAGGGCGCCCGTCAGCACGTTCTCTGCCTCGGCGGCCTCGGCCGGGCCGGTCGCCGCCACCGCCCGGTTGCGGGCCGCGATCACGGCTTCCAGGGTGCCCTTCTCGTGGGAGGCGTATCCCTTCACCGTCTCCACGAGGTTCGGCACGAGGTCGTGCCGCCGCTTGAGCTGCACGTCGATGTCCGCCCAGGCGCTCCGCACCCGCTGGCGCGCTCCCACGAGGCGGTTGTAGAGGAGGACGCCGCCCACGATCAGGAGCAGCAGGACGACGATCGGCAGACTCATGGCGATCCTCCCACAGGTTGGGGCGGCGGGACGGGTGACCGGGGCAGAATACGACCGCGGGCGCTCCGCGCGAAAGTCGCCGCGGCGGCCGGGTCCCTCAGTCGCCCGCGGTCAGCCGCTCCAGCTCGGTCACGGACGCGGCGCCGGTGATCCGGCCCGCTTCCGCTCCGTCCCGGAACAGGATCAGGGTCGGGATCGCCTGGATCCCGTGCCGCCGCGCCGCTTCGGGAGCGGCGTCGGTGTCCAGCTTCGCCACGAGAAGGTCACCCGTGCGGGCTCGCGCAAACTCGTCGAGCACCGGCGCCATCGCCTTGCACGGCCCGCACCAGTCGGCGTAGAAGTCCACCAGGACGGGAAGCGTGGAGTCTTCCAGCACCCGCGCCAGGTCCTCCCCCGCCACACGGACCGGCCGGTCGAGCAGGAACGGCCGGCCGCACTCCCCGCACGCCGGCCGCTCGGCGGCCCGCTCCGGGTCGAGGCGGTTCAGCTTGAGGCAGAAGGCGCAGCGGAGCGTCAGGGACGGGCGCCCGGCGTCCCGGTCCGTGAATGCGTTCATGGCTCGTCCACCCTCCTCGGGTTCGAAACGTGGTTCGCGGGGACGGCCGCGCCCGCGTCAACCGCGGGGACGGCCGCGCCCAGGCGGTCCGCGAGGAACCGGACCGCCGACGCTTCCGCCCACAGGCCGCCAGGGGAGCGGCGCTCCCGGCCGAGAAACCCGAGGTGGCCGCCGTGCGGGGGAATCGACCACAGGAGCCACGGGTTGTCCACCGCCGAGGCGCGCGCGAGCGTCGACGCCGGGACGAAGGGGTCGTCGCGCGCCTGCAGGATGAGCGTGGGAGTCCGGATCCGGTCGAGGACGGCGAGAGAGCTGCATCGGCGGTAATAGTCCGCGGCGCCGGCGAATCCGTGTACCGGCGCTGTGACGGCCTCGTCGAATTCCCACAGCGAACGCGCCGCCGCGGCCGCGCGACCGTCGAAGGCCCCGGGAAACCGCCGCGCCTTGTCGCGCGCCTTGCGGCGCAGCGAGCGGAGGAAGTACGCGGTGTAGAGCCGGCCGCCCGGCCGCTCGAGGTGCGTGGCGCAGGGACCGAGCTCGAACGGCACGGAGGCGACGGCGGCCGCGACGAGACCCGGGGCGGGGCCGGGCTCACCGAGCAGCCTCAGCAGGACGTTTCCGCCCAGCGAATATCCGACCGCCGCGAGCGGCGTGCCGGGATGGCGGGCTCGGATCCGGTCGAGAACGTAGCGTGGATCGCCGGTCTCGCCGGAGTGGTAGGAGCGCGCCAGCAGGTTCGGAGCGCCGTCGCAGGAGCGGAAGTTCAGGGCGGCGACGCGCAGCCCGGCTGCCGCCGCGGCGTGCGCGGTGGCTCGCACGTAGCCGGAGCGCGAGCTTCCCTCGAGGCCGTGGAGGATCAGGAGCACGGGCGCGGGACCGGCGCGCCGGCCCGGGCCGCGAGGCGTCGGATCCAGCCAGTCCACGGTCAGCCGGTCCCCGTCGGGCGTGGTGAGCCGCTCGCGGCGCCAGCGGACGCGGAACGCCGAGCGGAAGACCCGCCCCACCAGTGTCTGGGCGTGGGGACCGCGGATCGGCGCGGGCGCGACGAACGG
>JAVVDU010000036.1:2315-9589 GCA_032251515.1 Gemmatimonadota bacterium
GCCCCACCAGTGTCTGGGCGTGGGGACCGCGGATCGGCGCGGGCGCGACGAACGGCGGTGGCGCCTCGTCCGGGGACGGCGGGGCCAGGGGGCGCGGTCCGGTCGGTGCCGGGGAAGGAAGTTCGATCACGACGCTCCAAGCTGGACCGTCGCTCTCGGAGCGGCAAGACAGGGCGGAGCGGCAAGACGGGGCGGCGCGGCGAGATCGGGAGCCGCGGCGGGGCGGGGACTCGACGAGGAGGGAGACGGGCGTGCACGCGGACGACGACGCGGGGCAGGAGGGCGATCCAGGACACCGGCCGGTCCAGCATGACCGGAGCCTCGTGGCGCCGACGGACTTCCGGCCGGCGCACCGGGTCGTTACCGCCCCGGACGTGCGCCGCGGCGCCGGCGGGCGGCTGTTCGTCCTGCACGGCTTCCTGGGAGCGGGACGCAACTGGGCGGCCGTGGCGCGGGGCCTCGTGCGGAGCCGGCCCGACTGGGAGGCGGTGCTCGTGGACCTGCGGCTTCACGGAGACTCGCTGGACGCGCCGCCACCGCACGACCTCGATGCGTGCGCCCGGGACGTCGCCCGGCTGGTGGCGCACCTTCCGGCGCCCGCCGGGCCCTGCGCCCTGCTCGGCCACTCGTTCGGCGGCAAGGTCGCCCTGGCCGCGGCTCCGCTCCTCGCCGTCCCGCCCGTCCAGACGTGGCTCATCGACGCGACGCCCGCGCCGGGCGGTTCCCGCGCCGGCGCGGCGGAGCTTCTCGACCTGGCGGCCCGGCATCGCGCCGGATTCCCGGATCGCCGTGCGGGCGCCGACGCCGTGGAGGCGGCAGGGTTCACCCGGTTCCTCGCCGAGTGGATGGCGACGAACCTGGAGCGGCGCGGCGGGGGATACGCCTGGCGCTTCGACCCCCAGGCCCTGCGCGCCCTGCTCGATTCGTACGCGCGGGCTGACCTGTGGTCCGTCGTCGAGCAGCCGCCGGCGGGGACGGAGCTGCGGTTCGTCCGGGCGACCCGGGGCTCGATCCTCGCCGCGGACGCCGCGGCGCGCCTGGCGCGCCGCGAGGCCGACGGAGCGCCGGTGCGCCTGCAGAGGCTCGAGGGAGGCCACTGGCTGAACGCCGATGACCCCGAGGGGCTCGTGCAACTGCTGCGCGAGGGCCTTCCGCGCGCCTGAAGAGTCGTGCCGGTCGGGGCCGGAACTGCTGCGCCGATCAGGGACGGAACCGCTCCCGCCAGCTCCCCGCCAGCGGCAGGATGCCCGCGTCCGACTCCACTGCGAGCCGCGTGACGTGGCGCGTCGCCCCTCTTCCCCCGCCGGGTCCGGGCGCCGCCGCCTCGGAGTCGAACCGCACGATCCGGGTCCCGTCCTCCAGCCGGACGAGAACCGTGCGCCGGGTCTGCACGCGCAGCCCCGTGACGAGCGTCGTATCGAGCCCCGCCGGTCGGCCGGCGGCCAGCGCCGCGAGCCCTGACTCGGCCCCGTAGAAGGCGCGCACGGACGACGCGAGGCCCCGGACCGACAGCCCTTCCAGGCGGCTCGCCTCGTAGGCCGCGGCTCCGAGGATCGAGACGAGGATCAGGACGCCGAGCACCGCGGGAAGCGCGTAGCCCTTCTCGCGGCGGGGACGGGGGTCCGGGCTGCGTTCCATGTCGTCCTCCGGTGGCGGCGACGTGCGTGCGGGCCGACGACGCGCGGACCGGCCGGGGCCCGTGGCGCGCGGGGCGGGCGGCCGCGTCACCGTCTTGCCCCGACCCCTCAACGGGGCGTCATCACATCCGCCCGCGCGGCTCCCGGCGCCCCGGGCCCGCCGGTCTCCGTTTCTGCCACGGCGCCGGAATCCTGCAAGGCGGGCCGCCGCCCCGCGGCCGGGCCGGAGACGCTGCACGGAGCCCTGATCTCGTTGCGCCAAAAGCAGATCGCGATGTCTGGCCCGAAATGGAGCGCCGTGGCGTCGGCCTTGCTCTCTCCCTCGCCACCGACCGGACGTCCGGGACGACGCAGCGGGATGATGTCGCCGCGGCGCGTCGCCGGCCTTCCGGCCGCCGTCCGGTCCGGGGAGGAGGGGAGAGACATGCAGATCGACACCACGACCGATGCGCTCCTGTGCGCGATCCGCGGCGACGTGCGGCGGCGCGTCGACCGCATCGTCACCGAGGCGGAGACCGCCACCCGGACGCTCGCCTCTGAGCAGGAGATCGACAGGGTGCTCGACCAGGCTCTCCGGCGCGTCGAGTCGGCCATCGGCGATGCGGCCCGGGCGATGGCTCGCGAGATCCAGCGCGACCGCGGATCTTGAGTCGCCCGAACGTTGCTCCGGCCCGGTCCCCGGTGTTATCGATTCGGGGCTCGCAGGACGCCCGGGCGGCGGTCCGGCCGGACCGCCCGCGACGACACTCTCCGTGCGCGAGAGGGAAAATGTCGCACATCCCGTCGCGGGCGGCGATCGGATCGGATCGTGCAACTCTCACAGGTCGAATCGGTTGCGGAGTTGTAGCCCTGTCTGATCGGCGTGGCCGCGATCTTGCTCGAACGCAGCGGAGCGACGGATTCGCGGCGCCGGAGCGGACGTCTCGAGAGCGGAAGGTGACATGAGCGAGCGGCGAGAGGCGGAGTCCTCGAGGAAACAGGGCCGGAGGCCGGACGCGCGACCGGAGTCGGCGGGCGGTGCGGCCGCGGACCGGTCCGCGAACGGGGATGGCGGGAGCTGGCTGGATCGCCTGCGGGACGCGCAGGAGGCGGCTCCCCTCACCGGTGGGGCGGCGCCGGACGGCGCGGACGCCGGCGAGCGAGGCGAGGCCGAAGACCTGCCCTGGTCCCGCCCGACCGGACAGGCATCGCTTCCGCTTCCCGAGCCCTCCGGCGCCCCGACCCCGGTGCCGGTGATCCACCTGCCGGGCGATGCGCCCGGCCTCGACGTGCCGGACGCTCCATCCGGGCCGGTGTCGCGAGCTCCCGTCGCCGCGGCGACCGATGGCTCGGATCTGCCCGAGCAGACCCCCGGTCCGGCCCTCGAGGCCTCGGTGGGCCTGTCGGTGGCTCGCCTGCGCGCCGCGGCTCTCGAGATGGCGCGACGCGACGCGGAGGCCGGCCTCCCGACGCTCGACGCGAAGGGCCGCTCGGAGTCCGAGCAGGAGCTGCGCGACCGCTGCGCCTCGCTGTTCCGCGACTGGACCTCCCGTCAGCAGGACCGCCTGCACGGGCTGATCTCCGACAAGGAAGGCCGCATCACCGAGACGCTCGGAACGGTGGCGCTGAACGTGGACCGGTTCGAGCGCATCACGACCGAACTGTTCCGGCTCAAGAAGCGCCAGGAGGTGAGCCGGACGCTCGTCGAGTCGACGCTGGCGCGGGCGGAGGGCCGGCCGGCCGCGAAGCAGGGGACGCAGGAGGACGAAAGCGGCGAAGAAGCCACGAGCGATGCGGCAGATGGCGGCTCGCGCGGGTTCAAGACGCACCTGTACGCCCTCGCGATCACCTTCCTCGGCGTGGTGGAGTTCCTCGCCAACTCGCCCGTGTTCGGCGCCCTCCTGCCGCGCGATCCGCTGACCGAGCAGCAGATCCGGTTCGTGGCCGAGACGAGCGAGGGCTGGCTGGCCGGCGCCACGCGCGTCGTGTCGCAGTTCGTGTTCCGGCCGGACGCGGCGCTGCTGGCGGCCGGCGTGGTGACGTTCCTGTGCGTGCTCGCGCATTTCTTCGGACACTCCCTGCGCAGGCTGCTCGTCCACAAGGCGTCCGAGAAGGGCGGCGAGCTGGTCGGCAACCGCAGCGCGATGGAGTTCGTGGTGCCGATGATCCTGTCGGGCATCGGGCTCGTGTTCGTCCTCGGGGTGCTCTACCAGGCCCGCGTCACCCTGGGCGACGTCGCCGTGCAGCGGTTCGCGCAGGACAGCGCGAAGGTGGAGGAGCTGCGGCGCAACGCCAGCTGGCTGCGGGTGGACGGAAACCTCGTCGCCGCGAACGAGCAGGCGAACCGGGCGGACGACCTCGAGGCGCTCGCCAAGGAGCAGCGCGAGTACGCCATGTCGATGAGCGGGCTCAGCTTCCCGATCCTGCTGCTGAACACCACCCTGGTGCTGGTGGCGATCTCGGCGGCCTACTTCCACATGCGGGACCCGCGCCGCGACCGCTTCAACGAGATGCCATGGGAGCGCCGGCGGCGGGATCTCATCGACCTCGGCGACGGCGTGCAGGAGCGGATCGGCGAGGGCCAGGGCCGCCTCGTCCGGCTGATCGGAGAGCTGAAGGCCCTGCTCGCGGAACGGCCGCTGAAGGAAGCGCCGGCGCTCGCTCACCAGCTCGAGGCCACGGTGGTGGCCTACCGGGCCGAGAACGGCCGCCGCCGGGGCCTGGATACGCGGGACATCCCGGCGTTCGCCGACCCGGTGCGTCTCGAGCTCACGGTCGGGGAGCCGCCCGCCGCCGCGCTCCTGCGGGATCCGGCGGAGTACGAGGAGGAGCGTCGCGGGCTCGTGGCCCGGTTCGAGGAGATCCGCAACCGGTTCACGCGGGAGGCGACCACGTGGTAGCCCGCGCTCCCCGCGCTTTTCGCGCCTCCCGGTGGTGGCCGGCGGCGCCGGCCGCCGCGATGCTGCTGCTCGCGGCGTGCGGCGCGCCCGAGGGCAGCGCCGCGGGCGGTGCGGGGGCCTCCGAGACCGTCGCGGCCACGCCGCCGCAGCTCGTCGTCTTCGTGTTCGACCGCTCCAGCAGCATCGACGACCACCAGCTCGAGCTGGCGCGCCAACTCACCAACGAGCGGATCCGCAAGCTCGACCACGGAGACCGCATCGCGGCGCACGAACTCCTGCAGCTCTCGCTCGCCGAGCCGGCGAAGCGCTGGTCGGAGACCGTCCCGGCGCGCCAGTGGACCGAGCAGGAGCTGGCGCGCGACTCCATCGTGCGCGCCCGCTTCCTCCAGGACGCGCAGGACTTCCTGATCTCGTTCACCGAGGCCGCCGGGCGGGAGTCCATCGACGGGACGGACATCCTCTCCACGATGCACGACGTGGCCGCCGACCTGCTCGCCGCTCCGAACCGCAAGGCCGTGATGTACCTGTTCTCCGACATGCTCCAGTCGAACCGCGCGATCGACATGGAGGGCCTGCGGCGGATGCCGGGCCAGGACTGGGTGGCGCGGCAGAAGGCCGCAGGCACCCTGCCCGACCTGAGCGGGCTGTGCGTGGTGGCGGTGGGCGCCCGCGTCGACACGCAGGCGGCGCAGCGGGTCAAGGGGTTCTGGAAGGACTATTTCGAGGCGACGGGCGCGACCCTCCTGGACCGCAACTACCTGCTGCGCCCCGTCACCCTGCCCGAGCACCCCTGCGACTGACGCCGCCCGCCGGTGGGGGCTGTTCCACGCCCCGGGCGGCGACGTCCCCCACCGGCGGGCCGGATCAGAACGGCTTGTTGAGCCCCAGCCACGCGGCCGTCAAACCCAGCAGGATCGCCCCCGACCAGATGAGCCGGCCCGCGGCGGGGCGACGATAGGGCAGGGCGAGCAGCCCTCCGACCGCCGCCCAGATCGCCAGCTTGGCCCAGATCCAGCCCGGGAGGCCCGTGTGGGCGAGTCCCAGCCGCGCCAGCATCCCGAACCCGCCGAGCAGGATCAGGAGCAGGCCCGCCCCGTAACTGACGGTCACGAGACGGCGCGCCGCGTTCGTGGCCTTCGTGCCGCCGGACAGGGCATGGACGACGAGCCCGCCCAGCGACGCGAAGGTGAGCAGGATCCCCAGAATGTGGATGAGCTTGTAGACGTTCAGCGAGATCATTCTGCCTGGTCCGGTTCGGGTAGCGCGAGCGACGGCGGCAGTCTAGCCGGCGCGGGTCTTCGCCTCCAGCCCCCGCGTGGCGGGTCCCCGCCGCAGGTAGCGCAGGCCCAGCCACACGAGCACGACCGAGAAGACGGCGCGCAGGAGCGGCGCCGGCAGGCCCAGGGCGAAGGAGCCCCCCGCCCACGAGCCGGCGGCGATGCCCGCCACGAGCGGCACGGCGGCCCGGGCCCGCACGTGGCCGACGCGCGCGTGCACGGCGGCGCCCATGGCCCCGGAGGGGATCATCGCGGCCAGCGACGTCCCCTGCGCGAGCTGCTGCACGAAGCCCGGGCCGAGGGCCAGCGCCGGGACCATCACGGCGCCGCCGCCCACCCCGAGGAGCCCCGACAGCGCGCCGACCAGCACGCCCAGGGCCACGAGGGAGACGCTCGCGGCGGTGCCGTCCAGCAGGCCGGTGACCGGGACGGCGCCCTTGAAGGGAAGGAGCGCGGCCGTGAACAGGAGGAACGCCCCGAAGCCGCGCTGCAGCGTCCCGGCGGGAATCCGCACGCTGGCGCGCGACGCGAACACGGTGGCCGGGACGGCGCCGAGCGCCAGGAGGCCGGCCGCGACCCAGTCCACCGAGGCCCCCTTCCCGTACACCGCCGCGCCGACGAGTCCGGTGGCCACGACGCCGACGAGGCTCGTGCCGTGCGCGGAGTGCTGGTCCAGCCGGCCCCAGCCGGTGAGCAGCGGCACCATCACGACGCCGCCTCCGATGCCCAGCAGCCCGCCGAACGACCCGGAGACGAGCCCGATCGCGAGGACGCGCAGCCGGGGCACGGAGGTCGCCTCCCGCCCCGTCCCCGCGTGGGATGTCACAGGTGCCGGCCTACAGCTTGATGTCTACGAGCTCGACCTCGAACACGAGATAGGCGTTCGGGGGGATCGCACCGGGGACGCCGCGCTGGCCGTACGCGAGGGCGGGCGGGATCACCAGCAGCCGCTTGCCGCCGATCGCCAGACCTTCGACGCCCTCCTCCCAGCCCCGGATCACCTGCCCGCGCCCGAGCTGGAACGAGAACGGTTCCCCGCGGTCGCGGCTGCTGTCGAACTTCTCGCCGGTCGGCAGCCAGCCCGTGTAATGGACGAACAGGATGTGGCCCGAGCGGGCCGCGAGGCCCGTGCCCTCCTCGATCTCCCGGATGTAGAGCCCCGATTCGGTCCGCTCCATCTCCGCGAGGTCGATGTCCAGCTCCGGCGCGAACTCGGGGTCGGCCGGCGCCGTCCGGGCCGGCGCCGCATCGCCGCTCGCCGCTTCCGGCCGAGCGTCCTCGCCGCCCCCACCGCATGCCGCCAGCAGCGCGACCGCCAGGAGGCTCGCCGGGAGACGCGCGGGGAAACCTGCCGGGCGGCACGCCACGCGGCCTGCCGCACGTGCCGGGGCGCTCACGCCCCTTCCTCCGCTTCGGGCGTGCGCGCGCCGAGTTGCGTGTCGAGCATGAGGAGCGCCGGTCCCTCGGACCCGAACATCTTC
>JAVVDU010000036.1:9689-15164 GCA_032251515.1 Gemmatimonadota bacterium
GCCGAGTTGCGTGTCGAGCATGAGGAGCGCCGGTCCCTCGGACCCGAACATCTTCATGCGCTCCACGATCTCGTCGATGCTCGCCTCCTCCTCCACCTGTTCGGTGATGAACCACTGCAGCATCACCTGCGCCGGGTAGTCGCCCTCCTTCTGGGCCAGCTCGTACAGGTCGTGGATGCGCGAGCTGACGAACTTCTCGTGCGCGAGCGACTTCTCCATCACCGCGAGCGGCGAGCCGAAGTCCATGGGCGGCTGCTCGATGGCCTGCAGCTCGACTCGGGCTCCGCGCTCCAGCAGGAAGTGGTAGAAGCGCATCGCGTGGTCCACTTCCTCCTTCGCCTGCAGGTTCATCCAGTGGGCGAACCCCGCCAGGTTCCGGTCCGCGCACCAGGCCGACATGGCCAGGTACAGGTAGGCGGAGAACAGCTCGAACTTGATCTGCTCGTTGATCTCGTCCCGCAGCGTATCGCTGATCATTGCTCGCTCCTGCCGTCGGTGTCGGTTCGGGTCCGGTCGCGGCCGGGCCGCACCGCGCGGCGTCCGGCAGGGGGGAACCTGCCGCGCCGCCGCGGGCCGGGCAACGGCCCGCTCACTCTCCCTGCCACACGGTCTTGATGTTGAGGAACTCCCGGAGTCCGTGCACCGAGAGCTCCCGGCCGTAGCCCGAGCGCTTGACGCCCCCGAACGGGAGCCGCGGGTCGGAGGCCACCATGCCGTTCACGAACACGGAGCCCGCCTCCAGTCCGTCCACGAAGCGGGCGGCGAGGTCCGGGTCGTGCGTCCACACCGCCGCGCCGAGCCCGAACTCCGTCTCGTTCGCCAGGGCGAGCGCTTCGTCCGGGTCGCCGAAGCGGAGCAGCGCCGCCACCGGCCCGAAGGTCTCCTCCACGCGCAGCGGTGTGCCCGGCGGGGGATCGGCCACCACGGTGGGCGGATAGAAGTAGCCCTCGCCGGCTGCCGGCGCGCCGCCGAGCAGCAGACGGCCGCCCTCCGCCACCGTCGCCCGCACCTGCTCGTGCAGCTCCTCGCGGATCGCCCCCGTGGCGAGAGGGCCCACGTCGGTGTCCGGGTCCAGCGGATCGCCCACCACCAGGCGGCCCATCGCGTCGGTGAAGGCCTCCTCGAACCGGTCGGCCACGGGGGCGGCGACGAGAAAGCGCTTCGCGGCGATGCAGGACTGTCCGTTGTTGATCGTCCGCGCCCGCACGGCGGTCGCCACCGCGGCGTCCAGGTCCGCGTCGGCCAGCACCACGAACGGGTCGCTGCCGCCCAGCTCGAGCACCGTCTTCTTGAGGTGCCGCCCCGCCGCCGCGGCGACGGCGCGCCCCGCCGGCTCGCTGCCCGTGAGCGTCACCGCCGCCACCCGCGGGTCGGCGATCAGGGGCTCCACCCGGTCCGAACCGATGAGCAGCGTCTGGAAACCGCCCTCCGGCACGCCCGCCTCGGCGAGGATCTCCTCGATCGCCAGGGCGCACCCGGGGACGTTGGAGGCGTGCTTGAGGAGCCCCGTGTTCCCCGCCGCGAGGGCCGGGGCCGCGAACCGGAAGACCTGCCAGAAGGGAAAGTTCCACGGCATCACGGCCAGGACGGGCCCCAGCGGCGCGTAGCGGACGAAGCTGCGCCGGGCGTCGGTCTCCACCTCCTCGTCGGCGAGCAGGCGGGCCGCGTGCTCCGCGTACCAGCGGCAGACCCACGCGCACTTGCGGGCCTCGGCCTCCGCCGCGGCGAGGGGCTTTCCCATCTCGAGGGTCATGAGGCGCCCGAGCGGTCCGGCGCGTTCCTCGAGAAGTTCCGCCGCCCGGGACAGGACCTCCGTGCGCTCGGCGACAGGGCGCTCCCGCCACGTCCGGAACGTGGCCGCGGCGAGCGCCAGGCGGCGCTCGACCTCGCCGGTGCCGTGGGGCTCGTAGACCTGGATCGTGCGGCCGGTGCTCGGATTCACGCTGGCGATGGACATCACGGCTCCCGTCGGGGTCGGGTTCGCGAAACGGGGCCCCCTGCCGCGGCGGCCCGCTTCCTGCAATATTACACGATTCCGGTCCCGCCGGGACGGGGCCGCTGCGGGCTCGCACGGGAGACGGCATGGACAGGGTCCCGCCCGTCAAGGTCGTGGTCGGATGCCTCGCCTCCGCGGCGGAGGCGCGCCTCGCCGTGTCGTTCGGCGTCGCGGCGATCGGTCTGGTGGAGGAGACGCCCACCGGCGAGGACCGGCTGGCCCCGGAGGAGATCGCCACGATCGTCGAGGCGGTGCCCGCCGCCGTCGGCACCTTTCTGCTCACCGCGGCCCGCGACGTCGACCGTCTCGAGGAGCTCGCGCGCCGCACCGGCGTGAACACGCTGCAGCTCTGGGACGGGCTCGCCTCCGAGGACTACGGCCGCCTGCGACGTCGGCTTCCCGCCGTGTCCCTCGTGCAGTCGATCCACGTGCAGGACGACTCGGCCGTCGAGTGCGCGGTGTCCGTGTCGCGCCACGTGGACGCGATCCTCCTGGACTCGGCGGACCCGGAGCCGCCGCACCGCTGGCAGAGCGTCGCCGGCCGGCCGCACGACTGGGAGATCAGCCGCCGCGTGGCGGATGCCGTCGAGATCCCGGTGATCGTCTCGGGCGGCCTCGACCCGCAGAACGTGGGCCGCGCGATCCGGATCGTGCGGCCGTTCGGCGTCGCGGTGTGCAGCGGAGTGCGGGGCGACGGCGGCCTCGACCGCTCCCTGCTCGTAGCCTTCCTGGAGGCGGTGCGGCGGCAGAGCAAGGTCATCTGAGCCGCGGCAGGATGCGGCCGGCCGGGCCGCGCAGCGACACGTCGGCGATCTCCGTGACGGGCGTCTCGTCGGGGTTCACCTCGATGACCGCGGCTCCCGCCGCCTTCGCCGTCCACGCCAGGGACGCGGCGGGCTGGACGAGCGCCGACGTGCCGGCCACGAGCAGCAGGTCGGCCGCGCGGGCGGCGCGCTCGGCGGCCGCGAGGGCCCCGTCCGGCAGGGCCTCGCCGAACCACACCACGGCGGGGCGCAGCAGGCCGCCGCAGTCGGGACAGGACGGCAGCTCCGCGGCCGCGAGTCCGTGCAATGCCTCCTCCGCCTCCCGCTCGACGCGGCAGCGCACGCAGCGGACGGCGCGCAGCGTGCCGTGCAGCTCCAGTACGCGGCGGCTGCCCGCGGCCTGGTGGAGCCCGTCCACGTTCTGGGTGACGAGGAGGAAGTCCGGGACCCGCCGTTCCAGGGCGGCCAGGGCGTGGTGGGCGGGGTTGGGCGTCACGCCGCGCAGCGACGCGATCCGCCAGCGGTAGAACTCCCATACCGCGACGGGGTCGCGGGCGAACGCCGCGGGCGTCGCCAGGTCCTCCGGGGCGCGGCCGCGCCAGAACCCGCCGGGCCCGCGGAACGTCGGTACGCCGCTCTCCGCCGAGACCCCCGCGCCGGTGAGGACGGCCACGGAGCGGGAGCCCGCCAGCCGGCGCCGCGCCTCGTCCAGGCCTTCGATCCCGCCGTCTTCGTCGTGGCCGTCGATGTCGCGGCCGTCGATTCCGGGTCCCTCGATCCCGCCGTCTTCGTCGCGGCCGTCGGGCCCGCCAGACCGTGTCACGGCTCCACCTCGTGTCCGGGAAGCGCCGCGGGCGTGGTGCCGGAGCGCCCGCAGGGCGAACATAAGCGACCATGCGCGTCCGCGTCATCCTGAATCCGACCGCCGGTGGCGGCGTCCGGGCGGGCCGCGTCCGCGAGCTGGTGGACGCGATGTCCCGCGCGAGCCGGGGCGTCCGGGCCGACCTGCGCGTGAGCGCGCGGCCCGGAGACGTGCATCGCCTTGCCGCCGAGGCGAGCCGCGACGGGGTGGACCGCGTCGTGGCGGCGGGCGGCGACGGCACGGTGGCGGAGCTCGCGAATGGGCTCCTCGCGGCGGGCCACCGCGGCGACGCCGCGATCCTGCCCGTGGGGACGGGCAACGACCTCGCCCGAGCGCTCGGGCTCCCCGCCGACCTCGCCGCGGCGGCCGCCCTCGCGGTGCGCGGCCGCTCGGTCCCGGTGGACGCCATGGACCTGCACCCCGGGCCCGGCGGGCTTCCGTCCGCGCCGAATCGGGCCTGGAACTCCGTCGTGGGCGGGTTCGCGGGCCGGATCGGCGACCGGCTGCCGCCCTCCCGCCGCCGCCGCTGGGGTTCCCTCTCCTACCTGCGGGCGGCGCTGGACGAGCTGCGGGAGCTCCGGCCGCACCGGGTCCGGCTGCAGCTCGACGGCGAGCCGCTGGCGATCGACCTGCTGATGCTCGTCGTGGCGAACGGCCGCTATGCGGGGGGGCGGTTGCCCCTCGCCCCGGCGGCGCACCCGGGCGATGGCCGGCTCGACGTGGTGGTCGTGCCGGCGCTGCCGCGGATGCGCCTCCTCGCGCTCGTTCCCGCCATCCTCGCCGGCCGGCACCTCGAGGCGCCCGGGATCGTGTGCCGGCGGGTGCGCCGGGTGCGGATCGAGGCGGGCCAGGGGTTCTGGATGAACGCGGACGGCGAGACGTGGGTGGAGGGAAGCGGGGACGTCGAGGCGCGTCCTGCGGCGCTTCGCTTCGTGCAGCCGGGGCCGGGGCCGGGGACGCGGCGTGCGGCGCGACGCGTCGCGGGCAACCCCGCCGGGCCCGTCTCCTGTCCAAGTGCGTGAGAGCGGAGAGGGGCTCCGCGAGGGACCGGAAGAGGAGAACAGCACGATGAAGATCCGGAGCATCGCCGCCGCGTCGAGCGTCCTGGCCGCCGCCGTGCTGGTCGGGGTCGCGGCGCGGGGCGGCGTGGCGCAGGAGAAGCCCGAAGCGCCGAAGGCGCCGGAACCGCCGGCACCGACCATCGCCTGGTCCGCCGTGCCGATGCCGTCCGGCAGCTACCTGGGCGTCTACATCGCCGACGTGGACGCGGAACAGGTCGAGCGGCTCGAGCTGGAGGCCGAGCGGGGCGCCCGCGTCACGGGAGTCAGCGAAGGCGGTCCGGCGGAGAAGGCCGGCCTGCGCGAGGACGACGTGATCGTGTCGTGGAACGGCGCGCCCGTCGAGAGCGCCGCCCAACTCACCCGCCTGGTGCGCGAGACGCCGCCGGGGCGAGAAGTGGAGCTCGCGGTCGTCCGCGACGGCAGGAAGACGGAGATGGCGGTGGAGATCGGCGAGCGGGAGCGCCTGGCCGGCATGCGGGAGTTCCGTATGCCGGAGCTGGACGGCCTCCGCGAGCGACTGGAAGACCTGCGCATCGAATTCGGCGACGAAGCGCGCGGCTTCCGGTTCCGCGGCCCGGAGATGACGGGGATGTTCGCGTTCCTGGGCGGCGGACGGCTGGGCGTCGGCGTGCAGAGCCTCGGCGACCAGCTCGGCGCCTTCTTCGGGCTCGACGAGCGCGCGGGCGTGCTCGTCACGTCCGTCGAGGAGGACAGCCCGGCCGCGAAGGGCGGCCTGCGGGCCGGCGACGTGATCCTGGCGTTCGGGGACGAGGACACGGAGGATCCCGGGGA
>JAVVDU010000036.1:15264-18094 GCA_032251515.1 Gemmatimonadota bacterium
GCCGTGGCGCCGTGCCGCCGCCATGCTGGTGGACCTCGTCCTCGTGGGACTGCTGGCCAACGCGCGGGGCGTGTTCCTCGCCCTCGCCGCGGGCGCCGCGCTGTTCTGGCTGGCGGTGCGCCGGCGACGGGGCGCGCCGGACGCCCCGCAGGCCGCGGCGGGTCCGCGCGGGAGGCGGGCTGGTCGCCTGGCGCTCGGCTGCCTCGGTGCCGTGGTGGTCATCGTGGTTCTCCTCGTCGTCGTCGGACCGCGGCTGGTGCCCGAGGATGCCGTGGTGGTGCGCGCCGAACGGCCGGGCGGCGGGTCGGTTCCCATCTCGGTGGGCGCGATCGGCGACCTGGTCGCCCTGTCGCGCGCCGCGGACGAGGACTCGGTCGCGGCCCGCCGCGCCGCGGAGCGCCTGGTGGAGCGATTCCGCGCGGAGGGGCTGACGCCGGAGGAGATGCGCGACGTCCTGGCCGAGATCCGCGACCCCGCTTCGGGCGCGACCATCGACGCGCCGGTGGAGGCGCTGCTGCGCGAAGCGGTGGATGCCGCGGACGCGACGGGCGGGAACGGACCGGGCGCCCCCGGGGTCGACGGCACCGGTTCGGCGGCGGACACGACGCTCGATGGCCTCCTGGCGGCCCTGTCCGCGGCCCGCGCCGCGGGCGACTCCCTGGAGGCGGCCCGCCTGCGCGAGCTTCTCGTGCCCCGGCTGGCGGAGCCCGAGCTCGCGGCCCGGGAGCGGGCGAACCGCGAGTTGCGGGCGGAGCGCGACGCGTCCCGCCGCCGGCTGGCGGAGGCGCGGGACGAGCTCGAGGCGGAGCGCGAGAAGGGCCTGCTCCGCACGATCCTGAACGTGGCCGACGAATTCGGCCTGGGGCTCGGGTGGTCGGGCCTCTACTTCACGTTCCTCACGGGGGCGTTCCGGGGCCGTACGCCCGGCAAGCGGCTGCTGCGGGTCCGCGTCGTGCGCCTCGACGGGCGGCCGCTCGGCTTCTGGGCCTCGTTCGAGCGGTTCGGCGGCTACGCCGCGTCGCTGTTCACCGGCTTCGAGGGGTTCCTGCGGATCCTGTGGGACGCGAACCGCCAGGGGATCCAGGACAAGATCGCCGAGACGGTCGTGGTGGCCGACACCTCGGAAGTACGCGCGCGACTCGCCGAGATCCGGATGTGGGGGCCGGACGGGCGGCCCGGTCAGGCGCGCGCGGGTCCGCGCACGGAGCCGAGGCCCCCGTCGACCCCGAGCACCTGACCTGCCGCCCGCTCCGTCTCCGGTCAGTCGCCGGGCAGGATGACCTTGTCGATCACGTGGATCACGCCGTTGCTGGCGGAGACGTCGGCCTTGACGACCCGCGCGCCGTCGACGAACACGGCGCCGTCCCGCACCTCGATCGCCACGCTGCTGCCCTCGACGGTCCTGGCCTCCTCGAGGTTCACCACCTCCGCGGAGCCGACGCGGCCCGGCACGACGTGATACGTGAGGATCGCGACGAGCGTCTCGCGGTTCTCGGGCTTCAGGAGGTCCTCGACCGTGCCGGCCGGCAGCGCGGCGAACGCCTCGTCCGTCGGCGCGAACACGGTGAACGGGCCCTCGCCCTTCAGGGTCTCGACCAGCCCGGCAGCCTGCACGGCGGCGACGAGCGTGTTGAACGAGCCGTTCGTCGCGGCGACCTCGACGATGTCGGCGCCCGCCTTCGCCTGTGCGGCGGCATCCTTGGCATATCCGGCCATCTGCGCTTGGGCCGGCGCGGCGAGGAGGACCGCCGCCGTGAGGGAAAGGGCTGCGGGAATCGCGTGCCTGGTCATGGGTCCGCTCCTTCGTTGCTGTTCCGTTGACGGTTCGCGGCGAGGGCCGGCGGATGACCGGCGCGTCGGACCGCGTTGTCCAACCACTGTCGAGCAAATTGGGCGTGTCGGGTCCATCTGTCAAGGGGTTGTCCGGGAGAGTATCTTGACGGACGTTGGACAATGCGGCAGCTTGTCTCCCGTGCTCACCCCCGAACCGGAGACCGAAGCGACGATGGACGCCGTGCCAGACATCCGCCTGCGCCGCCTGAACGAGGCGCCCGAGCGGGACGGCGCCGACTACGTGCTCTACTGGATGGTCGCTGCCCGGCGCCTCGGCTGGAACTTCGGCCTGCAGCGGGCCGTCGAGGCGGCGAACCGGCGTCGGCTGCCGCTCGTGGTGTTCGAGCCGCTGCGCTGCGGCTACCGGTGGGCGAGCGACCGGCTCCACTCCTTCGTGATCGACGGGATGCGCGAGCACGCCGGGGCGCTCGCGGACCGTCCCGGCGTGCGCTACGTCCCGTACGTCGAGCGGTCGGTGGGCGAGGGGCGCGGACTGCTCTCACGGCTGGCCTCGCGGGCCGCCCTCGTCGTGACGGACGACTGGCCCTGTTTCTTCTTGCCGCGCATGCAGGAGGCGGCCGCCGCCCGGCTCGACGTCCGCCTCGAGGTCGTGGACGGAAACGGCCTGCTCCCCCTGCGCGCCGCCGACCGCGTGTTTCCCACGGCGCACGGCTTCCGGCGGCACCTGCAGCGGGAGCTCGGTCCGTACCTGACCCGGCTCCCCGCGGCCGAGCCCCTCGCCGCGCTGCAGGCCGACGTTCGTCCCGGGCTGCCGGCTGGCGTCGCGGATGCGTGGCCGCTGGATCCCGCGGAGCTCCTGGCGGGCGGGCCGGACCTGGCGGACCTGCCGATCGACCACGCGGTGGGCCCGGTGGAGGGCCGCGCGGGCGGGTCGTCGGCCGCGCGGCGGCGTCTCGAGCGGTTCCTCGACGAAGGCCTCGCGCGCTACGGCGAGCGGCGGAACGCGCCGGAGGAGGATGCGGCCAGCCGGCTGAGC
>JAVVDU010000036.1:18194-21986 GCA_032251515.1 Gemmatimonadota bacterium
CGCTACGACCGCGCCTGGGGCCCCGAGCGGCCGATCTACGGCAAGATCCGCTACATGAGCAGCGCGAACACGCGCCGGAAGTACTCGGTGGACGGCTACCTGGACCGCTGGCGGCCGTGAGCGCTCTCCGGGGCTACGCCGGCCGCGCCGCGGCGACGCGGTCCAGGCGTACCCGCAGGGCCTGCAGGTCGTCCACCAGCTCCGCGCCGGCCGCCCCCAGCGCCGGACCGTAGGACGGCGCGGCCGCGCCGCCCGCCAGCAGCGCGGTATCCTCGTCCAGAGTCTCGCCGAGCTCCGCCAGCGCGGCGGCCGTGGCGGGGTCCGCCTCGGGGTGGACGAGGCTGAGGACGACGGCCGCGGCCCCCGTGCGGTCCGCGGTGCGGGCGATCTCGTCGCCCGGCAGGTCGGCGCCCAGGTAGACGACCCGCCATCCGTCGGCCGCCCCCACCGCGGCGGCGAACAGGGCCCCGAACTCGTGTCCCTGGCCCGACGGCGTGGCGACGACGAGGGTCGGCGCCCCGCCCGCGGGCGCGCAGGAGGTCACGAGGGAAGCGAGCACCTGCCGCAGGACGGCCGAGGCGAGGTGCTCGTTCCCGGGGTGGACCTCGCCCCGCGCCCAGCCGTCGCCGACCCGCCGCAGCAGCGGCGCGGCCACCTCCTCGACGAAGGCGGGGGCGCCGAGGGACAGGGTGGCCCGCAGGAGCACCGACTCCAGCGTGCGGGCGTCGAAGGCGTCCATGGCCCGCCACGCGGCGGCGAGGTGGGGACCGGCGCCCGGGGCCGGGCCGCCCGGTCCCGGTGCGCGCGCCTCCTGCCGCTCGTCCTCGCGCACCAGGTCGCGCAGCGCCTCCGTGGAGAGCCCGGCGATGCGTCCGATCCGCCGGCCCGCCTCCGAGGCCCGGTGCAGGAGCCGCAGACGCTCCACGTCCTCGTCGGAGTAGAGCCGCCGCCCGCCGTCCGAGCGGGAGGGCTCGACCACGCCGTACCGCTTCTCCCAGGCGCGCAGGACGTCCGCCGTGAGCCCCGTGCGCCGCGCCACCACCTGGATGGGGTGCCGCTTCGCCGATCCGTTCCGCTTCGCGTCCATGGCCTCGCCGGGTTCGAGTGTCGGGCGAACGCCGGAAGCATACATGGACAAACGGTGGACAACAAGGGCGCCGGCGGGCGCCGCCGCGCGTCCGCGTGCGACGGCCGGGCCGCCCCGGCATCCCGCTGTCGAGGAGGCGTCACCGTCGCTATGTTCGCGGCATGCACACGGGAACGGCCGGGAACGGCATCGGAGCGGGACGCTGGACGCCCGCCGACAGCGCGGAGCTCTACCAGGTCGGGGCCTGGGGACAGGGCTACTTCGACGTGTCGCCGCAGGGGCGGGTCGTGGTGCGCCCGAACGCCGACGCGGACGCCGAGATCGACCTGTACGAGGTGGTGCAGGGCCTGCGGGAGCGCGACCTCGGCCCGCCGCTCCTCATCCGGTTCTCCGACATCCTCGCCCACCGGCTCCGCACGCTGCGGGACGCCTTCCAGGAGGCGATCGCCGAGAACGAGTACGAGGGCCGCTACGTCGCCGTCTATCCGATCAAGGTGAACCAGCAGCGGCCGGTGGTGGAGGAGGTGTACCGCTTCGGCAGCGTCTACGACTTCGGCCTGGAGGTGGGCTCCAAGCCGGAACTGCTGGCCGTGATGGCGATGACGGAAGACGCGCCGGGCCGCCTCATCGTGTGCAACGGATTCAAGGACGACAGCTACATCGAGGCCGTGATCCTGTCGGCCAAGCTCGGCCGGAACATCATTCCGGTGGTCGAGAACTTCCATGAGCTGAAGCTGATCCTGAAATATGCGGGCCGCTACGACGTGCGGCCGGAGATCGGCGTGCGCGTGAAGCTCGCGAGCCAGGGGGCTGGCCGCTGGCGGGACTCGGCGGGCGAGAAGTCGAAATTCGGGCTGTTCGTGAGCGAGGTGCTCGAGATGGTCGAGCTGCTCACGGCGCACGGGATGCTGGACGCCCTGAAGCTCATCCACTGCCACCCCGGGAGCCAGATCCAGGACATCCGGCGGCTCAAGGACGCCGTGGGCGAGCTGGGCCACATCTACGCCGAGCTCGTACGCATGGGCGTCGGGATCGAGTACGTGGACGTGGGTGGCGGCCTCGGGGTGGACTACGACGGCAGCCGGACGAACTACACGTCGTCGATGAACTACACGATCCAGGAGTACGCGAACGAGGTCGTGTACCGGATCGGCAGCGTGTGCACGGAGCGCGAAGTCCCGCATCCCACGATCATCAGCGAGTCGGGCCGGGCGATGGCGGCGTACCAGAGCGTCCTGGTGATCAACGTGCTCGGCGCCGCGGGGCCCCGCACCACGCATGCCGCCACGGTGGACGTGGACGAGGACGACGAGGATCTGCCGCAGCCGATCCGCGACCTGATCGTCGCCTACCAGTCCGTGCACGAGCGGACTCTGGTGGAGGCGTACCACGACGCCGTGCAGGCCCGCGAACAGGCCCTCGACCTGTTCAACCTCGGCTACCTGAGCCTCGAGCTGCGCGGGCTGGCGGAGCGGCTGTTCTGGGCGACGTGCGCCCGCGTGCACGACCTCGCCTCGAAGCTGGAGGCGGCGCCCGAGGAGCTGGAGCCGCTGGAGGAGATCCTGAGCGAAACCTACTTCTGCAACTTCTCGATCTTCCAGTCGCTGCCCGACAGCTGGGCGATCGGGCAGCTCTTCCCGATCATGCCGGTCCACCGGCTGGACGAGCGGCCGACACACCGCGCCGTGCTCGCCGACATGACGTGCGACTCGGACGGGAAGATCGACCGGTTCGTGGACGTGCGGGACGTGCGCAAGTCCCTCGACCTGCACGAGCTGCGTCCCGACGAGGAGTACTTCCTCGCGGTGTTCCTGGTGGGCGCCTACCAGGAGACGCTGGGTGACCTGCACAACCTGTTCGGGGACACGCACGTCGTGCACATCGGCCTGCACGAGGAGGGGGGCTGGGCGATCGAGGAGTTCGTGAAGGGGGACACCGCGCGCCAGGTGCTCGGCTACATGCAGTACGAGGTGGACCGACTGTATCCGCGTCTCGTGAAGGACTGCGAGGCGGCCGTGCGGCAGGGACGGTTGACCCTGCGCGAGTCGCGCGTCCTGCTGCGGTTCTACGAGAACGCGCTGAACGGCTACACCTACCTGGAGTCGGACGAGTGACCGCGCATCCCCCGTTCCTCGGAGAAGAGGCCGCGCCCGCCGATCCGTCCGTCGCGGCGGCCGCGATCCTGCCGGTCCCGTACGACCTCACGAGCAGCTGGAAGAAGGGCGCGGACGGCGGGCCGGCGGCGCTCCTCGCGGCCTCGGCGACCGTCGAACTGTACGACATCGAGACGGCCTCCGAGCCCTGGAAGCGCGGGATCGCCACGCTGCCGCCGCTGCGCCACGACGGCGGGCCGGAGGAGCTGGCGGCGCGAGTGCGCGGTGCCGTGGCGGAGATCCTCGCGCGCGGCGCCCTGCCCGTCGTCCTGGGCGGCGAGCACTCCGTGACGATCGGGGCCGTGGAGGCCGCCACGGAGGCGTTCCCCGGCACCGGGATCCTGCAGATCGACGCGCACGGCGACACGCGGGACTCCTACGAGGGCTCCACGCACAACCACGCCTGCGTGATGGCCCGGGCCCGCGAGCGCGGGCCGATCGTCCAGGTGGGGATCCGGGCCGTCGACGCGTCCGAGATGGAGGGGCTCGACCCCGCACGCGTGTTCTGGGCGCACGACATCGCGGCGCGCGGCGACGACGGGTGGATGGACG
>JAVVDU010000037.1:0-21184 GCA_032251515.1 Gemmatimonadota bacterium
AGCGGAGGGGGAGGGACTCGAACCCTCAAGCCCTTGCGGGCGCCGGTTTTCAAGACCGGTGCATTGCCGTTCTGCCACCCCTCCGGGTTCCCGCAGTCTAGGAGCCGCCGGGCCGCCGCGCGAGCGGCGGACCGCCGGGCCGCCATGAAACATCGACCCCTTTGCGGGCGTATGCGAAGGCGGAGACCGGACCGGGCCGGGGACGGGTCCGCCGGCCGGCCGGATCCGACCCCGACCGGGAGAACGGTGTGCGAAGGCTGTTGCTGATCGTGGGACTGGAGGTGGCGCGCCGCGTCCTCCGCAGGATCCTGCGGGTCTGACGGGTCGCGGTCGCTGCGTCGGGCCCCGGCGCCTCCCGGACCGACCGCCTCCCGCGGACCGCCCGCCACTGGCGGACCGGCCACCGGGCCCGGATTGCCGTCACTCCCGGACCGTCACCTCCACGTCGAGCCCGATGTCCATCCGGAGGGAATGGAACACGCTGCAGTACTTCTCGAGGGAGAGGTCCACGGCCCGCTGGACGCGGGGCTCGTCCACCGGGCCTTCCACCTGGAAGCGCAGGGTGAGCCCGGTGAGAGACCGAGGGGGGTCCGAGCGGCGGCGGCCTTCGACCTCCACCCGCAGCGCCCGGAATTCCTGGCGGCCCTTGTGCAGGATGTCCACGACGTCGATCGCCGCGCACGATCCGATGGAGGCGAGAAGCAGGCCGACGGGCGGCAGGTCCGCGGCACCGTCGCCATCGATGCATACCACGGCCTCGCCGCTGCGGGCCTCGAAACGCGAATCACCCGTCCACTCCAGAGTCACTGCAGACATCACTTTACTCCATCCGTCTCAAGTCATTTCTACACCGCCTGCGGCGAACCGGCGGACGGATCCCGAGTGCCCCCGACTCCGTACGGGCCCGCCCGCATCCGCCGGGGCCGACGCCGGAGGCGAACATAGCCGACCGGCAGGCGAGCGAACAAGGAGGAACGCGCGATGAAGGCCTGGACGAAGTACCTCACCATGAACGTTCCGTCCCGCATGGATTTCGTGAACATCACGTCCGAGGTGGAAGCCGCGGTAACGGAGAGCGGCGTCCGCGAGGGCCTGTGCCTGGTGAACGCGATGCACATCACGGCGAGCGTGTTCATCAACGACGCGGAGAGCGGCCTGCACCGCGACTACAAGGTGTGGCTCGAGGAGCTCGCCCCGTTCGACCCGAGCCCGGAGCGCTACCACCACAACCGGACGGGCGAGGACAACGCGGACGCCCACCACAAGCGGCAGGTCATGGGCCGGGATGTGGTGGTCGCGGTGACCGACGGTCGCCTGGACTTCGGTCCGTGGGAACAGGTGTTCTACGGCGAGTTCGACGGCCGCCGCCCCAAGCGGGTGCTGATCAAGGTGATCGGCGAATGAGAGGCGGACTGGCGCCACCGCGGCGCGGCGGTCCATCTTGTGGCGCCTTCGGCGGGGCTCTCCGCGGTCCCGGCGGTGTAGACGGCGCGAAGGACGAGAGTAGGGTGCGGGCCGCGTGTCCGGCATCCCTGTGTGGCGACCCAACGTTGAGAGGCGGCATGAAGAAGTCGGTGACGGGACTGCTCGCGGCGGCGCTGCTGGTGACGGGAGCCGGCCAGGCGCCGGCACAGGACCTGGCGAAGATCTGCGGCTCCATCGGTGGTGTGGGGATGGGCGACTGGGCCGAGTACACCATGGAGGGCCCGAACGCGGCGCAGGTGAGCGGTGTCCGCTTCGCGCTCGTGCACCGGGGCGAGGTCGCGAAGCCCTGGTTCGAGCTGAAGGCGAACACGGTCCAGGGCGAGCAGGTCGTGCAGCTCCAGGTGCCCGGCTTTCCGTTCGGACCGACCGACGTGGCCGACGGGATCATGAAGGCCGGTCCCATGCCGGCGATGCGGCTCCCCGAGCAGATGATCGGCATGATGAAGCAGCAGATGATGTCGAATCCGATGTTCGACGTGCAGGTGCAGTGCCTCGCCTCGGAGCTCGTCGGCGAGGAGACGGTCGAGGTGCCGGCGGGCCGGATCAAGGCCTGGCACCTGCGCGTCAGCGAAGGCGAGGCCTGGGTGAGCCCGGACGTCCCGTTCGGCATCGTGCGCGGCGAGTCCGCGGAGGGCGGCGACGTCATGGTGCTCGCAGGGCACGGCTCGGACGCGACGTCCTCGATCCCGGAGGAGCCGCAGGCGATGCCGGCGATGCCCGCCGGACCGCCGCCGCGCGATTGACGCCGGCCCCTCACTGACCGGTGGCCCGCCCCGCGCGGGCCACCTCCGCCCCGGGATGAGACAGATGACCACGCGCCGGAGCTTCCTCGGAGCCGTGGGCATGCCCGCCGTGGCCGCGGTGGCGGGTGTCCCCTTCCTGCGGCCGCGCGTCGCGGCGGGGGCGCGGCTCCGCGAGGTCCTGGCCGAGCGTCACCTCACACCGGCCGTGGCCGCCGAGGACGAGGAGTTCTGGGGCGAGGTGGCGCGCGCCTTCACGGTCGACCGCAGCCTGGTGAATCTGAACAACGGCGGGGTCAGTCCGGCGCCCGCCTTCGTGCAGGAGGCCGAGCGGCGCCACCTCGCCTACTCGCACCTCGCCCCGACCTACACGATGTGGCGGGTCCTGGAGCCGCAGCGGGAGGGCGTGCGGCAGCGCCTGGCGCGCGAGTGGGGCGTGGACGCCGAGGAGATCGCTCTCACCCGGAATGCCTCCGAGGGCCTGCAGACCTGCCAGCTCGGCTTCGACCTGCGTCCGGGCGACGAGGTCCTGACGACCGACCAGGACTACCCTCGCATGCTCACCACCTTCCGGCAGCGGGAGCGGCGCGAGGGGATCGCGCTGCGGCAGATTCCTCTGCCGGTTCCGGCGGAGGACCCTGACGAGGTGGTGCGGCGCTTCGAGGCGGCGATCACCCCGCGGACCCGCCTGATCCTCGCGTGCCACGTGATCAACCTGACGGGCCAGATCCTGCCGGTGCGCGGCATCGTGGCCATGGCGCGGCGCCGCGGCATTCCGGTGATCGTGGACGGGGCACACGCGCTGGCGCACTTCCCGTTCCGCCTGTCGGACCTGGACTGCGACTACTACGCGACGAGCCTCCACAAGTGGCTCTTCGCGCCGCACGGCACGGGGCTCCTGTACGTACGGCGCGAGCGGATCACCGACCTGTGGCCGCTGATGGCGGCGGGACCCGAACTCGACGGGGACATCCGCAAGTTCGAGGAGATCGGCACCCACCCGGCCGCCGGCTTCCTCGCCGTCGCCGAGGCGCTGACGTTCCACCAGGCGCTGGGGCCGGAGCGCAAGGCGGCCCGACTCGTCCACCTGCGCGACCGCTGGGCCCGTCGCCTGCGCGAGCTGCCGCGGGTGCGGCTCCACACGAGCCTGGAGCCCGGCCTGGCCGGCGGGTTCGCGACGGTCGAGATCGAGGGGGTCGAGCCCGGGGCCCTCGCTTCGTGGCTGTGGGCGCGGCACCGGATCATCGTGACCCCCATCGTGCACCGGGACTTCCGCGGCATTCGCGTCTCCCCCAGCGTCTACACGATGCACGAGGAGATCGACCGCTTCGCCGACGCGATGGAGCGGGTGGCGCGCGAGGGCCTCCCGGCGTGATGACGGCCGCCCGTGCACCGCGCCGGATTCCCGAGGAGCTTCGACTCCGGAGCCGGCCGGCGTGAGGCAGATCGACCGCGTGGCGGAATGGCTGAACGTCCGGCCGGGCGAGATCCGGCTCGTGGCGCTCACCTTCGCCGGCGCCTTCGCCATGATGTCGTTCGTGGTGGTGGCGCGGGCCCTGCGCGAGGCCCTCTACCTGTCGCTGTTCGACGCCTCCACGCTTCCCTACGTGACCGGCGCCTCGGTGGGGCTCGGCCTCATCGGTGCCGCGCTGCTGAGCCGATCCCTCGCGCGGCGGCAGCCGCGGTCCATCCTCCGCGTCCTGATCATCGGCCTGTCGGCCGGGCTCGTCGTGCTCTACCTCGTGCTGCGCGACTCCGCCGCCGCCGTGGTCGCCTTCTACATCGCGACGGCCGTCGGCACCCTGCTCGTCACGTCCGGCTTCTGGCTCATCGTCACCGAGCTGTTCGTGGTGCGGGAGGCGAAGCGCCTGTTCGGCCTGATCAGTGCCGGCGGCACCTTCGGCCTTCTCATCGCGGGATCGTCCGTGGGGCCGCTTCTCTCCGTGCTGGCGTCGAGGGAGGTCGTGCTCGTCCTCGTGGCGACCCTGCTCGCCACGCTGGCGATCCTCGAAGCCGTCCCGGAAGGTCGACTCGAGGACGACTCCGCCGGCTCCGCGCCGCCGGCCGTCGGCGAGGGCCTCGCGCTCGTGTTCCGCACGCCGCACGTGGGCCTCATCGCCCTGATCCTCATGCTCGTCGCCGCGGCGAGCGCGGTGATCGACTTCCAGTTCAAGGAGGCGGTCCAGGAGGCGTACGGACGCGGCCCGGCCATGGCGACCTTCTTCGGCCGGTTCTACGCGTGGACGGGCGGCCTCGCTCTCCTCGTGCAGGTTCTCGTGACGACCCGCTTCATGGCGGGAGCCGGCATGGCGTGGAGCGTAGCCCTCGTCCCGCTCGTCCTCGCCGCCGGCTCGCTGGGCCTGCTCGCGGCGCCCGGGCTGCTGCTGGCGACCGGGCTGCGCGGCGCGGACTCCACCCTGCGCAAGTCGCTGTTCCGGTCGGTGATGGAGTTCCTGTGGGTCCCGGTGCCGACCGACGTCCGGCGCCGCACGAAGACGTTCGTGGACACGGTGGCCGACAACGCCGGCGAGGGCGTCGGGGCGCTGCTCGTCTTCCTGTGGGTCACCCTCCCCGGCCTCCCGTCCCGCTGGCTGTCCGTGTTCGTCGTCGTCCTGTGCGTCGTCCTGGTCTTCCTGGCCCGCCGGATCGGCAGCGAGTACTTCGTCACGCTCCGCTCCCGTCTCTCGGTCGCCGGGAAGGACCAGGACTGGGTGCTGGAAGACGCGGGCACCGGCGCGGACCGGCTGGGTGCCACCCTGAGCCGCATCGACATCACCCGCGTGCTGGGCTCCGAGGGAATCGACCTCGCGACGCTGAGTTCGCGGCCGGACGCCGCGGCCCGGCCATCGGACGGGGACGAAGACGCGGCCGAGGACGCCGTCGACGAGGACGAGGAAGGCTCGCACATCGCGATCACCGCCGACGTGCTGCGGTCGGGCGACGTGGGCCGCATCGCCGAGCTGCTGCGGCACGAGGGCGTGCGGGACCCCGACCTGGTGCCCGTCCTGGTGCGCCTGCTCGCCCGCGACCGGCTGGTGGAACCGGCGGCGGAGACGCTGGTGGCGATCGGCTCGGACGCGGTCGGCAAGCTGTGCGCCGTTCTCGCCGATGATTCCGCCGACTTCGTCATTCGCCGGCGGATCCCGCAGGTCCTCGCCCGCATCCCGGACGCCGAGGCGGACCGGGCGCTCGTCGAGGCGCTGTGCGCCAGCCGCTTCGAGGTGCGATACCGGGCGGCGGTGGCCCTGGGACGCCGCCGGGCGCAGGGCCTGCCCGAATGGAGCGGACCCGTGGAGGAGGCGATCTGGAAAGCCGTGCGGTCGGAGCTCGGGCGCGGCCGCGCCGTGTGGGAGCTGGCGCGGCTGCTGGACGACAAGCCGCGCTCGGACCCGTTCGTCGAGAAGCGGCTGGGGGTCCGGGGCGAGCTCAGCCTGGAGCACACGTTCCGGATGCTCAGCCTCGTGCTCGACGAGCAACCGCTGCGCGCCGCCTACCGGGGGATCCTGTCGGAGGACGAGGAGGCCCGCAGCTTCGCGCTGGAGTACCTGGACCAGGTTCTGCCCTCCGACGTGCGCGACCGGCTGTGGCCGTTCGTCGGCGACCTCAGCGAGTCGCAGGAAAGACGGGCCATCCGGCCGCTGGACGCCGTGGTGGGCGACCTGATGCGCAGCGGTGCGACGCTGTTCGGCGACGAGTCGGACCGGGCCGCCCTGCGGCGCTACCTCGAGCGGGCGGAGACCGGGACGGACACGCCGGATGCACCCGAGCCGGACACACCCGAGCCGGACGAGGGGCGCGAGCCCTAGGACGAAGGGGCTCGGGACCGGTCGGCCGGCGGGCCGGCGGCTGGGAACCGGGATCGCCAGCCGCGCGCCGCGAGAAAGTGCTGCACGCGTGGACGCGCGCCCTTCCGCAGGCAGGCCCGGGCGCGCTCCTCCGCCTGCCGGTCGAGTTCGGTCACCCGCTCGTGCTGGCGCAGGTGCTCGGCCCACGAGTCCACGAGGAACACCTCGATGTGCCGGTCCGGGTCCGCCGAGTCCACGAACAGCTCCCAGTAGTATGCGCCGCTGCGGCGGCGGCGACGGTGCAGGTCCCGCATCGCCGCCTCGAACTCCGTGCGGCGCTCGGGATCGACGGGATACTCGACCGAGACCATCACCGGGCCCTCCTCCGGCTCCACCGGCTCGGCGAGCTGCGGGGCGGGCCAGTGCCGGGTGGACGCGAGGTTGAGGCCCGCCGTGTCCCGGATCCGGAACCGCAGCCGCGCGGGCGTGCCCGCTAGGACGGCGAGTCCCGCCGCCACCAGGGTGGCCGACAGCCCGATGCGGTCCGCGACGGCGCCCCACAGGATGCTTCCTGCCGTCGTTCCCGCGAAAAACACGAGGACGTACAGCGACATCCCGCGGGCCCGGACCCAGCCGGGAAGGACGGTCTGCGCGGCCGTGTTGAAGGTGGTCAGGAGGTGGAGCCAGGCCGCGCCGGCCACGAAGCAGAGTGCCAGGAAGACCGCCGGAACGCGCACCAGGCCGAGTGCCGCGAGGGCCAGGCCGAACAGGACCGTCGCCACGCCGGCGATCCGGTCGAACGGCAGACGACGGCGGATCCCGCCCAGCGTGAGGGCGCCGCCCACCGCCCCCGCGCCGAACGCCGACAGGATCGCGCCGTAGCCGGCGGCCGAGAATCCCAGCTCCTGCCGCGCCACGAGGGGGAGCAGTGCCCACAGTGCGCTGCCCGCCGTGATGAACAGCCCCATGCGGACGAGCACCGCGGCCATCTGCGGGGAGTGGCGGACGTAGCGGAAGCCGCCCCGCAGGGCCCCGAGGAACCGCTCGGCCGGCAGCCCGTCGGCCGGGACGTCGCGACGCCAGCGCAGCACGACCGCGAGGATCCCGAGGTACGTCACGGAGTTCAGCAGGAACGCGGCTCCCGGGCCCGCGGCCGCCACGAGCGCGCCGCCCAGGGCGGGACCCAGGGCCCGGGCGGCGTTCACTCCGAGGCCTTCGAGCACGATGGCCGACGGAAGCTGGGCGGGCGGCACGACCTCCGGCAGGACGGCGCGCCACGCGGGCTGCATCAGGGCGCCGCCGACGCCCATCAGGAAGGTGAAGAGGAGAAGTCCCCCCGGGGAGATCCGTCCCCCGAGCGCCAGGGCGCCCAGCGACGCCGCGGTGAGCAGGAGCCACGCCTGGGCGAACAGCAGGACCCGGCGCCGGTCCAGGACGTCCGCCAGCACGCCGGCCGGCAGCACGACGAGGAACATCCCCAGCCCGCTCGCCGCCTGCACGAGGGCGACGAGGACCGGCGTCGGGGCGAGCTCGGTCATCAGCCACGCCGCCGCGACCTGGTGAACCCACGTCCCCACGGAGGAGACGAGGTTCGCGATCCACAGGCCACGGAACAGGCGGGACCCCAGCGGCGCCCAGGTTCCGGGCGTGACCCCCGGATCGGCTCCGCGCCGCCCCCGCCCCGTACTCAGCCGCAGGGGCGGCACTCCCCGGAGCGGCCGCGGATCCCGAGCATCGGCATGCGGATGCCGCAGTTCCGGGCCACCTCGACCGCCTCCTCGTACCCCGCGTCGGCGTGCCGGACGACCCCGAGACCCGGGTCGACCGTCAGGACGCGCTCCATGCGCCGCTCCGCCGCCACCGTCCCGTCCACCACGACCACCTGCCCCGCGTGCTGGCTGTACCCGATGCCCACGCCCCCGCCGTGGTGGAAGCTCACCCAGCTCGCGCCGCTGATCGCGGTCAGGAGCGCGTTCAGGATCGGCCAGTCCGAGACCGCGTCGCTACCGTCCTTCATCCCCTCGGTCTCGCGGTTCGGGCTCGCCACCGAGCCGCAGTCCAGATGGTCCCGTCCGATCGCGATCGGCGCCTTCACCTCGCCGCGCGCCACCATCTGGTTGAACCGGTGGCCGGCGCGGCACCGCTCGCCGAATCCGAGCCAGCAGATGCGGGCCGGCAGGCCCTGGAACGGCACCCGCTCGCGGGCCATGTCGAGCCATCGGTGCAGGTTCCGGTCATCGGGGAACAGCTCCTTGACGGCCTGGTCGGTCCGGTAGATGTCCTCGGGATCGCCGGACAGGGCGACCCAGCGGAAGGGCCCCTTGCCGCGGCAGAACAGGGGCCGGATGTAGGCGGGCACGAAGCCGGGATACGAGAACGCCTCCGCCACGCCCGCGTCCAGGGCGCGCTGGCGGAGGTTGTTCCCGTAGTCGAACACCTCGGCGCCGGCCGCGCGGAAGGCGAGCATCGCCTCCACGTGGCGGGCCATGGCGGCCATCGCGCGCCGCTCGTACTCCGGCGCGTCATCCGCGCGGAGGGCGTCCGCCTCGGCCACCGACAGTCCCTCCGGAACGTACATCAGCACGTCGTGGGCCGGCGTCTGGTCCGTCACCACGTCCGGCCGGAAGCCGCGCCGCACCAGCTCGGGCAATACCGTGGCGGCGTTTCCCACGAGGCCCACCGAGAGCGCCTCGCCGGCAACGCGGGCCGCCTCGCAGAGACGCACGGCCTCGTCGACGTCGGTCTCCACGCGGTCGACGTACCCGATCTCGCACCGCCGCTCGGCGCGTGCGGGGTCCACCTCCACCACCAGCGCCACGCCCTCGTTCATCGTGACCGCGAGCGGCTGCGCCCCACCCATGCCTCCGAGGCCGGCCGTGAGAACGATCCGGCCCTTCAGGCTGTCCCAGCCCCGTCCGGCCGCCAGGGCGCCCAGCGTCTCGTACGTGCCCTGCAGGATCCCCTGCGTGCCGATGTAGATCCACGAGCCGGCCGTCATCTGGCCGTACATCATCAGGCCCCGGGCGGCGAGCTCGTCGAAGTGCTCCTGCGTCGCCCAGTGGGGAACGAGGTTCGAGTTGGCGATCAGGACGCGGGGCGCGTTCTCGTGCGTGTAGAAGACGGCCACCGGCTTGCCCGACTGCACCACGAGCGTCTGGTCGTTCCCCAGGTCGCGCAGGATCTCCACGATGGCGTCGAAGCACTCCCAGTTCCGCGCCGCCTGGCCCCGCCCCCCGTACACCACGAGGTCCTGCGGCCGCTCCGCGACCTCGGGATCGAGGTTGTTCATCAGCAGGCGGAGCGCGGCCTCCTGCTGCCAGCCGCGGCACGTGAGCTCGTCGCCGCGCGGCGCGCGGATCTCCCTCGGTCCGGTTCCTTCGCTCATCCGTCGATCACCTTTCCCCGCTTGATCACCCGTCGTACCGGATTCCACCCGATCCTGTATACCATCTCCTCGAGCGAGGCAACGTTCCACACCACGAGGTCGGCCAGCGCGCCCGGCCGCAGCGTCCCCCGGTCCGCGAGTCCGCAAGCCGCCGCGGCGCCCGCCGTCGCCGCGGCGAGCGCCTCGCCCGGGGCGAGCCCGCACGTCCGGCAGGCGAGCTGCAGCGCCAGCGGCATCGACACGGCGTACCCGCCCGGGCACAGGTCGGTACCGATCGCCACGCGCAGTCCGGCCTCGATCCAGCGCCGGGCCCGCACCGGCCGCGGGTGCGCCACGGCGAGGTCGATGAGCGGCATCAGCACGGCGGTCACCCCCGCCGCCGCGAGGGCCCCGAGGTCCTCGTCCGACGCGAAGTTCAGGTGGTCGGCCGACACGCAGCCGAGCCGGGCGGCCAGCGCCGCGCCGCCCGTGCGCGCGTACTGCTCGGCGTGGATCTTGGGCGCCAGCCCCGCGGCGCGGCCCGCCTCCAGGATCTCGCGCGACTCCTCGGGGGTGAACCAGCCATCGTCGCAGAACACGTCGCAGAACGCCGCGAGTTCCCGGGTGGCGACCTCCGGGATCTGCTCGTCCACCACCTGCCGCACGTAGACCGGCCGGTCCGTTCCCGGTGGCACGTCGTGCGCGCCCATGAACGTGCTCACGAGGTCCACCGGGTGGTCCGCGTCGAGCCGGGCGTTCACCTCCAGCAGGCGGATCTCGTCGGCCGTGGACAGGCCGTACCCGCTCTTGCTCTCGGCCGTCGTCGTCCCGTGCGCCAGCATCGCGTCGAGGCGCGCGCGGGCGGCGTCCGCGAGCTCGTCCGCCGTCGCGGCGCGGGTCGCGTCCACCGTCGCCAGGATCCCGGTGGGGATCCCGAGGGCACGGGTCTCCGCGGCGCTGCGCGTGAGCCGGCTCGCGTACTCGCGGGCCCGGCTGCCGCCGAACACGAGATGCGTGTGCGCGTCCACGAACCCGGGCGCCACCGCGCCGCCCGCGGCATCCAGCACGGTCGCCCCGGCCGCATCCACCGTCCCGAGCACCTCTGCCTCGGGCCCCGCGGCGAGGATCCTCTCGCCCGCTACCGCCACCGCCCCACCCGGAATGGCGCCCGCCGCATCGCCGGCGCGGGGCTCGCAGGTCAGCAGGACGGAGGCGCCGCGGACCAGCAGGTCCGCGGCCGGCCGCTCAGCCAAGCAGCGCCGTCTCCACGACCTGGCCCGCCGTGAACTCGTGCGTCTGGAGGTAGAACCGGACGACCTCCTCGAGCGCCCCCAGCGGAACGGGGCCGATCAGCTCCGTACCGGCCACCGCCACGCCGTAGCGGGCCGCCTCGGAGCGCACGCACTCCAGGACCCGGTGGATCGGCGTCTCCAGGTAGTTCACGAGGTTCATCGAGACCTGGACCATCCCCTTTTCCTCCAGCGCGAACCCCATCCCGCGCACCGCCTTGAAGCCGCCGTTGATGTGGCGGACCGAGCGCGCGATCGTACGGGCGATCTCCACGTCGTCCGTGTGCAGGTTCACGTTGAACGCGATCAGGGGAAAGCGGGCGCCGGTGACCGTGGCGCCGCTCCGGGCGTTGAATTCCGCCGGCCCCTCGTCTGGCGCCCATGCGGGATCCTCCAGCTTCTCGGCGAGGGCCTCGTACTCCCCCTTCCGGATCTTCGGCAGGCTCTGCCGCTCCGGCCGCGTGGCCGCGTCCTCGTAGTAGTAGACCGGCACGCCCTGGCCGCCCAGCCACGATCCGAACGCGCGGGCGATCTCGACGGCCCGCTCGGTGCTCACGTTGCGGATCGGGATGAACGGGACGACGTCGAGCGCTCCCTGGCGCGGGTGCTCGCCCTCGTGGGTCCGCATGTCGATCGCCTCGAGGGCGCGCGCCGCGAGCGCCTTCGCGGCCTCGAGCACGGCCTCGGGCGGGCCGAGGAAGGTGATCACGGCCCGGTTGTGGTCCCCGTCCAGCGACCAGTCGGCGACGCGCACTCCCTCCACGCCGCGTGCCGCCGCCACGAAGGACTCGACCACGTCGCGTCGCCGGCCCTCGCTCACGTTCGTCTCGCACATCAGCACTTCAGCCATCGGACTCCCCTTCCAACCGTCGCAGGCCCTCCCGGAGCTCCCGGGCTCGGACCTCGATCTTCTCCCGCTCCGTCCCGTCCTTCACGGAGCCGAGGTTGATGTCCACGTTCGCGATGCAGCCCTCGAGCCCGGCGCGGGCCAGCGACAGGCCGACCGCGAGATCCGAGCTCGCGTTCTGGTTGTGCGCCGCCTCGAGGCGCCGCCCCATCTCGAGCACCGCGAGGCACCGCAGTCCGTTCTCGAGCGGCACGCGGGTGGCCCCCACCATCGCCTCGCGGATCCGCCGCGAGCGCTCGGCCTTCCGCTCTTCGCTGTCCCTGGGCAGGCGGTAGGCGTCCATCACGGCGCCGAACGCCTCCGAGTCGGCGCAGCCGCCCGTCATGAGCTCGGACGTCAGGCGGCGGGCCTCCGCGTCGATCTCCTCGTACCACGCGTCCTCGCGCATCCCCTCGCGCCCGATCGACACGCGGGCCACCATTCCCACGAGTCCCGCGCCCATCGCGCCGGCGACGGCCGAGGCGGTGCCGCCGCCCGTCGCGTCATCCGCGGGGTCGATGACGCGCAGGAACGCGTCGAGGTCCTCCTGTCTCCACGGCTTCATCCGTCGCTTCCTTTCCCTCGGGAGAGCGCATCCCGGACTTCCGCCACGATGGAGCCCGACCCGATCAGGTCGGCCACCGCCTCCACGTCCGGCGTCAGGGGCCGGTCGTGCTCCAGGAAGCGCACCCTGTTGCGGATCTGCCGGTACGCGGCGGCCGTGCCCCGGCCGAGCCGCTCCGGCCCGTCTTCTCTCAGGTCCACGGCCTGCGCCGCGGTCACCAGCTCGATCGCCAGCACGGTGCGCACGTTGTCGAGGATCTCGCGCGTGTGCCGGGCCGCGTTCGCCCCCATGCTCACGTGGTCCTCCTGGTTCGCGCTGGACGGGATCGAGTCCACGCTGTCGGGGTGCGCGAGCGTCTTGTTCTCCGACACGAGCGCGGCGGCCGTGTACTGCGCCAGCATGAGCCCGCTGTCGAGGCCGGGCCGCGCCACCAGCATCGCCGGCAGGCCGGCGCTCAGCTCCGGCGTGAGCAGGCGGAAGGCGCGCCGTTCGCTGAGGCTCGCCAGCTCCGCCACGGCGATGCCCAGCAGGTCGTGCCAGAAGGCCAGGCCCTGGCCGTGGAAGTTCCCGCCGCTCACCGCGCGGCCGCCCCCGGGCCCGTCCAGGAACACGAGCGGGTTGTCGCTCGACCCGGTGAGCAGGTGCTCCACGCGGCTCCGGACGAACCCGACCGCGTCCCGCACCGGCGCGTGGACCTGCGGCACGCAGCGCAGACTGTACGCGTCCTGCACCCGTTCGGGATCCGAGTCCAGGAGACGGCTCCCCTCCACGAGCTTCCGGATGCGGGCCGCCGCATCGGCCTGCCCGACCTGCCCGCTCGCCTCGTGCAGGAGCGGGTCGAAGGCGGACGAGACGGCGCGCAGCGCCTCGAGGCTCAGCGCCGCCGCCACGTCCGCGTGATCGAGCAGGGTCTCCGCGTCGTGCACGGACAGGGCGGCGAGGGCCAGCATCAGCGTCGTGCCGTTGGTGAGCGCCAGGCCCTCCTTCGGCCCCGGCGCGAGACGCGGGATGTTCGCGCGCTCCATCGCGTCGGCGCCCGTCAGGACCTCTCCCTCGAACCGGGCCCGGCCGCTCTCCTCTTCCGTCTCGGTTCCGTCCGGATCGCGCGTCATGACGATCGCGATGTGGGCCAGCGGCGCGAGATCGCCGCTCGCTCCGAGCGATCCCTTGGACGGCACGACCGGCGTGAGGCCCCGGTTCAGCATCCGGATCAGCGTCTCGGGAAGCTCGGGACGCACGCCCGACGCGCCGCCGGCCAGCGTGGAAGCCCGGATCAGCATCATCGCGCGCACCACCTCGTCGGGAAGCGGCGGGCCCGTCCCGGCGCAGCACTTGAGGATCACGTTGCGCGACAGCCGTCCGGCCTCGGACGGAGCGATGCGATGGCGGGCCAGCGAACCGAAGCCCGTGTTGACGCCGTAGATCGTCCGCTCGCCGGCCTCCACGGTGTCCCGCACCCACGCGAGGCTCGCCTCCATCCGCTCGCGGACCTCCGGCCCGAGCGGCGACACCTTCTCGCCGCCGCGCGCCACGGCCAGCACGTCCTCGATTCGAAGTCCGTCCCCGCTGATCGTGATCATGGATCGAGACATCCCGCGGTGTTGGAGGTGGGTCGCAGATCCGGCCGGGACGCGCGGCGGCGCCGCACCCGTGCAAGGTATGCCCGGACGGGACCGCCAGCCACCCGCCCGGACGCCATTGCGCCGGGTGCGCGAAGATCCCACGATGGCGGGCAGCGGCGCGTGGCGAGGAGGGACGACCGGGTTCTTCCCGCGTGCCGCCGCCCGCCGGCCGGCGGGCGCCTCACCGAAGCGGGAATCGGGGAAGACATGCAGCATATCGGTCCGGCGATCAGCCGCCACGGCCTGGACACGCAGGGGATCCGCGGCGCCAGCGTCGTGCGCTGGAACTACACCACGCCGGCTCTCTACGAGCACGCGATCCGGGCCAGCGAGGGCCTGCTGGCCGGCGGGCCTCTGGTGGTGCGCACCGGTGACCACACGGGCCGCGCCCCGAAGGACAAGTTCGTCGTCCAGGAGCCGAGCTCCGAGACGCGGATCTGGTGGGGCGAGGTGAACCGGCCGTTTCCCCGCGACCGGTTCGAGGAGCTGCACCGCCGCATGCTCGCCTACCTCCAGGGGCGCGGCATCTTCGTGCAGGACCTCTACGCAGGGGCCGATCCCGCCTTCCGGATCCCCGTGCGCGTGATCACCGAGACGGCGTGGCACAGCCTGTTCGCGCGGAACATGTTCATCCGTCCGCCGCTCGCGGCGCTGGCCGACCACGAGCCGGCCTTCACGGTCCTCCACTGCCCCGGCTTCCACGCCGAGCCCTCCATGGACGGGACGAACTCCAACGTGTTCGTCATCCTCGACCTCGGGCACCGGCTCGTCCTGATCGGGGGCACGAGCTACGCCGGCGAGATCAAGAAGTCGATCTTCACCGTGATGAACTACCTGCTGCCGCTGTCCGACGTGCTCCCCATGCACGGGTCGGCGAACGTGGGACCGGACGGCGACACGGCCGTGTTCTTCGGTCTGTCGGGTACGGGCAAGACGACCCTGTCGGCCGATGCGTCCCGCACGCTGGTGGGGGACGACGAGCACGGCTGGAGCGACGAGGGCGTGTTCAACTTCGAGGGCGGCTGCTACGCGAAGGTGATCCGCCTGTCGGCCGAGGCCGAGCCGGAGATCTTCGACACCACGCGGCGGTTCGGCACCGTGCTCGAGAACGTGATGGTGAACCCCGACACGCGGGTGCTGGACCTGGACGACGACAGCCTCACGGAGAACACGCGCGCCGCCTACCCGATCGACATGATCCCGAACGCGTCGGAGTCGGGCATGGCCGGGCACCCGCGCAACATCGTGATGCTGACCGCGGACGCGTTCGGGGTGCTCCCGCCCGTGTCGCGGATGACGCCCGAGCAGGCCATGTACCACTTCCTGTCCGGCTACACGGCGAAGCTCGCCGGGACGGAGAAGGGCCTCGGCAGCGAGCCGAAGGCCACGTTCAGCGCCTGCTTCGGGGCTCCCTTCATGGCGCTGCACCCGTCCGTGTACGCCGAGATGCTCGGCCGCAAGATCGCCGCGCACGACGTCCGCTGCTGGCTCGTGAACACGGGCTGGAGCGGCGGTCCGTTCGGCGTGGGAAGCCGGATGAAGATCGCCTACACGCGGGCGATGGTGAGCGCCGCGCTGGACGGACGGCTGGCCGATGTCGAGACGAACGCGCACCCGGTGTTCGGGGTGCACGTGCCCGTCTCCTGCCCCGGCGTGCCCGCCGAGGTGCTCGACCCGCGCGGCACGTGGGACGACGGCGAGGCCTACGACGCGGCGGCGAAGGAGCTGGCGGGCCGGTTCCGGGCCAACTTCGCCGTCTACGAGGACCACGTGGACGACCAGATCCGGGCGGCCGGGCCCCGGGCCGACTGACCGTGAGCCGGGAAGCGCTCGAGATCGCCCGGGCGCTCCCGTCGGCCGTCACCGGGAGCTCCTTCGACCGCGAGCGCCGGCCGGCCCTGTGGAGCCGCGTGCGGCTCACCATGATCTTCGGGGCCGGCATCGGCGTGCTGATGTACGTCCTCGGCCGGACGGTGTTCACCATGCCGCCGGTGCTGGAGAGCCCGCTCGTCCGGATCGCGCCGGAGGCGTGGCTCGCCTATCCGGCCCTGTTCATCTTCGGCTCGATCGTCACGTGGCGCGACCGGTGGAGCGCCGCCTGGCTGGAGGGATTCGCCCTCGCGGTGACCGTGGCGTTCGTCGCCGTCGACAGCTTCCTGGGCGCGGCCTTCTTTCCCCGCGAGCCGCGCTTCTTCACGGTGGCGCTGATCCTCTTCCTGCCCGCCGCGATGATCCCGTGGCGGATCGGCTTCCAGGCTGCGCTGGGAGCGGCCGTCGTCGCGTTCCACCCCGCCGCGGTGCTGCTCGTGCGGGCCGCCGTCCCGGAGATCGACGCCTGGTACGCGACCGCAGGACCGGAGCTCATGCGCGAGGTGCTCGTCGACCAGGCGGTCGGCGCCGCGGTGCTGGCGGGCGTCTCCGTGCTGGTGACGCGGACCCTGCACGGGATGCGCCGCCAGCTCCACGCCGCGACGCGCATCGGCAACTACCTGATCGAGCGGGAGCTGGGAAGCGGCGGCATGGGCCGGGTGTTCGAGGCCCGCCACGCCCTGATCCGGCGCCCCACGGCCGTGAAGGTGATGCGGCCCGAGACGACCGGCTCCGCGGAGGCCCTGGCCCGGTTCGAGCGCGAAGTCCAGCTGTCGGCGACCCTGACCCACCCGAACACGATCACGATCTTCGATTTCGGGCGGGCCGACCCCGCCACGTTCTACTACGCGATGGAGTACCTGGACGGGCTCGACCTGAAACGCCTCGTGGAGCGGTTCGGCCCGCTGCCGCCCGAGCGCGCCGTGTACCTCGTGCGGCAGGCCTGCGGCTCGCTGGCGGAGGCGCACGCGCGCGGCATCGTGCACCGCGACGTGAAGCCCTCGAACATCTTCCTCACCGAGCGGGGCGGCCTGTACGACTTCGTGAAGGTGCTGGACTTCGGCCTCGCCCGCCCCGTCGAGCAGGCACCGGACGCCCGCATCACCGCGGCGGGCCAGGTGTTCGGCACGCCCAGCTTCATCGCCCCGGAGGCGATCACGGACCCGGAGACGGTGGACCGCCGCAGCGACATCTACTGCGTGGGGGCCGTGCTGTTCTGGGCGCTCACCGGGCGCCCGCCGTTCGCGGGACGCACGGCGATCGAGGCGATGGCCGACCAGCTCCGCTCCGACCCCGTCGCCCCGTCCCGGGCCACGGAGCTGGAGGTCCCGCCCGCCCTGGACGAGGCCGTGCTGCGCTGCCTGGCGAAGGACCGCGATGCGAGGTTCGCTGCCATGCCGGAGCTGCTCGCGGCGCTGGACGAGGTCGGCTTCGACACACCCTGGGACCAGGAGCGCGCGCGCGCCTGGTGGAACCTGCACGGACCGGAGATCCGCCGTGAACCGTGAGACCCTGCTGGACGAGGCCGCCGACCGCGGCGCCTTCGACGTGCTGGTGATCGGCGGCGGGGCCACGGGCCTCGGGGTGGCCGTGGAGGCCGCCGCCCGGGGCTACGCCACGCTGCTCCTGGAGCAGGCGGACTTTGCCCAGGGCACCTCGAGCCGCAGCACCAAGCTCATCCACGGCGGGGTCCGCTACCTGCGCCAGGGCGACATCTCGCTCGTCCTCGAGGCGCTGCACGAGCGGGGGCTGCTGATCCGGAACGCCCCGCACCTCGTCCACCACCAGGCCTTCGTGGTGCCGTTGTACGACTGGTGGGAGGGCCCCTTCTACGGGATCGGCCTCAAGGTCTACGACATGCTGGCCGGCCGGCTCGGCCTCGGGCCGTCGCGGCACCTGTCGCGCGAGCGCACGCTGGAGCTCCTGCCCACCATCGAGCCCGAGGGGCTGCGCGGCGGCGTGATCTACTACGACGGCCAGTTCGACGACGCCCGGCTCGCCGTGACCCTGGCCCGCACCGCGGCGGACCTCGGCGCCCTGCCCCTGAACCACGTGCGCGTGACCGGGCTCCTGCACGAGGGCGGCGTGGTGCGGGGGGCACGGGCCGCGGACGCGCTGACCGGCCACGAGATGGAGCTGCGCGCCGAGGTCGTCGTGAACGCGACGGGCGTGTTCACCGACGACGTGCGGCGGCTCGACGATCCGGGGGTCGAGGGGCTCGTGGCCGCGAGCCAGGGCGTCCACCTCGTGCTGGACCGCCGCTTCCAGCCCGGCGACAGCGCGATCATGGTCCCCGAGACGGACGACGGGCGCGTCCTGTTCGCCGTCCCGTGGCACGGGCGCGTGGTCGTCGGCACGACGGACACGCCGGTGCCCCGGCCCTCGCTGGAGCCGCGGCCGCTCGACGAGGAGGTGGAGTTCCTGCTCACCCACGCCGCCCGTTACCTGACCGAGGACCCGGCGCGGCGCGACGTGCTGAGCTGCTTCGCCGGCCTGCGCCCGCTGGTGGGACGGGGCGGCGGCGCGGACACGGCCGAGCTGTCGCGCGACCACACGGTCGTGGTGTCGCCGTCGGGACTCGTGACGATCACGGGCGGCAAGTGGACTACCTACCGCCGCATGGCGGAGGACGCGGTGAACCAGGCGGCCCGGGTGGGCTGCCTCGAGCCGCGCGACAGCCGCACGGCCGGACAGCGCCTGCACGGCTGGTCCGAGGACCTCGATCCCGCCGACCCCCAGTCCGTGTACGGCGCCGACATCCCGGCGCTGCGGGCCCTCATCGCGGAGCGCCCCGAGCTCGGCGAGCCCCTCCATCCCGCCCTGCCGTTCAAGGCGGCCGAGGTCGTGTGGGCGGCCCGCACGGAGGCGGCCCGGCGCGTGGAGGACGTGCTGGCCCGGCGCACCCGCGCCCTGCTGCTCGATGCCCGTGCGGCCGCCGAGGCGGCGCCCCGCGTGGCGGAGCTGCTCGCCGCCGAACTGGGGCGGGACGAGGCGTGGGCCGAGGCCGAGACGGCGGCGTTCCGGGCGCTCGCCGCGGGGTACGTGCTGGACTGAGCGGGCCGCGACCGGGCGGGGGCCGGGGGTGCCGGGTCCTCCGGGCCGGTACTTTCGTACTCTCGCGGCGCCGCGCCGCGCCGCGTCAATTCCCTGCCACGGACGGTCGCGGTGCGGGTCACCGCCGCACCCCGGGCCGCACGGGACTCCGCCGACGAGGAAACGCGCATGGACGCGCTGCTGCTCTCCCGGATCCAGTTCGCCGTCACCATCGGCTTCCACTTCCTGTTCCCTCCCCTCACGATCGGGCTCGCCTGGCTCCTCCTCGTCGTCGAGACGAAGGCCTGGCGCACGGGCGACCCGGAATGGGAGGAGATGGGCAGGCTGTTCGGCAAGCTGTTCGCGCTCACCTTCGCCATCGGCGTGGCGACGGGCATCCTGATGGAGTTCCAGTTCGGCACGAACTGGTCGCGCTACTCGAAGTACGTGGGCGACATCTTCGGCGCTCCCCTCGCCGCGGAAGGCGTGTTCGCCTTCTTCCTCGAGTCGACGTTCCTGGGGCTCTACCTGTTCGGGCGGGACCGGGTGCCGAAGGGCGTCCACTGGTTCTCGATGCTGATGGTCGCCGTGGGGGCGACGATCTCCGCGTTCTGGATCATCGTCGCGAACTCGTGGCAGCAGACGCCCGCCGGCCACGTGATCCGGAACGGGCGCGCCGAGCTCGCCGACTTCGGGGCGGCGGTGTTCAACCCGTCGACCATGCCCCGCTACACGCACACGGTGCTCGCCTGCCTCGTCGCGGGTGCCTTCCTGATGGCCGGGGTCGGCGCGTACCGGCTGCTGCGTGACCGGGGGGACGGGATCGGCCGCCGCGCGCTGCGGCTCGCCGTCCCGTGGGGGCTCGCGGCCTCGGTCCTCGTGGCGTTCCCGTTCGGGCACCGGCACGCGCAGCAGGTCGCGCAGACCCAGCCCGAGAAGTTCGCCGCCATGGAAGGTCTCTACGCCAGCACGAGCGGCGCGCCGCTCGTCCTGTTCGCCCTCGTGAAGCAGGCGCCGCCCGATCTCCACGCCGAGATCGAGATTCCCGGCCTCCTGAGCTGGCTCGCGTTCGGCGACCCGCACGCGCCCGTGCGCGGCATCGACGAGTTCCCCGAGGAGGACCACCCTCCGCTCTGGATGACCTTCGTCTCGTTCCACAACATGGTCCTGCTGGGACTCGCCTTCATCGGCCTGATGGGTTGGGGCACGTGGCGGCTGTGGCGCGGTCGGATGTTCGAGGGCCGGACGTACCTGCGGCTCCTCGTGCTCGCGCTTCCCCTGCCGCTCGTCGCCACCCAGTTCGGCTGGGTCGCCGCGGAGGTCGGGCGCCAGCCCTGGATCGTGTACGGGCTGCTGCGCACGAGCGACGGCGTCTCGCCGAGCGTGAGCGGCGGCGAGGTCCTGTTCTCGATCCTCCTGTTCGGGACGATCTACCTGCTGCTGGGAACGCTGTGGGTCCGCTTCATGATCCACGAGGCCGGGCACGGACTGCCGGCCCGCGGCGGAGAGGGGGTGGCCTGATGGACCTCCCGACGATCTGGTTCGCGCTGGTGGCGGCGCTGCTCACCGGTTACGCGATTCTCGACGGCTTCGACCTCGGGGTCGGCGTGCTCTCGCTGCGCGCCCGCAGCGACGAGGAGAAGCGGATCCACCTGAACGCGATCGGTCCCGTGTGGGACGGGAACGAAGTGTGGCTCCTCACGGGCGGCGGCGCCCTGTTCGCCGCTTTCCCCGTCGTGTACGCCACCGTGTTCAGCGGCTTCTACCTCGCGATGATGCTCGTCGTGGCGGCGCTCGTGGCGCGGGCCGCCTCGTTCGAGTTCCGCGGAAAGTCAGGCTCGCCGCGCTGGCGGCGCGCCTGGGACCTGTGCTTCGGACTCGGGAGCCTCGTCGCGGCGCTCCTGTACGGCGTGGCCGTCGGGAACGTCGTCCGCGGCGTCCCGATCGACGGGGCGCAGGAGTACGCCGCACGCTTCCCGGACACCTTCCTCGGGCTCCTGAACCCCTACGCCCTGCTGATCGGGCTCGTCACCCTCACCCTGTTCACCGCGCAGGGCGCAGCGTGGATGGCCGTGAAGACGGAGGGGGAGCTGCAGGCGCGGATGCGCCGCGCGCTGCGCGTCTCGTGGGCCGCGTTCGGGGCCCTGTTCGCCGCCGCGAGCGCGTGGACGCTGCTCGCCCTGCCCCACGCGGTAGCGGAAGTCACGAACCCGCTCCTGTGGATCCTCGTCGCGCTCCTCGTCGCGGCGCTCGCGGCCGTGCCGGCGCTCAGCACCCGCGGGAGGGATGGACGGGCGTTCGTGGCCTCGTCCGCGACGATCGTGGCCGTGATCGCGCTGGCCGCCGTCGGCATGTACCCGAAGCTCGTGACCTCGAGCCTCGATCCCGCCTGGAGCCTCACGGCCCGCAACGCGGCCTCGACGCCGCTCACCCAGACCGTGATGCTGGCGATCGCGCTCGTCGGGATGCCGCTGGTGATCGGCTACACGGCGTACGTGTACCGGGTCTTCAAGGGGAAGGTCGTGCTGGGGCCGGAGAGCTACTGA
>JAVVDU010000038.1:0-20740 GCA_032251515.1 Gemmatimonadota bacterium
GTACGTGTACCGGGTCTTCAAGGGGAAGGTCGTGCTGGGGCCGGAGAGCTACTGAGAGGCCCGGAGCAGGCGATCGAACGGCCCCGCGCGAACATCGTCGCGCGGGGCCGTTCGATCGGGGCCGGAAGACTCAGTTCGGCCAGTAGGCCCAGTTCCCGCAGTACGAAGCGTCGTCGGTGCCGAGCGGCGCCCGGAGGGTGCCGAGGATGAACGCGTTCATCACGGCCCTCGGGCTGACCTGGAGCTTGCCCGACGCGAGGTTGATCGCCACACGGCCGAAATGCCCGAGCTCGAGCGCGTGTCCGTTCTCGTGGAGCGCGACCGTCTGGATGTCGATGAAGTCGCCCGTGCCCGTGTCGGTCCAGTCGAACGCGTCGTTGTACCAGACCTCCTTCAGAGCCGTGTCGGTGCGACCGTTGGCGTCGACGTCCGACGGGGTGAAGTTTCCGCCTCCGTCGAAGCTGCCGAAGACGAACGTGAAGGTCACGCCGAGGACGTTGTCGCTCGCGCCGGGCCCAAGAACGAGATCGAAGAGAGCACCGGGCAGGAAGCCGAGCGTCACGATGTCCGCGACGAACGGGTTGCCTCCGAGGATCGCGCTCGGATTACCACCCTGGTCCGCCCGCTTGACGAGGGGAAGCTTGTTGCACGACAGGGCCGCCCACGTGTCGAACGAGGCGTCGATCTCGGGCTCGGCGTCGATGCTGCCGTTGGCCGTCATGTTCGGCGTGTAGTTGAGATAGGTCAGGTTGTCGCCGTCGGCCAGCCTTCTCTCATCGCCGGGAACCCAGCGGGAGGTGAGACGGAGGGTGCGGTCGGTCGCGAACAGGTCGTGCGCACGACCCGGCTCGGCGTTCGGCGCATAGGAGATCTCGACCTTGTCGACGGCCACGCCGAGACCCTCAGCCGCTAGCCTCCGGTTGACCTCGAGCAGGTAGTCGGTCAGAGGCGCCTCGACGACCGCCTCAACGTCGGCGCTCTTCTTGAACAGGGCCTCCGGCGCGGCGCCACCGGCCGCGGATGCCGCGGGGTCGACCACCGAGTCCTGGCACGCGGCGAGCGCCACGGCGCCGGCCACGAGCGCGAGCGGGACGATCCTCATGCTTCCTCCTCCGTTCAGGGGACGGGCTCCCTGCCCGATCGGACCGCCGTCTGCGGTCCGGCTATTCCGATCCGCCGCGGGATGTCCGGGCGGCCGTTCGGATGCATTCGAGATCCTGCGCTCGCGCGCGCCGCCGGGCGCCTGCGTCCCGGCCTCGCGTCCGACAACGTTTCGTAACCGCTGCCTGGTTCCCCGTCAATTGTCGCGTCCACCCTACAACTGCGGCCGGAACTCCACCTCCGTCACCTTCCCCGCCTCCACGCGCACCTTCCGCCACACCTTCGCGCCTTCGATCTTCACCCCCAGCACGTACATGCCGGCCGGCACGTCGCCGATCGCGAAGTGCTCCTGGAACACCGGGTCCGGATTCGCGCGGTCCTCGTAGGTCTCGGCGAACGAGAAGGGCGTCTCGACCGGGCCGGGCTTCGTCACGCCGTACACGCGCGCGCCCGGCACGGGCTCGCCGGCCGCGTCGAACACCCGCCCCGCGATCGCTCCGGTTCCGGGCAGCGGCTCGATCCACAGCTGCGGGTTTCGCGTGAACGGCGGGTAGCGCTCGTCCGGGCTCACGACCACGGAGACGTCCGCGTCGGGCGGGGTCACGTGGATCTCGAGGTGCAGGTGGTCGTTCGTGGCCCGGCCCGTGTTGCCGGCCCGCGCCACCTCGTCCCCCGCCCGCACCCGGTCGCCCTCCCGCACGGACAGCGACAGGTTGTGGAAGTAGGTGCTCCACACCGCCTGCCCGTCCAGGGGCTCGTCGTGGCGCACGACCACCGTGAGGGCGCCCGCCTCCGCCTCGCCGGCGAACGCCACGGTCCCGTCGCCGATCGCGTGGATCGGCGTCCCCTCGGGAACGTTGAACTCGACGCCCTGGTGCTGCTGGAAGTTCCCGCCCATGGTCGAGCCGTACGTGTAGGTCTGGTCGAGCCGCGGGTTGTCCTCCGGCCGCACGGGACGCGCGAACCGGAAGTGCCGCCGTTCCGACGGCCCGGTGGCCTCGCCGCCCGGGTCGGGGTAGCCGCGGAAGACGCGCGTCCACTCGCAGATCCGCCGGGTGAGGTCGCTGTGGGCGCACGTGGCGGCCGGGATCCCCGTTCCGAGCACCGGCTCTCCGGCGTCCGCCTCCGGGGCGGCGGCCAGCAAGGCGCGCGTCTCCTCCCCGCCCATCGCCCGCGCGTGCGTCCAGGTCCGACCACCGTCGGCGCTCTCCGAGACGCCCCGCAGGTGGGCCACGCGCACGCGCGTGCCCGCCCCCTCGACCGGCGTCACGCCGAGCGCGAGCAAGTATTTGTTGAATAGACCGTTATCCTCCGTTACTTCACGCCAGTTCTCGCCGTCGTCGGCCGTGATCCGCAGGCCGTCGGCCGTCGCCACGAAGACCGTGTCGCCCGCCACGGCGATCCCGTTCGGGACGACGTACTGCCAGCGCGGCCCCAGCTTCCGGAACGTCCAGTTCTCCCACGTCCGGCCCCCGTCGAGCGACACGCCCCACCCGTTGCCGACCGTGCCGTACCAGGTCTCGTCGCCGGTGAAGGCGAAGGCGTTCACGAAGTCCCAGCTGATCGACATCGAGTCGTCGCGCGAGGCGACGATCCGTTCCCAGTCGTCGCCGCGGCCGGAGCGGCTCACGAAGATCCCCTGCCCGTAGGTGCCGACCCACACGGCGCCATCGGGCGCCACGGCGAGCGCCAGGACGTGGGCGCCCCAACCGTCGGGATCGGGCAGCGGGCTGGCCGGCCGCTCGGCGACCACGCCCGGCCCGGCCGCGGCGCCGTCAGCCGAACCGCCGTCGCCGGTCCCGGCGCACGCCGGCAGCCCGGCCAGGGCGAGCGGCAGGAGCACGCGGAGCGGTCGCAGGGCGATCATGGGGTCCTCCCGTCGTGGGTGTCGGAGTGGAAGCGCCCGTCGCCGTACAGCGACGGCCGGCGGTCCCGCCAGAACAGCCGGCGCGCCGTGGAGTCCGCGCAGACCTCGAGGTCGAGGTCCGAGATCACCAGGTCCTCCCGGTCCGCGGCCCCGCGCGCCAGGATCCGGCCCTCGGGGTCGGAGACGAACGACTCGCCGGCGAAGCGCAGCCCGTCGTCCTCGCCCACCCGGTTGCACAGCGCCGCGAAGTAGCCGTTCTGGAAGGCGGCGGTGCGGACCTCCGCCTCGAACATCCCTTCCGGCCACTCGCCGGCGGCCCCCGCCTGCGGGATCACCACCAGCTCCGCCCCGGCGGCCCCCAGGGCGCGCATGTACTCCGGGTAGTGGCGGTCGTAGCAGATCGCGACGCCCACGCGGCCCGCGGCCGTGTCGTACACGGGCGCCCCCGTGTCGCCGGGGTGGTACCAGGCCTGCTCGTGGAAGCCCTCGTATTCGGTGATGTGGATCATCCGCGTCACGCCGAGAAGCGAACCGTCCGCGTCGAACACGGGGGAGCTGTCGAACCGCCGGCCCGCCGCGTCCCGCTCGTACAGGTTGAACACCGTGACGAGGCCCAGCTCGCGGGCACGCGCTGCAATACGGTCCGTCGTCGGCCCGGGCACCGGCTCTGCCACGCCGTCGGCCCAGCCGCAGGTACGGTACTGCGGGAAGAAGCGGTCGAGCGCCAGCTCCGGGAAGGCCACGAGGGACGCCCCCGCCTCCCGGGCCGCCCCCATCGCGGCCAGCGCCCGCGCGAGGTTCTCGTCCCGGTCGGGCCCGGCGCGGCACTGCACGAGCGCGATCCGCACCCGCCGCGCCTCCCCTTGCCCCGCCTCCTCCGGCCCGCTATCCACTCGCCCGTGAACCACGCATCCTCCTCCCCCCGACCGTCAGGTTCCGGTCCCGCGCCCGCCGCGCCGGACCACCGTCCCGTGCCGCCCGATCTCGCGATCCTGGCTCTCGTCCTCATCTGGGGCGCGAACTTCTCCGTGGTCAAGGCCGCGCTGCGCGAGTTCGACCCGCTCGGCTTCAACGCGCTCCGCTTCGTGATCGGCTCGGCGATCCTGTACGCCTTTCTGCGCGCCGGGGGACGTCGCCTGTCGTTCACCCGCCGCGAGCTCCCCACCCTGCTCGCTCTCGGCCTCGTCGGCAACTTCGTCTACCAGGTTCTGTTCATCTACGGCCTCGACTGGACGCTCGCCGGCAACGCGGCCCTGATGCTCGCCACGAGCCCGATCTTCGTGACGCTCCTGTCGGCCGGGATCGGCCACGAGCGGATCTCCGCCGCCGGGTGGGCCGGGGTGGTCCTGTCGGTGGCCGGCATCGGGCTGGTGGTGTGGGGCGGGAGCCGAACGGTCGAGTTCGGCGCGGCCACGGTGCGCGGCGACCTGACGATGCTGGGCGCGGCCGTGGCCTGGTCGGTGTTCACGGTGGGCTCGGCCCCGCTCGTGCGGCGTCACGGGCCGCTGCGCGCGACGGCCGTCACGATGTGGATCGGCACGGTGGCTCAGCTCGTGGTCGCCGCGCCCGGTCTCGCGGCCCAGCGCTGGTCGGAGGTGAGCGTCATCGGCTGGTCGGCCCTCGCGTTCAGCGGGGCGCTGGCGATCGCCCTCGCGTACATCATCTGGTACTACGGCGTCCGGCACATCGGCAGCTCCCGCACCGCCGTCTACTCGAACACGGTCCCCGTGGTGGCCCTCCTCGTGGCCTGGGCCACCCTCGGCGAGGTCCCGACGTGGATGCAGGTGGCCGGCACGACCGCGATCGTCGGGGGGATCCTGCTCGCCCGGCTGCCCCGCCCCGGCGAGGGCCGGCGGCGGCCGGCGGCGGCCGGTCCGGACGGGTCCGCGGCTGCCGCCGGGACCGGCCGCGCCGCCGGTATCCCCCGCCCGGCATCCGGAGAGGACGGACCCGCGCCGGAGCCCCCGCCCCTGCCGCCCGAGTAGGCCGCCGGCCCGCTCAGGCCATCGGCCGCGAGCGGGTACGTCGGTGCTCGCGCGTCCAGCGCACCAGCGGCCCGGCGCGCCGGGCGAACGGCGGCACCGAGATCCCCGTGCCCGCCAGGTCCGTCCGGGCGGCATCCACCGCGTAGTGCGTGGGGTGGTCGAAGTAGTCGAGCGCCTCGGCCGGAAACCCGGTGAGGAGGCGCAGGCCCGGCACCCGGCGCAGCGCCGCCTTCGCCGCCTTCCGCGGGACGCGGACGGTCACGAGGCGCCGTCCGGCCTCCGCGGCCAGCGCCGCGACCGCCTCGGCCACCGTGGGAGGATCGGGGTCGGCGAGCTGGTAGGTCCGGCCGGCCGCGTGCGGCAGCGCCGAGAGGTGGGCGATCGCCGCGACCACGAAGTCCCGCGGCACGACGTTCAGGCGGCTCGCCGCCGGGTCGCCCACCAGCGGCAGCAGGGCCACGGGCGGCTGGCGGAGCAGGTAGCGGACGATCCAGTAGGGCCCGTCCAGCTTCTGCGTGGCGCCCGTGGCGGCGTCGCCCGCCACGATCGACGGCCGGTAGACCGTGACGGGGAGGCCGCCGTCCATCGCCTCCCGCACCGCGACCTCCGCCAGGTATTTCGTCTCCTCGTAGAAGTTGTTGAACGCCTGCCCCTTCTCGAGGTCCTCCTCGCGGAAGATCCCGGCGTGGCGGCCGCTCACGTAGCAGGTGCTGACGTAGTGCAGCCGCCGCAGGCGCGGCGCCTCCCGGGCGAGGGCCAGCACGTGCCGCGTCCCGTTCCGGTTCACGTGCAGCCCCACCTCCCGCGGCACGGCGAGGTCGTAGATCGCCGCGAGATGGTGGATCTCGGTGATCCGGTCCGCGAGCCGGCGCCGCTCCCGGCCGAGTCCGAGGTCCGGGAGCACGATGTCCCCCTCCACGAGCCGCACCCTGTCCCGCAGGCGGGGCTCGGCGAGCTGGAGCGCCGCGAGCCGCTCCCGCGCCAGGCCGGCCCAGCGCGGCTGCACGAGGCAGACGGCCGACGTGTCGGCCGAGCGCGCGAGGAGCCGCGGCAGGAGCTCCGAGCCCAGGAACCCGGGGAACCCGGTGACGAAGACCGTGCTCACGGGCGGCGCGACGCGGTCACCGGAGCCCGGGCAGGCGGCGCGAAGCCCGCAGGTACAGGACGGCGAGACGACGCAGGCCGGGACGGGCCACCCACGGGCCCGCGGCATCGAGCGGCAGCAGGCGCTGCTCGGCGACGGTGCGTGACTGGGCGAAGCGCAGCAGGCCCTCGGGCCCGTGCCGCCGGCCGGAGCCCGAGTCGCGCATCCCGCCCATCGGCGCGGCGAGCGAGCCCCAGGCGGCCGCGTAGGCCTCGTTCACGTTCACCGTGCCCGCCTGCAGGCGGCGGGCGATGCGGCGGGCGGGCCGGGGATCCCGCGACCAGATGCTGGCGTTCAGCCCGAGGCGACCGTGGTTCGCGAGCTCCACGGCCTCGTCCTCCGTGGCGAACGGGCGCACGCTCGCCACCGGCCCGAACGTCTCCTCCCGGAACGCGTCCGCCTCGAGGTCGACTCCCGTCAGCAGGGTCGGCTCGAAGAACCAGGGCCCGATCTCCGGACGGGCGCGGCCCCCCGCGCGTACGACGGCGCCCCGGGCCACGGCGTCCTCGACGTGCGCCCGCACCCGCGCGAGCTGGGCTGCCGAGGTCAGCGAGCCCACGTCGGCGCTCCAGTCCAGCGTGGCCCCCAGGCGCAGCGCGCCGACGCGCGCCGCGAGGCGGGCCAGGAACTCGTCGTGCACGTCCCGGTGCACGAGGATCCGCTCCGTTCCGATGCACAGCTGCCCCGCATTCGCGAACGCCCCGCGCACCGCCCCGTCCACCGCTCGCCGCAGGTCGGCTCCCGGCAGCACGATGAGGGAGTTCTTGCCGCCCAGCTCGAGGCTCGCCACGCGCAGACGCCCTGCCGCGCGGCGGGCCACCGCCCGGCCCGTCTCCGTGCCCCCGGTGAACGCGACGAAGTCCGCCGCGTCCACCACGGCGGCTCCGGCCACCGGCCCCTCGCCCGGCACGACCGCCACGAGGTCGCGCGGCACGCCGGCCTCTGCCAGGAGGTCGGCCACGAGCGCCGCCGTGTGCGTCGTCTGCAGGTCGGGCTTCAGCAGCACCCCGTTCCCGGCCAGCAGCGCCGGGGCCACGTCCCCCGCGGTCAGGGCCAGCGGGTAGTTCCACGGCACGATCAGCCCCACCAGGCCCCACGGCTCGCGGTACACCCGGGTGCGCGTGAGGGGCGGCAGCGCGCCGCGGCGGCGGCGGGGGGCCAGCAGGCGGGAGGCCCGCGCAGCGTACCACCGGACGCTCAGAAGCGCGTCGACCAGCTCCTCGAACGCGTGCCGCCGCGCCTTCCCGGTCTCGAGCTGGACGATGTCCAGGACCTCGTCCATCCGGTCCAGCAGGAGATCGTGGAAGCGCCACAGGGGCCGCGCGCGGTCCCTCGGTGCCCGCCGGGCCCACTCGGCCGCGGCGGCCCGGACGCGGGCGGCGGCCTGCTCCACATCGGCAGGACCGGCGCACGGCAGCCGGGCCAGCAGCCCGCCCGTGAACGCAACTCGCACCTCGCGCGTCTCCCGGTCCGCGGATCGCCCGGAGGTCAGGGCGGGCGCCTCCCCCGCCCCGGGCGCCTCCTTCCGCCCCGCTTCGGCCGGAACCGCGAGCCCGGCCCGCAGCCCGGCGAGGCGGGGGGCGAGGCGCGCCAGGGCGGCGTCCGGGGCGCGCGGGCCCGACTCCGCGCCGTTCCCGGTCCTGCGCCCGGTGCCGGACTCCACCGTGGACGTCACGCGCCGAACCTCTCGCGCAGCACCCGGTTCCGGCTCTCGAAGATGCGCTCGAGGTGCCGCTCCACGACGAGCCGGCGCACCACGGGGCCACCGGCCACCGACCACAGCACACGATCCGTCGTCCGGGCGCCACCCGACGCCGTCGACCCGAACACGTGCTCGTGGCGCCAGAAGCGGTAGGGCCCGCGCCGCTGCTCGTAGGCGAAGAACCGGTGCGGCTCCCAGTCCGTGATCTCGCTGCGCCACGGCAGCGGGATGCCCCGGAAGCGCAGCCGGTAGTCGATCGACAGCCCCGGCCGCATCTCAACCGGCATGGGCGTGACGATCCGGAAACGGAGGAACGCCGGCGTCAGCGCGTCCAGGTTCCGCGCGTCGGCGAGAAACGCGAACACCTCGGGCACGGGAGCCCGCACCGTCTGCTCGGAGAGGAACTCGTACGTGCGCATCGCCCGTTCAAGATGGGGAGCGGCTGCGGCGGGCGACAGCCACCGCGCGGCGGCGGACGCTCTCTTGACACCGGCCCGGCACTCCGGCACGCTCCCGGCGTTCCGCCGGGCCGGCCGGCGACCGACGACCGCAACAGGAGCGCTCCATGCGTCTCGAAGGGAAGGCCGCCGTGGTCACGGGCGGCAACAGCGGGATCGGGTTCGCGATCGCCACGGCCCTGCGCGACGAGGGAGCCGGGGTCGCGATCCTCGGCCGGTCGCCCGAGAGCCTCGCGGTCGCCGCCTCCGAGCTCGGCCCGGACGCGATCGCGCGGCGGGGGGACGTGACGCGCCCCGAGGATCTCGATGCGCTGTACGAGGAGGTGGCCGGACGGTTCGGCGGTATCGACATCCTCGTGGCGAACGCCGGCCTGTACGAGCCGCGCGCGTTTTCCGAGGTCGACCCGGAGACGTTCGACCGGACGGTGGCGGTGAACTTCCGGGGCGTGTTCTTCACCGTACAGCGCGCCCTGCCCCATCTGCGCGATGGAGCGTCGATCGTGCTCGTGTCCTCCACGGCCCGGACGGCCGGAGTGCCCGGACTGTCGGTCTACGCCGCCACCAAGGCGGCCGTCCGCTCCCTCGCCCGGACGCTGGCCGTGGAGCTCCAGCCGCGGAACATCCGCGTGAACGCGCTGAGTCCCGGCATGGTCGACACCCCGATCTTCGACCGGGCCGGCCTCACGGCGCAGCAGCAGGCGGAGATGCGCTCGGTGATGGCGGGCCAGATCCCGCTCGGCCGCTTCGCGCGGCCGGCCGAAGTGGCCGCGGCGGCCCTGTTCCTGGCCTCCCCGGCCAGCTCCTACGTGACCGGCAGCGAGCTGCCCGTATCGGGCGGTCTGGGACAGGTCTGAGCCCTCTCCCGCGGGACGGCGCGCGCGTATATTCCGGGAAGGAGGAGGTGGCCATGCTGACGCTGCGCGACATCATGACGACCGACATCGTCACGGTCGGCCCCGACATCGACCTGCACCAGCTCGCCGAAGTCCTGTCGGGCCGGGGCATCAGCGGGGCCCCCGTGGTGGAAGGAGAGGCCGTCGTGGGCGTGATCTCGACGAGCGACCTGCTGGATGTCGAGACCACGACGCCGGGCGCGCCGCGCTTCCGCGACGACGGGTCGGACTGGGGCGAGTACGACGTAGCCGATGACGAGTCGGAGCAGCCCTCGTCCTCCTACTACGCGAGCTACTGGGCGGACGCGGGCGTGGACGTGCTCGAGCGGATCGAGACGCCCGAGTCCCCCGAGTGGAACCACCTCGGGGAACGGACCGTGGGGGAGGCCATGACGCCCACCGTGTGGTCCCTGGCACCGGACGCGCCGGTCCGCGAAGCGGCCCGGCTCATGCTGGAGAACCGGATCCACCGGGTCCTCGTGGTGGAGGATGGTACGCTGGTCGGAATCGTCGCGGCGAGCGACATCGTGCGCGCCGTGGCGGAGCGGGGCCTCTGCGAGTGACGCGGTGAGGCCCCGCCGGCCGCGGGCGCCGGAGCGTCAGAACGCGCCGACCACCCCCGCCGTCACCCGCGCGTAGTCCCGCTCGAAGTCCCAGCCCACCTCGCCCGTGAGCCGCAGGTTCCGCGCGAACAGCCAGCTCGTCCCCAGCGCCCCGAAGCTGTAGGTCGAGACGAACGGACTGTCCTCGGTCAGCTCCCCCACCCGCACGTTGAACACGGGCTCGTCCGCGTCCACGAGGTTGTAGAGTGCCGAGAAGGTCCAGCGACCGCTCCGACCCGTTGGCCACCACAGGGCCTCGGCCAGGACCGCGTGCACCTCGGTGTCGGTCGGCACGTCCTCGAGCCCGAAGAACGGCCGGTCGTCGGACCGGTAGAGGTACTGCGCGTTCAGCTCCCACTCGGGGACCGGCGAGAAGGTGACGTCCGGGCCGAAGATCCACGTCTCGTTCCAGACATCCTCGGCCTCCTCGGCCCCGAAGAAGCCGAATCCCCCCAGCCGCAGCGGGCCGAAGGAATGGGAGTAGCGCGCGAACACGTTCTTCGCTGCGTCCCGGTCGAACTGCCGGACGTCGCGCGCCTCGTCGAGGCCCTGCCCGTTCACCACCCCGAAGGCGAGGTCGCCTCCCTCCCAGGGCGACCACAGGGCCATCAGGCCGCGATCGTAGGTCAGGTCCGCCCGCGCGTCTCCCACGCGGACCCGGTAGGCCACGTAGTCCTCGAACTCGAGGCGCAGCTCCCGCTTGAACAGCGGATCGGACACCTGGAACTGCCCGACGAGCAGGCTGACCCCGCTGCTCCCGATGTCGCTGAACTGGACGTACGCGTCCTCCAGTCCGGCGACCTCGCCGCGCTCGCTGAAGAAGAAGTACAGGTACCACGAGACCTTCGGCGCCAGGTTGCCGCCGGTCAGCAGCTTCACGCCCCAGGGAAAGCCCAGGTCGTTCGACGTCTTCCCCCCGTCGGGGTCGGACACGGCCTGCCCGAAGCCCTCGTAGCGGATGGCGAGCGGCAGGTCGCTGGCGAGCCGCAGCAGCGGGTCGCCCGTGTCGATCGTGTCGCGGGGCTCCTCGTCCACCGCGAACTGGAACCCGTTCCCGGCGAACGTCTCGCCGAACTCGGTGAGGCGGGGGAACGGCTGGTGACAGAGGGAGCAGCTCACCCGGTACTTCCGGGCGAAGGCGGGAATCTCCGCGTCGCCGGACGACAGCGACACCCGGCCGTCATCGGCGCCGCCCCCCCCGGCGGGGACGGCCGCGGCCGGGCCGACGTACGCGACGCCGCAGGCGATGAGAAAGGGGACGACGGTGCGAACGGACGGACGTCTCATGGGTCGCTCTCCTGCGGAAGATCGGGCGCCCGGTCCCGGATGGGCCGGACCGACGTCACGGCTGCAATCCGCGTACCGCAGGGGGGGATCGCGACCGGGATCCGACCACCGTGACGGAGGTCCGCCATGGGAGTCATATATGGTTTTTTTGTAGCGACTTATCGATCCAGGTCGGCGAGGGGTTCGGAGCCCGGGCGCCGGTGGCGGCCGCGGGGTGCCGTCCTGTCCCGGCGCGGCGTCCCGCGGCTGGGACGGAATGACCCGGCCGTCAGGCCGTCATCGCCCCCCGGGCGCGGAGCCGGCCGGCCTCGGTGAGGGCCAGCCGGTCGCCGGCCTCCACGCGGACGAGCCCGTCCCGCGCGGCCGCGCCGACCACGAAGCGGGCCCTCTCCGGGCTCCACCGCAGGTGCTCCGGCAGGTGGCCGACGCGGCACTCCCGGTCCGCATCCGGGCCTCCCTCGTGGTGCAGGAGGTGGATCGCGAGCATCGTCGCCGCGAACTCGGTGCGCTGGGAGGCCCGGCGCCGCGCCTGCGCCACCACGCCGCGCTCCGGGGCGAACAGGAAGGCGAGCAGGAAGTCGACCCCGACCATCGCCGCCATGGCACCGGCGATCGACCCGTCCAGCCAGCGGGCGAGCCAGTAACCTGCCACCGCCCCGTGCGCCGCGATCGCGGCGCTCCACAGGAGCACGCGCGGCAGCCGGTCCGACAGGAGGTAAGCCGCGGCGGGCGGGGCGACCATGAACGCGACCACGAGGACCGAGCCCACCGCGTCGAACGCCCCCACCGCCGTGAGCGACACCACCCCCATGAACGAGTAGTGCAGGACGAGCGGGGAGAATCCCAGGGCCGCGGCGAGCTCCGCGTCGAACGTCACGAGCTTCAATTCCTTGTAGAACGCGACGAGGAACAGGACGTTCAGCGCCAGGATCCCCAGCATGACCCACAGAGAGCGCGGACCGAGGTCCACGCCGCCTGGCGCGAAGCGGCGGAACGGCGCCAGGGCGAGCTCCCCCAGGAGCACGGCGTCCGTGTCGAGGTGCACGTCCCCCGCGAACCGGCTGATCAGGATCACCGCCACGCTGAACAGGGCGGGAAACACGAGCCCGATCGCCGCGTCCTCGCGCACCAGTCCCGTGTCCTGCACCGCCTGGACGAGGACCACCGTGAGGACGCCGACCGTGGCGGCTCCCAGCACGAGAACCGGCGACGACAGGTCCTCCACGACGAAGAAGGCGAGCACGATCCCGAGCAGCACGGTGTGGCTGATCGCGTCCGAGAGCAGGGCCATGCGGCGCAGGACGAGGAAGACGCCCGGCAGCGCGCACGCCACGGCGACGACCACCGCCGTGAGCTGGACCTCGAGCTCGACGCCGCTCACCGCGCCCCTCCGCGTCCGGACGGCTCGGCGAACAGGGACTCCGCCCGGTCCCGCCCCGCGCCGGTCAGGGCCCACGTACCGTCGGGAAGCCGCCGCGCGTCGCCGCGCTCCTCCAGTTCGGCGAGCGCCGGCAGGACGGCGCGGGGGTCGCCGCGCAGCGCCTCCAGGACTGCCGCGGGGTGCCCGTGCGCGAGCGAGCCGTGCTGGCGGTACAGGGCGAACAGGTCGGCGAGGACGGCCTCCGCCCGCAGGCGCCCGTGCCGCCGGATGCGTCGCGCCCGCTCCCACGCGAGGCCCCGGCACGGCGCGAACAGGATCGACAGCGCCACCAGTCCGGTCGCCGCGAGGACGATCGCCGGGCCGGTGGGCAGCCCCGGCATCGAGGCGCTCGTGACCGCCCCGGCCACTCCGGCCAGGGCGCCGAACAGGGCCGACAGCAGGACCATCGGGCCGAGGCCGTCGGTCCACTGGCGCGCCGCGGCCGCCGGGGCCACCACGAGCGAGGCCATCAGCACTACGCCCACCGCCTGCAGGCCCACCACGATCGCCAGGACGAGCACGGTCGTGAGCAGCGTCTCGACGCGACCCATCGGAAAGCCCAGGGTCGCCCCGAACTCCGGGTCGAACGAGAGAAGCTTGAACTCCTTCCAGAACACGCCCACGGCGGCCAGCGACACGGCGCCCAGCACCGCGATGATCCCGACGTCGCGCGACACGAGCGCCGCCGCCTGCCCGAACAGGAAGCGGTCGAGTCCGGCCTGGGCCGCGTCGGGCCGGCCCTGCACCCAGGTAAGAAGCAGGAGCCCGATGCCGAAGAACACGCTGAGGACGATGCCGAGGGCACCGTCCATGGGGATCCGCGAGCGTCCCCGGATGGTCGAGACGGCGGTCGTGCCGAGCCAGCCCGCCCCGAACGCGCCGGCCACCAGGACCAGCGTGTCCTTGCTGCCGGTGAGGATGAAGGCCAGGACGATGCCCGGCAGGGCGGCGTGCGACACGACGTCGCCGAGCAGCGACTGCCGGCGGAGCACCGCGAACGCCCCCAGCGCTCCACTGGCCAGGCCGAGGGCCGCCGCGCCGAGCGCCACGTTCCGCAGCGTGTAGTCGAACAGGATCTCGCGCAGGAAGCTCACGCCCCCCCCGGAGCCACCGACGGACCGCCGAACGGGACCAGCCCGCCGTAGGTGAGGCGGAGATTCGCGGGCGTGAACACCTCGCCCACCGGGCCGCTCGCGATGCGCCGCACGTTCAGGAGCGTGACCTGGTCGAAGTACTCCGGAACGGTCTGCAACGCGTGGTGGACGGCCACCACCGTGGACCCCTGCGAGCGCAGTTCCTGCAGGACCCGGACGATCGCCCGCTCCGTCGTCGCGTCCACCCCCTGAAAGGGTTCGTCCATGAGGTAGACGCTGGCGCTCTGCACCAGGGCGCGGGCCAGGAAGACACGCTGCTGCTGCCCGCCCGAGAGCTGGCGGATCTGCCGGCGCGCGAACGCCTCCATGTCGACCTTGCGCAGCGCCTCGCGGGCCAGCTCCCGCTCCGCGGCACCGGGACGGCGGACCCAGCCGAGCTCGCCGTACCGGCCCATCATCACGACGTCGAGGACCGACGTGGGGAAATCCCAGTCCACCGAGCCGCGCTGGGGAACGTAGGCCACTTCCCGCCGGCGCTCCGCGTACGGCGCGCCGTGGATCCGGACCCGTCCCGCCGCCGGCTCGACCAGCCCGAGGATCGACTTGATGAGCGTGGACTTCCCCGCCCCGTTCGGTCCCACGATCGCCATCAGGACGCCGGCCGGGACCTCCAGGTCCACGTCCCACAGGACCGGCTGCTCCCGGTACGCCACGGTCAGGTCGTCGACCTGCACGGCCGGGGGGAGGCTCACCGCTCCGCGCCTCCGCCGTTCCCCGGACCCTCCGCCGCCGGAGCGAGCGCCGCCGCGATCGTGTTCACGTTGTGGCGCACCATTCCCGGATAGCGTCCCTCGGCGGTCCCGGGATTTCCCATCGCGTCCGAGAACAGCGAGCCCCCGAGCCGCACCTCGAAGCCGCGATCGCGCACCGCGGCCCGCACCGCCTCGATGGTGCGCGGCGAGACGGACGTCTCGACGAACATGGCCGGTATCCGGCGCCGCACCACGAGGTCGGCGAGCCGCCGGATGTCGGCCGTCCCCACCTCGGAAGCCGTGCTGATGCCCTGGAGTCCCACGACCTCGAACCCGTACGCCCGGCCGAAGTAGCCGAACGCGTCATGCGCGGTGACCAGCACGCGCTTGTCGGCCGGCACCTCCTCTACGCGCTGCCGGATCCACGCATCCAGCGCCCGCAGCGTGTCCGCGAGGGCGGCCGCGTTCGCGGCGTACACCGCCGTGCCCTGCGGATCCAGCTCCACGAGGGTCCGCTCCACCGCCCCGGCCGCCAGGGCCCACAGCGACACGTCGAACCACACGTGAGGGTCCCACGACCCGGAGAACGCCGCGGAGGCGATCCGGCGCTCGGGCGGCACCTCCTCGGCGACGGGAACCGTGTGGCCGCGCGTGCCCATCTCCTCCAGCACCTCGGCCATCGCCGCCTCGAGATGCAGGCCGTTGTAGAAGATCACGTCGGCCCCGGCGAGGGTGCGCACGTCGCCGGCGCTCGCCTTGTAGAGGTGGGGATCCACACCCGGACCCATGAGTCCGGTCACCCGGACGCGCTCTGCCCCGATCGTCGCCGCCAGGTCCGCGATCATCCCGGTCGTGGCCACCACGCGCAGCGGTCGGCCGGACGCCGTTTCGCCGTCGCCCGTCCCGCCCCCGCCGCAACCCGCCAGTGCCGCCACCGCGGCCACGACCCCCCAGATCCCGCTTCGCACGCGCCGCTGCCTCCCTTCCCCCCTCCGGATCCGCATCCCCCCTCCGATTTTTCGTCTAACCGAAAGATCCTCGCCCGAGATCTTCGCCGGGATCGGGGCACACGTCAATGGAGGACGCGATCGCCGGCGCGCGAACGCGCGCGGGTCCGGAGGCAGCCGGCAAGGGTCGAGGCGAACGCCGGGAGGATGGGTCCGGCCGCCCCCCGCCCGCACGACGGGCGGCCGGGGGACGGCCGGGATGGGAGAGAAGGCTCAGCCGCGCGCGTCGATCTCCACGTAGTCGCGGTCGTCGTAGCCCGTGAACACCTGCCGCGGCCGCGCGATCCGCTGATCGCTGTCCTGCAGCATCTCGAGCCACTGGGCGAGCCATCCCGCGGTGCGCGGGATCGCGAACATCACCGGGAACATGGCGACGGGGATGCCCAGCGCCTGGTAGATGATCCCGGAGTAGAAGTCGACGTTCGGGTACAGGTTGCGACTCACGAAGTACTCGTCCTCGAGGGCGATCCGCTCGAGTTCGACGGCGATGTCGAGCAGCGGGTCCTTCCCCGTGACCTCGAACACCTGGGGCGCCATCTCCCGCAGGATCCGGGCGCGCGGGTCGTAGTTCTTGTAGACCCGGTGGCCGAAGCCCATGAGCCGGAAGTCGCCGGCCTTCACGCGCTGGATGTAGCCCGGGATGTTCTCGACCTTCCCGATCTCGCGCAGCATGCGCAGGACCATCTCGTTCGCCCCGCCGTGCAGGGGTCCGAACAGCGCGGCCGCGGCCGCCGCCACCGAAACGTACGGGTCGGCGTGCGAGCTCCCGACGCTGCGCATCGCGTTGGCGCTGCAGTTCTGCTCGTGGTCCACGTGCAGGATGAACAGGACGTCGAGCACCTTCTCGAGGATCGGGTCCGGCTCGTACTTCAGCTCGGTCGTCTTGTACATCATGTTCAGGAAGTTACCGGCGAAGCTCAGGTCGTTGTCCGGGTAGACGAACGGCAGGCCGCGTCCGTGCCGGTAGGCGAAGGCGGCGATCGTCCCCACCTTGGCGATGAGGCGCTTCACCTGGTACAGCCGGCACTCCGGGTCGTGGATGTCCCGCGACTCGGGGTAGAAGGTCGAGAGTCCCGCCACCATGCTGACGAACATCCCCATGGGGTGCGCGTCGTACCGGAACCCCGACATCAGGTCCTTCATGTTCTCGTGCAGGAACGTGTGGTGCGTGATGTCGTAGATCCACTGGTCCAGCTCATCCTGCGTCGGGAGCTCCCCGAACAGGGACAGGTACGCGACCTCCAGGTACGTGCTCTGCCCGGCCAGCTGCTCGATCGGATAGCCGCGGTAGCGGAGAATCCCCTTCTCTCCGTCGATGAACGTCACCGCGCTCTTGCACGACGCCGTGTTCGTGAAGCCGGGGTCGTAGGTGAGGAGCCCGAAGTCCTCGTCCGACTGCTTGATCTTCCGAAGCTCCTTGGCCGGGATCGCGGCCCCGTACTCGGGATACGTGCCGTACAGGATCGGGACTTCGTACTCCTGGCCCGTGCGGTTGTCGATGATCTTCAGCGTGTCGGCCATGGCGTGGTCTCCTCGTGCTTCGCTGGGTGTGCCCGGGCGGGCACCGGTATCGGTGTGGGGCCTTCGCTGCCGGCGCGGTGCGTCCGACGCGGCGTGCCGCCGTTCCTCCGGCGCGAACGGGACGGCCTGGCGGGGCTCCGATTCGGCTCGTGAAACATATCACGAAGTGCGGCGGGCACCAAGCGGCTGACGCCCGGCGCGGGCCGGGCGCCGGAACCTCGACCCGCAGGGCCCGCGGAACCCTGTGGCGAAGATGCCACGTCCGGCCTGAAGCGGCGATGCAACCGGCGACCCCCAATACCCTATGTTACGTGTAATCAAATGGTTGCGCGGAATCCCACACGATGGTCTCGGCTGGCAGGATGTTTGCTCCAACCATCGGGACCCGAATCGAGCGGCCGGCACGTGAACGTGCTCCGAAACGCCTCCCCGAGGAAAACCGACGATGAGCGGCATCTTCGGCTTCGCGAGTCCCGAGCCCCTGCGGCACCCCGGGGGCGTCCTCCAGGCGATGGATGAGGCCCTGCCGCGCGGCTTCGAACGACTCGCCGGAGGCTGGTACGACACGGAGGGGCACGCGGGCCTTGCCGCGGTCCGCAGCCGGCACACGCGGGGCCGGAGGTTCGCGCGCTGCCCCTTCTCGGGCGTGACGTGCGTGCTCGACGGGCATCTCGACGATGGTCCCGGTGGTCACCCCGGCGATGCGGAAGGCCTGCTTCGATCGTTCCTGGAGTCGGGCGCCGGAGTCGCCGCCGGGTGCACCGGGTCGTTCAACGTGGCGTGGTGGGACCCGCGCGGTCCCGAACTGACGGTTCTGAACGACCGGCTGGGCCATCGGTTGCTCTACTGGGCGCAGCACCGGGGAGCGCTCGCCTTCGGGACGCGCATCGACAGAATCGCCGGCTCCGGCCTCGTACCGTTGCGCCTCGACCCGGCCGGCGTCGGCGAGCTGCTGGCCTTTCTGTCCCTCCAGGGGTCCCGGACGGTCCTCGCCGGCGTATCGGTCCTGCCGCCCGGGACGTGTCTGACCTGGACCCCCCCGGGTTTTCGGACACGACGGTACTGGCGTATGGACGAGGTCGAGCAGCACGGCCGGTACGACAGGGCGCGGCTCCGCGATCTCGAGTCGGCGCTTCTCCGCACGGTGCAGCGGTCCCTCGACTCCGGAAACCGGCCCGCCGTAGCTCTCACCGGAGGCTTCGACTCACGCTGCGTCGCGGCGGCCGCCGCGCACCTCGGCGCGGCGGATGCGTTCACGGAGGGAGACCCGGAGTCCCTCGATGCGCGCATAGCCGGAGAGGTGGCCGCGCGTCTCGGCATGCATCACGAGGTCCTGCCGGTCCCCGAGGAGCGTCTCCCCGCCTGGCTCGCCTCCGGTGCGCGCCTGGCAGGAGCCGGCGTGCCGATGCTGGACGTCCAGCCGCTCCAGCAGGTCTTCGGGCGACCGTTCTACGACGCCGCCCTGGTCGGGACATCCGGCGAGGCCGCGCGCGCGGCGTTTCCCATGCCGAGCAGCTTCCGCAGGCCGACCCTCGCCGAGGCTCGCGCCCGGATTCTCCAGCACGTGCTGTCGCCGACGGCCCGCCGCGGCCAACTGGACGAGCTCCTGCTGCGCGAGCATGCCGCGGAGGCCGGAGTGGAAGCCTGTCTCGGGCGGCTGGACGGGATCCTCGCGTCTTACGGCACCCAGGAGTCCCCGCTCGACGCCTGCGACCTGTACTTCCTCGAGGAGCGGAGCCGCCGGTATCTCAACAAGGGCCCGCTCCTCGCGGGACCGGGCATCGAGGTCCGTCTTCCCTTCCTCGACCACGACTGGGTGCGCGCCATCCTGTCGCTTCCCACGTCCGAGCGGCTCCGGAATCGCATCCAGCTCGACCTCGTGCACCGGCTGGCCCCCGCGCTGCGGGGCCAGAGCTTCGAGCACCCCCGGGCCGCCACGACGATCCGCCAGGAACGGATGGCGGCGCGCCGGAAGGCGTGGCGCAGGCGACTGCCGCAGGCGCTCGGTACACCCTCGCCACCGCGGGCCTTCGATCTGCGGGCCTGGAGTCTCGGACCGTTGCGGAAGGATCTGCGCGGCCGTCTGTACGACGAGGGGGCGGCCCACCGTCGTTTCCTCTCCTGGGACAGGCTCCGGCCGCTCCTCGACGCCCACTTTCACGCCACCGCGAACGAGACTCAGCTCGTCGCCGCCCTCTACACGCTGGAGGTCGCGGCCGAGGCCTGGGAGCGCCCCGGGCAGACCGTGGAGCGACGACCCGAGAGTTTCGCCTGCCAGGCGGCGCCGACCATGGAGTCGGGGGCGTGAAGACCACTCGGAGCGGCTGCATGGACAGCATCACGCGGGCCGAGACGTTCCTCCGCCGAGGACCCGGCCTGAACGGACGGTCGTTCGGACGGGAATGCCCGACCTGCGTCGTCGTGTACTCGGACGCGATTCTGGCCGGAATCCTCGAGAACGCGACGTCGGAGGCGATCGATATCGGCTGTACGGTCCCGTGCCGGCTCCACCTGCTGCGCGATGGGGCGGGCCGGGGGCTCTGCCTCGTGCGAGGCCGCCCGGGAGCGCCCATGGCGGCCGTCCTGCTCGAGGAGCTGGTGGCGCTCGGGTTCCGGGAGTTCTTCACCCTGGGTCCCGCCGGACACCCGAGCCTCGGCCACGGGTCACTCGCGCCCGGTGATGTCGTGCTGGTCGACCGGGCGCGGATCCACGAGGGGACGTCCGCACACTATTCCCCCGGTCGCTCCTGGAGCCGGTCCGACCCCGGCGTCACAGACCGATTCGCCCATCTGCTGGGAGCCGCCGGGGTCCGCTACCGGCGCGGTGCCGCCGCCTCCACGGATGGCTTGTATCGTGAGACGCCCGAGCTGATCCGTTCCCTGGTGCGGGACCGGGTCCTGGCGCTGGACATGGAGCTCTCCGCGCTGTTCACGGTCGCGGCCCACCACGCGGTCCCGATCGCGGCGGCGGTGTACGTGACCGACATCGTTTCGGTACGGCTCGGCTGGCAGGCCGCGTTCCACGCGGATGGCGTGGCGGACACGGTACAGGGGCTGATCCGCTGTCTGCGCGCCTTCCTCCCCGGCCAGGAGGCATACGAGCGATGCTCCTGATGAGCGGACGCAGGGCTCTCGTCACGGGGGCCGCACGGGGCATCGGCCGAGCCGTGGCGGAACGTCTCCGGAAGGAGGGGGCGGAGGTCATCCTCGCGGACCGGGAGGTCGGGTCGAACGCGGGGGCCGGCCGTGCGGCCGCGCTCGACGTGCTGCCCTGCGACTGCGCCGACGAGGCCGACGTGGACCGCCTCTTCGAACGGGCCGGGCTCGCCGCCGGTCTCGACATCCTCGTGAACAACGCGGGGAGCCAGCCGGGCCCGGCGGCGCTGCACCGGACCGTCCCGACCGACTGGGATGCGACGATCCGTAACAACCTGCGGAGCGTCTACGTCGTGTCGCGACGCGCCATTCCCGTCATGCGGGACGGCGGCGCGATCCTGAACATCGGGTCGCTCCTCGCGCTGCGGGGCGTGCCCGACTGTGCCGCGTACAGCGCCTCCAAAGCGGCGATCGCCGGCCTCACCCGGTCGATGGCCCGCGATCTCGCGCCGCGGATCCGGGTGAACTGCCTGCATCCCGGGGCGATCGACACCCGGATGTTCGACACCTACGTGCGCCGTACCCGCAGCCCGGCTGCCGAGCGGGAACGCATCCGCGCGACGATTCCTCTCGGCCGCCTCGGCGCGCCCGAGGACATCGCGGCCGCGGCGGCGTTTCTCGTGGGACCGGAGGCGGCGTGGATCACGGGGATCGAGATCCCCGTGGACGGCGGCGACTCGCTCTGAATCCGCACCGCCGCGTCAGATCTCCAGCGCCCGGGCCGCCCTGTCGCAGTCTTCGCTCCGCACGT
>JAVVDU010000039.1:0-20671 GCA_032251515.1 Gemmatimonadota bacterium
CGCGCCGGCCTGCCCATGCCGAAGGTCGCGATCGCGGACTCGCCGCAGCCCAACGCGTTCGCCACGGGGCGCAACCCGGCGAACGCGGCCGTGTGCTTCACGCGGGGGATCCTGCAGGCGCTGGACCGCGAGCAGCTCGAGGGCGTGACGGCGCACGAGCTCGCCCACATCCGGAACCGCGACATGCTGATCGGCACGGTGGCCGCCACCCTGTCGGCCGCCATCGTGTGGCTGGCGCGCATCGCCTTCTGGTTCGGGGGCGACCGCGACCGCGGCGGTGTCGTGGGCGGCCTCCTGATGCTGATCCTCGCGCCCGTGGCGGCGGCGCTCGTCCAGATGGCGATCAGCCGGGCGGGCGAGTTCCGGGCCGACCGGACGGGGGCCGAGATCGCGGGCACGCCGCTCGGTCTCGCGGCGGCCCTGCGGCGGCTCGAGGCCGGAGCGTCCCGCGTGCCGATGGAGGTGTCCCCGGCGGCCGCCCACCTGTGCATCGTGAATCCGCTGGCGGGCGGGCGGGGCGGGATGGCGTCCCTGTTCCGCACCCATCCGCCCACCGACGAGCGGGTGCGCAGGCTCGAGGAGCTGGCCGGCCGCGGTGCCTGAGTTTCCCGCGCCGGACGCGGAGCGGTTCCTCGTCCTCGTGAACCCGAGGGCGGCCGGAGGCCAGCCGGCCGCGCTGCGCCGCCGCATCGGCGGGGCGATGGCCGCCCGCGGCGTTCCGTTCGACATCGTCGAGACGTCCACGCCGGAGGAAGGCCTGCGGGTGGTCCGGACGGCCGCGGGCCGGGGGTACCGCGCTGTCCTGGCGGCCGGCGGGGACGGTACGATCGGGCTCGCCCTGCGCGGCACCGTGGGCACGGACGTACCCGTGGGGATCCTGCCGTTCGGCACCGGAAACCAGCTCGCCCTGAACTTCGGCATCCCCACTGCGCTGGAGGAGGCGGTGGCGGTGGCGGTGGAGGGCGACGTGGAGCGCATCGACCTGGGCCGGATCGGCGGCGAGCCGTTCGCCCTCATCGCGGGCGCCGGGCTCGACGCGGTCGTCATGGCCGACACCACCGCGGAGCTGAAGAGCAAGTTCGGCGTGTTCGCCTACTTCTACGCGGCGCTGAAGAACGCCGTGTCGGCGAAGACGTCCAAGTACCGCGTCACCGCGGACGACCAGACCATCGAGGTCGAAGCCGCCATGGTCCTGCTCGCCAACGCCGGGTTGATCGGAGCGGGGAACCTGCCGTTCGAGGTCCAGGTGGCGCCCGGCACCTCCTTCCAGGATGGCCTGCTCGACGTGGCGATCTTCGCGCCCCGTCACCTGCCCGACATGGCAAGCATGCTCTGGAAGGTGGCCCTGCGGCGCTACTCCGGGGACGAACGCATGCTCTTCCTGCAGGGCAGGCGCATCCGCGTCGAGTCGGACCCGCCGGTGGCCGCCCAGGTGGACGGCGAGGCCCGGGGCGAGACGCCGATCGAGGCGGAGGTGGACCCGCAGGCCGGCCGGATTCTCGTGCCGCCGCGCTCCACGTGATCCCGGCGCACGCCGCATCCGTCTCATCCGACACGCTCCGGGCCATCGCCGCGGAGGTGGGGACGCCCGTCTACGTGTACGACGCTCGCGCGATCGACGCCGGCGCGGCCCGCTGGACCGGCTGCGTCGCCGATCCCGCCCGCATCTGCTTCGCCGCGAAGGCGAACTCGAACCTCGCGGTCCTCGCGCGCCTGGAGCGGCACGGGATCGGTCTCGAGGTCGCGACCCCGGGCGAGCTGGGCCGGGGCCTCGCGGCGGGATTCGCCGCGCCCCGCATCGTCCTGGGCGGCGTCCCGAAGTCCGACGCCGCGGTGGAGGCGGGTCTTCGCGCCGGCGTGGGGCTCCTCGTCCTGCAGTCGGAACGCGAGGTGGAGGCGGCGCTGCGTCTCGCGGATGGGGCCGCCGCAGGGGCGGTGCGCGCGGACGCCGCCGGCGCGGACGGCGCGGACGGTCCCCTGCAGGTGGGAATCCGCGTCCGTCCGGGGATCCGCGCGGGCGCGCACCCGTCGCTCGAGACGGGGCGCGAAGACGCGAAGTTCGGGTTTCCGCCCGACGGGGTGGAGGACGCGTGGCGGGCGCTCGCCGCGAGCCGGCGGATCCGGCCCACCACCCTGGCCGTGCACCTCGGCTCGGGGCTTCCGGACGCCGGGCCCTACGAGCGGGCCCTCGACGTGATCCTCGGCCTCGCGGACCGCATCGGACGCGACGGCCCGCCGGTGGCGGAGATCGACATCGGGGGCGGTCTCGGCATCGCGTACGACCGGGCGGACGGCGATCCCGAACCCGCCGACCTCGTGGCCCGCGTCGAGCGCCGCCTCGCCGGGTCGGAAATGGTGGCCCGCTACGAGCCGGGACGCTCCGTGGTGGCGCGGGCCGGGGTGCTGCTGACGCGGGTGCTGTACCGCCGCGAGCGGGACGGCGCCCCCGCCCTCGTGTGCGATGCCGGCTACACGGACTTCGCGCGGTACGCTCTGTACGGCGGCCAGCACCGGGTCCTGCCCGTGGGGGGGCGTGAGGAGGGCGAGCCCACCGTCGAGGTGCTGGGCCCCACCTGCGAGTCCGGCGACGTGCTGGGCACGGCCCGCCGGCTGCACGGGGTGCGGGCGGACGACCTGCTGGCGATGCGGGACGCCGGGGCGTACGGCTTCGTGATGGCCTCGAACTACAACAGCCGTCCCCGGCCGGCCGAGGTGCTGGTGGACGGGGACGGGTGGCGCGTGGTGCGGCCGCGGGAGCGGCTGGAGGACCTGTGGCGGCACGAGACGGTCGCGTGAGCCGCGACGCGGGCGCATCGGGATGCCGCGGCCCGGAAGAGCAGGGGTCCGTTGGTCCGGACCGCATCGTCGTCCGCGGCGCCCGCGAGCACAACCTGCGCGACGTCGACGTAGAGATCCCCCGCAACCGGCTCGCCGTGATCACCGGCCTGTCCGGTTCCGGTAAGTCGTCGCTGGCCTTCGACACGATCTACGCGGAGGGCCAGCGGCGCTACGTGGAGTCGCTCTCCACCTACGCCCGCCAGTTCCTCGGCGTGATGGAGAAGCCCGACGTCGACCGGATCGACGGCCTGTCGCCCGCCATCGCGATCGAGCAGCGGGGCGTGACGCGGAACCCCCGCAGCACCGTGGGGACGGTGACGGAGGTGTACGACTACCTCCGCCTGCTGTGGGCCCGCGCGGGCACGCCGCACTGCCCGCGCTGCGGCCGCCCGGTGAGCCGGCAGTCGGCCTCGCAGATCGCCGATCAGGTGGCGGGGTGGGAGCCGGGGGCCCGCATCGAGGTCCTCGCTCCCCTCGTGCGGGGGCGCAAGGGAGAGTTCCGCGAGCTGTTCGACGAGGCGCTCCGGGAGGGATTCGTCCGGGCGCGGGTGGACGGGGATCTCGTGGACCTCGCCGCGCCGCCCGGGCTCGACCGCCGCCGCAACCACGACATCTCGGTGGTCGTGGACCGGCTCGTCCTGCGCGAGGGAGAGCGGTCGCGCATCGCCGAGTCGGTGGAGACCGCCCTGCGGATGGCCGGCGGCACCGTGGAGGTCCGGTGCAGCCCGGCGAAAGACGCAGGGGGCGGGGGAGACGGCGCTCGGAAGGCGGACGGCGTGGAGGTCCGGCTGTTCAGCGAGAAGTACGCCTGCCCGGCCTGCGGGATCAACATGCCCGAGCTGGAGCCCCGCCAGTTCTCGTTCAACTCGCCCTACGGGGCCTGCCCGGCCTGCGACGGGCTGGGGGTGCGCCTCGAGCCGAACCCCGATCTGATCGTGGGCGACTCCCGGATCTCCATCCTCGAGGGAGTGATCCTGCCATGGGGCAGCCCCACGGGACGTCTGCGCCGCACCCACCTTCCCGCGGTGGCGGAGGCGCACGGGTTCGGGCTCAACGATCCCTGGGGCCGGCTGTCGCCCGCCCAGCGGCGCGCGGTGCTCGAGGGCGACCCCGAGCTGGAGTGGGAGGGGGCGATCGCGCACGTGCGGCGCCTGTACCACGAGACGGAGAGCGACACCCTGCACCGGCAGCTGCACGGCTACATGACGGCGCTGCTGTGCCCGGAATGCGAGGGAGGGCGCCTGCGGCCGGAGAGCCGGGCCGTCACGTTCGCCGGGCTGCACCTTCCCGACGTGGTGGACACGGCCGCCGATGCGCTGCTGGAGCGCTTCCGGGCCCTGCAGGCGGCCCCGGGGGAGGCCCGGCTCGACACGGGCATCGTGCTCCCGATCCTCAAGGAGGTGTGCGACCGGCTCGAGTTCATGACCCGGGTCGGGCTCGGCTACCTGACCCTGGGACGCGCGGCCGACACGCTGGCGGGGGGCGAGGCGCAGCGGATCCGGCTCGCCACGCAGATCGGGAGCCGGCTCGTCGGCGTGCTGTACGTGCTGGACGAGCCGAGCATCGGGTTGCACGCCCGCGACAACCGGCGGCTGCTCGAGACGCTGGAGAGCCTGCGCGACCTCGGCAACACGGTCCTGGTGGTGGAGCACGACGAGGACACGGTCCGGGCGGCCGACCACATCGTGGATCTCGGCCCCGGGGCCGGCCGGCGCGGTGGCCGGGTGCTCGTGTCGGGCACCCTGGACGACCTGCTCGCCTCCGAGGAGTCGCTGACCGGCGCCTACCTGCGGGGCGACCGCTCGATCCCGGTCCCCGGGGCGCGGCGGCCCGGGCGGGAAGGCGAGTGCCTGGTGGTGCGCGGGGCGCGGGAGCACAACCTGCGTGGCATCGACGTGCGGATCCCGCTGGGGACGTTCGTGGCGGTGACCGGCGTGTCGGGCTCGGGCAAGTCCACGCTGGTGGAAGAGATCCTGTACCGGCGCCTGGCCCGCGACCTGCACGGGGCCCGGCTCACGCCCGGCGCGCACGACGGGATCGAGGGGGCGGAGGCGATCGACAAGGTGATCGACGTCGACCAGAGTCCCATCGGGCGCACCCCCCGGTCGAACCCGGCCACCTACACGGGCGTGTTCACGCCGATCCGCGAGCTGTTCGCGCGGCTGCCGGAGTCGCGGATCCGCGGCTACCGCCCGGGGCGGTTCAGCTTCAACGTGAAGGGCGGTCGCTGCGAGGCGTGCCGTGGCGATGGGCTGGTGAAGATCGAGATGCATTTCCTGCCCGACGTCTACGTGCCGTGCGACGTATGCCGCGGCGCCCGCTACGACCGCGAGACGCTCGAGGTGCTGTACCGCGGCCGCAGCATCGCCGACGTGCTGCACATGACGGTGGCCGAGGCGCGGGAGTTCTTCGACGCCGTCCCCCGGCTGCGCTCCCGCCTGCAGACGCTGGCCGACGTGGGCCTCGGATACATCACGCTCGGGCAGCCGGCCACCACCCTGTCCGGGGGCGAGGCCCAGCGGGTGAAGCTCGCCTCCGAGCTGGCCCGCCGCGCCACGGGCCGCACCCTGTACATCCTCGACGAGCCCACCACGGGGCTCCACTTCGAGGACATCCGGATCCTGCTCGAGGTGCTGCACCGGCTGGTCGATCTCGGCAACACGGTGCTGGTGATCGAGCACCACCTCGACGTGATCAAGACGGCCGACTGGGTCGTGGACCTCGGCCCGGAGGGCGGCACGGGCGGCGGCCGCCTGGTGGCGTGCGGGACGCCCGAAGACGTGGCGGCGCGCGAGGCAAGCCACACGGGCCGGTTCCTGCGCGGGGTCCTCGCCCGCGGCGGGCGTTGATTCCGGCCCCGGCCCGGCGTTACCGTACGCGGTCTCCGGCGCCCGGGGACGCGCCGGCGAAACCGGGCGAGCCGCGGCTCCGTACGACGGACCGACACCCGGGCCTGCACGGGACGCTCTGAAGCCATGTCGACGTTCATCCTGATCCTGCTCGTCGTCTTCGTCCTGGGCCCCCTGGCCGGCGGAGTGGCCAAGCGCCTCGAGGGCGGGCGCTCCGCCCCGCCGCCGGAAGGCCTCGGCGGGGCGGACGCCGAGCGGCTCGCGCGGCTCGAGGGCCAGGTGGAGGCCCTTGCGGACCGGGTGCACGAACTGGCGGAGCACCAGGAGTTCCTGACGCGCCTGCTCGAGGCGCCGACCCCGGGCGGACGACCCGCCCTGGAGAAGGATGGAGACCGATGATCAGTCGCGAAGACCTCGAGAGCTTCCTGATCCGCACGGAGATGGACTGCGAGGAGATCGGCGAGAACCTGTGGATCGTGGACCCGGAGAGCGGCGAGTCGAGCGGCAGTCCGCCGGTGGCGGTGAGCTACTCGCCACCGCTGGTCGTGCTGCGCTCCAACATGGGGGCGGCGCCCGAGGAGGGGGAGGCCCGGCTCGCCCTGTTCGAGAGCCTCCTGCGCCTCAACGCGAGCGACCTCGTGCACGGCGCCTACGGGCTCGAGGGCGGCGAGGTGATCCTCACCGACGCGCTGGAGATCGAGAACCTCGACTACTCGGAGTTCCTGGCATCGCTGGAGAGCCTGGCGCTCGCCGTGACGTCGCACCGACACGAACTCGGACTGGACTGACAGGCCATGGGGATCATTGAACGGCTGTCCCGGCTCCTCCGCTCCAACATCAACGACCTGATCGCCCGGGCCGAGAACCCGGAGAAGATGCTCGTCCAGGTCATCGAGGACATGCGTCGCCAGCTCGCGCAGGCGAAGCAGGAAGTCGCGATGGCGATCGCCGACGAGCGCCGGCTGCGGGCCCAGGTCGAGACGGAGCGCAAGGAAGCGCAGAACTGGGAGCGCCGGGCGCGGCTCGCGATCGGGCAGGAACGGGACGACCTGGCGAAGCAGGCCCTCATGCGGGGCCAGGAGCACGCGAGCCAGGCCGCCGCGCTCGAGGAGCAGTGGCTCCGCCACCGCGAGGAGACCGAGCGGCTGAAGGACTCGCTGCGCCAGCTCAACGCGAAGATCGAGGAGGCGAAGCGCAAGAAGAACCTCCTGATCGCGAAGCAGAAGCGGGCCCAGGCGCAGCAGCGGATCCACGACACGATGGCGGGGCTGCAGGACAAGAGCGCGTTCCGCGCCTTCGACCAGATGGTGGAGCGGATCGAGGAGACGGAGCGGAAGGCCCTCGCCGCGGCCGAGGTCACCGAAGACCTCCAGGGCGACAACCTCGAGCGGGAGTTCGCCCTGCTCGAGACGGGCGGCGAGACGGACGTGGAGGACCGCCTGCTGGCGCTGAAGCGCGACATGGGGATCCTGCCCGCCGCCGGGGCGGAGGCGCCGAAGGCGCTCGAGCGCGGCCGCGCGGCTGCCCCCTCGGCCGAGGAATCGCGCATCGTGGAGGCCGAGCTGGTCGCCGAGATGGAGGCGCTGGAGGCGGAGGCCCAGGCCGTCACCGAGGACCTCGACGACGAGGGTGACGACGAGGAGGAGCGGCCCGCCGGCGGCAGCTGACCGCCGCCGGCCCACGCCCCTCAGCCGGAGACGAGCCGCCGGAACGTGTCCGCGAGGGCGGCGTTGGCCCCCAGGAATCCTCCGGGTCGCAGACCGCCGTGCCCGCCGTCGGCGGCCGCCTCCGGCAGGCCGGGCACCTCCAGCGGCTCGAACACGCCGCCCGCCTCGCGCACGATGAGCGCTCCGGCGGCGACGTCCCACGGCATCAGCCAGTACTCGAAGAAGGCGTCGAGCCGGCCCGCCGCCAGGTCGCACAGATCCAGGGCGGCCGACCCGCCGCGCCGGATCCCGCTGGTGGCGCGCAGCACCCGCTCGAACACGGCGAGATAGGCGCGCAGCGTCTCGATCTTCTTGAACGGAAAGCCGGTTCCCACCAGCGCGAGCTCCAGGTCGGCCTGATTCGAGACGCGGATCGGGGCGCCGTCGAGGGTGGCCCCGCCGTCCCGCACCGCCTCGAACCGCTCGCCGGTGGCGGAGTTCAGCACCACGCCGACGCGCAGTCCCTCCGCGTCCGCGGCCGCCAGGGACACGGCGTACTCCGGGTAGCCGTGCAGCCAGTTCGTCGTGCCGTCCAGCGGGTCCACGATCCAGCGGACCGGGGTGGGGGACGCGGCTGCGTCCGGCGAGGTGCCGCCCGGCCCCTCGCCGCCGGGTCCGACGCCCTCCGGCCCGCCGTCGCTCGACGCCTCCTCGGCCAGCACCGCGTGGTCCGGGAAGCGGTCGCGCAGCACGGCCACGATCCGGCGCTCGGCCTCCACGTCGACCTCGGTGACGAAGTCGGCCCGTCCCTTCTCGCTCCAGCGGGACGGGTCGATGCGGCCCCGGCCCTCGGCGTGCACCTCCGCGGCCGCCGTCGCGGCGGCCCGGGCCGCCTCCAGCAGCGGACCGTCCGCGACCCTTCCCTCCGGTCTCTCCGGCACGCATCCTCCTCCGCGTTCGTGGGTTCGCCCGCTCCCGGCACGGCCGGAAGCCCGCGATTCGCTTGCTCCCCTCCCGGTGCGCCGGCTACCTTCCCGGCGGCCGGAAGCCGGCCCCCGGAGTCCCGACGAGCGCGGACCACCCGTTCCATCGACGATCCCGCCATGACGCCAGTCCGACCCCGCGTGTTCAGCGGCATCCAGCCCTCGGGCGACCTGCACCTCGGAAACTACCTGGGGGCGCTGGAGACGTGGGTGCGTCTCACGGAGAGCCACGACTGCATCTACGGGATCGTGGACCTGCACGCCATTACGGTCCCGTACGAGCCCGCGGTGCTGCGCCGGCGCGTGTTCGACATGGCGGTGGGGCTGCTGGCCGCGGGGCTCGACCCGGAGCGCTGCATCCTGTTCGTCCAGTCCGACGTCCCGGAGCACGCGCAGCTCGCCTGGCTGTTCAACACCGTCACGCCGCTGGGCGAGCTCGGCCGCATGACGCAGTTCAAGGACAAGTCCGACCGCGTGGACGCGGTGAGCGCGGGGCTCCTGAACTACCCGATCCTCCAGGCCGCCGACATCCTGCTGTACCACGGACAGCTGGTGCCGGTGGGGGAGGACCAGCGCCAGCACCTCGAGCTGTCGCGCGAGATCGCGCGGCGCTGGAACGCCCGGTTCGGCGAGTTCTTCCCGGAGCCGCAGCCCCTGATCGGGGGCGGGCGCCGGGTGCTGGGCCTCGACGGGGTGGCCAAGATGTCCAAGTCGCAGGACAACACGATCCCGCTGCTCGCCGGCCCCGAGGAGTTGTGGCAGGTGGTCCGCACGGCCGTCACCGACCCGGCCCGAGTCCGCCGCGACGATCCCGGCAACCCACACGTATGCAACGTGTTCGCGCTGCACGAGCATTTCACCGATGCGGCGGGACGCGACGAGATCGAGGTCCGCTGCCAGACGGCCACCCTGGGGTGCGTGGACTGCAAGCGGCGCCTCGCCGAGGGGATCGCCGCCCGGCTGGCCCCGGTCCGCGAGCGGGCCGCTGCGCTGCGCGCCGACCCGGACCGGGTGCGCGACATCCTGCACGACGGCGCGCGGCGCGCCCGGGCGATCGCCGGCCCGATCCTGGCGGAGGCGTTCGACCGCATGGGCCTCGGGGCGCCCCCCCGGTCCTGAGCGCGCCCGGGCCTTCACCGACGCGAGGGAGGCGCCATGGAGAGCTGGATCGCCGATCTGCCCGCCTGGGCGGCCGGGCTGCGTCTCGAGGTGCTCGCCCGGCTGCTCCTCGCCACCGTGCTCGGCGGCGCGATCGGCCTGGAGCGGGAGATCTCCGGCAAGCCCGCCGGCCTGCGCACGAACATCCTGATCTGCGTGGGGGCGGCCCTGTTCACGGAGGCGTCCCTGCGCGTGGCCGCCGAGTTCGCCACCGGCCCGCGGGTCCAGGCCGATCCCGGGCGCATCGCCTACGGCATCGTCTCCGGCATCGGGTTCATCGGCGCGGGTACGATCCTCGTCCTGCGCGGCACGGTGATCGGGCTCACGTCGGCTGCCACCCTGTGGGTCGTGGCGGCGATCGGGATGACGGTCGGGCTGCGCGACTACCCCGTGGCGATCGGCGGGACGCTGCTCGTCCTGCTGACCCTCGCGGCGCTGGCGCGGCTCGAGAACCGGTTCAGCGAGAAGTCGGTCCAGCGGCTCGAGGTCCGCTTCGCCCCGGACGACGCGGCGGGCCGCGAGATCGTCGAGACGATCCTCGCGGAGCTCGGGCTCCAGGCGCACCTCGTCGGGTTCGGCGAGGACGAGCGGACCCTGTCGTGGGGGCTTCACTGCTCGCCCCACGAGCGCCACGAGCTGCTGGAGCGCCTCGCGCGGGCCGCGCCGGTGCGCGGCGTCCGGGTCGACTGATCCCGTGACGGCCGACACCGCCCGCGAGCCGGCCCGCCCCGGCCTCCCACGGCGCCTCGTCGTGTGGATGCACGCCGAGCGCTACCCGGCCTGGACGATCCCGGAGGCCCTCGTCGCGCGCCTGCGCGCCGCGGCCGGGGCGGGCTGGGAGGTGGAGGCGGTGCGCGTGTCGGCCCGCGCCACGGGAGACGGCCCCGCCGCCGCGCCCCCCGAGGTTCTCGCGGCCGTCGCGGACGCGGAGGTCTACTTCGGGTTCGGGATCACGCCGGAGGTCTTCCGGGCAGCCGGGCGCCTGCGGTGGGTGCATTCCGGGGCCGCCGGGGTGCGCGGCAGCCTGTTCCCGGAGCTGCGGGCCAGCGACGTGGCGTTCACGAACTCGGCCGGGATCCACGCCGAGCCGCTGGCCGAGTGGGCGATCGGCGCGATGCTCCACTTCGCGCGCGGGTTCGACCTCGCGGTGCACGGGGTGCGCGACGGCGGCTGGCCGTACGACGAGTTCGCCGCCCGGCCCGAGGCGCTCGGCGAGCTGACCGGCAGCACGGCCGTGGTGGTCGGCTACGGCGGCATCGGCCGCGCCGTCGGCATGCGCGCCCGGGCCCTCGGCATGCGGGTGGTGGCGGTGCGCCGCCATCCGGGGGCGTCGCCGCTTCCCGAGGCGGACCGGGTGGTCGGACCGGACGGGCTCGCCGGGGCGCTGCGGGAGGCCGCGTACGTCGTCCTGGCCCTGCCGGAGACGGACGAGACGCAGGGGCTCATCGGGGCGGCCGAGATCGCGGCCCTGCCGCCGCGGGCCGTCTTGTTGAACCTCTCCCGCGGTGGCATCGTGGACGAGACGGCGCTCGCGGCGGCCCTCGCGCGCGGCGCGCTGCGCGGTGCGGCGCTCGACGTGTTCCGGGAGGAGCCGCTTCCCGCCGGCAGCCCGCTGCGGGCGCTGCGCAACGTGCTCATCACGCCGCACGCCGGCTCGGTGACGCCGAGGTTCTGGGAGAGGCAGGCCGGGCTGATGCTCCGCAATCTCGAGGCCTGGAAGGCCGGGCGGCCGCTGGAGAATCGCGTCGACAAGGAGCGCGGCTACTAGTGCAGCGACTCATCAAGGCGGCGGTGGACCGGGGCGCGACCGTCCTCCACATCCGGGCCGGAGACGTGTTCCGGGCCCGGATCGACGGGCGGATCCTGAAGCTGTCCAGCCAGGTGTTCACGCCCGAGGAGACCCGCCGCATCGCCCTCCAGATGCTCCCGGCGGGCCGCGACCCGGAGCGCATCGACGAGATCCCGGACTTCGACACCTCCTGGGACGTGGCGGGGGTCGGGCGGTTCCGCGTGCACGTGCTCCGCCAGCGGGGGTCGTTCGTGATCGTGATGCGGGTGATCCCTCGCCGGGTGCCTACCCTCGACGAGCTGAACCTGCCGCCGGTGCTGGGCGAGATCGCCGGGCTGGACCACGGGCTGGTGGTGGTCACCGGCAGCGTCGGGGCCGGCAAGAGCACCGCGCAGGCCGCCATGGTCGGCTGGATCAACGAGCGCATGCAGCGGCACGTGGTGACCCTCGAGGCGCCGATCGAGTTCCTGCACGCCGACGAGGCGAGCGTCGTGACGCAGCGCGAGGTGGGGGTGGACACGGACTCGTTCGCCGCGGGCGTGCGCGCGGCGCTCCGCCAGGACGCGGACGTGATCCTGATCGGCGAGGCACGGGACCGGGAGACGATCGACGCCACGCTGCGCGCCGCGGAGCTCGGAAGGCTCGTGATCACCACCATGCACGCCCCCACCGCACTCGGCGCCCTGATGCGGCTGTTCGCGGTCTTTCCGCGCGAGGAGCGCGACGTGGGGCGCCTGCTGGTGGCCGAGTCGCTGCGGGCCGTGGTGGCCCTGAAGCTCCTGCCGCGGAAGGACGGGGCCGGACCGGTCCCGGCGGTGGAGGTGCTGCGGGTCACGGGCGCGGTGCGCGACTGCATCCTCACCGGCCGGCCTCTCGAGGAGATCCACCTCCTGATGCGGCAGGGAGAGGCGTCCTACGGCATGCGCACCTTCCAGCAGGACCTGGAGCGGCTGGTGGAGATGGACTTCGTGGACTACGAGACGGCCCGCGCCGCCGCGCCGAGCCCGGCCGACTTCGAGCTGGTGATGCAGACGCTGGCCGACGACTCCCGCAGCCGGCTCGGCGAGATCCCGGGGGAGGCGCCGTGAGGCTCGCCGGGGTGCTGCTGCCGGTCACCACGCCGTTCGACGCCCGCGGGGAGGTCGATCTCGAGGCCCTCGGCCGCAACATCCGGGCGTGGGCCGGCCAGGGCGTGGACGGCTTCGTGGTCGCCGGGTCGACCGGCGAGGCGCCGCTGCTCGACGACGTCGAGATCGCCGCGCTCACGGAGCGGGCCCGGGAGCGGGCCGACGGGCTGGCGGTGGTCACCGGGACGGGCGCCGAGTCCACCCGGCGCACCATCCGGCTGTCCGTCGCGGCCGCCGCGGCGGGGGCGCAGGCGGTGCTGGTGCGGCCGCCCGCCTACTACGCGGGGAGCATGACGCGCGAGGCCCTGCGGCTGCACTACCTGGAGGTGGCGGACGCTTCGCCCGTGCCCGTGGTGCTCTACCACATCCCGAAGTTCGTGCCCGTTCCGCTGGAGCCGGAGCTCGTGGGCGAACTGGTCTCGCACCCCAACATCGCGGGCATCAAGGACTCCTCCGGCGACGTGCACAACCTGGGCGCGCTGTGCGAGGCGTGCGGCGACCGTGCGGCGGTGCTCGTGGGAGCCGGCACGCACCTCTATTCCGGCCTCGAGATCGGCGCCGCGGGCGGGATCGTGGCCGTGGGGCTCCTGGCCGCCGCGGACTGCGCGCGCCTGTACGAGGCGTGGCGGGACGGCCGGGCTGCCGAAGCGGGCCGCCTGCAGGAGAGGATCGGACCTCTGCACAAGCGCGTGGTGGCCGGCGCGGGCATCCCGGGGATCAAGCACGGACTCGATCTCCTGGGGCTCGCGGGCGGACCTTCCCGCGCCCCCCTCGTGACCCCGACCCCCCGGGTCCGCGCGGACGTGGCCGAGGCGCTGGCCGCGGCCGGCCTCACCGCGCGCGACCCGGATTCCGGAGGCTGAATGTTCCAGGACTCGCACCGCTGCGTCGTGATCGTCGGGGCGCAGTGGGGAGACGAAGGCAAGGGCAAGATCACCGATGTCCTCGCCGAGCAGGCGACGCTCGTGGCGCGCTACCAGGGCGGCGCGAACGCCGGCCACACGGTGCTCGTCGAGGGGGAGGAGTTCATCCTCCACCTCATCCCGTCCGGCGCCCTGTATCCCGATGTCCGCTGCGTGCTGGGCAACGGGGTCGTGGTGGACCCGTGGACGCTGCTCGAGGAGGTGGAGCTCCTGGAGGCGCGCGGCGTGGCGGTGCGCGAGCGTCTCGTGATCTCGAGCCGGGCCCACCTCGTGCTACCCTACCACCGCATGCTGGACGGCGCGCGGGAGAGCCGCCGCGGCGCGGAGCAGATCGGGACCACGCGGCGGGGCATCGGGCCCGCCTACCGGGACAAGGTGGCGCGCACCGGCCTGCGGGTGGCCGACCTGGCCGACCCGGCCACCTGCGCCGCCGTGGTGCGGGAGGGGTGCGCCGCGGCGAACCACCTCGCGGAGTCGTGGGAGACGGAAGAGCGGGCGGACCCGGACGACGTCCTCGCGCGCCTGGCCGAGGTGGCGCCCCGGATCCTCGCCCTCGCCGGGGACAGCGGCGAGGCGATCCGCGAGGAGCTGCGGGCGGACGGCCGGGTGCTCCTCGAGGGCGCGCAGGGGTCGCTGCTCGACGTCGACCATGGGACCTATCCCTACGTCACCTCCTCCAACACCACGGCCGGGGCGGCCGCCGCCGGGGTGGGGATCGGCCCGACGCTGATCGACGGCGTGCTGGGCGTCGTGAAGGCCTACACGACCCGGGTGGGCAACGGCCCCCTGCCCACCGAGCTGGCCGGCGAGGAGGCCGAGCACCTCCGGCGGCTGGGGGCGGAGTTCGGGGCCACCACGGGGCGGCCGCGCCGGCCCGGCTGGTACGACGCGGTCGTGGTGCGGCACGCCGCCGCCGTGAACGGCCTCACCGCCCTCGCCGTCACGAAGCTCGACGTGCTCGATACGTTCGACGAGATCTCCCTCGGGGTGGCGTACGAGTCGGGCGGCACCGTCTCCGAGCGATTCCCGGAGCGGGCGGTCGACCTCGAAGGCATCCGGCCCGTCTTCGAGACGGCCGGCGGCTGGGGCGCGGCCACCGGCGACTGCCGCGCCTGGGACGACCTCCCCGCCGCGGCGCGCTCCTACCTGGAGCGGATCGAGCGCCTGGCGGACGTGCCCGTGCGCTACGTCTCGGTCGGGTCGTCGCGGTCGCAGATCGTACGGGTCCCCTATCCCCGCGTTGCCTGAACACGACCGCCAAAGTATACTTCCGGGCTCCCGGCCTACCGGGCCGCCGCGCGCGGCCCGCCGGGAGGCCGGACGCGAGCGCGGTTCCGCGGCGTCGCGTCCTTTGATTTTCGGGACGGACCGTGCCGGGGACCGGCCGTCCGTGGGGGGAAGGGCCGGTGTTCGAGCAGCTGGGTGAAAGGCTGGACGGGGTGTTCCGCGGCCTGCGGAGCCGCGGGGTGCTCACGGCGCCGATGCTGCGCGAGGGACTGCGCGAGGTGCGCCGGGCGCTGCTCGAGGCGGACGTGAACTTCCACGTCGCCAAGGACTTCCTGAAGCGGGTGGAGGAACGGGCCGTCGGCTCGGAGGTCCTGAAGTCGGTCCGGCCGGGCGACCAGGTCGTGAAGATCGTCCACGACGAGATCGTCGCCATGCTGGGCGGCGCCGGCGCCGCGGGGCTCGAGGAAGCCCCCGTGCCGCCGACCGTGGTGATGCTGGTGGGGCTGCAGGGCTCGGGGAAGACGACGACGGCCGGCAAGCTGGCGCGCCGGCTCGCCCGCGCGGGACGACGGCCGGAGCTGGTGGCCTGCGACCCGTACCGGCCGGCGGCCGGCGAGCAGCTCGTGACGCTCGCCGCGGCGATCGACGTGCCGGTCACGCACGAGCCGGGCGAGACGGACGTGGCGGCCCTGGCCGGCCGGGCCGTCGACGCGGCGCGGCGCGCGGGCCGGACGCACGTGATCCTCGACACGGCGGGTCGGCTGCAGGCGGACCGCGAGCTGATGGACGAGCTCGCCGCGCTCAAGGCCACGGTGGCGCCGCGCGAGGTGCTCCTGGTGGCGGACGGGATGACCGGCCAGGAGGCGGTGCGGATCGCCGAGGGCTTCCACGAGGCCGTGGGGCTCACCGGCGTGGTGCTGACGAAGATGGACGGCGACGCGCGCGGCGGCGCAGCGCTGTCGATCCACGGCGTCCTCGGCGTGCCGGTGAAGTTCGTCGGCGTCGGCGAGCGGCCCGAGGACCTGACGGCGTTCGATCCGGAGCGGATGGCCGGCCGGATCCTGCAGATGGGCGACATCGTCGGCCTGGTCGAGAAGGCCCAGGAGGCGATGGATGCCGGCACGGAAGAGCGTCTGGGCCGGAAGGTACTCGAGGGAGACGGCTTCGACCTCGAGGACTTCCTGCAGGCGATGCGGCAGATCCAGGGGATGGGCCCGCTGGAGGGCCTGCTGAAGATGATCCCCGGCGTGAAGCCGAAGATGCTGGAAGGGGTCGAGATCGACCCGCGGCGGATCCGGCACATGGAGGCGATCGTGCTCTCCATGACGCCGGACGAGCGCCGCCGGCCCGAGATGCTGAACGGGTCGCGCCGGGCGCGGATCGCCCGGGGCTCGGGACGGCCGGTCCACGAGGTGAACCGGCTGCTGAAGCAGTTCAAGGAGATGCGGAAGACGATGAAGCGCATGCGGAAGCTCGCGCCCCGCCTCGCGGCGGGCGGCGGGATCCCGGGCCTGATGCGCTGAGCTTCCCGGTACGGCCGGGGCGGTGCGGCGGAATCGCCGTGGATGCCCCCGGATGCGCAGGACGGCGAGAGCCCGAACAGGACGACGTACAGGAATGCCCACGAAGATTCGACTGCAACGCACGGGCCGGAAGGCACAGGCATCGTTCCGCATCGTGGTCTCGGACAACGCCGAGTCCCGCGACGGACCGGCGATCGAGACGCTCGGCACCTACAACCCGCGGACCCGGCCGTCGCTGATCCGCCTGAACGCGGCCGCGTCGCTGGCGTGGCTGCAGGACGGGGCGCAGCCGACCGACACGGTCGTCTCGATCTTCCGCAAGACCGGCGTCTGGCAGAAGTTCCAGGCCGGCGTGGCGCCGGAGACCCTGGAGGAGCCGGTCGTGGAGATCGGTCCCGCCGAGGGCGAGCGCCAGACCTCGACCCGGGCCGCCGCGGCCGCCGCCGCCCAGAAGGAACTGGCGCGGAAGCGCGCGGAGGAGAAGGCCGAGGCCGAGGCGGCGGCGAAGCGGGCCGCCGAGGAGGCCGCGCGGAAGAAGGCCGAGGCGGAGAAGGCGGCCGCCGAGAAGGCCGCGGAAGAGGAGAAGGCCGCGAAGGCCGCGGAGGCCGACGTCGCCACGGAAGCGGAAGCGGAGGCGGAGGCCGAGGCGGAGGCACCCGAGGCCGAAGCTGCCCCGGAGGCCGAGGCGGCGGACGAGCCGGCCGAGGCCGAGAAGAAGGCCGCCGCCGCGGACGACGCGGCCGCCGGCGACGAGGAAGAGAAGAAGGAGTAGGGACCGCCCCCCCGGGGGCGGTGCGGACGCGTGGAGATCGTCGTGGCGCGCCTGCTGCGGGCGCACGGCCTCGCCGGAGAAGTCTTCGCCGCGCTGGAGACCTCCGATCCGGAGGTCCTGTTCACCGCGGGGCGCGCCTTCCGGCTGGCGGGGGAACGGCCCGTCGGGACGGAGGAGGAGCTGGTGCTCGAGTCGGCCCGGCCGCACGGCGGCGGCTGGCTCCTTCGGTTCCGCGGACGCGAGGACCGCGACGCCGCCGAGCGGCTGCGGGGGCTCGAGATCGCGCTGCCGGACGACGAGCTGCGGCCCCTCGCGGAGGACGAGTTCTACCTCCACGAGCTGATCGGCCTCGAGGCGTGGCGCGAGGGGGGCGACCGGATCGGCCCGGTCCGCGACGTCTACGAGGCGGGCGGGCGGGTCCTGCTGGGCGTGGAGGCGGAGGGGCGCGAGCGGCTCGTGCCGTTCCGGCGCGAGATCGTGACGCGCGTGGACCGCGAGGCGCGCCGGGTGTGGATCGACCCGCCGGCGGGCCTGCTGGAGCTGTAGCCCGGGCGACGGCCGGAGGCATCGTGCGGATCAACATCCTGACGATCTTCCCGGCCTTCTTCGAGGCGCCGCTCGCCACGAGCATTCTCGGGCGCGCGGCGGCGGCGGGGGTGGCGCGGTACCGGGTGGTGGACCTGCGGGACTTCACCCGCGACCGGCACCGCACGGTGGACGACGAGCCGTACGGGGGCGGCGCCGGCATGGTGATGAAGCCGGAGCCGTTCTTCGAGGCCGTCGAGTCGCTGCGGACGGCCGGTCCCGTGGTGCTCCTGAGCCCGCGGGGCGAGCGGTTCGGCCACGACACCGCGGTGCGGTACGCGATGGCCGGGGAGCTCACGCTCCTGTGCGGGCACTACAAGGGCGTGGACGAGCGGGTCGCCGAGGGACTGGCGACCGAGGAGCTGTCGATCGGCGACTTCGTCCTGTCGGGCGGAGAGCCGGCGGCCCTGGTGGTCGCCGACGCCGTGGTGCGGCTGCTGCCGGGCGCGATCGGCGACCACGAGTCGGCCGCGGGGGACTCCTTCTACGAGGGGATCCTGGCGCCGCCGGTGTACACGCGGCCGGCCGAGTATCGCGGCATGGCCGTGCCCGAGGTGCTGCGCTCCGGCGACCACGCCCGCATCGAGGCGTGGCGGCGGGCCGAGGCGGAGCGGCTCACGGCCCTGAGACGGCCGGAGCTGCTGGCGGAGGAGGGGGACGGGACGGACGGACGGCGGACCGGGACGGAACGGACGGACGGTGGACCGACGGCTGACGAAACGGGGACGACGGATTAGATTCACGGGCCGGCCGCGGCGGACGGCCCCGGAAGGAGCGGCAGGATGGATCCGAGAATCGCGGAAATCGAGAAGGAACAGATGCGGACCGATCTCCCGGACTTCGCGCCGGGCGACACGGTCCGGGTCCTCGTGCGCGTCGTCGAGGGAGAGAAGGAGCGCCTCCAGGCGTTCGAGGGGATCTGCATCGCCCGCCGGGGCGCCGGCCTGAGCGCCACGTTCACGGTCCGGAAGATCTCCGGCGGCGTAGGCGTGGAGCGGATCTTCCCCGACCACTCCCCCGCCATCGCCGGGATCGAGGTCATGCGGCGCGGCCACGTGCGGCGCGCCAAGCTCTACTACCTGCGGGAGCGCCGCGGCAAGCGGGCGCGCGTCCGCGAGCGCCGCTGGTGGGAGAGTGGCCCGGCGCGGAAGCCGACCGCGGAGGCGGCCCCGGCGGCGGAAGCGGCCCCGGCGGCGGAAGCGGCTTCGGCCGCCGAGGCGCCCGCCGCCGACTCGTCCGCCGAGGAGGCGTCCGCCGAACGGGCGGCGTCGGCCGGGGAGACGGAGACCGCCCCCGGCGCCGGAGCCTGACGGCGACGGACCTTCCACCCGGAGCGTGACCATGGCCCGCACGGCCCCCGCCGACCTGGAACGGGACGGATGGGGGCGCGGGCTTCGTCACATCGTGGGAGTGGACGAGGCGGGCCGCGGCCCCCTGGCCGGACCCGTCGTCGCCGCGGCCGTGGCGCTGCCTCCGTTCCTCCGCGCGCCGCCGGACGAGCTGGTGGGCGCGACCGACTCCAAGCTCCTGCCGTCCCCCGAGCGGGAACGGCTGGCCGGCGCGATCCGCGCCCTGGCGCTCGGGCACGCGGTGGCCGCCGCCTCGCCGCGGGAGATCGAGCGCCTGAACATCCGGGGCGCCACGGCGCTCGCGATGCGCCGCGCCGTGCACCGCCTCCCGTTCCGGCCCGAGCTCCTGCTGGTGGACGGCCTGCCCGTGCCGGAGCTGGGCGAGCACCGGTCCGTGGTGCGTGGCGACCGCCGCAGCCTGTCGATCGCCTGCGCGTCGATCCTCGCGAAGGTGGTGCGCGACCGCCTGATGGTGCGCCTGGCGCCCCGCTACCCCGACTACGGCTGGGCCGACAACAAGGGGTACGCCACCGCGCCCCACCTGGCGGCCATCCGCGAACACGGCCCGACGCGGCACCACCGGGCCACCTGGGCGCCGATCGCCCAGCACCGCCTTCGACTCGAGGCCTGACATGCACTCCGAGCACCTGCGCAACGTCCAGCTCTCCTGGGTGGCCTTCGGCTGGTTCGTCGGACTCGCCGTGGCCACGTCCGTCGCCCTGCTGCTGATGGCCGGAGGGCTGGTGGACCCCATCGGCACGGAGACCGGCGCCTGGATGACCCTCGCCGTGGGGATCGGGTGGTTCACCGGCGGGTTCACCACCGGCTTCAAGACGGCGGCCGCGCCCATCCTCCACGGGTCCGCGATCGCCCTGTTCACGTTCGTCGCCTGGTTCCTCCTGAACCTCCTGTTCGGCGGGCTTACTACCGGCACGAGCGCCTGGGAGCTGCTGGGGCCGCGCGCCACGGCCCTGGCCCTCCTGGAGCAGGGTGTGGCGGCGATCGCCGGCTGCTGGGCCGGCTACCGCTACGCGCCCCTGCGAGTGGAGTGATCCGCGCAGGCGCCCGCCGTCCCGGGGACGCCGGGCTCGGCCTCCGCCGGACGGACGGCCCCCCGGCCGTGTCGTGCCCCCTGTGCCACGAGGCGCTCGCAGACCGGGAGGAGCGGGCCCTGGTGGCGGTGAGCCCGGTCGTGTACCCGGGCGTCGCGGGGCTGGACGTGCATGCCCGCTGCCTGCGGGCCGCCCGGGAGGGCGCCTTCGAGAAGCCGCCGCCCGGGCTCGCGAGCGCCCTGCGGGCGAGGCTCCGCGCCCGCTGACCGGCGGATCGCCGCACGCGGGATGCCCGTTCACCGGTGCCCGAAGCGGCGCGAGCGGATAGGTTTCCCCAGACTGCGGCATGCCCGCGCCCTGCGGGCCTCGTGAACGAACCGGGATCCCTGGAGGAGCGCATGAGTCGTGGCGCGCGCCGTCCCTCTTCGATGTCCACCATCGGTCGGACCCTCGTCGCCGGGGCGGGTCTCTCACTCGCCGCGGGCTGCGCGGGCGGGTTCGAGTACGTCCAGTCGGAGAGCCGCGTCCGCCTGTTCCGACTGGAGGCGGGCATGCCAGCCGACTCGGTCCGGGCCGTGATGGGGACCGAGCCGATGAAGTACGACCGGGGCATCTTCCAAGCCGGAGAGATCCCGAACCCCTGGGACGAGGAGTCCCACGTGATTCGCGGCGAGTCCGTCGACATCCTCTACTACGTGACACACGTGCGGGAGCCCGACGGCCGGATCGCGGACGACGAGCTCACGCCGCTCGTCCTCGTGCAGGGCCGGCTCGCCGGCTGGGGCTGGCCGTTCCTGGACGCGTTCGCGGAACGGACCGGCCTCGTCCGCACCGGCCCGCGACCGCCGGA
>JAVVDU010000040.1:0-19999 GCA_032251515.1 Gemmatimonadota bacterium
ACTGAGCTACGGCCCCAAAGTCTCCGGCTTCGTACGCTCCGAAACCCGATCGAGCTGGCAAGTACGGGGCTGACGGGACTCGAACCCGCGACCTCCGGTGTGACAGACCGGCACTCTAACCAACTGAGCTACAGCCCCAGCGCACCGCCACTTTCAATCAGCTCGTCCCCGGGGCCTCCGCCGGCGCCCGGAGGTCGATGGGGCCTACTGGACTCGAACCAGTGACCTCTACGATGTCAACGTAGCGCTCTAGCCAGCTGAGCTAAGGCCCCCGAGACGCCGCGAGCGGGGCCGCGACGCCCCGCTCGCCAGACGGCAGAAGCTAGAACGCCCGCCCGGCGCGGTCAAGGTCCCGGCGGGGGCGTGCCGCGGCAGCCTCGGGGACCGTAGTTTTGCTCCCTCGGGCTGGCCCCGCCCGACGTCCGCGCGTCCGCTTCGACCACGTCGTCACGCTGCGAGGAGACCGCCGTGATCCGCATTCATCGTGGGCCGTCCCGCAGGCCGCTGCGCACCCGCAGCCTGCCTCTCCCTCTGCTCATGCTCATCGCCGGCACGTTCACGGCCGCGCCGGCCCACGGCCAGCAGCCGGGTGGTGAGGCCGCGACCGACGCGGGGTCGCCGGGCGCGGTCCCGGCGCGGCAGCTTTCCTCGTCCTACCTGCCGCTCGACCACTGGGCCGTGCCGGCGATCGACCTGTGGATCGCCCGCGGCCGGATCCGCACCCTGTCGCCGTTCGTGAAGCCGTGGCGCCGCATCGAGGTGGCGGCCGCCCTGCTTGCCCTCGATCCGGAAGCGCTGTCGGGCGCCGAGCGGCGCTGGCTCGCCCGGCTGGAGGAGGAGTTCGCGCCGGAGCGAGCCCGTCTCCGCGGGGAGGCCGCCCCGGAAGGTGAGGTGGCCTTCTCCGCCGCGGCGGGGTTCGACGTGTGGTCCCAGACGCATCGCGACCCGCTGCGGGCGGAGTTGGACGGCGAGTTCGGTGACGCGGAGCTCCTCGAGGCGGTAGGCCTCGAGGCGGAGGGACACGCGGGGCCGGTGGCGGGCGCGATGCGCCTGTGGCGGCGCGGCCTGTACCGCGAGGACGCCCAGTTCCCGGGCGGCCAGGTCACGCCGCCCCGCGAGGCGTTCATCCTCGACGATGTCTCCTCCCGCTTCGAGGAGAGCTACCTCGAGCTCCAGTCCCCCTACGCCCGCGTCTCGTTCGGCCGCATGTACCGGAACTGGGGTCCGCCGGGGCTGCCCGGGTTCCTCCGCTCCTCGTACGCGTACTCGGAGGACGAGATCGGCTACCGCCTGGGAACGGAGCGGATCTTCGCCATCGGGACGATCGCCAGCTATTCGGACTTCGGGGGCGACACGACGCGCTACGTGTCGGCGCACAGGCTGGAGGTGCGGCCGTTCGACGACCTGATCCTCGCGATCTCCGAGTCGTCGGTGCACGGCGGGCCCTCGGAGAACCTCGACTGGCGGCTCGTCAACCCGCTCACCGTGTGGCAATTCACGGGCGACGAGGAGAAGACGCCGTTCAACAAGGTGGGGCAGGCCGACGTGTGGTGGCACGCCGGGCCGGGCCTGAACCTGTACGGGAGCCTGCTGGCCGACGCGACGAACCGGGAGGGCTCGTGCTGCCAGATGGGGGGCTCGTTCGGCATCGAGCTGCCGTCGCTGCTGTCCGCGTGGCTGCTGCGGGGCACGGTCACGGCGATCCAGAGCCTCGCCTACCGCACCGAGCTCCCGTGGGAGGAGTACTCGGTGAACCGGATCGGCCTCGGGTGGGACAAGGTGGACCTCTACCTGGCCACCCTGGAGGCGAGCGGAATCCCGCTGCCCGGCCTGTGGCTGCAGCCGCGGATCGACCTCCAGGTGCGCGGCGAGGGCGACTTCCGGACGCTCCGTCCGCCGGGCGAAGTACTGGACACGTTCCCCCGCATTCTCGTGGGGCAGGAGGAGACGACGATCCGACCGTCGCTCGCGGGACGCTGGCACGCGGGAACCCGCGCGCCCGTCGACGTCTTCTGGGACGTGGGGCTGAACGTAGTGCGGGACTACCGCAACCGGGAGGGAGACGATCGTACGGAGTTCACGGGCCGGCTGGAGGTCCGGATCGCGAGTCCGCGCTCCCTCATCAGGCTTCCCTGAAGCTCGTACGAACGCGGCGCGACGGGACATTCTCTCCCGTCTTGCGCCACTTCGGCATCATGGTACCTTGACGCGGCCCGCACCCGGGAACCCGGCATCCGGCCCGCGCGCGGCGGCACCGCCCGTGCCTGCGGCGACCCGATTCGAGAGCGTACGCGATTCATGAAGCCCATGCACAGGATCCTCGCGGCCGGGCTGCTGGCCGCCGGCATCGGTGGATTCGCCCCCGCGGTGGCCGGAGCCCAGGACGCGGCCCCACAGGCGGACGCGGCCCGGCAGGACTCCCTCCCGCCGGGGATCGTGCCGCGCACCCCCACGGGGCAGACGGCCGCAGAGGCGATCGCCGCGCACATGGCGGCGGCCGACGGACCCGAACAGCCGATCCCGTTCAGCCACCGCTTCCACGCGCAGGAGCTCGTGATGCAGTGCGAGTACTGCCACGTGGGAACGGAGATCTCCCAGGCGGCGGTGCTGCCGCCGGTGGAGCTCTGCATGGGCTGTCACCGGATCGTCGGCGCCCAGCTCGAGCCGATCCAGCGCCTGCGCGGCTACTGGGAGCGCGAGGAGCCCGTGCCCTGGGAGCGCATCTACAAGGTGCCCGACTTCGTCCAGTTCCCGCACGAGGCGCACGTTCGCTCACAGGTCGACTGCGCGGAGTGCCACGGCGAGGTCGAGAACATGGACCGCGTCTACAAGTTCTCCTCGCTGAAGATGGGCTGGTGCCTGGACTGCCACTGGCAGGAGGGCGAGCCGACGGACGTGGCCACCGACCGGCTTCTCGTGGAGAAGTTCCCGCCGCCGCAGAGTCCGGGCGGCAGGCAGCCGGCCGGGCTCTACCCGCGGGACATCGACCAGCAGTACGGCGCGAACCGCGCGCCGATCGACTGCAGCGCCTGTCACTATTGAGATCCGGCGGCGGATGCGAATGAACGAGGCTGATCCACGCGCGAACGGGACCGGGGTCTCCGGCGCGCCGTCCCCCGAGGCCCCGCGGGGCGCCGGGAGCACGACCCGGCGCGACTTCCTCAAGGTGCTCGGCGTGGCGGGCGCCGGCGCGGCCGCGGCGAGCTGCGGTCCGCCGGACGTCGGCGACAAGCTGATTCCCTACCTCGTCCCGCCGGAGGAGATCGTCCCGGGCACCAATGCGCGCTACGCCACGGTGCTGGCCGGCGCGGGACCGGAGACGCTGGGCGTCCACGCGGTGGTGCGCGACGGGCGCGTGATCAAGCTCGAGGGGCACCCGGACTTCCCGAACCGGGGCCGGCTGTCCGCCCTCGCCCACTCGGCGCTGCAGGACCTCTACGACCCGGACCGGGTCGCGGGACCGCGGCGACGCGACGGCGAGGCGTTCGCCGAGGCGTCCTGGGACGAGGCGCTCGCCGCGGCCGGCGAGGCGCTGGTGCCGGGCCGCACCCTGCTGCTCACCGCTCCGGTCACCGGCAGCGCGGCGCGCTTCCTCGCCGAGTGGTCCGACGTGGCGGGCGCCGAGTGGGTGCCCTGGGAGCCGCTGGGCCTCGAGGCGCTTCGCACGGCCCACGAGATCGCGTTCGGCACGTCGGAGATTCCCTCGTACGAGATCGACCGGGCGGACCGGATCGTCTCGTTCGGCGCGGACTTTCTCGGCTCGTGGCTCGCGCCGGTCGAGCTCGGGGCGCGCTTCGCCGGGGCGCGGCGGGTGGAAGAGGGGCGGCACGCGAAGTTCACGCACGTCGGGCCGCGGCTGTCGCTCACTGGCCTGAACGCCGACGAGTGGCTTCCGGTCCGGCCGGGCACCGAGGGACTGGTGGCGCTCGCCGTGGCCCGCGAGGTGGCGCGGCGGCGGGGCGGCGGCATGGCCGCCCGGGTCGAGGGCGCGCTGGCCCCGTTCACGGCGGAGGCCGTGGCCGAGCGGGCCGGGATCGGCCGCGAGCGGATCCTGCAGCTCGCGGCGGAGCTCGCCGCGGTGAGCGCTCCCATCGCGCTGCCGCCGGACGTCTCCGGACAGGGCGGCGCGGCGGCGGAGGCGCACCTGGCGGTGGCCCTGCTGAACGTCGTCACCGGCGCCGTGGGCCGCACGGTGCGCTTCGGCTCCGGTCCGGTACGCGGGCGCGCCGCGAGCTTCGCCGAGCTGCGCGCCGTGGCCGAGCGGATGCGGACCGGCGCCTTCGACACGGTCATCGTCGCAGGCGCGGATCCCGTCTACGCGCTGCCCGCCGCCACCGGGTTCGCCGAGGCCTTCGGCTCGGTGCGCAACCGGATCGCGGTGTCGACCCACCTCGACGACACGGCATCCGCCGCGACGTGGATCCTCCCCGCGCACCACGAGCTCGAGGCGTGGGGCGACGCGGAGGTCCGGCCCGGATGGCTCGGCATCGCCCAGCCCGTGCTCCGCCCGCTGTTCGACACGCGGCACCGGGAGGACGTCCTGCTCGGGATCGCCCGGGCCGCGGGACGGGCGCCCGAGGGCGTCGAGGACTGGCGCACCTGGCTGGAGGCACGCTGGCGCGAGGCGGCCCCGGCAGACCGCCCGTGGGAGGACGCCCGGCACGCGGCGCTCGAGGCGGGCCGCTTCCAGACGGCGGCCGCCCCGGCCGATCCCGCGCCGCCGCTCACCGCGGCCGGAGCCAACTACCGTTTCACGCTGCCGCCGGCCATGCAGGGCCTCGCCCTCGTGACCTGCCCGACGGCCCAGTTCCACGACGGGCGCGGGGCGAACCGCTCGTGGATGCAGGAGCTTCCCGACGCCGTCACGAAGGCTGTGTGGAGCTCCTGGGTGGAGATCCACCCCGAGACGGCGGAACCGCTGGGCGTGAAGACGGGCGACGTGGTGGAGGTCCGCACCGGCGCGGGCTCGGTCGCCGCCCCCGCGTTCGTGTACGAGGGGATCCGGCCGGACACGGTGGCGGTGCCGCTCGGCCAGGGACACCGCGCCTACGGGCGCCACGCGGCGGGACGGGGCGTGAACGCCCTCGACCTGCTCGACGGCGCCGCCGACACGCGGAGCGGCGCGCTGGCCTTCGTGGCGGGCGCCGGGGTCGAGATCACGGCACTGGGACGCCGCGAGCCGCTGCCGGTCATGCAGGGCAGCGACACGGACCTCGACCGTGAGATCGCGGAGCTCCTGCACGTCGAGGCCGCGGCCGCGGCGATCGGCGCGCACCACGTCGACCTGAAGGAGATCGTCGAGGCGGCCTGGGATTCCGACCCGCAGAGCCCGTACCGCTGGGGCATGACGATCGACCTCAACGCGTGCACGGGGTGCGGGGCCTGCGTCACGGCGTGCTACGCCGAGAACAACATCCCCACCGTGGGCCGCGACCTCAGCCTCCAGGGCCGTGACATGTCCTGGATGCAGATCATGCGGTACTTCGAGAAGACCGAGGACGGCGGCTTCCAGACGGTGCACGTGCCGGTGCTCTGCCAGCAGTGCGGCGACGCCCCGTGCGAGCCGGTCTGCCCGGTGTACGCCGCCTACCACACGCCCGAGGGTCTGAACGGGCAGGTCTACAACCGGTGCGTGGGCACCCGGTACTGCGCGAACAACTGCCCCTACAAGGTGCGCCGCTTCAACTGGTTCACCTACGAGCACCCGTACCCGCTGAACCTCCAGCTCAACCCGGACGTGACGGTCCGGCAGACGGGCGTGATGGAGAAGTGCACGTTCTGCGTGCAGCGGATCAACCGCGCCAAGCTGGACGCGAAGCGCGACGGACGGCCCGTGGCGGACGGCGAGATCCGGACCGCCTGCATGCAGTCGTGCCCGACCGAGGCGATCGTGTTCGGGAACCTGAAGGACCCGCAGAGCCGGGTCTCCCTGGTCGCGAAGGGAGCCCGCGCCTACCACATGCTCGGGGAGCTGAACACGCGCCCCGCCGTGACCTACCTGTCCGGCGTCACGCACGCCCGGCCGGTGGGCGGGCACGGGCACGGGGGCGGACGCGACGCGGGCCACGACGCGCCTGACGACGCGGGCCACGACGCGCCACACGACGCCGGCGAAGGCGCCGGGGCCGGTCACTGAGAAACCGACGGGGTCCGATGGCGACAGCGGAAATCGAAGTGCCGGGCGCGGCCCTGCCCACCCCGGCGGACGCGAACCGGGACATCAGCCGGCCGATCTCGGCGCCGGCCTGGCGGTACTGGCTGCTGGTGTCGATCTGCGGCCTCGGCATCGCCGCGGGCGGCGCCGCCTGGCTCAACCAGATCCGCAACGGGATCGGGATGGCCGGGATCAACAACCCGGTGAGCTGGGGCGTCTACATCGTCACGTTCGTCTTCTGGGTCGGGATCGCGCACAGCGGCACCCTGATCTCCGCCGTTCTGTATCTCGTGCGCTCGGGCTGGCGGACCACGATCAACCGCGCCGCGGAGGCGATGACGATCTTCGCCGTGATGACGGCGGGGCTCTTCCCGCTCATCCACCTCGGCCGGGTGTGGTACTTCTACTACCTGGTCCCGTACCCCTCGACCCGGCTGATCTGGCCGAACTTCCGGTCGCCGCTCGTGTGGGACATGTTCGCGATCGGAACGTACTTCACGATCAGCCTGGTGTTCTGGTACCTGGGCCTGATCCCCGACCTCGCGGTGCTGCGGGACAAGTTCGGCGGCCTGAAGCGGAAGCTGTACGGGATCTTCGCCCTCGGCTGGCAGGGGTCGGTGCGGGACTGGGCGCACTACCGGCGGCTCTACCTGTACCTGGCCGGCATCGCGACGCCGCTCGTGCTCTCCGTGCACAGCGTCGTGTCGTGGGACTTCGCGATGGGAATCGTGCCGGGATGGCACTCGACGATCTTCGCCCCCTACTTCGTGGCCGGGGCGATCTTCTCGGGGATCGCGATGGTGATCACGATCCTCATCCCGCTGCGCTGGGCGTTCGGGCTGGAGTCGTACATCTCGAAATACAATTTCGACAACATGGCGAAGCTCCTCCTGTTCACCTCGCTGATCGTCGGCTACGCCTACGCGATGGAGTTCTTCCTGGCGTGGTGGACGAACGACCCGGTGGAGCAGGAAAGCTTCCTGTGGCGCGCCAGCGGCTACTACGCCGGGCCCTTCTGGGTGATGGTGTTCTGCAACGTCGTCGTCCCGATGAGCCTGTGGTTCCGGCGCACCCGCAACAGCCTGGCCGCGCTGTTCGTGATCTCGATCTTCGTGAACATCGGCATGTGGTACGAGCGGTTCGTGATCATCGTCACGTCGCTCGCGCACGAGTTCGAGCCGGGCGGCTGGGGAATCTACGTCCCGACGGCCACCGAGATCCTGATCCTGATCGGTAGCTTCGCCTGGTTCTTCTTCTGGTTCCTCCTCTTCTCGCGGACGCTGCCGGTGATCAGCATCGCGGAAGTGAAGGAGCACCTGGCCCACGCGCACGAGCACGGTCACTGAGATGAGCGGAATCGTCGCCCAGTTCGAGACGCTCGCCGCCACGCGTGCGGCGATCGAGCGAATCCGCGCGGCGGGCGAGGAGGGGATCGAAGTGTTCTCCCCCTTCCCCGCGCCGGACCTTGAGGAGGCGCTCGGCATCGTGTCGAGCCCCGTGCGCCGCTGGGCGCTGATCGGGGGCATCACGGGCTTCGTGACCGCGACCGCGCTCACGGGGCTCACGGCGCTCGCCTACCCGCTCGTCACGCAGGGCAAGCCGATCCTGTCGTGGCCGGCCTTCTTCGTGATCATGTTCGAGATGACGATCCTGTTCACCGGCCTGTTCGGGTTCGGCGGCGTCCTGTTCCACACGCACCGCTCGCGGCGCCGGATCAGCGCGGGCTACCGCGAGACGTTCTCGGTCGACAGGTACGGGGTGTACGTGCCGGACGCCGGGGCGCGGAAGGGCGACCTCGAGTCGATCCTGCGGGAAGCCGGCGCGGTGGAGATCGAGGAGGTGGCGGCGTGAGGGGCCGCAGGGGCGTGCCGGCCCTGGTCGCCGGACTGGCGGCGCTGGCGCTGACCGGCTGCGACGACCAGGTGAAGCGGGTCCCCTGGTTCAAGACGATGTTCCGCACCGAGCAGGTCGAGACCTACGAGGTGGAACACCCGCTGCCGCCGGAGGGAACGGTGGCCGTGGGCACGCGCCGCCCCCTCGACCTGCTGGCCGCCGACACGCTGCTCGCCAGCCCGCTCGGCGAGGTGACGCCGGAGATCCTGGAGCGGGGCGAGACGGCGTACCGGCGCTACTGCATCGTCTGCCACGGCGAGACGGGCGCGGGCGACGGGCCGGTCGTGGGACCGAACCGCCTGCCGCCCCTGCCGACGCTGAACCTGCTGTCCGACCGCGCCACGCTGGAGCTGTCGGACGGCTACATCTGGGGCATGATCGAGAACGGCCGCGGCGTCATGCCGGCCTACCGGCGCGTCCCGGACGAGGACCGCTGGGCTCTCGTCGCGTGGGTGCGCGAGCTGCAGGCGCGGGGACGGGCGGGGACACAGGCCGGCGCGGGCGGTGCGGCGGCGGACGGGAGCGGATCGTGAGCGCGCAGACTTCCACCGTGACGCCCGACCGGGCCCTCAGCACGGTGCACGGCCGGATCAGCGGCATCGCTTTCGGCTTCTGGCTCGCCGCCATCGCGGTGGGCGCGGCCGGCTTCGCGCTGGGAGTGGGCGCCGCGCCGCAGCGCGCGTGGCAGGCCGTGTACGTGAACTTCCTGTTCTGGACCTCGCTGGCCCAGGCGGGGGTGATCTTCGGCGCCGTGCTGGTGACGGCAAAGGGGCACTGGGGCAAGCCGTTCCGCCGCGTGGCGGAGCCGATGGGCGCCTTCCTGCCCCTCGCACTGCTCGTGTTCGCGGGCATGTACTTCGGAGGCCCGCACATCTTCCCGTGGCTGGATCCCGCGTGGCCCGGCCACATCAACCGCGTCTGGCTGACGCTGGACGGGGTGTTCCTGCGCAACGGACTGCTGCTCTTCGTCCTGTTCGCGGCGAGCTTCGTCTTCCTGCGCCTCTCCCTGCGGCCCGACGCCCCGCTGCTCGCGGACCGGCAGACGGGCTGGAGGAAGGCCGTGCTCACGGCCCTGGCGCGCGGGTGGCGGGGCGACGAGGAGGAGGCCGCGCGCTCGCGGCGGATCCTCGGCTGGCTCGGTCCGCTGCTCATCGGGATCTGGGTCCTCGTGTTCAGCCTGCTCGCCTTCGACTTCACGATGTCGCTGATGCCGAGCTTCCTGAGCGTGATCTGGGGCGCGATGTACTTCATGGGCGGCTGGCTGTGCATGCTGTGCCTCGTGGCCGTGCTCGCGCACCGTTACAAGGAGCATTACCGGCTTGAGGACGTGTGGGGGAAGTGGGAGTTCCACGACCTCGGCAAGCTGATGTTCGCCTTCGTGATCTTCTGGAGCTACATCTGGTTTTCCCAGTTCCTGCCGATCTGGTACGGGAACATCGGCCGCGAGACGCAGTTCTTCACGCTGCGGACGGAGAACGGGTTCGGACCGCTCCTGTGGGCGCAGATGGCGCTGATCTTCTTCATCCCGTTCGCGCTGTTGCTGTGGCGCCGGCCGAAGATGAACTCGCGGCACCTGGCGCTGGTGGGTCTCGTGGTGCTGGCCGGGTTCTGGCTGGAGCGCTACCTGCAGGTCGTGCCGTCGATCTGGAAGGGCGGCCCGCCGCCCTTCGGGCTGACCGAGGTGGCGGTCACGCTGGGGTTCCTCGGCCTGTTCGGGCTCAGCTACTCGCTGTACGCGAGCCTCACGGCCCGGATTCCGATCCGCGAGGCGCTGGTGCTCGGAGAGCGGTCGAAGGGGCCCTGACGCGTCAGGCCGGCGCCGGGGCGATCAGGCCGGCGCCGGCCGTACGTTCAGATTCGTCCGGAAGAGGTTCTCCGGGTCGTACGTCCGCTTGATCGCCGCGAGTCGCTGGTAGTTCCCGCCATAGGCCGCACGGACCTGGCTCTCGTCCCGCGCGTCGCTCACGAAGTTCACGTACACGCCCGCCTCGGCCTCCGCCGCGGTGGCCTCCCAGAACTCCCGCGCCCACGAGACGCAGGCGGCATCCCGGCCCGGATCCGACCAGCGTGTGTGCACGTTCATCACGTATTCGGCGGACCGGTGCGGGTACGCCGTCGCGTCGGGATCGACACGGTTCGCCGCCCCGCCCACGTGCGCGAAGAAGATCTCCGACTCGGGCGACGGCAGCTTTCCGGCCCAGGAAACGACGAGGTCGAGCGCGGCGTCCGAGAGCCCGGCGAAGTTGTGCGACTTCCAGTAGTTCCGCGCGCCGGGCGTGAGGAGCGGGTCGAAGGCCTGCTGGAACTCGGCGAACGGCATCGCGCCCACGTGCTCCCCCGCCGGCGATCCCCAGTCGCGGAGCGGGCGGACCGCACGCTCGCCCTCGGCCGGTGCGCCCGAGTACACGAAGGCGAACACCACGACCATCCGGCCATGGATCTCTTCGGGAAGGAACGGCAGCGGCGGCGCATGCCGGAGCACCATCCACGTGGAAAGGTCGTCCGGCTCCGCACCCGAGAACTCGCGATAGAAGCGCAGCACCTCACCGGCGTCGTCGAACGGATGCACGACGAGTCCGCACAGGAGATCGGGACCGACGTCGTGTGCCTGGAACGTGAAGGACGTCACGACGCCGAAGTTCCCGCCGCCTCCCCGGATGGCCCAGAACAGGTCCGGGTGCCGTTCCGCATCGCAGGTGACGAGCTCGCCGCCGGCCGTGACCACGTCGGCGGAAAGGAGGCTGTCCACCGTGAGCCCGAGCCGACGCGACAGCCAGCCGAAGCCGCCTCCGAGGGTGAGCCCCGCGACGCCCGTGGTGGAATTGATCCCGACCGGCACGGCGAGGCCGTGCGCAGCCGTCGCGGCATCGAGATCTCCCAGTGTCGCGCCGGGCGCCACGCGAACCGTGCGGGACTCCGCGTGGACTTCCACCTCGCGCAGGCCGGACAGGTCGATGGTGAGACCGTCCTCCGCGAGGGAGCTGCCTGCGATGTTGTGTCCGGCCCCGCGCACGGAAAGCACCAGGCCCTCGTCCCGCGCGAAGTCGACGCTGCGGGCCACGTCGGAAGGTCCGGCGCAGGAGACGATGAGGGCCGGCCGCGTGTCGATCATCGCGTTCCAGATCGACCGCACCTCCTCGTAGTCGCCGTCCCTTCGCGACACGGCACGCCCCTTCAGGCCGGAGAGCAGGACCTCGAGACGGTCCGCCGCGACTTCGCGGGCGCCGCCGCCGGAAGCGGCGAATCGGATGCCGGACATCACTCCTCCTCGTCTGCGGGATGGGGATCTTCGGGTGGGCCGCCCTGGTCGACAGACGCCCCGATCGGGGGTGGCTGTCAAGTCCGACCGTGGGTCGGGAACGGGACGGAAACGCGAGAGGGAGCCGGCCTCCCCCTCCGGCACGGCGTCAGCTCGTCGCCAGCGCCTCCCTGACGATGCGCGCCTGCTCCGCCGCGTGCGCCGCGGCGTACCCCTCGGCGGGGCTCGCGCGTTCGGGGCGGCCGGCGTAGCGGACGGAGATGTCCGGGCCCACCAGCTCCTCCAGGAGCGGCCGGATGTAGCGCCAGGCGCCCATATTCGCCGGCTCCTCCTGCGCCCACACGATCTCCTCGAGGCCCTCGTACGTGCCCCGCGCTTCCCGCAGCTCCTCGCCGGGGAAGGGGTACAGCCGCTCCACGCGCGCGATGTCCGCGCCGGCCGCGCCACCCTTCCACTCGTCCGAGCCCGCCAGGTCGTAGAACAGCTTCCCGGAGCAGAGCACGAGGCGACGGACGTCCGCCCGCTCGCCGGGCTCGCGCAGGCCCGGGAGCACAGGCCGGAAGGCGCCCTCCACCAGCTCCCGCGCGGTGGAGCGGGCGGCGGGATGGCGCAGGAGGCTCTTGGGCGTCATCAGGACGAGCGGCCGCCGCGCCTCGCGCAGCGCCTGCAGCCGCAGGAGGTGGAAGTACTGGGCCGGGGTGGTGACGTTCGCCACGCGCAGGTTGTCCTCGGCGGCGAGGTCGAGGAAGCGCTCGAGGCGGGCGCTGGAGTGCTCCGGGCCCTGCCCCTCGTAGCCGTGCGGCAGGAGCAGGGCGAGGCGCGACTCCTGACCCCACTTGGCCCGTCCCGCGGCGATGAACTGGTCGATGATCGCCTGGGCGACGTTGGCGAAGTCGCCGAACTGCGCTTCCCACAGGACGAGCGTGTCGGGAGACATCACGCTGTAGCCGTACTCGAAGCCCAGCACCGCCGCCTCCGACAGCGGACTGTTCCACGCCTCGAAGGGCGCCTGGTCCGCTGCGAGGTGCTGCAGAGGCGTCCACTCCCGGCCGGTTTCGGCGTCGTGCAGCACGATGTGCCGCTGGCTGAACGTGGCCCGCTCCGCGTCCTCGCCGCTCAGGCGCACCGGCACGCCGGAAGTCAGGAGGCTCGCGAAGGCCAGGGCCTCGGCGTGCGCCCAGTCGACCCCGTCCTCCAGGGAGTCCCGGCGCCGGCGGAGCTGGCGCTCCAGCTTCGGGTGCGGCGTGAACTCCTCCGGCCAGCGGTGGATCGCATCGTTCAGGGCGGCCAGCGCCTCGATGGTGAGGCCCGCCTCGCAGGCATCGCCGCACCCCTCGTCCTCGGTGAGCTGGCCGTAGCCGCGCGGCCGCTCCCGCTCCACCTCCATACCGATCCCCAGGGTGGAGCCGGCCGTGGTGCCGGACGCGCTGTACGGCGCCTCCTCCGCTCCGTCCTCCTCGTCCCCCGACACGGTCGCGCGGGCGCCGGCGAGCCGCTCGGCCACCGCGTCGGCCATCGCGTCGGCTTCGTCGCGTGAGACCACCCCCTCCGCGACGAGTCGGTCGACCCACAGGGTGCGCACCGTCGGGTGCTCGCGGATCTTCCCGTACATGCGCGGCTGCGTGTACGCGGGCTCGTCGCCCTCGTTGTGCCCGTAGCGGCGGTAGCCCACGAGGTCCACCACCACGTCCTCGCCGAACTCCATGTGGAAGTCGATCGCGAGCTGGATCGCGGACAGGCACGCCTCGGGATCGTCCGCGTTCACGTGCACGATCGGGACGCGGAAGCCGAGGGCGAGGTCGCTCGCGTAGCGGCTGGAGCGGGTGTCGTGGGGGTCGGTGGTGAAGCCGAGCTGGTTGTTGGCCACGATGTGGATCGTGCCGCCGTTCTCGTAGCCCTCGAGGCGCGCGAGGTTCAGCGTCTCGGCCACGATGCCCTGGCCCATGAACGCGGCGTCGCCGTGCACGAGGATGGGAAGCACGCCGGTGCCGAACGCCCTGAGGCCCTCCTCCGCCTCGCCCGCCCGGACGGCCTCGGCGGCGAGCTGCTCGCGCGCCGCCCGCGCCATCCCCTGCACCACCGGGTTCACGTGCTCGAGGTGGCTGGGGTTCGGCGCGAGCGAGATCTCGAGCTCGCCCACCGGAGAGCGCAGGAGCTGCCGGGCGCCCACGTGGTACTTCACGTCCCCCGAGCCCGTCTCGGCGATCCGGACCTGCATGCCGCGCGACGTCTTCCCCTCGAACTCGGCCAGCAGGGCCTCGTAGGGGAACCCGATGATGTGGGCCAGCACGTTCAGGCGCCCACGGTGCGCCATGCCGATGAAGAACTTGCGGGCCCCGGCGAGCGCCGTGCGGCGGATCGCGCGCCGGATCATCGGGACCATCATGTCGAGGCCCTCGATGGAGAAGCGCTTCTGCCCGAGGTAGGAGCGCTGCAGGAACGCCTCCAGCCCCTCCACCTCGCTGAGGATCCGCAGCAAGTGGACCTTGCCGTCCCGGTCCAGCGGGTCGAGGTGCCGGCCGCACTCGATGTAGTCCACCAGCCAGTCCCACTGGGCCTGGTCCTCCATGTGGTCCAGCTCGTAGCCGATGCGGCCGCTGTAGATCTCGCGCAGCCGCCGCACCGCCTCGGCGGCCGTCGTGCCGACGCGCTCGAGGCCGATCGCCGCGGCGGGAATGGACTCCAGGTCGGCCTCCGTGATCCCGTGCCAGGCGAGGTCCAGGGTCTTGTGCCCGGGGGGTTCGGAGCCGAGGGGGTCGAGCGGCACGGCGAGATGGCCCAGCGTGCGGACCGACTCGGCGAACGCGGCGGCCGCGGCGGCGGTGCGGAAGCGCGCCGCCAGTTCGGCGGGGTCGCCAAGCGGCGCGGCGGTGGCTCCCGCCCCGGCGGCGACGTCGGGGGAAGCCGCCGGGGCGCCGTTCGCCACCCACTCGGCCAGCGAGGGCGGAACGACCCCGCGCTCGCGCAGCGAACGCTCGATCAGCATCTCCGCGTAGCCGGCGTTGTAGCCGTCCGCGCCCCGCGTCTCAGACATCACGGTCCATCCGTTTCACGTGTTCAGCCACGGTGTCCGTCCCCGTCGCCGATCGGCGGCTCCGACCAGCCCGGCTCGAGGGTCACGCCCAGCCCGTCGGCCAGCCGGTTCACGAAGTTGAAGTACGCCACGACCTCGCAGGCGTGCAGGATCGCCGCGTCGTCCAGACCGGCCTCCCGCAGCGGCACGAGGTCGTCGGGCCCCACCGCGGCCGGCTCCCGGGTGAGCCGGTCCGCGTACCCGAGCAGGGCCCGCAGGCGGGGGCTCGCCTCCGCCGTGCGCCAGTCGCGCGCCAGCGCCTCCACCATCTCCGCATCCCGCACGATTCGACGGAGCGCCGCTCCGTGATGCTGCACTCAGTAGAAGCAGTCGTTCGCCGCGGACACCACCACGGCGATCGACTCGCGCTCCGCGCGGGACAGGGGGGACGGCCCGAACATCAGGGTTCGATACAGCCGGTAGTGGTCCGACAGGGCCTCGGGGTGCAGCGTCTGGCTCGCCAGGATGTGCGCCAGCGGGCGACCGCCCGTGACCTCGGCGTACGCGTCCGCCAGCCGGTCGTCCGCGGCCTCCGGACCGACCGTGCGGATCCAGGCCCGCCCGCCCCTCTCGTCCCCGCTCACGCTTCCTCCGCAGAAAGGAACCCGGCGCCGGCCCGACTCGCCCGGCCCGACTCGCCCGGCCCGGCTCGCCCGCCCCGGCTCGCCCGCCCCGAAGGGTGCGCCGCCACCGGCCCCGGGGCAAGGCGGCCGGTCCCGCAGGAACCCCCGCGAGGCCGGTCCCGTTCCACAGGAGACAGGACGATCGAGGCGACCCACTCGCGGAGAGCGCGATGACGACAGGACGAGTTCGGCCGGCGCGGCGGCCCGCGGCGCTGCTGGCGGCGGCGATGGCCATGCTGGCGGCGGGAGTCGCGCCCCCGCTCGTGCCCGCGGCGGCGGCGCAGGCGGAGTCCCGCGACGTGCAGCGCGTGAAGGGATCCGACCGCTGGCGCACCGACTTCTCGCAGGCGAGCGTGCCGCTGTCGGAGATCCTGTCGGGAGGCCCGCCCAAGGACGGGATCCCCTCTATCGACCGCCCGAAGTTCGAGAGCGCCGGCGACGCCGACTGGCTGGGCGAGCGCGACCCGGTCCTCGTGGTGGAGCACGGGGGCGAGGTCAAGGCGTATCCCCTCGGCATCCTCGTGTGGCACGAGATCGTGAACGACGAGGTGGGCGGGCTGCCGGTGGCCGTCACCTTCTGCCCCCTGTGCAACACGTCGATCGTCTTCGAGCGGGAGGTGGACGGCCGGGTGCTGGACTTCGGCACCACGGGACGCCTCCGGCACTCCGACCTGGTGATGTACGACCGGCAGACCGAGACGTGGTGGCAGCAGGCGATCGGCGAGGCGATCGTCGGCGAGCTGACGGGGACGCGCCTCACGCTCGTCCCGGCCAACACGCTGGGCTGGGAGCGGGCGCGGGAGCTGTACCCGGACATTCGGGTCCTGTCGCGCGACACGGGCTTCGAGTCGTATCGCCGCGCCGGCCGCTACGGGCGCAACCCCTACGAGCGGTACGACAGCCGGCGCCGCCCGTACGAGCTGTTCCGGGGCCGCACCCCGGACGACCTGCCGGCGCTGGAGCGGGTGGCCGCGTTCGACGCCGGGAAGGGCTGGGCGGCCCCGTTCGGGGCGCTGGAGCGCGAGAAGCGGGCCGAGGCGGAGGTCGAGGGCCGGCCGGTGGTGGTCTTCTGGTCGCCCGGCGCCGCCAGCGCGCTCGACGCCTCCCGCATCGCGGCGGGCCGCGACGTGGGGCAGTCCGCCGCCTTCGACCGCCGCGTGGACGGACGCACCCTCTCGTTCGAGCCGGTGAAGGGGAGCGACGGGATGTTCCGCGACCGGCAGACGGGATCGACCTGGAACATGGCGGGCACGGCCATGGACGGGCCGCTCGCCGGCAAGCGGCTGGAGCCGGTGGCCCACTCCAACCCGTTCTGGTTCGCCTGGGCCGCCTTCAAGCCCGACACGGAGATCTGGGCCCCGTAGGTCCCGCCGTCAGGGCGCGGCGCCCGGCTCCGGGAGCGGGACGCCGCCGGGATCGGTGGCGGCGCGCCCCACCGGGAACACGCCGTCGTCCGATTCCACCACCAGCCCCCACGCGGCGAAGCCGTCGTCCGAGCGCGGCTCGAGCAGGATGGCCGCCAGGAGGCCGAGCGGCTGGGCGGCCGGGACGACGTACGTGCCGGCCGGCAGATCCTCCGTCCCGGTCCGCCACACACCCGACAGGTCGCGCAGGTGCCGTCCCTCGTACTCCCGCTCCGAGGTCCGCGCTCCCTCCAGCTGGAACCGTGCCACGGCGGCCCGCGCCGCGGCCTCGAGGCGGCGCACGTGGATGCCCTGGGCCCGCAGCCGCGCGGCGGCATCCCCGGCGTCCGGCGGGAGCAGCCACGCCGCCGGCAGGGCCTGCACGTCCGTCCCCTCGAACCCGGTGAAGTCCGGCATCCGCTCGGACCTCGTGACGTCGAGGCGGCGGAGGATCACCTCGCCGCTCCACGGGTTCCGCTCCTCGCGCACCTCGCCGAGCAGGACCTCGATCGTGTCGCCCCGCACCGGGGTGGCGCGCAGCGGCATCTCGCGTCCGGGCCGTACGGCGGCGTCGGCCCGCTCCACGATCTCCCGCAGGCGGGAGGCGTGGCGGGCGGCGTAGTCGAGCAGGGCCGTGACGAAGTGGCGGTGCGCGCCGATCCGTTCCGCGAACGTGGCGTAGGAGTAGGCCTCGCTCAGGATCCCGAAGCGGTTCCGCAGCCCGGCCCAGTTCGTGGTGAAGCGGGGACGGTGATCGAACGTGTACCAGCCCCGCTCGCCCCGCATGCCGAACGTCCCGGGAACGTTGCCGTAGTGGAACGTCTCTTCGCCGTGGCGGGCGCGGATGGAGTCGGTGGCCGCCGGCAGCCACCGCTCGCGCAGTTCCTGCACGATCTCCGGGTCCGTGCCCGGGTGCAGCGGCGGCGCGTAGGTAAGGTGGTAGCCGTGGATCGTCCCGTTCGTGGTGTGCAGGTCGACGAGCACGTGCGGGTCCAGCTCGACGAGGAGCCGGGCCAGGGAGCGCGCCTCGGCGGTCGCGAGCTTCGTGTTGTCACGGTTCAGGTCGAGGCCGCGCGCGTTGCCGCGCCGGCCCATGCCGCCCAGCGGTCCGTGCTGACGGGGGCGGTTGCGCAGGTCGATGCGCTCGTTGCCGTCCGCGTTGTAAATGGGAGCCACGAGGACGACCAGGGAGTCGAGCCACGCGTCCCGCCCGCCGGCGGCGAGCTCGCGGGCGAGGGCGAGGGCCGCCTCCTTCCCCGCGACCTCGCCCGCGTGGATGTTCGCCAGCACGAGCACCCGCAGGCGCGGATCGGCCCGGATCTCCGCCGCAGGCGTCCCGGCGGGGACGCCGAACACGACGAGCGGCAGCGGCCGTCCCTCCTCCGAGTAGCCGAAGCCGCGCCGGTACAGCCCCGGCACGGCGGCGGCGAGCGAGTCCAGGAACGCGGTGACGTCCGCGTATCGGGACGTCTCCACGAAGCCGGTGCGCTCGGGGCGGGTGGACGGCAGGGCCACGGCTTCCGCACGGGTGTCCGCCTTTTCCGCCGCGGCGGACTGGGCGGCGGCGGGCGACGGGCCGGCGCCCGCCGCGAGCGCCGCGGCGGCGCACAGGACCGCGCCGCGCGCGGCCCGCCGACTCACCTGCCCCTCCGTGCCGCCGGGACTAGCCACCCATCACGCCCGACATGCCGCCCACCGAGAGACCGAGCAACAGCACGGCGACAGTGGTCACCAGCCAGCCGAGAAACGCGGTGAGGATCGCCTTTCCGGTGCCGAAGTCGAGCGCCTGTCGAATCGCCACGATGCCCGTCGCGAGCAGCCAGAGGCTCACGACGAGCTCGACCGGGCCGGAAAGGAAACCCACGACGCCCAGCACGGCCAGCACTCCCGGGGCCTGGGCGTAGCCGAGCGTCCGCAACAACTCGCCCCACGTCGCCGTGCCGCCCAGCAGCTTGTCGCCGATCAGGTAGGTGAGGCCGGCCCACAGCAGCCAGCCGAGCAGCGCCGCCACCACGCCGGCGAAGATCCCGCCGAGACCATGGCCGGAGCTCCCGATCCCCCGCGCCACGGCCACGATCAGCACCACGAGACCGGCCTGCTGCGTCAGGGCGACGTTCGCCTCGACCTCCTCGTACGTGGCGACGTCGAGCTTCGCCGCGCCGAGCATCCGGTCCAGCAGCGTACGCCGTGTCTCCGTCTCCATCGTTTCCTCCCGTGCTCCGGTCAGGCCTGCGCGGCGGGAGGGCCTCCCGCCGCCGCGATCCCCGCGGCCTCGTCCACGGTCCACAGCAGGGCGGCGCCGACCGCGAAGAACAGCAGCACCGTCGCCACCCCGAGCCGCTGCCCGCCGACGCCGGTGACGACGCCGAGCAGCAGCGGTCCCATGAACGAGGTGATCTTCCCGGAGAAGGCGAAGAAGCCGAAGAACTCGCTCCGGTGCCTCTCCGGGGTGAACCGGCCCATCAGGCTGCGGCTCGCCGCCTGGTTGGGGCCGAGGAACACGCCGATGATCCCGCCGGCGACCCACAGCCACAGCCGGCTCGGGGCGGCGACGGCGATCATCACGGCCAGCGCGAGCGCCACCAGGCTGATGAGGATCGTCCGGCGGCCGCCCAGGCGGTCGTCCACGAAGCCGAACGCCCACGCGCCGAGCCCGGCCGCGATGTTCAGCATCATGCCGAAGAAGATCACCTCGTCGAGGCCCATGCCGAAAGTCCCGGCCGCGTAGATCCCCCCGAACGCGATCACCGTGACGAGCCCGTCGTTGTAGACGAGGCGCGCGACGAGGAACTTCGCCACCTCGCGATACCGCCCCAGCGAGCGGATCGTGCGGCCGAGCTCGCGGAACGCGCCGCGGACCCCCGCCTCGCCGGGCGCCGCGGCGCCCTCCGGCACGAACAGGAACATCGGCAGGCTGAACGCCAGGAACCAGCCGGCCACCAGCAGGTTCGTGGCCCGGAACCGGAAGTCGCCCTCGGCAGGCAGCCCGAACCACGGCGTCTCGGGCCGCACGAACCCGAACAGGGCCACGGCCATCGCGGTGAGCCCTCCGGCGTAGCCCAGCGCCCAGCCCCAGCCCGACACCCGCCCGATCCGGCCCGGCGCGACGATGGCCGGCAGGAAGGAATTGTAGAAGACCATCGCCACCTCGAACGCCACGTTCGCGACGATGAACACGAGGATCGCGGCGACGGCGGCGCCGCGCCCGGCCGGGGCGATGAACGCGAGGCCCGCAGTGGCGGCGCAGCAGACCAGGGTGGCGGTCAGCAGGTAGCGGCGCCGGTGGCCGGAGCGGTCCGCCTGCGCCCCCAGCACGGGCGACAGCACGGCGATGATCACGGCGCTGGTGACGATGGCGCGGGACCACAGCACCGTGCCGTGAGCAGGATCCCTCCCGAACGCGCCGCTGAAGTAGGTCGAGTAGATGAAGGTCACGACGAGCGTCGTGAAGGCGGAGTTCGCCCAGTCGTACAGGCACCAGGACGCCACCGCCCGCCCCCCGGGGCGGGCGGTGACCTCAGGGGGCGCCGACGTCTCCGTCACCATCGGTTCCGGGGGTTTCCTCCGCCTCCGGCCGCAGGGTCACGCGGACGT
>JAVVDU010000041.1:0-16242 GCA_032251515.1 Gemmatimonadota bacterium
CCATCGTCCCCGGCTCTCGGAAGCCGAGCGGCGCCTCGCCCGGCGGCTGGCCGATCTGCTCGACGCAGGAGGCCTCGCGCCGCCCGGCCCGGCGGGTCTCGCCGAGGCCCTCGGGGCGGACAGGACCGTGGTCCAGGACCTCCTGCGGCTCGCGGCGGCGGCGGGGGAGATCGTGTTCGTGAACTCCGATCTCGTGGTGAACGCCGCGGCCGAGCAGCGGCTGCGCGCCGAGGCGCGGGCCGTCCTGGAGCGCGAGGAGCCGGCGGGTCCGGCGGCGTTCGCGCAGGCCCTCGGCCTCACCCGCCGTCAACTCATCCCCCTCCTCGAGCACCTCGACCGGGAGGGCTGCACGGAGCGGACGGGAAAGGGCCGGGTGCGGGGCCCGGCGTGGCGTCAGTCCAGGTAGTACAGGAAGCGCCCGCAGGTCTCGCACACGTCGAGGCGGTCGTTCCGCTGCGCTTCGGCGGACCACGACGTCGGCACCGCCACGAAGCAGCCGTAGCAGATCCCATCGATCACCGGGGCGACGGCCCGGTCCACGCTGCCGGTGAGCTCCCGCCAGCGCGCTCCGACGGCCGTCTCCAGCCGGTCCGCGACCTCCTCGATCCGTTCGTCAAGCCTCCGGACGGCCTCGTCCGGGCTGAGCGCGAACACGTCCGCCTCGATGTCCCGATTCGGCTCCAGCGCGAGGGCCCGCCGCTGGGCCTGCAGGTCCTGGATCTCCAGCAACAGCTCGAGCTGGGAATGCATCGAATCAGACCCCCTTTTCCTCCAGCAGCGCCAGGAACTCGTCGGGCGCCCGGAGCTCGCCGAGACGATCCGGGACGTCGGGCTCCTTGCCGAACTGCGCGATCCGGCCGAGCACCGGGAGGTACTGGTTCGAGACCTCGAGCGGCGGCGCCACGATGAGGAAGATGTACTCGACCGGCTTGCGGTCGATCGCGTCGAAGTCGAGTCCCCCCGGGCACCGCCCGAACGCGACGCGGAGCCGGTTCACGACGAGCGACCGGCAGTGCGGGATCGCGATGCGGCGGCCGATCCCCGTCGAGCCGAGATTCTCCCGGCGCTTCAGCATCTTGAACAGGATCCCCTGGGACTTCGCATCGAGCCCCAGCAGACCCACGAGCTCCTTCAGGGCGTCGTCCTTCGTCTCTGCTTCGAGTTCGAGGCGGATCGCCTCGGGCGAGAAGAACTCACGGAGTTGCATGCCATCTCTCCCTGCGGGAAAAAGGGGCCGCGGCCCCTTCGATGTCGTCTTGCGGGCGGCCCGTCGGTCGAACCGCAATCCGCAAGATACCGGCGGCCATGCGGCACTGTCAAAGCGCCCCCGCTGGTCCGGAGCGGGACGGGAATTGACGGAACCCGCGAGCCCGGGTAGTGTTGGAGGAAGACACGGCCTTGGCGGGCCGTGCCCGTTGTTTGAGAGATCGGGGGGTGAAACAGATTCGACGTGTCTACCTGAATCGACGGAAGCGTGCCGAGGGCCCCGGACCCTCGTGAATCCACCGGGAAACCTTCAAGTGCCAACGACAACCTGGCGCTGGCCGCGTAACTGACGCGACCCGTCCCCGGAACCCGCCCTGCCTGAGGCGGTCCGAGGGGCGTCATGAATCGGGCTGGCCGGACGCGGGAGCCGTGACCGTGACCGGCGAGAGGGGCGACAGCCCCGAGCGGCTGGCCGGAGGAAGGGCCGTCGAGGAGCCCTGCCGCTGGTGAGATTGAATCCTCGAACACGCACGTAGACGCCGAAGAGGACGGATTCGCGGACCCGGGTGCGATTCCCGGCACCTCCATGACGCGGACGCCCGCGGGGCGCGCCACAGGCGCCCCGCGGCGTTTGCTTTCAGGCCGTGCGGCGGCCGGCGGACCCCACGAACCCGGAAGAGACGGTGCTGGATCATCTGAAGGAACGTCTGAACGGCGAGGCCGAAGCGCTTCTGCACGAGTTGAACGTCACTCTGCCGAGCGAGATCGAGAAGGCGGTGGCCCAAGGTGACCTGCGCGAGAACTCCGAGTACTCGGCCGCGCTGGAACGGCAGCAGCTCGTGCGCGCCAAGCTCGACCACATCGCCCGCCGCCTGTCGGAGATCTCCGAGATCGACATGGACGACATCCCGACCGACCGCGTCGGGTTCGGGTCCCAGGTGGAGGTGCTCGACCTCGACGACGAGGTCAGCGAGACCTGGACGCTCGCCTTCGGAGATGCCATCAACCTGGAGAACTCGGAGATCTCGATGGCCTCCCCCATCGGGAAGGCCCTCCTCGGCCGTTCCGTGGGGGACGAGGTGGAGATCGCCCTGCCGGGGAGCAGGGTGCGCTACCGCGTCGTCGGGATCGTCACTCTCCACGACCTGACGAGCGACGCCGCCTGACCGGGGCGCGTCGCACTGCGCCCGCCTGGATCGCCCGGCCCGGCCCCGCCGGGGTCAGAACACGGAGACGGGGGGCACGTACCGTTCCGGGTCCTCGCGGATCGCCGCGAGCAGCGCGTTCAGGTCGACGACCATCTTCAGCAGTTCCTCGTACAACGACTCGTCCGCGAGCAGGCGCCCGGCCGAGCCCTCCCCGGCTTCCAGCCGCGCCAGAACCGAGTCCGTGCGCACGAGCGAGCTGCGCAGCGACGTGAACAGCGAATCGGAGCGGAGGAGCTGTCCCAGGCTTCCCTCGCCGCGCGACACGCTCGCCGTCAGCTCCTCCAGGGACTCCGTGGCGGCACGCAGCGAAAAGTAGAGGGAGTCGTCGGTGAGGATCCGCATGAGGGGGGCATCGGGCGCCGCGACGATCCGCAGCACCGAGTCCAGGTTCGCGGCGAGGCTGGACACGCTCTCGTACAGGGCCTCGTCGGTGACGAGGCGTCCGATCGAGCCGCGCCCCTCCACCAGCCCGGTGGTGAGCTCCGAGAGGTTCTGCGTCACCGTGAGCAGCTCGCCGACCGCCTCCGCACCCTCGGCGATGAGCGCGTCGTAGTCCACCGAATTGCCGGCGGGGACCGTATCTCCCGGGCCGAGCACCCGCGCTTCGGCCGACCCCGGCCGGATGTCGATCACCTTGTCTCCCAGCAGTCCCAGCGTGCGAATCTGGGCCCGCGAGTCGGCCCGCACCTGGTCGCGGATCCGCGTGTCCACCTCGATCCACACCTCGACCGCCTCCCCGGAGGGCGGGCGGTCCTCGGGCCGGATCAGGCGGATGTCGGCGACCTGTCCGACCGGCTGGCCGGCGAGCTGCACGGAAGCGCCCGGCACGAGGCCGGCCGCCGTGCGCACCAGCGTGACGAGCCGGTACCGGTCGCCGAACACGTTTCCCGTCTGGCCCACGATGAGCACCGCCCCGGTGGCGAGGGCGAGCGCCACGAGGATGAACACCCCCACTCGGAGCTGCTCCCAGGTCAGGGGAGTGGCGCGCCTCATCGCCGCGCTCCCGGGCCTCCGGGGCCACCCGCTCCGCGCGTCCGGCCGCTTCGGGCCGTCGCCTCAGTGAAGGAAATCACGTACGTACGCGTTGTCGGAGGCCATCATCTCCTCGGGCGTTCCCTGAAACACGATGTGTCCGTCGCACAATAGAGCGACTCCGTTGGCGATGCGGAAGGCGGAGCGGATGTCGTGCGTGACCACGACGCTGGTCACGGCGAGCTCGCGCTGGAGCTTTCCGATCAGGTCGTCGATCGTCCGCGTCGTGATCGGGTCGAGGCCGCTGGTGGGCTCGTCGTACAGGAGGATGGACGGGCGGTGGATGAGAGCCCGGGCGATCCCCACCCGCTTGCGCATGCCGCCGCTGAGCTCCGCCGGGAGGAGATCGCGGATCTGCTCGGGATCGAGGTCGACGAACTCCAGCGACTCGAGCACCCGCGCCTCGACCTCGTCCTCGGCGAGATCGAGGTGCTCGTGGAGATAGAAGGCCACGTTGTCGTAGATCGTCAGGGAGTCGAACAGGGCCGACGCCTGGAACACCATCCCCATGTCCTGGCGCAGCTCCATCAGCTCGCGATCGGTGGCCCTGCACACGTCCGACCCTCGCACGAAGATCTGCCCGGCCGTGGGCCGCAGCAGCCCGAGGATGAGGCGCAGCAGCGTGGACTTGCCCGTGCCGGAGCCGCCGAGTACGCAGAGCGTGTCGCCGGGCTGGACCTCGAGGGAGATCCCATCCAGCACCCGCGTCGTCCCGAACTCGAGGACGAGGTCGCACAGCTGGATCACGGGATCCTCGAGGCCTTCCTCCTCCCGCCGCGAGGCGTCCAGGAGAGCGCGTGCGGCCGCCCTCTCCTCGCGGAGGAGGCCGGAGTCCCAGAGCGGATCCCGTTCGGGTGTCATGCGGTCACTCGATCAGCAGCGCGATGATGAGCTGGGTCAGGAAATAGTCCGACATCAGGATGAAGATCGATGACGTCACGACGGTTCCCGTCGCCGCGCGGCCCACGCCCTCCGTGCCGCCCGTCGTCCCGAGGCCGAAGTAGCAGGACGTAACGGCGATGATCGCCCCGAACACGATGGGCTTCAGGAACCCGGACACGAAGTCGATCGAGAGGAACCCGAGGGTGAAGCCGGTCTGCGCGAGCGCCAGGTACACCGACCGCATGTACAGGTCCACGCTGAGGTCGAGCTTCGCCACGGCGATGAGGAGACCGCCCAGGATCGCGATCAGGTCGGTGATGATCGTGAGGAGCGGCAGCGCGATCAGGCAGGCGAGAAACCGCGGCACGACCAGCTTGCGCACCGGGTCGACGCCCATCGTCTTCAAGGCGTCGATCTGCTCGGTGACCCGCATCGCACCAAGCTCCGCGGCGATGCCCGAGCCGGCGCGCCCCGTGACCATCAGGGCCGTGAGCACGGGTCCCAGCTCGCGCACCGCGCTCGCTCCCACCAGGCGGCCGATGTAGATCTCCGCCCCGAACTGCCGCAGCTCGACGGCCGACTGGAGGGCGAGCACCATCCCGGTGAACAGTCCCGTCAGGAGCACGATGCCGATCGATCCGACCCCGACCACGTCGAGCTGCACCGTGAGGTCGCGAAGGTAGAACGGGCGCGTGACCGATCCCTGCAGCGCACGGCCGAGCAGTCCGAAGTAGGACTGGGCGTGCCAGGCGAGCGTGCGGGCGCGCCGTGACACGTACCGGAAGGGAGCCGTGACGGTGGCCGCCAGGCTCATGCGGGCCGCTCCGGTGCGGGCTGTGGGCGATCGCACATCCGGCTTTGACTCTCCTCCGCGCGCCCGCTAACTTCGCGGCCGCCGGATCGGCTTTCCCCGGCGAGCGCCTTGCACGGCAAGGCGTTAGATGCCACCGGCGGGTGGCCGCAGATTATCGGCCGCTCCACCGTATCGCAAGGCGAAGCTTGGCCGCTCACACGCCTCACCTCGATCCGACGCGCGCCCGGGCGCTCTTCGCTGCGGCGGACGGCGGCACGGTTCTCGTCGTCGGGGACGCGATGCTCGACCGGTACGTGATCGGCGCGGTGGACCGGATCTCGCCCGAGGCTCCCGTCCCGGTGCTGCACGTGGAGGCGGAGCGCACCGCGCCGGGCGGCGCGGCGAACGTGGCGGCCGGCGTGGCGGCGCTCGGGGCGACGTGCCGGCTCGTGGCGGCCGTCGGCGCGGACGGGTCGGGCGCGGCGCTCCGGGCGGGCCTCGCGGAGGCCGGAGTCGCGGCGGATGACTTGGTGGTGAGCCCGCGGCGACCGACCACTGAGAAGACCCGCGTCCTCGCCCGCCGGCAGCAACTGGTGCGGATCGACCGGGAGGAGGCGGGGCCGCTCGAGCCGGTGGCTGCCGAGGCGGTGGCCCGGGCGGCCCTGGCGATCCTGGCCGAGGCCGATGCCGTGGTCCTGCAGGACTACGACAAGGGACTCCTGAGTCCCTCGCTCGCGGAGCGGATCCTCGCGGAGGCGCGGCGGCGGGGCATCCCTGCCGTCGTGGATCCGAAGCTGCGGCACTTCTTCGCGTTCCGCGGCGCGGCCGTGATCAAGCCGAACGCGCGCGAGCTGGCGGCGGCGCTGGGGACCGAGCGGGCGCCGGAGGACGAGGCGCGCCTGCGCCGGGTGCTGGAGCGCCTCGACGCGGAGCACCTGCTCGTCACCCTGGGGGAGCGGGGGATGCTCCTCGTCTCGGCGGCCGAGCCCGGCGTGTGCCGTATACCGGCCCGGGCCCGGGAGGTGTACGATGTGTCGGGCGCGGGAGACACGGTGGTGGCCGCTCTGGCGGTCGCGCTGCTCTCCCGCGCCTCCATGCGGGAAGCGGCCGAGCTGGCGAACGTCGCGGCGGGACTCGCCGTGAGCCGCCTCGGGGCGGTGCCGATCGGCCGCACGGAACTGTTGAACGAACTCGCGCGCCGGCCCTGAAAGCCGGTCGACGAAAGGAACGCTCCAGATGCCCACCGACATATCGATCGCACAGGAAGCGACCCTGCGTCCCATCCGGGACGTCGCAGCGGAGATCGGCCTCGCAGAGTCGGACCTGCGGCCGTACGGCCACCACGTCGCCAAGATCGACCCCGCGGCCCTCGCCGACCGGCCCCGGGACGGCAAGGTCGTGCTGGTCACCGGCATGACCCCGACGCCCGCGGGGGAGGGGAAGTCGACCGTGGCCGTCGGGCTCGCCCAGGCGCTGCGACGGCTCGAGAAGCGGACGATGCTCTGTCTGCGGGAGCCGTCTCTCGGGCCGGTGTTCGGCATCAAGGGTGGCGCCGCCGGGGGCGGATACGCCCAGGTCCTGCCGATGGACGAGATCAACCTGCACTTCACCGGCGACTTTCACGCGATCACCTCCGCCCACTCGCTCCTCTCCGCCGTACTCGACAACAACCTGTTCCGGGGCAACTCGATCGGGGTCGACGTGCGGCGGATCAACTGGAAGCGGGCCATCGACATGAACGATCGCGCGCTGCGCGGCGTGGTGGTGGGCCTGGGCGGCGTGAACGGAGGGATCCCGCGCGAGGAGGGCTGGTCGATCACCGCCGCCTCCGAGATCATGGCGATCTTCTGCCTCTCAGAGGACCTGGCGGACTTCGAGCGGCGGCTGGGCGACATCGTGCTCGGGGCGCGCCGCGACGGGTCTCTCGTGCGGGCCGGGGAACTGAACGTCGCCGGCGCGATGGCCCTGCTCATGAAGGACGCCCTGGCGCCGAACCTCGTGCAGACGCTCGAGGGCGGACCGGCGCTCGTGCACGGCGGACCGTTCGCCAACATCGCGCACGGCTGCAACTCCCTCATCGCCACCCAGGCCGGCATGGCGCTCGGCGACATCGTGGTGACCGAGGCGGGCTTCGGTTCGGATCTCGGAGCGGAGAAGTTCTTCGACATCAAGTGCCGCATGGGCGGGCTGCGGCCCGAGGCGGCCGTCATCGTGGCGACGATCCGCGCCATGCGCCACCACGCCGAGAAGGCGGGCGGCGGCGGTCCGGCGGGGCTCGGCGCGGGCCTCGACAACCTGCAGGCGCACATCGACAACGTCACCCAGTTCGGGGTGCCCGCCGTGGTGGCCCTGAACCGGTTCACCGACGACACGGAGGAGGAGGTCGCCGCGGTGCTGGAGTATTGCCGCGAGCGGGGCGTGGCCGTGGCCGACTGCGACGTGTGGGCGCACGGCGGCGAGGGGGGAATGGCCCTGGCCGAGCAGGTCCTCGCGACGCTGGACGAGGGAAAGGCGGACTTCCAGCCCCTGTACGACGCGGAGACCGACATGCGCGGGAAGCTCGAGGCGATCGCGACGCGAGTGTACGGCGCGGAGGGCGTCACGATCCAGCCGTCGGCCGAGAAGGAGCTGCAGCGCATCGTGGACAACGGGCTGGGGAACCTCCCCGTGTGCATCGCGAAGACGCAGTACTCGCTGAGCGACGACCCGGGGCGCCAGGGCCGTCCCTCCGGATTCGACATTACGGTGCGGGAGTTCCGGATCTCCGCGGGCGCCGGGTTCATCGTGGCGCTCACCGGAGACGTGATGGTCATGCCCGGGCTGTCGGCGAAGCCGGCCGCCGAGTCGATGCGCGTCCATCCCGACGGCACGATCGAGGGCCTCTTCTGAGGAGGAGACATGAACCACCTGGAGACCGTGCGGACGGAGCGGGCGCCCGCGGCGATCGGGCCGTACTCGCAGGCGGTGCGGGCCGGCGGGTTCCTGTTCAGCGCCGGGCAGATCGGGCTCGAACCCGCGTCGGGCGAGCTCGCGGCGAACGATGTCGTGGGCCAGGCACGACAGGTGCTGCGCAACCTGGCCGCGGTGCTGGAAGCGGCCGGCGCGGGGTTCGGGGACGTCGTGCGGACGACGGTGTACCTGGCCGACATGGACGATTTCGCGGCGGTGAACGCCGTGTACGCCGAGCACTTCACCGCGCCGTTCCCGGCGCGGTCGACCGTCGCGGCGGCCGGCCTCCCGAAGGGCGCGCGCGTGGAGATCGACCTCATCGCGCGCCTGCCCTGACGCGCGAGGGGCACGGACCGGAGAGGAGGCAGGGGGAGCGGATGGCGGCTGGTGTCGCCAGCGGTCTTCAAAACCGTCTGGCCGTCCGAACAGGGCGGCTGGTGGGTTCGATTCCCACCCGTTCCCGCCAGCTCCGCCGCGGCACGACATCCCGGGCCGGTCTCGTGCTGGCGCCGGCCCTGCTGTGGGGCCTGCTGTGGCTCGCCGCACCGCTGGCGGCGGTCGCGCAGGAGCCCCGGGAGCGGCCGGCGCTCGGGGCGCCGGACAGCGCCTCGGTCGCGGCTCCGGAGGCGGAAGGCGCCGCGGACGAGTCCGGCGAGCCGGAGGGCGCGGCCAACGCCGGCGAGCCCGAGGATGCGGACGTCGCACGCCCCGCCGCACCCGGCCCGCCGACCCGCCAGGAGGTGGGGCCCGGGCGCGTGCCCGTGAGCCCGATGGGCGCCTTCCTGCGCTCCGTCGTGCTTCCCGGCTGGGGCCAGGTATCGGTCGACCAGCCGGGTCGCGGCGCCTTCTACTTCGTGATGGAGGCGGGAAGCCTCTACATGCTGCTCAAGAGCCAGGCCCGCCTCGACGCGGTGCGGCGGGAGCTGGATCCGGACCCCGACCTCATCGAGTCCCGCGAGGAGCAGGTGGAGGACTGGGCGGTGATGGCCGGGTTCTGGGCGCTGTTCGCGGGAATCGATGCCTGGGTGTCCGCCCACCTGTGGGACTTCGAGGGCGAGGTCCTGCCCCCGCCGGACGGGTCGCCGGGGGCGGCGCTCCGCTACTCGGTCCCGGTGGGCCCCTGAGCGGCGCCGTCCCGGGCGTCCGGACGGTCCGGGCCGCGCGCCGGACCGGGGCCCTGCAGTTCGTGCAGCACCGTGCCGCGTCCTCCGTCCCAGCGCATCACCCGCACGGCGTCCGGTTCCACCTCGGCCCACGTGCAGTGGTGCACCCAGTCGCCCGGGTTCACGTACGCCCGGCCGGGAGCGACCGTGCGCAGGCCGGGTACGTGGCAGTGGGCGAGGACGATGATCTCCAGGTCGGGCCGCTCCGCCAGGCGCGCGACGGCCCACGCTTCGAGATGACGGGCCCGCCGGAGCGAGGCATCGTCCGGGGTGTCCGCGTCACGCCGCGTCTCCGTCCGGCTGACGCGGCGGACGAGGTGGGCGGAAAGGTCCGGGTGCAGCCAGCGGAAGCCGCGCCGGGCCGGCCGGCTCCGGATGATGCGGCGGAGGACGCGGTATCCCAGGTCCCCGGAACCGAGGCCGTCCCCGTGCGCGAGGAGCGCGCGACGTCCGCCGAGCGTCGTGTCCACGGGCCCCTCCAGGAGCTCGATGCCCACCTCGTCCCGCAGGAAGGCGCCGCCCCATGCGTCGTGGTTTCCCGCCACGAGGCGGATGCGCACCCCGGCATCCGCGATGTCGCGCAGGCGGCGCAGGGCGCCGAAGTGACGCGCGAGGACCACGGTCCGCCACTCGAACCAGAAGTCGAACAGGTCGCCGTCGATCACGAGGTCGCGCGTCCGGCCGGGGACGGACTCGAGGAACTCGAGAAGACGCGCCTCGCGATCGGGAGAGACGGCCCCGAGGTGGGCGTCGGACAGGATGAGGGTGCCGTCGGCGCGCATGGACGACAGTATAGGCGGGCGGGGGACGGACGGGCGAGCACGGGCGCACGCACGAGGGAGGGGCGATGAGCGAAGGAGCGACGGGTGGCGGCCTCGTGGAGCTGCGCGTCCGGTATGCGGAGACGGACCAGATGGCCCGCGCCCATCACATGCACTACGTGGCCTGGTTCGAGCTCGGGCGGACGGCGCTGATGCGGGAGAACGGCGTCTCGTACGCGGAGCTCGAGCGGCAGGGCGTCCTGTTGCCCGTCGACGACCTGCGCGTCACCTACCGGCGGGGAGCGACCTACGACGATCGGATCGCGGTGCGGACGCGGGTCGCCGAAGTGCGCAGCCGCTCGGTGGCCTTCGCCTACGAGGTGCGGTCGCGGCCGGACGACGAACTCCTCGCCACGGGGGAAACGTGGCTCGTGTGCACGGGGCGTGACATGCGGCCGCGGCGCCTTCCGGAATCGGTTCGGGCGGTGCTCACGTCTCTCCGGACGGGCGTTGCATCGTGAGGCGGCCACCCCCGTTCCGTCGGGAACCCGGTTTCTTGCCGCCCCCCGGGACCCCGGGTAGCTTGGCGCGGCGCCGGTGAGCACCGTCCTCGCGACCCGCGCGGGCTGCGTCGCGGCGCTCGTCGCGCTGGCGGGGTGCGCGACCGGACCCGCCGGGCCGCCGCTCGCCGACCCGCTGGCGCTGGCGCGTCGCGCCGCGGCGGAGACGGGCGGGGATGCGCCGACGCGGATCCGGTTCGCGTGGCGGTACGGGGACCGGCGGGGCGACGTGGAGGGGGAAGGCGTGGCCCGGTTCAACCCGCCCGACAGCCTGCGCCTCGACCTGTTCACGTCGGGCGACGTAGCACTGGCCGTCGCGGCGACGGGAGAACGGGTCACGGTCCTGGGCGAACTCGACGACGTGGAACTGCCGCCCCGCCCGCTCGTGTTCGCCATGACGGGCAGGTTCCGGCCGCCGGTGAACGCGGCGCCGGCGGGGTTCGCCGCGGGCCGGGACTCGGTGCTCGTGTACGCACGGCCGGACGGCGTGGAGACCCGTTTCTTCCTGCGGGCCGGCCGGCTGCAGCGCGCCGAGGAACGCAGACACGGGAGGGTCGAGCGGTTTGTCCGGATCGAATGGCCGGAGCGGGGCGCGTGGCCGTCCAGTGCCGAGTACCGGGACCTCGAGCGTCCCAGCCGGACCGTATGGCGCCTCTCCGAGGTCCGCGCTCCCGTTTCGCATCATCCGCCGGGGATCTATGACCTTCCGGTCGAGCCGTAGCGTCGTCGTCGCGGCGGGCCTGCTCGTCGCCGCCTGCAGCTACACGTTCTCGGGCGGAGGCGGCCTCCCGCCGCACGTGCGCACGATCTTCGTGGAGCCGGTGGACAACCAGACCACCCAGTTCCCGCTCACCGAGCAGATCACCTCACTGCTCCTGGACGCGGCCCGCTCCAACCTCGGCGCGCAGCTCGGGGCCGAGGAGGACGCCGACGCGACCATCCGCACGGCGCTCACGAGGTACGAGGACACGGCCGTGAACTTCGCGGCGCAGGAGGGACTGGGCGCAGATGTGTTCCAGCGCCGGATCCGCATCTCGGCCCGGGTCGAGATCGTGGACAACGTTCGCAACGAGATCATCTGGGGGGGATCGGTGACGGGAATCGGCGAATACGACCCGGACAACCAGACCGAGCTGGACGGGCAGGAGATCGCGCTCGAGGACCTCCGGCAGAAGATCGTGGACGGAGCGCAGTCCCAGTGGTGAGCCGGCGCCGCGAAGGCGGCCCGCGCCGGCGGCTCCGCCCCTGGCTGGCGGCGCTGGGCGCGCTGTGGCTCCTGGCGGGCAGCCCGCTGCCGGGGGCGCCGGACGGGTCCCCCGCCCGGACGGCCCTGCGGGGCGCTTCCGGGGCCGAAGCCGCCGTACCGCAGGAGGCGCACGGGGAGCAGGCGGACGCGGGGAGCGCCGCGCAGCCCGAGGGTGGACACGCCGCGCCGACCGAAGGGGGGGAGGCTGACGGACACGCCGCCGGCGGGGCTGCAGAGGGGGGACACGGGCCACAGGTCCGGGACGTGTTCTTCGTGCTCATCGCCATGCTCGTCCTGGGCAAGCTGTTCGGGGAGATCGCGGAGCGGCGAGGCCAGCCGGCGGTGCTCGGCGAGCTCCTGGCGGGGGTGGCGCTCGGCGGCAGCATGCTCGGGGTCATCCCGGACGCCGGTACTCCGCTGTACGAGATCGTGCACGTGGTGGCGGAGATCGGCGTCGTCCTGCTCCTGTTCGAGATCGGGCTGGAGACCGACCTGAAGGAGATGTTCCGGGTCGGGCCCACGGCGGCCAAGGTCGCGCTGGTGGGCGTGGCCCTGCCGTTCCTGCTCGGTTTCGCCTACTGGTTCCTCGCGGATCCGTCCATCGGCGTCCACCCGGAGGGGATCACCCTCGCGATCGTGGCGATCTTCGTGGGCGCCACCCTGACGGCCACCTCGGTCGGGATCACGGCGCGCGTTCTCTCGGACCTGAACCGGATGCACACCTCCGAGGCCCGGATCATCATCGGGGCGGCGGTGATCGACGACGTGCTGGGGATCGTGATCCTCGCCGTCGTATCCGGGCTGGTGGGTGGCGCGGCGCTCGGCGTCCTCGGGATCGCGAAGATCTTCGGCTTCGCGGTCGGGTTCCTGGTGCTCGCCGTGGTGCTGGGGACCCGCTTCGCGCCGGCGATCTTCGACTTCGTGGACCGCATGCGGGTGAGCGGCGTGCTGGTGGTGGCGGCCTTCTGCTTCGCCCTCGGGGTCGCCGCGCTCGCCGACCTCGCCGGCTCGGCGATGATCATCGGCGCGTTCGCGGCAGGGCTCGTCCTGTCGGCGACGAACCAGTTCGATGCGGTGGTGGAGCGGATGGGCCCGGTGGCCGACATCTTTACCCCGATCTTCTTCGTGGCCGTGGGCGCGCCGGTGAACGTCCGCCTTTTCCTGCCCGGGACCGAGGACTTCGATCTCGCCGTGCTCGTCGTGGGGATGATCCTCACGGCGGTGGCGATCTTCGGCAAGCTCGTGGCGGGCCTCGCCGTCCGGCGTGCCGACACCTCCAAGCTGATCGTCGGCGTCGGGATGGTGCCCCGGGGCGAGGTCGGGCTCATCTTCGCCTCCATCGGGCTCACGGCCGGCATCCTGTCCGGACAGGTGTACAGCGCGATCCTGATCATGGTGATCCTGTCCACGTTCGTCGTGCCGCCCGTCCTGAAGGTCCTGTTCGCCCGCCGCCCGCCGGACGCGCCGGAGTCGGTGGACGACCTGCGGGAGGCACTTGAGGAGTCGCTGTAGGGTGACGGAACGGGTTCTCTCCCGGACCGCCCTGGTGGACCGGTACGGCCCGCCGCGGCCGTACCGGCTCGTGTTCACCAACGGCGTATTCGACCTGCTGCACCGCGGTCACGTCGCCTCGCTCGAGGCCGCCCGCCGGCTCGGCGACCGCCTGGTCGTCGGCGTGAATTCCGATGCCTCGGTCCGTCGACTCAAGGGACCGGAGCGTCCCTTCCAGCCCGAGGACGACCGGGCCTCCCTCGTGGCGGCGCTGCGCTGCGTGGACGCGGTGACGGTGTTCGACGAGGACACGCCGGAAGCCCTGGTCGCCGCGTTGCGGCCCGAGGTGCTGGTGAAGGGGGCCGACTACGAGGGCCGGCCCGTGGCGGGCGCCGACGCCGTGCGCGCCGCCGGAGGCGAAGTGCGGTTGGTTCCGCTTCTGCCGGGCCGCTCCACGTCGGACCTCGTGGCCCGTATCCGCGCGGCGACGTTGCCTTCCCGGGGCGCCCGCGAGTAAATCAGGCGGGCGCGGCGTCGCGGGCCGGAGGGGCCCGGACGGCCGCGGAGAACCGGGCGAGAAGGGAGACGATGGGGGAGACCGCCGCACGGAACCGATTGCCGGACCTGTACCTGCTCACCAAGCCGCGCATCACGTTGATGGTGCTCCTGTCGAGCGCGGCCGGGTTCGTGTTCGCGAGCGGCGGACGGCCCGACGCCGGGCTCCTGCTGGTCAGCCTGGCGGGCATCGGCCTGGTGGCCGGCGGCACGAGCGCCCTGAACCAGGTGGTCGAGCGGGACGTGGACGCCCGGATGGAGAGGACGCGCGGACGGCCGCTGCCGACCGGCCGCGTCACCCCGGCCGCCGGGGCGGTGTTCGCCCTGGCCCTGTCCGCCGCGGGAGTCGCCCTGCTCGCCCTGGCCGTGAACCTCCTCACCGCGACGCTCGCCGCGATCGCCCTGGCGAGCTACGTGCTCGTGTATACGCCCCTGAAACGGCGATCGTCGCTGTCTACCCTGGTGGGGGCGGTCCCGGGCGCGCTGCCGATCATGGGAGGCTGGACGGCGGCGCGCGGCGAGCTGGGCCCGGGGGCGTGGGCGCTGTTCGGCATCCTTTTCTTCTGGCAGCTCCCGCACTTCCTGGCGCTCGCGTGGCTGTTCCGCGACGACTACGCGCGGGGCGGGTTGCGGATGCTCGGCGTCACGGAGCCGGAGGCCGGGCAGACGGCCGCGCAGGCGGTGCTCTACGCGCTGGCGCTCCTGCCGGCGAGCCTGCTCACGGCCCTGCTCGGGCTCTCGGGGCCCGGGTACGGGCTGGCGGCCGTGGCGCTCGGCGCCGCCTACGTGGCCGCCGCGCTGCGGTTCCGGCGCCGGACGGACCGGGCGACGGCACGCACCCTGTTCCGCGTGTCGCTCGCGTACCTGCCCCTGCTGCTCCTCGCCCTCAGCCTCGACCCGGGAGCCGATGGAGCGGAGGAGGCGGCCGCGGCGCCGCCCGCGGTCGCGGCGGTCGAGTGAGCGGCGCCGGGCACACCGGAGACCGCCGGGCGGTTCGATAAGGGGAGCCGCCGACCGGCGCTCCCGGCACGAGACCCGAGACTGGAGGACGGAATGCGGATTGCCCGCAGCTGCGTCACCGCGGGAGCGGTGGGAGGGATCCTCGCCGCGTCCGCGATCGTGGTGCTGTTCTTCTTCGCCGACCTGGCGCGGGGAGAGCCGCTGGGCACCGTCCACTTCCTGGCCGATTCCTTCCTCGAGACCGGCTCCGCCGCCCCCGGACCCGTCGCGATCGGGATCTACACGGTCCTCCACTTCGCCGTGTTCACGCTCCTCGGAATCCTCGCCGCGATCGGCTTCGACGTGACGGGGATCCCGCGCAGCCCCCTGCTCGGAGCCACCGCCGGACTGTTCTTCTGCTCGCTGATCTTCTATCCGGCCCTGGCGCTCGTGGGCTCCGAGATCCTCACCGCGCCGGCCTGGCCGCTCATCTTCGCCGGCAACATGATCGCCGGGATCGTGATCGTGGGCTGGCTGCGCCGGTCGGAAGCGCGCCGCAAGTGGAAGCCGTCCGTGTCGCTGGACGGGACGGACGTGCTCCGGGAAGGGGTTCTCGTGGGCCTGCTCGGGGCCGCGGCCGTGGCCGTGTGGTTCCTCGTGGTGGACAGCGTGGCGGGGCGCCCGCTGTTCACGCCCGCCGCCCTCGGCTCCGTGCTGCTGTACGGCGTGGACGCCGCGTCCCACGTCACGCTGTCGGCGACGACCGTCCTCGCCTACTCGCTCCTCCACGTGACGGCGTTCGTGCTGCTGGGCGTGATCTCCGCCGCCCTGGTCGTCCGGATCGAGCAGTTCCCGCCGCTCCTGTTCGCTTTCGTGATGCTGTTCGTGATCTACTGGACGTTCGTCGTATTCCTCACCACGATGCTCGGGACCTGGCTGCTGCGGGAGCTCGCCTGGTGGTCGGTGTTCGCCGGAAACCTCCTGGCGGCCGTGGTGATGGGGGGCTATCTGCTCAAGGCCCACCCCCGGCTCGTCGAGGGGCTGACGGACGAGGCGCTCTGGGACCCGAACTGAACCCTGCGGAGCCCGATGGCCGCCAAGCTGCTGCTCGCGACGCGGAACCGGCACAAGCTGCAGGAGATCCAGGGGCTGCTGGCGCCCTGCGCGGTGGATCTCGTGTCGCTGGACGACGCGGGGGTGCCGGCCGACCCGGCCGAGGATGCGCTGGAGGTGCACGACTCCTTCTCGGGCAACGCGCTCGCCAAGGCCCGCCACTACCGTGACCGGACGGGCCTGCCGACGCTCGCCGACGACTCGGGCCTGTGCGTCGACGCCCTCGACGGCGGTCCCGGGGTCCACTCCCGCCGCTTCGCGCCGGAGTCGTTTCGAGGCGGGCGTCCGGAGGACGAGGCGAACAACGCCTGGCTGCTCGAGCGCCTCGCGGGCGTGCCGGCCGG
>JAVVDU010000041.1:16342-19876 GCA_032251515.1 Gemmatimonadota bacterium
AGGACGAGGCGAACAACGCCTGGCTGCTCGAGCGCCTCGCGGGCGTGCCGGCCGGCCGGCGCGGCGCCCGCTACGCCTGCGTGCTCGCCCTGGTGGAGAACGCGCGCACGGTGCTCGTGGCGGGCCACGTGGCGGGCCGCATCGCGGAGCGGGGGCGGGGCGGCAACGGGTTCGGCTACGACCCGCTGTTCGAGGTGGAGGGGCTCGGATGCACGTTCGGGGAGCTGCCGTCCGCGCGGAAGGCGGAGCTCAGCCACCGGGCCGACGCCGCACGCCGCCTGATCCCGTGGCTGGCCGGCCGGGGCGACGGGGAAGACGCCGGCGATGCCCCGGACGGCGGGCCAGCGGACGGCGGATCGGCGGACGCCGAGCCCGCGGGCGGCCCGCGGCCGTGAGGGCGGCGGACTTCCTCGCGGCGCTCCGCTGCCGGCTCGTCTCGGCGCGGGAGATCTACGAGGGCGTCTACACCGCTCCCTACCGCTCGCTCGTGCAGCGCGAGTACCTGCGCCGGCGCGACCTGTTCACGCTGCTCGGCGCCTCGGAGCTGCTCGGCGTGCCCGACCCCGTCTCCTTCTACACGCTGGAGATGCTGCCCGAGCTGATCGACGGCTTCCACGACTGGCACCGGCGCATCGGCCTCGAGCGCCCGCCCGAGGGGGGATTCCGGTGCTGCTGAGCCGGCCCGTGCTGTTCGTGGGGGGCAAGGGCGGGGTGGGGAAGACCACCGTCGCGTCGGCGCTCGCCGTCGCGTCGGCCGGACGAGGGCTGCGCACCCTGCTCGTCTCCACGGATCCCGCGCACTCCACCGGGGACATCCTCCAGGCGGAGCTCGGCCCGGACCCGCGGCCCGTGCGGCCGGGGCTCGACGCCGTGGAGCTGGACCCGGAGCGGGAGGCGGACCGCTACATCGCGGAGGTGAAGCGGAACCTCGAGGAGACCGTGCCGCCGCGCCTCGTGGCGGAGGTGGAGCGGCAGATCGACGCCGCGCGGCTCTCGCCGGGCGCCGCCGAGGCGGCGCTGTTCGAGCGCTTCGCCCGGCTGCTCGCCGCGGAGGGGGCGCCCTGGGACCGCCTCGTGTTCGACACGGCCCCCACGGGCCAGACCCTGCACCTGCTCGGCCTGCCGGAGCGGATGGGGGCATGGGTGCGGGGGCTCGCAGGCCGGCGGCGGCAGGTGGGCGCCCTGGGCCGGATGTGGCGGCGGGTGGCGGGGTCCACGGCCAGCGGCGACGGGGCGGACGCGGCGGAAGCGGACGCGGCCGAGGCGGCCGATCCCGTGCTGGAGGCGCTGGAGCGGCGTCAGGCGCGGTTCGAGGCGGCCCGGCGGAGAATCACGGATCCGGCCGAGACGGGCTTCCTGTTCGTCCTCACCCCCGAGGAGCTTCCCCTGCGCGAGACGGTCCGGGCGGTGGAGGCGCTGCGCCGCCACGGGATTCCCCTGCTCGGCGCCATCGTGAACCGGGCGGGCGGCGGCAGCGGGCGGGGCGACGGGCCGGGCGCCGCGCGGGAGGCGGCGGTACGGGCGGAGATCGAACGGAGCCTCGGCGGGCTGCCGCGCTGGGAGCTGTCGTGGCGCGAGGCGGGCGTGGTGGGCGTGGACGCGCTGCGTGGGGTGGCCGCCGAGCTGCTGGCCGGCCGCGGCGCACCGGCGGGGAGGCGGCCGTGAGCGCCACCCTCCTCCTCGTCCTGGGTGCCGGCGCCTTCGCGCTCGGCTACCGTTTCTACTCCCGCTTCCTGGCCCGCCGGATCTACCGGCTCGACCCCGGGTTCCGCACCCCGGCGCACGCCTTCGAGGACGGCGTGGACTTCGTGCCCACGAACCGGCACGTGCTGTTCGGGCACCACTTCACCTCGGTGGCCGGCGCGGCGCCCATCGTCGGCCCGGCCATCGCCGTGATCTGGGGCTGGCTGCCCGCCTTCCTGTGGGTCGTGCTGGGGACGATCTTCGCCGGGGCGGTGCACGACTTCGGGACCCTGTGGATCTCGACCCGCCACCGCGGCAACAGCATCGGGACGCTCACGCGGGACATCGTGGGGGACCGGGCCCGCGTGCTGTTCCTGCTTCTCATCTTCTTCCTGCTCCTGATGGTGAATGCCGTGTTCGCCGTCATCATCGCGAACCTGTTCATGGCGAACCCCGGCGCGGTCCTTCCCGTGTGGGGCTCGCTGGCGGTCGCGCTGGTCGTGGGAACGCTGATCTACCGCACGCGGGCGGGCATCCTCGGGCCATCGCTGGGCGCGCTCGTGGTCCTCTACCTGCTCATCTGGCTCGGGCAGTACGCCCCATTCACGCTGCCCGACCTGTTCGGGTTCTCCCCCACCGCCGCGCAGCTCGCCGCGGCCGCAGGCGACCCGTCCGCCGCCGCCGCGGCCGCGGCCGCGGACGGCCGGCGGATCGGCTGGATCGTGATCCTGTTCGCCTACACGTTCGTGGCGAGCGTGCTGCCCGTCTGGCTCCTCCTGCAGCCGCGCGACTACGTGAACGGACACCAGCTGTTCGTGGCGCTGGGTCTCATCTCGCTCGCCGTCCTGGTGACCGATCCGCCCGTGGCGGCGCCCGCGGTGAACCTCGCCCTGCCGGCCGACGCTCCATCGTGGTTCCCGCTGCTGTTCATCACCATCGCGTGCGGGGCGATCAGCGGCTTCCACGGGCTCGTCGCCTCGGGGACCTCGTCCAAGCAGCTCGACCGCGAGACGGATGCCCGCTACGTCGGGTACGGGGGGACGGTGGGGGAGGGGGCCCTGGCCCTCACGTCGATCCTCGCCACCACCGCGGGCTTCGCCGTCTACGCCGGCGTCGACGGCTGGCACGCGCACTACGGCTCGTGGGCCTCGGCGTCGCGCGGGGCCACGGACGCGTTCGTGAACGGCGTCGGGATGCTCGCGGAGGGAATCGGGATCCCGCACGCCGTGGCCACGATCTTCGCCGCCGTGGTGGTGATCAGCTTCGCCGCTACGACGCTGGACACGAGCATCCGACTGCAGCGCTACATCATCGCGGAGCTGGGAGCGGAGTACCGGATCCGGCCGCTGCAGAACCGCTGGCTGGCCACGGCCGTCGCCGTCACGAGCTGCGCGCTGCTCGCCCTGGGACTGGATCGCGGCGCCGGAGGGATGCGCCTGTGGCCCCTGTTCGGGACCACCAACCAGCTCCTCGCGGGCCTCAGCCTCCTGATCGTGAGCCTGTTCCTGCTGCGGCTGCGGCGCCCCGCCTGGCCGACGCTCGTCCCGATGGCCTTCGTGCTCGCGATGACGAGCTGGGCCATGGTGCTGAACCTCGGAGCCTACCTGCGCGAGCGGCAGACGCTCCTGCTCGTCGTGGGAGGCGCGATCTTCGTGCTCGAGCTGTGGCTGCTCCTGGAGGGCGTCGCTGCCGTCCGGCGCGCCGTGACGGCACGGGCCGGCCCGGAGACGTGACGGCGGGCGGGGATGGCGCCGCGGGCGGGTCAGCCCGCCAGGGCGGGGAACAGGCCGGCGAGCCCCGTGGCGATGTACTCCACGGCCACGGCCGCGAGCAGGAGCCCCATCAGCCGCG
>JAVVDU010000042.1:0-7006 GCA_032251515.1 Gemmatimonadota bacterium
TGTGGATCTTCCTCGCCATGGCGGCGGGGATCGGGATCGGGTACCTGTGGCGCGCCCCGGTCGAGGCGCTGAACGAGGCGACGCAGATCGGCACGACGTCGATCCCCATCGCGATCGGGCTCATCCTCATGATGTACCCGCCGCTCGCCAAGGTCCGCTACGAGGAGCTGGGCGACGTCTTCCGCGACGGGAAGGTGCTCGGCCTGTCGCTCGTGCAGAACTGGGTGATCGGGCCGCTCCTGATGTTCGGGCTCGCGGTGCTGTTCCTGCGCGACGCGCCCGAGCTGATGGTGGGGCTGATCCTCATCGGGCTGGCCCGCTGCATCGCGATGGTGATCGTGTGGAACGACCTGGCGGAGGGCGACGCGGAGTACGCCGCCGGGCTCGTGGCCTTCAACTCGATCTTCCAGGTCCTGTTCTACAGTCTGTACGCGTGGGTCTTCGTGACGGTCGTGCCGCGCTGGCTGGGCCTCGAGGGCGCGGTCGTCGACGTCACGATGGGCGAGATCGCCCGCAGCGTGTTCATCTACCTGGGCATCCCCTTCCTGGCGGGCATGCTGACGCGCCTGCTGCTCGTGCGGGCGCGCGGCAAGGAGTGGTATCACGGCACGTTCATCCCGCGGATCAGCCCGGTCACCCTGCTCGCCCTGCTGTTCACGATCGTCGTGATGTTCTCGATCCAGGGCGAGGCGATCGTGGCGCGGCCGCTGTCGGTGGTGCGGGTGGCGGTGCCCCTGCTGATCTACTTCGTCACCATGTTCACGATCACCTTCTTCATGAGCCGGCGGGCCGGCGCGGACTACGCGCAGACCACGACGCTCTCGTTCACGGCGGCCTCCAACAACTTCGAGCTGGCGATCGCGGTGGCGATCGGCACGTTCGGGATGGCGCACGGGGCCGCGTTCGCCGCGGTGATCGGGCCGCTCGTCGAGGTGCCCGTGCTGATCGGGCTGGTCGGCGTGGCCCTGCGCTGGCGCCGCCGCTTCTTCCCCGGCGACGCGGCGCGGCTCGGGGGCATCCGGAACTGCGCGGTGCCGGGCGGCATCGCGGGAGAGGAGGCACGGACGTGAGCGTGCGCATCGAACTGCTGGTGGAGCCCGGCTGCCCGAACGCCGGCCCGACGGAGGAGCTGCTCCACGAGGTCGCGGGGCGCCTGGCGCCGGGGGCGGAGATCGCCCGCACGGTGGTGGAGGACGCGGAGGAGGCCGTCCGGCTCGGCTTCCCGGGGTCGCCCACGGTGCGGATCGCCGGGGAGGACCTGGAGGGCCCCGACACCGGGCCTGGCGCGATGGCCTGCCGCCGCTACGAGGGCGGCGCCGGCGTGCCGCCCCGCTGGCTCGTGGAAGCGCGGCTGCTGCGCGCCCTGGCGCCCCGGCACCTCCTCTTCCTGTGCGTCGCGAACTCGGCCCGCAGCCAGATGGCCGAGGGGATCGCCCGCTCGCTGGCCCCCGACGGGATGCGGATCTCGTCGGCCGGCTCGGCGCCCGGCGGCGTGAACCCGCTCGCCGTGCGGGTCCTGGGGGAGATCGGGATCGACGCCTCGGGCCACCGCTCGAAAGGGATCGAAGACGTGGCCGCCGCGGTGGAGCGGGGGGAGGCGCCCCCCGTGGACGCGGTGGTCACCCTGTGCGCCGAGGAGGTCTGTCCCGTGTGGCTGGGCGGCGCGGCGCGGGCCCACTGGCCGCACCCCGACCCGGCGGGCCGGGCGGACCCGGAGGAGGGGCTCGCCGCGTTCCGCGCGGTGCGCGACGAGCTGCGCCGGAAGCTCGGGTTCCTGCTGGCGCCGGCGCCCGGCGCCGGGGACGCGGGGCCCGGCGGGGCGGGCGGCGCGGCGGACGGAGAGGAGGCCTGAGCGGATGTCCACGGCCACGGCCCGGCCCGCCCCCGCCCCCGCTCCCCCGGCGGCCCGAAAGCCCTCCCGCCGGCCGGCGCGCAGCGTGCTGCCGCCCGGCGAGTGGAAGGCGCTCCTCCTGGGCGTGGCCGTGTTCACGGCCTTCTACTTCGTGCCGTTCGAGTCGGCCCGGCTGGACGCGGCCGTCGGCGAGGCGCTCGGCCTGACGCGCGAGTACGCCCGCGAGCACGTGCTGTTCTGCCTCGTCCCGGCCTTCTTCATCGCGGGCGCGATCGCCACCTTCGTCCGCCGGGGCGCCGTCCTGCGGCTGATGGGCCCCGCGGCGCCGCGCGCGGTCGCCTACGGGACCGCCGCCGTGTCCGGCACGCTGCTGGCCGTGTGCTCGTGCACCGTCCTGCCCCTGTTCACCGGCATCTACGCGGCGGGCGCCGGACTCGGCCCCGCCGCCGCGTTCCTGTACTCCGGGCCGGCGATCAACGTGATGGCGATCGTGCTCACGGCCCGCGTCCTCGGCCTCGAGCTGGGGCTGGCCCGCGCCGTGGCCGCCGTGGGATTCGCCGTCGTCATCGGCCTCGTCATGGCGGCCGCGTTCCGCCGGGACGAGACCCGGCGGACGGCCGCGCTGGCGGCCGAGGGGCCGGAGGAGGACGGAGCCTCCGCGCTACCCGTCGTCCTGCTGCTCGTCTCGCTGGTGGGCATCCTCGTGGCCGCCACCTGGGGCGCCCCGGCGGGCCCCGGCGGTGCCTGGGCCGCCATCCACGCGGCGAAGTGGTGGATCACGGCGGGCTTCGGCCTCGCGCTCGGCCTCGTGCTCGTCGCCCGCTTCGGTCTCGCGCCGCGGCACCTCGCCGCGGTGGCGGGGATCACGGCGGCCGTCGCGCTCGCCGCCGGGGGACGGCCCGAGCTGCCCTTCGTGGCGGCCGTGGCCGGCCTTTCGTGGTTCGCCTCGCGCGACGAGGGGGAGCTGGGCGAGTGGTTCCTCTCCTCGTGGAGCTTCGCCCGGCTCATCATGCCGCTGCTGCTCGCCGGGATCCTCGTGGCGGGATTCCTGCTCGGGCGGCCCGGGCACGAGGGGCTCGTCCCCTCGGAGTGGGTGGCCGCCGCGCTCGGCGGCGAAGGGGCGCTTCCCACCGCGCTCGCTTCGGTGGCCGGCACGCTGATGTACTTCGCCACCCTGACCGAGGTGCCGATCCTGCAGGGCCTGCTCGGCGCGGGGATGGGCGACGGCCCGGCGCTCGCCCTGCTGCTCGCCGGCCCGGCGCTGTCCCTTCCTTCGATTCTCGTGATCCGCAGCGTGCTCGGCTGGAAGAAGACGCTGGTGTTCGTCGCGGTCGTCGCGGCGGCGGCGACCGCGGCGGGCCTGCTGTACGGATGGCTCGCCTGACCGGGGCGGGCCGGACCCGATTTCCCGAGGAGGTTGTATGAAGATCCAGATCTACGGCCCGGGCTGCACGAAGTGCCGCATGCTCGAGGCGAACGCGGCGGAGGCCGCCGCGGAACTCGGCTTCGACGTCGAGATCGAGAAGGTGTCGGACGTGCAGGCGATCGCGGCGGCCGGCGTCCTGAGCACGCCGGGCCTGGCCGTCGACGGGACGATCCGCTCGACCGGCCGCCTGCTGTCCGCGCACCAGATCCGCAGACTCCTGCAGGAGGAGGGCACGTGAACGAGCGCATCGAGCTGGCCGTCGAGGGAATGAGCTGCGACCACTGCACGGGCCGCGTGAAGAAGGCCCTCGAGGGCGTGGAGGGCGTGCGCGCGGCCGAGGTGTCGCTCGACCCGGGCCGCGCCGTGGTGGAGGGCGAGGGGCTCGACGCCGCGGCCCTCGCCGCCGTGGTGACGGACGCCGGCTACGAGGCGCGGCCCGCCGGCTGACCCGGCTGACCCGACTGACCGGCCGCCCGGCCCGCGCCGGCGGCGTCCACCCGGCATTCCGGCAGGTACTTGCGCGCCCACGCGGCCAGGACCTCGCCCACGTAGCGGGCATCGGAGGGATCGAGCAGCAGGTGGTCCGCGTCGTCCAGCGAGATGAAGCTCTTGGGGTGCTTCGCCGCCTGGTAGATGCGGGCGGCGTTCTCGATCCCCACCGTCCGGTCCGCAGGACTGTGGAACAGGATCAGGGCCCGGTCCAGGGAGCGGATCCGCTCCTCCTGGCGCGTCCCCTCCAGGTCGTCGAGGAACTTGCGTCCGATGCGGAAGGTCCGGCCGGCGAGCGTGACCTCCGCCGAGCCCTGCTCCCGGATCTCGTCCTCCGCCCCCGACAGCAGGTGCGCCACGTGGGCCGGATCGGCCGGCGCCCCGATCGTCGCGACGGCCACGGCAGACGGCACGTGGTCGGCCGCCTGCAGCGCCGCCGCCCCGCCCAGCGAGTGCCCGACGAGGATCCTGGGGGCCGCGTGCTCGGACTCGAGGAAGCGGGCGGCGGCGACGAGGTCCTCCACGTTCGAGACGAAGCTCGTGTCGCCGAACTCCCCCTCGCTCTCGCCCAGCCCCGTGAAGTCGAACCGCATCACGGCGATCCCCTCGGCGTTCAGCGCCGCGGAGATGTTCACGACGGCCTTCAGGTCCTTGGAGCAGGTGAAGCAGTGGGCGAACAGGGCCCACGCGACCTCCCCGCCCTCGGGCCGGTCGAGGCGCGCGGCGAGCCGGGCCCCCTCGGAGCCGGGAAAGCGGATCTTCTCGGACGGCATGGGTGCTCTCCTTCCCGCCGGGACGGGAGGTTTCAGGTCACCAGCCACCACAGGTAGCCGGCGTACGCGGCGAGCAGCAGCGCGCCCTCGCGCCGACTCAGCCGGCAGCCGGTCCGCATGAACAGCATCATGACCAGGGACAGCGCGATCATCACCCCGAAGTCGGCCGGCCCCACGTCTCCCCGGGACACGGGCCGCGCGACGGCGCACACGCCGAGGATGCCCAGCAGGTTGAACGTGTTCGAACCGACCACGTTGCCGACCGCGATGTCTCCCTCGCCGCGCGACGCGGCCACCACCGAGGTCGCCAGCTCGGGCAGACTCGTGCCCACGGCGACGACCGTCAGGCCGATCACGGCCGGGCTCACCCCGAGGCCCGCCGCGAGGTGCGCGGCGCCGGTCACCAGGGCGTGGGCGCCGAGCGCCAGCACGCCCAGCCCGACCAGTGCGAGAAAGGAGACGAGCGGCAGCGGACGGGTGGCGGCCTTCTCTCCGACGTGCGTGGGAGCGGCATCCTCGGGCACGAGGCGGACCTTGCGGAGCTGCCAGGCGACGTAGCCGGCCAGGGCCGCGAGCAGCAGGACGCCCGCCGCGCGGCCCAGGGTGCCGTCGCGGAACAGGAACGCCACGACCACCGACGCGCCCACCACGATCGGCACGTCCACGCGCACGAGCTGCCCCCGCACGTCGAACGGCCGGATCAGCGCGGCGAGACCGAGGATCAGGGCGACGTTCGCGATGTTCGAGCCCACGACGTTGCCGGTGGCCACCTCGCCCAGCCCCGCGAGCGTGGCCTCGAGGCTCACGCCCAGCTCCGGGGTGCTCGTGCCGAACGCGACGACGGTCAGCCCCACGGCCAGCGGCGTGAGGCCCATACGCAGGGCGAGGGCGGCCGAGCAGCGCACGAACAGCTCGGCGCCGCCCCACAGGAGGATTCCGCCGACGACGAGGTACAGGACGGACACGGGAGCGCCCCCTCAGCCCGCGGCGAGGGGCGGGGCCGCCGGGCGGTCGCCCGCGGCGTCGTCCCGGCGGTACCAGCGGAACCACACGACCGTGATCGCGGTCCACAGGATCGCGCCGCCCCCCACCTTCATCAGCAGCCCCGCCACCTGCTGGTCCTGCCGCGCCGGGATCCCCGCCACCGGCGGCGCCAGCTCGTAGATCCCGTAGTACGGCGTCTCGCCGAACGTGAGGAAGGCGTAAGGCATCGTGTTCAGCACCGTGGCCAGGAACAGGTAGGCCATCTTCAGGGGCGCCGGGAAGCGGCGGCGCTCCGGCACGGGGGCCACCACCGGCCACCAGAAGACGAGCCCGCCCACCAGCCATGCCGCGTCGAGGGCGAAGGACCCGGCCTGCGTGGCCATCCACGTGTCCACCACGGCGGGGAGGTGCGTCCAGATCACCACCGCCTGGAACGCGGCCAGCGTGACGAGCGGGTGGGTGAGGAGGCGGAGCGCCGGCAGGCCCCGCCACTCGGCCAGCCGGCGCCACGCCGCCGCCGGCACGCCGAGCAGCAGCAGGACGGGCGCGACGAGCGCGATGAGCAGGAACTGGAGCATGTGGACCGAGGCCAGGTAGCCGCCGCCCAGGGCGCCGATCGGCCAGTCGAGGGCGGCCCACAGAACGAGCAGTCCGGCCGCGCCGAAGCCGCCGCGGCCGGCGGCGGTCCACCGCACGCCGAAGACGTAGACGGCCGCCAGCGCCAGCACGAACAGCCAGACGCCGGGATAGGGCCGCCACTCCCACGTCCACGGCACGCCCTGCGCCGAGCACCACCACTGCAGCCCGCCCGCGCCCATCCCGCCTCCCGGCTCAGTCCCCGCCCGCGAGGCGGACGAGCTTCGGGATGTCGTGCTTCCAGTCCGCCTGTCTCGTCCCGAACGGATACAGGACGCGAAGCGACCCGTCGGGCGCGAAGCCGATGACCTGCGACGCGTGGCCGACGATGTAGAAGCCGCTGTCGTCGGGCGGCTCGTACACCGACGGCGGCAGGCCGAGCGACAACTGGATGGAGTCCACTTCGGCCTTCGTCCCCCGCAGGCCCACGAAGTCCGAGTCGAACTGGTCGAGCCAGGCGCGGATCCGCTCCGGCGTGTCGCGCTCCGGGTCCACCGACACGAACACGACCTTCATGCCCCGGCGGGTGGCCGTGTCGAGCTCCCGGCGCGCCGCGGCCAGGCCCGCGAGGTGGACCGGGCAGACGTCCGGACAGGACGTGTAGCCGAAGAACAGGAAGGTGGCGTAGCCGGCCGTCTCGGCCGCGAAGTCGTACGGACGGCCGTGGGTGTCGGTCAGCGTGAAGGCCGGGCGCGGCGGCGCGTCGGGCAGCACGATGCCGCGCCAGCCCGTCTCGCGGGCGCGCGCCTCCGCCTCGCCGCGCTCCTCGGGCTGCACGCGGCACCCCGCCGCCGTCACGGTCGCCAGGACCAGGGCGGCCAGCACGGCCGCCTCGCGAATGCCGAT
>JAVVDU010000042.1:7106-8399 GCA_032251515.1 Gemmatimonadota bacterium
CCGGGCCCGCCCTCAGGCGGCCTGCGACTCCAGCGGATCGAATCCCGGGGTGATCTTCTTGTCGGTCCCCAGGAAGATGAAGTGGTCGAAGTAGTAGTGGACGAGCAGGAAGCTCAGCACCACGCTGTAGAACGCGAAGTAGTGCTGGTCGGACATGATCTGCCCGTGGAACAACGAGCCCATGGCGTGCCCGCTCTGGAACGCGCCCAGCTTCACCACCAGCGCGAGCACCGACAGGAACAGCACGCCCGCCCCGACCGTGAAGGCGAGGCAGAGGCCGTACAGCTTCCAGCCGCGCGACGAGACCTTCTTCACGACATCCGACCCGATGAAGCCGCGCTCCCCGCGCAGGCGGTTCAGGTACAGGACGATCGCCAGGTACTGGAAGGAGTGCCACACGTTCAGCCCCTGGAACGCCACGTCCAGGTTGTCGAGCGTGGGCGTCCACGCGAACAGCCCCGCCGCGATCACCAGGTGCAGCGTCTTCGGCCCGTGCAGGCGTCCTGCCCGCCATTCGAGGAACGTCTTCACCACGAAGGCGGCGGCGAAGGTGAGGAACACCACCCACACCGCGGTCGGGATCCACTCCACCCGCAGGAAGTCCGGGAACAGGAGGACCCGCCCGCCCGTCTCGAACTCGCTGTGGATCAGCTTGCCCGAGGCGATCGGGTACAGGGAGGTGAGCAGGAGCCCGTAGTCGATCACCCGGCCCGTCCAGTTCCACCCGAAGGGCGACTTCATGCGGTAGCTGTCCGCCACGAACGCCGCCTGGTGGATCACGTGCACCGAGGCCCAGAAGAAGAAGATCGTCACCAGGAGGGTCAGGTTCCAGATCGCCAGCGACACGATGATGAGCGGCAGCAGGAGCGCCCCGCGCGTGTAGCGTGGGTAGCGAGCCCGGAAGTCCGGCTCCATCACCGTCATCGTGTAGGTGGCGAACAGGTGCGGCCCTCCGATCGCCATGGTCACGAGCAGGTCCACGAAGATCGTGCTGCGCCCGGCCAGCGCGTGGCTGATGTGGGGCATGACGGCGAGCGCCGCGGAGAGCGTGATGAAGGCGAGATCGTAGAACGGGCCGATGAGCCAGATCCCGCGCTTCGAGACCGCCCCGGTCCCTGCCGGGCCGGGCAGCGTTCCGGCGAGCGTGTGCATGGGCTTCCTCTTGTCTCGTCGTACGGCGATCCGGACCGGCCGCGGCCCCGACTCATGGACCGTCGCGCCCCGCCGGAGCGGCCGGCGCAGCGCACTGGAAGGGCGGGAATCTAGGGCGCCGGCCTTCCGTCGGCGACCGCG
>JAVVDU010000042.1:8499-10053 GCA_032251515.1 Gemmatimonadota bacterium
TGCCGGTGACCGGCGGGTTCGCGCGGTCCACGGGGACGAACTGCGCGACGACCAGCGCCGCCGCGAGGCCCCCGAGCGTCCACTTCAATGCCGTCTTCACGTCTCCGTCTCCTCGGATCGGGGACCGCCGGCGCCGTCGTCCCGGCGCGCCTCCACCTGCCGCTTCAGCCGCGCGAGGATCGCACCCATGCCGCGGAGCCGCAGGGCCGAGACGACCTCTCCCAGCCCCATGCCGCGGTAGAAGTCGGGCGGCACCGCGAGCACCGCGTCGGCCGTCTCGCCCTCCAGGCCCTCGCGCAGGATCCCGGCGAAGCCGCGCACCGTGGGCGTCTCCGGCGGGCAGTCGAACCACACGTGCACCGCGCCGTCGCCGTCCACCTCCGCCGCGAGGAAGAACGGCGTCTGGCACTCGTGCACCTGTTCGAGCAGCCCCCGGTCGTTCGCGTAGCGCTCCGGCAGGGGCGGCACCCGGTTCGCGAAGCCGAGCAGGGCCTGGACGCGCAGCTCGCGCGGGGCGGCGGCGAACTGGTCCACGATCTCCTGCAGCCGGTCGGGCAGGGGCACGGCAGTATCTCTCCGTCGGGGTTCAAGTCCTCGTCGTTTCCGGTTACGATGGGACGGAAGGAAGGCCGCGGCAACGCGGCGACGCGCGACCGATGCGGAAGGAAGGGAACGATGAGCGGAGACCCGGGGCCGGGCGAGAAGATCCGGCGCTACGCGAACCCGGACGTGCTGGTGTCGACCGACTGGGTGCAGGCGCACCTGGACGACTCGTCCATCGTGATCGTCGAGTCGGACGAGGACGTCCTGCTGTACGACACCGGCCACGTCCCCGGGGCGGTCAAGATCGACTGGCACATGGACCTCAACGACCCGGTGGTCCGGGACTACCTGCGCGGCGAGGGCTTCGCGGAGCTGATGTCGCGCAAGGGAATCTCGCGCGACCACACGGTCGTGTTCTACGGCGACAACTCGAACTGGTGGGCCGCCTACGCGCTGTGGGTGTTCACGCTGTTCGGGCACCCGTCGATGAAGCTGATGGACGGCGGCCGCTCGAAGTGGTTGGCCGAGGACCGGCCGCTGACCACCGACGTGCCGGAGCGTCCCCGCACCGAGTACCCGGTGGTGGAGCGGAACGACGGGCCGATCCGCGCGTTCCGCGACGACGTGATGGCGCACGTGCGGGCCGGCAAGGCGCTGATCGACGTTCGCTCGCCCCAGGAGTACAGCGGCGAGCTGCTCCACATGCCGGACTACCCGCAGGAGGGGGCGCTGCGCGGCGGCCACATCCCCGGCGCCCGCAGCGTGCCCTGGAAGCGGGCCGCCAACGACGACGGCAGCTTCCGTCCCGTCGAGGAGCTGAAGCAGATCTACCTCGAGGAGCTCGGCCTCGACCCGGGCCGCGAGGTGGTGGCCTACTGCCGGATCGGCGAACGCTCCAGCCACACCTGGTTCGTGCTCACCCACCTGCTCGGGTTTCCGAACGTGCGGAACTACGACGGCTCGTGGACGGAGTGGGGCAACCTCGTGGGCGCGCCGATCGAGAAGTAGCGG
>JAVVDU010000042.1:10153-11790 GCA_032251515.1 Gemmatimonadota bacterium
GCGAGCGCCAGGATCGCGAGCGTGTCCCCGGTCCGCGCCGGCGGCCCGACCGTCCGGTTCACCACCCGCAGGGCCAGCAGGACGAGGAAGACGGCGGCGAACCGGGGCGTCCCGAGGCCCGACACGGCCACCAGGCCGAGCAGCGCCGCCGCGAACGCCGCGAGGTCGCGATCCGGATCGAGCTCGCGGGCCAGCGCCCAGGCGAGGAAGACCGACACGCCGGCCACCAGCCCCTCGCCGAGTGCCGCCGCGGCCCCGGCATCGCCGCGCCCCGCCAGCAGGACCACCGCCGCCGTGCCGGCCGCCGCCAGGGCCGCGAGCGCCGCGATGGCGCGGTTCGTCGGCCAGGCCGGGTCCACGGGACGGGCGATCGAGGTGAAACGAGTCAGGTCCATGGGCGCCGGCCCTCGGTGGCGGAGGCGGGGGCGACCGCGCTAATCTGGCGGCATCAGTCGGGGCGGCGCGCCGCGCCCGGCTCCGCGCCTCGCGTTCCCGGGAAAGCTATGCCTGCGAGATCCAGCCCGCGATTCCGCTCCGCCCGCGCCGCGACGGGAACGGTCGCGGCGGTGCTGCTGCTCCTGCCGCTGGTCGTCGCGGCGTGCAGTCAGCCCGGCGGCCCGGGCGGGGCCGGAGCGGAGAGCGCGAGCGGGACGGCGGCGCCGGCGACGGCGCCCGCCGCTGAACCGGGCGGCGCGGAAGCGGCCGGCTCCGCGACCGGCGCGGTCGGGGCCACGGCGCAGGCGCTGCGCGAGGCGATCGGGGGCGGGGAGCAGGACGCGGCCGGCGGGCAGCAGCAGACGGCGACCGGCGGCCAGGAATCGGGCGCGCTCGAGCAGGCCGGGCAGCGGCTCCAGAACCTCACGCTGCGCATCCTCGCCGCGATCCTCCTCCTCGTCCTCACGCAGATGGCGGTCAGCGGCCTCGTGTGGCTGCTCGACCGGCTGGCCGAGCGCAGCGCCGAGCGCCGCCTGTTCTTCAAGCGACTCGCCCCGATCCTGCGGGTCGTCCTGTGGACGATCGCCATCGTGTTCGTGGTGCGCGTCGTGTTCGACCTTGGGCGCGAGGAGCTGATCGCGGCGGGCGCGGCGGCCGGCGTGGCGGTGGGCTTCGCGGCGCAGGACATCCTCAAGAACATCTTCGGCGGGCTGGTCATCATCCTCGACCAGCCGTTCCAGGTGGGCGACAAGGTGGAGATCGGGGAGACGTACGGAGAGGTCGTGTCGATCGGCCTGCGCTCCACGCGCATCACCACGCCGGACGACTCCACCGTGTCCGTGCCGAACGCGCGGATCGTGGAGTCGCAGGTCTCGAACGCGAACACGGGGGCGCTCGACTGCCAGGTGGTGGTCGAGCTGTTCCTGCCAGGCTGGGCCGACGAGGCGCGGGCCAAGCGCATCGCCCACGAGGCCGCCGCCACCTCGAAGTACATCTACCTGAAGAAGCCCATCGTCGTGCTGGTGAAGGAGGAGTTCCACACCACGTTCGTCACCAGGCTGAAGGTGAAGGCGTACGTGCTGGACGCCCGCTTCGAGTTCCAGTTCGCCAGCGACGTGACGGAGCGGGCGCGGGCCGGGTTCCGGGAGGCCGGCCTGCTGCCGCCGTGGCACGGGGCGCAGGCGTGGCTCGACTTTCCCGGG
>JAVVDU010000042.1:11890-15146 GCA_032251515.1 Gemmatimonadota bacterium
GCCTTGCTCCGCCGGCTCCCGGACGCGGTGGGCCAGCGGGTGGACCGGGCCTGCGATGCCGCGGGCAGTCGTATCGCCGCCTCGGTCACCGCGCCGCTGCAGGAGGCGCTGGAGGCCGCCTGCGCGGCGCACGCCCGGGCCATCGCGGGCCTCGAGCCGGACGGGCCGCCGCCGGCCGACCGGCGGGCGGCCCGGGAGGCGGCCGAACGCTGCCGGCTGGCGATTCACCAGGAGGTCCTCGAGCCGCTGGCCGGGCGGCTGCGCGAGGCGGCGCCCGGCGAGGCGCTGGAGGCGGCGTTCGAGGAGCTGCTGGGCCGGCTCGCCGGACTGGACCGCGGCCTGCCGGCCCGCGTGGAGGCGACCGAGGCGCCCGAGGTGTTCGACCCGGAGCCGGCCGACGGGCCGCTGCGAGCGGCGCGGAAGACCCTCGCCCGGGGCCGGCGCCGCCTCGCGTCGGGACGCGCGCGGACCCGCGAGGTGCCGCTCGGCGCGCTGCTCGACTTCCACCTGCGCGCCCGCCTGCCGGCCGCGCTCGCTCCCCTTCGCGAGGAATCTCGGCAGGCCGCCGCCCTTCCCCTGGCCCGACTGGAGACGGCCGTGACGGCCTGGCGCACCGCCGCCCTGGGGGCCGAGGCACGGCTGGAGTCGCCGGCCGACCGCGTGCCGGAAGATCTCGCGCCGGCGCCGGACGGCGGGACCGGCGAGGAGGCTGCCGCCACCGCCGGACTCGCGGGCGAGCTGCTGGGCGTGGAACCGGCGGCCGGGAGGGCGGCGACCGCGGAGGGCGCGGACGGGGACGGGCCGAGCCCGGTCGACGAACTCGCGGCGGCGGGCGAGGCCGCACGGGCCCTCGGGGCGGCGCTGCAGGCCGCGCGCGACGCGCTGGCGGCGGGCGCGCCCGAGCGGGGGCCGCGGGAAGCCGCCGCCGCCGCGGGCGACGCCCTGCGGCGGGACCTCGCGCGCGCCGGCACGTGGCTCCTGCCCGAGAAGGCACGGGGACCGCGGGCCGCGGCCCGCGAGCGGGCCCGGGCCACCGCGGCGGCGGGACACGGCGGGCGGGACCCCGGGCGGGTGGCGGCGGCGTGGCGGTCGTGGCACGGCGAGGCGGAGCGGCGGATCGCGCTCGAGCTGGCGGCGCTGCGGAACTGGAAGGTGATCGGCACGATCGAGGCCGACCACGTGTCGTCGCTGGCCGGGCGCGCCGTGTCGCCCCTGCTGACCGCGGCGCGCGCGGCGGCCGGCGAGCTGCGGCGCGCCGCGGAGCGGCTGGAGGCGGCGGAGCGGCCGGACCCGGACCTCGTGGAGGAGGTGCACACCGCCCTGCGCGCCGCCCTGCGCGAAGACCTTCTCGACCGGCTGGAGACGGCCCCGCCGGGCGCCATCGTGCGGGCCGAGGCCGACCGCGTCGCCGACCGGATGGTCGCGGCGAACCACGCCCTCCCGGAGTCGGTGGAGGTACACCCGCTCCCCGCTCCGGACGGGCCGGTGGACCCGTTCGCGCCCGTCCGCACGCTGCGCCCGCGCGAGGCGGCCGAGCAGGCGCGGGACGCGTTCCTGGTGGAGCGCCTGCGCACGGCGGCCGAGCCGCTCGCTGCCGCCCTTGATGAGGCCGCGGCGGCGGCGCGCGACGCAGTGGACGCCGTGGAGTACGGGTTCGACGCGGCGGAGCGCGAGGGCGAGGATCCCGGCGCGGCCGGCGAGCTGCTGCGCCACGCCCTGGCGGCGGGGGCGGATGGCATGGAGCGGCTGGCGCCCCCCCTGCGCGCCGCGCTGGCGGAGTTCGCGCGCGCCGCCGCCGCCCCGTACGCCGGGGCCCGCGCCCCCCTGCTCGAGCGGCTGGCGGCGGAGCCGGGCGTGCAGGAGCAGCTCGCCGGCGTCGGGAGCCGGTTGCGGGGCCGGATCGCCGCCCTGCGGGGCCGGATCGCCGAGCGGGTGGCGCGGGCCACCGGGCGGCTCGCCGCGGCGGCCCGCACGGCGCGCGAGCGGGTGCGCCGATGGCTGCACCTCGGCGCGCACGCCGTGGGGCCGGGAGACATCGAGGCGGACGCCGGCGTGGAGGACGCGATCGGGGCGGTGGCCGGCGTGGGCCGGCTGCTCGGCCGGGCGCCGCTCGTCTACCAGCGCCTGTTCACGCTGCGCCCGCTGCCCGGACCCGACCTGCTGGTGGGCCGCGCCGAGGAACTGGACACGGCGCGCCGCCACCTGGAGCGGTGGCACGAGGGCCTCACCGACGCCCTCGTCGTCGTCGCCCCGCACGCCGGGGGCAAGACGAGCTTCCTGAACGCCGTGGAGAAGACGATCCTGGACGGCGAGGAGCCGGCCCGCGTCGTCCTGCAGGAGCGGATCGAGTCCGAGCGGGCGCTCGCCGCCCGGATCTCGGAGGCGCTCGCGCTCGACCCGCCCGCCTCCGACCTCGGCGAGCTGGAGGCGGCGATCAGGGACGGGCGGGCCGGCGGCCCCCGCACCGTGTTCATCGAGAACCTGGAGCACCTGCTGCTCCGCGTGGTGGGCGGCGCGGCGCTCATCGAGCGGACCCTCACCTTCCTGTCGGCCACCGACGCGCGGATCCGCTGGATCGTCACCGTCACCGAGCACGGCTGGGAGTACGTCGAGCTCGCCCTCGAGTCGGTCGGCTCCCTGCCCCGTGTGCTGCGGCTGCACGCCCTGGGGCGCGACGAGATGGAGGAGGCCCTGCTGGCCCGCCATCGGCGCAGCGGGCTGGGCGTGCAGTTCGAGCCGCCGGAGAGCCCCGGCCCGCTGCTGGCACGCCGCCTGCGCCGGGCCGGCTCGGAGAAGGAGCGCCAGGCGGTGCTGCGCGGGGAGTGGTTCGACCGCCTGCAGCGGACCGCCGGCTGCCATCCCATCCTGGCGATCTTCTACTGGCTCCGCGCCGCCGACTTCGATGCAGCGCGCGAACTCCTGCACGTCCGGCCCCTCCGCCCGCTCGACTTCTCCTACATCCAGCGCCTCGACGGCCAGCAGGCCTTCGTCCTGAAGGCGCTGCTCCAGCACACCACCCTGTGCCTGTCAGAGGCGGAGAGGGTCTTCGGGCTGGAGCCGTCCGAGTCGCACCGGACGTTCGAGTCGCTGGCCAACCTGCTCCTCATCGAGGAGGCCGGCGCGGCCCGCGAGGCGGACCGGATCGCGTTCGCGCGGATCACGCGGGAGGACCGCTACCGGGTGCGCCCGCTCCTCGTCCACCCGGTCACGCAGGCCCTGCGGGCGCGGCACATCCTGCACTGACGGTGCGGGGATC
>JAVVDU010000042.1:15246-19764 GCA_032251515.1 Gemmatimonadota bacterium
GCCCAGCGCGAACGCGTAGCCGAACGGCCAGCCGAGCTCCGGCATGTTCCAGCGCGACACGGACGGGTCGAAGTTCATCCCGTACAGGCCCGCGATGAACGACAGCGGAATGAAGATCGTGGCGATGATCGTGAGCACCTTCATGATCTCGTTCATGCGGTTGCTCACGGCCGTCAGGTACGTGTTCATCAGGTCGGAGGTCATCTCGCGGAACGCCTCCACGAGGTCGATGATCCGGATCGCGTGGTCGTAGCAGTCGCGCAGGAAGACCCGCGTGTCCTCGGTCACGAAGGGACCCGAGTCGCGGATCAGGGTGTTCGTCATGTCACGGTGCGGCCACACGGACTTGCGCAGCGCCAACAGGTCCCGCCGGATCGCGTGGATGCGGGCCGGCGTCTCATTCGTGGGCCCCGACAGCACCTCGTCCTCGAGCTCCTCCAGCATCTCGCCCACTCGCTCCAGCACCGGGAAGTAGCTGTCGATCACGGCATCCACCAGGGCGTAGGCGAGGTAGTCGGCGCCGCGCTGGCGGATCATTCCCTTGGCCTGACGGAGACGCTCGCGGACCGGTTCGAACACGTCGCCCGGGCGCTCCTGCAGGGTGAGGACGAAGCCGTGTCCCAGCACGACGCTCACCTGCTCGGTGTCGCACAGGTCGCCGCCGAGCGCCTGGTGGGCCACGATGTACAGGTAGGTCTCGAAGGCCTCCACCTTGGCGCGCTGGCCCGTGTGGGCCACGTCTTCCAGGACGAGGCGGTGCAGGCCGAACACGTCCCCGATCGCGCGGATCTGCTCCTCGGAGCCGAGCCCGTCGAGGTCGACCCACACCACCGGCCATTCCGCGAGCCAGGCGGCGATCTCCCCCGGCTCGCCGAGCACCGCCTCCGACGCTCCGTCGGGGCCGTAGGCGAGGACGCGGATCGTGGCGGGCGGCGCGACCGGGTCGACGACGATCGTCCCGGGCGCCGAGCCCGGTGGGGGACGCCGGCGGACGAGGCGACGGCGCTTCCGGGCCGCGAGTTTCGGCCGCTTCCTGCGGTTTCCGGCGGGCGGTGCCATGCGGGCTCCTCCTCGATGCGGACTCGGCTCGGGGGCACGGCCGGCGGCTGGCCCTCGCGGACCAGGGCGGGCTCAGGCCGGCGGACGGCCCTCCCGGACCAGGGCGCGGTACTCGCGGCCGATCAGGAACGAGATCGCCAGCCACACGAGCACCAGCACGATGTTGAACTTCGCGAAGTCGGCCGCGCCCATGGCGAGCCACGTCGTGCCGACCCACACGACGGCGGCCGACAGCACGTCGCCCGCCCGCCAGAAGAAGGCGTCGATCGCCTGCTTCGCCTTGTACTTCTGCTCGCGCGTCATCGGCAGGAAGAGCGTCTGGCGGACCGTGTTCATCAGCGAGTAGTCCGTCGCGTTCTCCGCCGTCTTGGCCCACCGCACGGCCGCCAGGACGGGGAAGAAGGCGAGCAGCCCGTAGGCGCCGAGCGCGATGAACGGCAGGACGAGGATGGCCCGGCGGATCCCCAGCCACTTCACGATACGCGACACGAGGAAGAGCTGGATCAGCAGCCCCGCCGCGTTCACCACGGAGAAGAAGTTCGAGTAGAAGTCGCCGATGAACTGGGCGACCGTCAGCCCGCCGGCCGTGCCCGCCGCCACGGCCTCGCGGGCGGTGTCCTCGACCACGCGGCCGAGGATGTACTCGCCCGTGGTGTTCACCCAGTTCAGGAGCAGGATCAGCAGCGCGATGAGGAGCAGGTAGCGCGTCCGGAACACCATCGCGAACGCGCCGCGCCCGGGAAGAAGCTTCTCCCCGGCCGGCCGGCCGCGCCGGTCCCGATCGGGCCCGGGCTCCGGCTCGGGCTCGGGCTCCGGTTCGGGCGTCCGCTCGGGCTCCGCGGGAGCGGGCGGCGGCTCCTCGCCCCGCTGCCGGGCCAGCTCCTCCTCCTCCATCCGCTGCAGGGCGCGCCGCACCTCGTCGCGCAGGTTGCGGAACTCCCCCGTGTCCATGCGGAACTCGCCCGTGGCGGCGGGGGCCACGTCCGTCGACTCGGCCCGGGCCCGGCCCCGCTCGGTCCGCTGCCGCTCGCGGGCGTCCACCACGCGGGTGATCCCGAGGCTCAGCAGCAGGATCCCCGCGGCGATGAGCATGGGGGCCCAGATGCCGAGCGGTTCGATGAGCTGCCCCACCACCACGCTGCCGAACACGGCGCCGGCCGAGGCGCCGAACTGGACGAGCGGGAAGAGGCGCTCGCCTTCCTGGTTCGTGTACAGGTCGTTGGCGAACGCCCAGAACTGGGCGACCACCATCAGGTTGAAGATCCCGACCCACAGGAAGAAGACGATCCCCAGCGGCACGCCGGCCCTTCCGAGCAGGAAGAAGGCCCCGAGGCAGGCCGCGAAGAACACGGTCACCGTGTCGATGAGGCGCCGGCGGGGCAGCCGGTTCGCCAGCGCGCCGTAGGCCGGGACGGCGCCCAGGAGGATCAGGGCCTGCAGCGCGGACGCGTAGCTCTTGATCTCGGCGCCCTGCTCCTCGAGGATCAGCGCCTCGCGCAGCGGCTTGATGAAGTAGTAGGCCGTGAGAAGCAGGAAGACGTTCAGCGCGAGCAGCAGGACGGTCGAGCCCTCGCCGCCCCGCACGTCGGCGAACAGGCGCAGCAGCCGTTCGAGGCGGCCCGCCTTCCGGTCAGGTGCCTGCAAGGGATCGTCCTCCGCAGCCGTTGCGTCCCCGGGCGACGGCCGCGCCACGGCCGGCCCCCCGCACGCCGTACAGAGTAGCCCCCGGCGATGGTTCCCGCAGGGGCGCCCGCCGCGTCAGTCCCGGGCGGTGACCTGGAATCTCCAGAGGCAGTCCCGGGTCGAGAAGCCGCCGGGATAGCCCCTTATGGGCTCTGCGAATCCGCCGGGCCCGGGCGGTATCGGCTCGGTGAGCCATCCGTCCAGCGCGCTGTCGCCGATGACGCGCGCATCGAGGACGGAACCGGAGACGTGGACTCCCTGCCACAGCAGGAGGTGGAGCCGGCGCGTGCGGAGTTCCACCCACCCCTGCAGCCACTCGCCTGCGGGGCCTTCGGGCCCCTCCACGCTCCAGGTGCCCTGAAGGTACTCCCGCTCGCCGGCGTGGGGATCGCCCGGCGGGAAGGTCCGGGCGAGCTCGAGGACGATCCGGAACGGCTCGAGCGGCGGGCTGCACGACGGCGCTTCCGGCAGCGGAATGCCCCACGTGCCCTCGACCGTGGCGGCCCCGAACGGCACTTCCGGGACTTCCGGTCCGTCGCCTCCGCAGCCGCCCGCGCCCGCCGCGACCGCCGCCAGGACGGCCATCCGCACGATCGAAGCTCTTGTGCGAATTTGACTTGACTTCATGATCCCATAAATTCTACGGGTGTTCGATGTTCCCATACCGCGCCGGTGCGAAGCGCGGACCGTATTACCCGAACAAGGAGAGAACGTGGCCGTCGAAGTCGAGATCCGCGAGAACGAGCCCCTGCAGAAAGCCCTCCGCCGCTTCCGCCGCAAGGTGAACCGCGCCGGGATCATGAAGGACCTCCGCCGCCGTCGTTCCTACGAAAAGCCGTCCGCCGAACGGCGCAAGAAGGCCGCCGCGGCCCAGCGCCGCCGCCTGCGCGCCGCCCGCCGGCGCCGCCGCCGCGCGACCTGACGGCCGAGCCAGCCCCCGTCAGTGCGGCCGCGGGAGGATCGCGCGCAGCGTGACGTCCCAGCCGTCGACCTCCCCCGCGGCGATCCGAGCCTCGGTGGCGACGATCTCGACCCGCTCGATGTCCGGGAGCAGGTCGCCCGCGCGGGCGATGGCGTCGCGGACGGCGCCCTCGATCGATTCCACCGAGGATCCCCGCAGCTCGACCGCCGCCTCGTGCGGCGCGACGAGGGCCCCCTCTCCGGCGGAGGACGTGGCGAGGAACCGGGTCCGGGCCCGTCGCGCCGCGCGGGCGAGCGCCTCGCCGGCCGCCTCCTCCTCGAGGTGCAGGTCCGTCCTGAGCCGTTCCAGGAACGCCTTCTCCTCGGGCTCGAGGCGCAGGTCCTCGAACGCCTCCTCCACCGCCGTCCCGAACAGCCCCACTGCCACCTCGCGGTGCACGGCCGCGCAGTCGTCCTCGCCGAGCCGCAGGACGCGGCGCAGGTGCGCGAGGTCCTCTGCCTCGTCGTCGCTCAGCCTCCTGTCCATGAAGCAGTGGGCGAGGTAGCGCCGGTACAGGTCGCGGCAGGAGCCTCGCAGGTGCCGCGCGACATCCAGTTCGTGCCGGGCGGCCGCGGCGACGACGTCCGCCGACGTCACGTCGGTGACGCGGGGCGAGGCGGCCAGCAGACGCTCCAGGTCGCAGGCGGCCGTAGTGCGCGCCCGTGACCCGGGGCGGCGGAACAGGAGTCCCGGCTTCGTCGCGGGCTCGGAGAGGAACGGCTCGGCCATGGGCGCCCCCTGTGACGGGAATGGCGGACGCCCCGGGCGGGCTCCCCGCTCCCCACGTAAACCCGGGAGCGGGGGATCCGTCAACG
>JAVVDU010000043.1:0-17904 GCA_032251515.1 Gemmatimonadota bacterium
GCGGGCGACGTCGCCGGGCTGCTGGCGGCGCTCGACACGGCGCCGGCGGGGCCGGCACCGGACGGCGCCGAGGCCGAGGGCGCGGAGGCGGGCCCGGAGAGCGCGCCGGAGAACCCCGCCGTGCGGCACTGCTGGGAGCGGATCCTCGAGCCCGCCGTCCTGCGGCGGCTCGTCTCGGTGGAGGACCCCGACTTCGAGGCCCTCGACCGCATCCTGGAGCGGGCCGGGCCCGCCGCGGCCGACGCCATGCTCGACCGCCTGTCCGGGTCAGAGTCGCTCGCCATGCGACGCCGCACCTTCGACCGCCTCGTGGCCATCGGGCCCGTCGTCGCCCCCCTGACCGCCGAGCGCATCCTGCGCCCCGACACGTTGCCCTGGTTCGTCCTGCGCAACATGCTCGCCCTGCTCGTCGAGTTCGAAGGCGTGCCCGACGGCTTCTCGCCGCTGCCCCTGTGCGCGCATCCGCACGCACAGGTCCGCTGCGAGGCGATGAAGCTCGCCCTGCGCGTGCCCGAGGCCCGCGACGACACCGTCCGCGCCGCGCTGTCCGACAACGTCGACCGCATCCTCGCGCTCGGCGTCGCCGCCGCCGAGGCCGGCACTCCCGCCGGCTCCGGCCCGCGGCTCATCGAGCTCGCGCTCGATCCGCACCGCGACCCCGAGATCCGGCTGCCCGCGATCCGCGCCCTCGGACGGCTTGCGACCGGCGAGGCCGTCGAGGCCCTGCTGTCCCTGTGCGCCCCGCGCCGCCGCGTGCTGCGCGGGGACGAGCCGCCCGTCGCCACGCCCGAGGCCTGCGCCGCCCTGCGCGCCCTCGCCACCGGCTGGCCCGGCGATTTGCGCGTGACGGCCCTGGCCGACCTCGTGCGGCGCGCCGGCGAGCCCGCCCTGCGCGAGGCGCTGGAGGACCGGCCATGAGCTACGCCGCCGCATTCCTCGTGGCGCTCGGCAAGCGCCTTTCCGCGATGTCCCTCTACGGGCCCTCCCATCCCAGCGTGGAGGGCGCCATGGAGGAGACGATGGAGGCGCTGCGCATGCTCCTGCGCCAGAACACCTTCCCCATCTTCAACTTCCTGGACGGGGACGTCGTGTACGAGAACGCCGTGCTCGGCGAGCTGCGCCAGTGGGAGTGGTCCCAGAAGTTCGCCTCCGTGGGCGTCGAGCGCCTCGAGATCACCCGCGGCACGACGCGCGAGGACCTCGAGGACTTCACCGCCGAGATCCACTCCCGCCTGAACCTCGAGCCCGTCGGCGCCTCCGCCCGCGAGCTGCCCGGCTCGGACGGCATCCGCTTCGGCGAGGTCGGGATCGAGGGCATGTCCGACGACGCGCCGCCGCCCCTGCCCACCGCCACCATGCGGATGAACCTGAAGGACGAGTCGGAGGTCGTGGGCTGGCTGCACGGCGAAGTCCTGCGCTCCGGCGAAGTCCCCGCCGGCGAGGCCTCCGCCGTCGTGCAGCTCCTGTCCCTCGCCATGCACTCCGAGCGCGACGTCGTCCTCCCCCTCGTGCAGCTCAAGGAGGTGGACCAGTACACGACCACCCACTCGATCAACGTCTCGATGCTGTCGATGGGGCTGGCCGAGTTCCTGAACTTCACCTCCACCGACGTGAAGGCGATCGGCGAGGCCGCGCTGCTGCACGACGTCGGGAAGACCCGCGTCCCGCCGTCCATCCTCAACAAGCCCGGCAAGCTGACCCCGGACGAGTGGAAGCGAATCCAGCAGCACACGGTGGACGGGGCCCGGATCCTCCTGGCCAGCGGCAGCCGCCTCGAGCTCGCCGCGATCGTCGCCTACGAGCACCACCTCTCGTTCGGAGGCGGCGGCTATCCCGAGCTCACCTGGCCCCGCAAGCCGCACCCCGTCAGCCGCCTCGTCCAGGCGTGCGACGTGTACGACGCCCTGCGCACGCGCCGTCCGTTCCGGCCCCCCTGGCCGCACGACCGCGCCGTGAAGTTCCTGCAGGAGCGCGCCGGCGAGCACCTCGACCCCGAGTACGTGGAGGCCTTCCTGGCGATGATCCGCCAGTGGGAGCCCCGCGCCGTGTCCGTGGACGGGGAGGAGCCGGGCTCCGCGGCCGGGGCCGAGGCGGACTACGCGGCCGGGGCGGGCGCGGGGGGCGGGGAGGGCCCGGACGCCGGGGCGGGCGCCGGTTCGGGGACCGGGGCGGGGACCGGGGCGGGGACCGGGGCGGTTTCGAACGGAACGGGCTGAAGTACACCTCCATTTCCGACAGGTACGGTGCGGGAAGGTACCTTCCTGCAGACGAACGTTCGGAAATACCCCCCCGCGCGCACCGGACCGGCCGCCCCTCGAATCGGGTTCGACCCGCGACAAGTGATCGGTTGCGGGGTATATATTTGATAGGTCCCGACCCATAACAACCGCCGCCCCGCGGAGCCGCCGATGACGACCAGGACCGCCGGAGTCCCCGAGCGCCTTCGCCGCTACTTCTGGGACGTCGATCCCGACCGGCTCTCCTGGGAGACCGGCCGGGCGGCGATCATCCGCCGCCTCCTGAACTCGGGCGGCATGGATGCCATCGCGTGGCTCCGTTTCCGGGTGAGTGACGAGGACCTGCGGGAGTTCGTGCTGCAGCGTGACGGGTGCGGCCTGTCGCCGCGCCGGCTCCGCTTCTGGGGACTCGTTCTGGACATCCCCGCTGACCTCGTGGATGCGTGGGTGGCCGATGCCCGCCGGAATCCCTGGTATCGGAGAACTTCCTGAATGCCGCCCCACCCTGACGTCCTGCCGCCCGAGCAGCAGGCCGTGCTCCGCCGGCTCGGCCCGTTCACCCGCGACCGGGGATTCTACCTGGCAGGTGGCACCTCCATCGCGATCCAGCTCGGCCATAGGCGATCCATCGACCTGGACTGGTTCACGGACGGGACGATCGAGGACCCTCTCGCGCTGCGGGCGGATCTCGTCGGCGCCGGGCTCGACTTCGACGTGAGCGAGGTCGCGGACCGGACCCTCCACGGCCGCTCGGGAGACGTACGGCTGAGCTTCCTGGAGTACCGGTACCCTGCGCTCGAGCCGCTCGTGGAGTGGCCCGAGTTCGGGTGCCTCCTCGCCGCTCTCGAGGACCTGGCGTGCATGAAGCTCGCCGCCATCGCGAACCGCGGGGCGCGCCGCGACTTCATCGACGTTTACGCCCTGGCTCTTTCCGGCATCGGCCTGGAGCGGATGGTGGCGTCGTACCGGAAGAAGTACGACGTTGGCGACGTCGCGCACCTCCTCATCGCCCTGAACTGGTTCGATGACGCGGAGGAGGACGAAACGCCGGAGATGCTCTGGGACGTCACTTGGCCGGATGTCCGACAGGCGCTCCGTACGTGGGTCCGCGAGCTGGTGCCCGGGCCCGCTTGACTCCCGCTTTACCCCCCCCGTGCACGATCCGTGCGGACGCCGGACCGTCCGGCGCCCGTCACGCGCTGCTGGGGAGGCGACCATGTTCCCGACGATCCCGCTTCCGACCCTCGTCCGTTCCGCCGGGTGCGCCGCCGCGGCCGCGCTCCTCGGCCTCGCGCCGGCCATGGCACAGGAACCGGTGGCGCGGCTGTCGCCCGGCGCCCGCATCCGCCTCGTCACGCCGTCGCTCGGCTCCGGGCACGCGGAGGCGACCTTCCAGGCCATCCACGACGACACGCTCGTCCTCGTCGACCTGAACCGGGGCGCAGTGTCTTCAGAACCGGTCCACCTGCCCGTGTCGGCCCTCGAGTCGCTGGATGTGTCGATCGGGACCCGCTCGAACTCATGGTCCGGGGCCAGGACCGGGGCCATCGTTGGCGCCGCCCTGGTGGCCGTGGTCGGCGCCATCGGGGCCGCCGCGGGCGAGGATTGCTCCCGGTCGTCCTCCTGGTGCACCGAATTCGGGCCCGAGAATGTCGGGCAGTACGTGAGCGGCGTGATGCTCGCCGGCCTGGCCGGCGGCCTGATGGGCGCGGCAATCGGCTCGAAGAAAAGCTCTCACGTGTGGGAACCCGTGGACCTTCGTCCCCGGCAGAGCGCGACGCGCCGGCCGGGCGAGCTGGTCCTGGCGACGGTGCCGCTGCGGTTCTGAGCCGGCGGCCTGGTGTGCGCGGGCGGGGCGCGGCGACGCAGCGCCCGGAGCGACCCGACGCGACCGGTCGTTCCCCGTCCCGCCCGCGACAACACCTCCATTCCAGGGTATCTTCAGGAGATCGCCGAAGTCCCCGGACACTCTCCCCGCTGCATCCGGGACTCGGCTGCGCACCGCAGCGGGAGGGTTTCACCCCCGATGAAGCCGCGACCCAATCACCGGGAGTACCTGCGAATCCTGCGGCGGCTGTCGCCCGAGGATCGGCTCCGCAAGGCATTCGAGCTGTCCGATCTCAGCCGGGAGCTGTTCCTGCACGGTCTCCGGAAGCGCTTCCCGGACCGGAGCGAAGCCGAGGTGCGCGACATCGCCAGAGAGCGGATCGAGAAGTGTCGCAAGCGGAGCTCCTGACCGCCGTCCTGCGGGCCCTCGACGCGGCGGGAGTCGCGCACATGGTCACCGGGTCGCTCGCCTCCAGCCTGCACGGCGAACCGAGATCCACGCACGGCATCGATCTCGTCATCGATCTCGACGCCGACCGGCTCGACGCCCTCCTCGCGTCCTTCCCTGCGCCGCGGTACTACCTCAGCCCGGAGGCCGCCCGCGAAGCTGTTCGCTCCGACGGAATGTTCAACCTCATCGACGCCGAGGAAGGCGACAAGGTCGACTTCTGGCTCCTCACCGAGGACCCGTTCGACCGCTCGCGCTTCGCGCGCAGATACGAGGAGCAGGTTCTCGGGATCCGGATGCACGTGTCGACTCCCGAGGACACGATCCTTCAGAAGCTGAAGTGGAGCCGCCTCGGCGGCGGGAGCGCACGGGCGTACACCGACGCGTTGCGCGTCTTCGAGGTGCAGCAGGGCCGGCTCGACATCGAGTATCTCGAGCGATGGGTCGAATCGCTCGGGATCGGGGACCTGTGGACGCGTCTTCGGAGTGAAGCCGAACCGATCTGACCCGGCCACCCGCGTCGCCGCTTGACTCCCGCTTTACCACCCCCGTGCATGGTCCGTGCGGACGCCGGATCGTCCGGCGCCCGTCACGCGCCACGGGGAGGCGACCATCCAGGGCATCCGCGGTGACACGCTGGTCCTGGCGACGGTGCCGCTGCGGTTCTGAGCCGGCGGGGGCCGGCTGCGCGGGCACGGGCGTGGCCTGAATCCCGGTCAACCTTCCGCCCGTACGAAGTGTCTGTATGGAGGAAGGTACCTTCCCGCAGGCGAAGGTACGCGCCCGACACCCCCACGCCGCGCCGGGGACGCCCCTGGCGACGAGTGCGGCGAGAGCGGCGTTCATGATACGTCCGGTATTCGCGCTCTGGCTGATGATGGCGCTGGCGGCGCCCGTCCGCGGGGCCGCGGCGCAGTCCCGCGCCGGGGTCGCGATCCTCGACTCGGCCGCCGCAGCCCCCGTCGCGGTCGCGCAGGACGACCCCGAGCCCGAGCCGAAGCCCCGCCGCCGCGACGGCTGGGTCCCGCCCAAGACCGCCGACGCCGTGCCCGTCCCGGACGAGGCGATCCGGGTGGACGGCACCCTGGACGACGCCGCGTGGGCCTCGGCGCGCTGGTTCTCCGACTTCGTGCAGAAGGACCCCGTGGAGGGGGCGCCGCCGTCCGAGCGCACCGAGATGGCCTTCGTGTACGACGGCGACAACCTGTACGTCGGCGCGCGGATGTACGCCTCCGACCCGTCCGTCGTCTCCGACGCGGTGAGCCGGCGCGACGACCGCGGGGCGCTGGCCGACATCCTCATCGTCTCGCTCGACACCTACGGCGACCGGCGCACCGCGTGGTCGTTCGGCGTCACGCCGGCCGGGACGCGCCACGACTGGTTCCACCCGAGCGACACGGAGCACGACCGCGACAACACGTTCGACCCCGTCTGGGAGGCCCGCACGCGCATCGGGGAGGACGGCTGGACCGCCGAGATGCGGATCCCGTTCTCGCAGCTCCGCTTCGTCGACGCCGAGCGCCAGGAGTGGGGCTTCAACGTGAACCGCTGGATCCCCGCCAGGAACGAGGACATCTACTGGGTCCCCGTCCCGCGCGACGAGACGGGGTGGGCCTCGCGCTTCGGGGCGCTGCGCGGCGTGGAGGGCATCTCCAGCGGCCGGCGCATCGAGCTCTCGCCGTACGTGGCCACCGAGGCCCGCTTCACGAGCGACGCCCTGCTGGACGACGCCGATCCGTTCGCGGACGCGGCCGAGGGGCGGGCGCGCGTCGGCGCCGACCTCAAGATGGGGCTCGGCCCGAACCTCACCCTCGACGCGACGGTGAACCCCGACTTCGGGCAGGTCGACGCCGACCCCGCCTTCGTGAACCTCACCGCGTTCGAGACCGTGTTCGAGGAGCGGCGGCCCTTCTTCACCGAGGGCGCCCAGCTCCTGTCCGGCAACGGGCGGCGGGGACCGACCTACTACTACTCGCGCCGCATCGGCGCGCCGCCCCACGTCTCGCCCGACGCCGAATTCGCCGACGTGCCCGAGCAGACGACGATCGTGGGGGCCGGCAAGGTCTCCGGGCGGCTGGCGTCCGGCCTGTCCGTGGGCGCGCTCGCGGCCCTGACCTCGAGCGAGTCGGCCCGCACCTTCGACCCGGCGGACGACGGCGCGGGCCCGCTGCCCGGCGCCTTCGACGAGACCCGCGTCGAGCCGCCCGCCGGCTACGGGATCGTCCGGCTCCAGCAGGAGTTCGGGCCGTCGTCCTCGACGGTAGGGCTCACCGCGACGGCGGTGCGCCGCGAGTTCGGCCGCGACGACCCGACCCGCCTGCGGCTCACGCGCCAGGCGTTCTCCAGCGGCGGCGACTTTCTGCTGCGGCTGGGTGGCGGGGCGTACGAGGTGAACGGGCACTTCGGGCTGAGCCGCGTCGAGGGCGCGCCCGAGGCGATCGCGCGCATCCAGCAGACGAGCGCCCACTACTTCCAGCGGCCCGACCAGGACCACGTCACCCTGGACTCGACGCGGACCTCCCTGACCGGCGCGTCCGGCTCGCTGCAGGTCGCCAAGCGCGAGGGGTCGTGGCTGTGGTCGGCGGGCGCGTGGGGCGATTCGCCCGAGTGGGAGCTGAACGACGCGGGGCTGCTGCGGCAGGCCGACGACTTCCAGACCTGGGCGAACCTCAGCTACCGCGAGACGGACCCGGGGCCGACCTTCCGGAGCTGGAACGTGGGCGTCGACGGCGGCACCGGCTGGAACTTCGGCGGCGTCCGCAAGCAGACGCGGATCGGCGGCTTCGCCTCGGCGACCCTCGCGAACTACTGGCGGCTCCGCCTGAACGGGTCGTATTTCGCCGCGGCGCAGGACGACCGCCTGACCCGCGGCGGGCCCCTGATGGGAAAGCCCGCCTTCGGGTCCGTCAGTGCCTCGATCGCCAACAACTTCTCGTCGCGCACGCGCTGGGAGGTGAGCGGCTTCTGGGGCAACCAGGACCGCGGCGACGACGTGCGGCTCGAGTTCGAGCTCGAGGTGCAGCCCTCGTCCCGCATGCGCCTGTCGGTCGAGCCCCGCTTCGAGTCGTTCACGAACCGGCGCCAGTTCTTCGGCACCGTCGAGCGCGAGGGCGCCGACCCCGCCGACCCCGCCGGGACGTTCGGGACGCGCTACCTGTTCTCGACCGTCGAGCAGCGGGAGTTCGCCTCGCCCGTGCGCGCCTCGTACAGCTTCGCCCCCGACGTGAGCCTCGAGCTGTGGGCCGAGCCCTTCGCCGCGAGCGGCGAGTTCTCCCGCTTCGGCGAGCTGCCCGAGCCGCGCGCCTTCGACCTGCTGGAGTACGGCACCGGCGGGACCACGATCGAGGAGACGCTCGACCCGGAGACCGGCGAGAGCGCCTTCCTCGTCACCGACGGCGCGCAGGAGTTCACCCTCGAGGACGCCGACTTCACCACCGTCTCGTTCCGCTCGAACCTCGTGCTGCGCTGGGAGGTGCGGCCCGGCAGCACCCTGTTCGTCGTGTGGCAGCAGGACCTCTCCGACGACCGCGAGCGCCGCACCGACGTCCGGTTCGGCGACATGTTCGACGCGTTCGGCGCCCCCGGCCGCAACGTGATCGCGGTCAAGCTGAACTGGTGGATGCCGGTGTAGGGACGGGACGCGGGACGGGGAGCGGGGTTCAGAGGCGTGTGCTCACAGGATACGTACCTTATCTTACACTTACTGTAAGTTTGCGCCGTCTGGATGTGGCACGTGTGAAGGAGGTCCCGGTGCCCGCCGGGACGTTCTCGGGTCTGTGGGGCAGGCTGCTCGCCGAAGGCGTCGTATCGATCACCACCGAGCAACTGGCTCGACGGTCGGACGCCAGCGCTGCGGCCGTGTTCCGGGCCGTCCACGATGCGAAGAAGGCCGGAGGGCGACTCATCGCTCGGAGTGGAACGCCGGCCCGGCCGACGTTCCTGTATTGCGCTCTACAGTCCCGCGAGGCTCGCCTTGGCCCCAGGGTTGGCATCTCCTGTGCATCGGATGTACAATATGGTCCAAAATGGACCATTTACTACACATCTACTGGGCCACCCGTATGCCTACAACTGCCTACGACACCGTCGTGGCCATAGCAAAAGAGCAGCACGGCCTCGTGACTACGTCGCAAGCCCGCCAACAGGGGGTGAACCCCCACACGATCAAGAAGATGGCGCGCCGGGGCAACATTGAACGCGTGAGCTGGGGAGTTTACCGGGTCCCGAGCATTCCCCTGACCTCGTACTCGGAATACATGGAGGCCGTTCTCTGGCCTGGCAACGACAGCACAACGATCTCCTATGAATCGGCTCTGACCATGTACGGCGTCTCGGACGTGAGCCCTGGCCGCATTCACCTGACCGTCCCGGAGAGCTACCGTACGCATCGAGACGTCCCAAAGCGTCTGGAGCTTCATCACGCGGACCTGGAGCCGGGCGACATACACCGGATCGAAGGTGTGCCTGTTACGACTTTCGAGCGCACGATACGGGACTGCCAAAGGGCGCATATCGGCAGTCGGCTGCTTCGACAGGCGATCGAGGAGGGCCGGCGTGAGGGCTATCTGACGCCGGACAGGGCAAAGCGCTTGTTGCAGGAGGTGCTGCCGGGATCTGCGCCCGGACGCTCATGACGATGCGCGGGAAGATGCCGTACTCGGCCCAGGTGCTTGAACGGTGGGCAATGGACTACGCCAGGGAACATGGTCTGGTACGGAAGCGGGTCCAGGACTGGATTTCGTACATGATCCTGGCAAGCAAGATCGAGAAGGCGGTCGGGCCAGATGCGTCCCTGTTCGTCATCAAAGGCGGCGTCGCGCTCGAGATGCGATTAGGGCGACGGGCCCGCGCCACCCGAGACCTTGACCTGATCGCTCGGGTAGTCGGTGCCGAGGGCCCCGCCGAAGCCCTGCGAGTAGCATTGGGCGGCTCCTACCAGGACTTCACGTTTCGCGTCAAGGACGACCCATACCACATGGAGGACGGCTCCGTCCGGGTGGAAGTCGTCCTCGAGTACCGAGATCGAGGATGGGGCACCGTGCAGGTGGACCTGACGCCGGAGGAGGACCATGCGCTGGAGCGTGAGGATCTGGCGCCGTTCGACCTCGGTTTCTTCGGTCTCGAGCCGGCCGAGGGCCTGCCCTGCCTCTCCCTGCGCTACCACATCGCTCACAAGATCCATGGAATGACCCGCCCTTCGACGGAGGAGTGGAACAACGATCGGGTCCATGACCTGATCGATGTCTTCCTTCTGAAGGAGCTCGCGGCAGACCTCGAAATGCGAGATCTGCGTGCGGCCTGCGTCGAGGTGTTCAAGGCCCGCGAGAAGCACGAATGGCCACCCATCTTCCTCCCACCAGCGTCATGGGAACCGGAGTTCGAGGCCATGGCGGAACGGGTCGGGATTCCGGTCAAGGACTTCGAGACTGCTGTACGGGCCGCCCGAGACTACATCGCGGAGGTCGATGGGAGCGCCTGACTGATACTCAGCGTTTTAGAAGGGCGCTGTTTTCCTTTCTGGCGTTCAATCCAGGTGAACCACGCCGGCCGCCTCGAGCGCCCGCCGCGCCTGCCCGAGGTGCCGCCGCTGGTGCCCCGCGACGAGCCGGAACCACTGCCCGATCCCGAGCCGGATGAGCGGCGAGATGGGCGAACGGGCGCGCGCCCGCGCCAGGTCGAGCCCGGCGCTCAGGGCGAGCCGGTCGCACAGCGCCTCCTGCAGGTCGTCGAACCGTCCGACCAGCTCGGCCGCAGGGACGCGGCCGGGCGCCGGGGCGTAGGCCTTCGGGGCCGGGATGCGGCGCCGCGGCGGCGAGCCGTCGCCGCCCGCCTGCGCCACGAACCACTCCCCCAGCCGGCCGTAGTCGAACGGCGGGTGCGCCAGGAGCTCGCGCTCGCGGGCCCGCGCGATCGCCCGGTCGAGCTCCGGCAGCAGCGCCTCGCCGCTCACGACGAGGTGCGACACGCACGCGGCCGCCGACCAGCTCCGGGGCGCCGGCCGCGCGTGGAAGTGCTCCGCGCCGACCTCGTCCAGCAGGGCCCGGGTCTCGCCCGCGGCCTCGCGGAACGCGCGGCGGCACGCCTCCAGCTCGGGAATCAGGGGGGGATCGCCCGCCATGTCCTCGTCTCCTCGGTTCTCTCGTCCGGCTCCGGCTGGCTTCCGGATCGTCCATCGCGTCCGACGGTCCGGGCCCTTCGCCCCGCTGTGTGCCCCCAGCCATACTACGACCTGTGATAGTATATACGATGATACAAACACTCGGTGGCGGGTCCATGTGGCGTCATGTCCGGACGTTCGTACCGGAGGGCGGTAGGGGTGTCCCGAAACCGTAGGTCCGATTCCCAATTTCCCACATTCCCAATTTCCCATTCTCCCACTTTCCCACTTTCCCACTTTCCCAATTCCGCGTACGGTTTCCGGACGCCCCCCTCGCGCCCCCCGCCCCGGGCAACGCCGCCGCGCCTCCGGGGGTCCAAGCGGCGAAGCGCCGAGGAGAGCCGGCCCCCCGCATCCCGCACCCGAGGAGGTAGACCCGTGCACCCGACAGTCTCCCGCCCCGAAGCACCCCGCGCGCCCCTTCTCGTCCTCGCCCTGCTGGCCGGCGGCGCGTGCGCGGGAGGGGACGGCGCTCGCGACGGCCGCGCCGCCGGAGAGGCCGGCACCGCCCCCGCGGCGGTCGACACCGTGGACGGCGTCCCCCGCCTCTCGTACGGCGAGGCGCGGGCGCCCGCACTCGGCTGGGGGTTCGACACCCTGGCGGTGATCGGCGGGTTCGCGTCGGAGGGGTCGGCGCAGCAGTTCGACCAGGTGCACCCGGGCGGCCTGGCCGGCGACGAGCGCGACAACCTCTACGTGCTGGACGCCGCGGGGCAGCGGGTCCTCGGGTTCGGACCGGGCGGCGAGGCGCTCGGGACTTGGGGTCGCGAGGGCGGCGGCCCGGGCGAGCTGGCCCAGCCGGGCGGGCTGGCCATCGGGCCCGGAGACAGTCTGTGGGTCGCGGACCGCGCGAATCGCCGCGTGACCATCTACCCCCCGGATCCGGGGGGCGGGGCAGGGAGCGTGGCGCTGACCGAAGACGTCGCCGGACTCGGCGGCCGTCTCGTCGCGCGGACGGACGGACTGTACGGCGTGGCGATCCTGTTCACCTTCCGGCCCGGCGACGAGCCGGATTTGCCGCCCCTGCGCCTGCTCCGAATCGAGCGGGACGCCTCCGGCGCGGGGCGGGTGGCCGACACCCTGTGGACGGCGCCTGCCCAGCCGTTCGACCAGGTGGAGCTGCGGTCCGGCAGTTCCGTGATGATGATGATGATGCAGCGCACGTTCTCGCCGCAGTTCTGGTGGGAGCCGCTGCCGGACGGCGGCTTCGCGGTCACCGACTCGGCCGACTACGTGATCCGGCTGCTCGGCCCGGACGGCGCGGAGCGGCTGCGCATCGAGCGGGCACCGCTGGCCCGGGCGGCCACCGAGGCAGACCGGGAGCGGGCCCGCGAGAGGGCGCGCGAGCAGGGCGAGACCGCCGCGAATCCCACCGTGCGGCAGATGACCGAGCAGCGGATCGAGAAGATGACCTTCGCGGAGCGGATCCCGCGCGTCACCGGGCTCGCGGTGGACGGGCGCGGGCGCCTGTGGGTCGGAGTGTCGGAGGAGCGGGCGGGCGAGTCCGGTAGGATCGACGTCTACGAACCGGCCACCGGGGCCCTGCTCGGCGAGATCCGCGACCCGGCATTCTTCCCCGCCCTGTTCTACGGCGACGGCCGCGCCGCCGTGCTGGACCGCGACGACCTGGACGTCCAGCGGATCACCGTCGTCGCGCTGCGCGACGCGGCCGGCTGAGACGCGGGCCGCGCCGGGGTTCGCCGGCGTCCGCCCGGGCCCGCCCCGGCGTCAGGGCGCCGGCACCCCGTCCCGCGACAGGCGCAGCAGCAGGAGCGCGGTCCGCTTCGCCATCACCGGAATCGACGCGAGGTCGACCGTCTCGCGCGGCGAATGGGCGCCGGAGCCGACCACGCCGAGGCCGCCGAGAGCCGGCGCGTGCTGGGCGGCGAACGAGATGTCCGCGGCGCCGCGCCGGCCGGGATCGACCGCCTGCACCGGGCCGAGCCCCAGGTCGCGGCTCACCCCGTCCAGCACCGACAGCAGGGCGAGGTTGCCGGGCGCCGGGGCCATGGGCGGGTAGGAGTCGCGGAACTCGATCTCGGCGCCCGCGTGCGGCAGGTGATCGTCGACAATCCGGCGCATGCGGCGCTTCGCCCGCTCGAGCTGCGCGGTCGTCAGGGTGCGCAGGTCGCCGGCCATCACCACGCGCACCGGGATCACGTTCGTCTTCCCGAACGCCGTGCCGCGGTCCGTCTCCGGGTCGTACTCCACCTGCGTCCCGCCGAGCAGGATCCCCGCCCCGAACGTGAGGTGCTCCTCGCCGCGCAGCTTCGTGTAGAACGCGTTCAGGATCCGCGCCGCCTCGAACGCGGCGCCCGCCCCGGCGCGCGCCCCGAAGATCCCCGAGCTGTGCCCGCCGGGGGCCGTCGTCTCCACGCGCCACTCGGTGAACCCGCGCCGGGCCACCGTGGCCGAGTTCCTGCCGCCGACGCCGCCCTCGAACCCCAGCGCCGCGTCGCTCCGCCGGGCCGCGGCGAGGAGCGGCGCGCGGGCGATGGTGAGCGGCTTGCCGGTCTCCTCCTCGTCGCCCGTCAGGGCCACGATCACGTTCATCCCGTCCAGGGCCCCCGCCGCCTGCAGCGCCTCCAGGGCGAGCAGGATCACCACGTTGCCGCCCTTCATGTCCGCCACGCCCGGGCCCCGGGCCGTGCCGTCGCCCGGTTCCTCGTAGCGCTGGAACGGGTCGTGGCGCTCGAACACCGTGTCGAGGTGCCCGATCAGGAGGATCGTCGGCCCGTCGCCCCCGCGGCGCTCGGCGAACAGGTGGCCGGCGCGGTTCACCTCGACCGGCATCGGGACCCACGTCGTGTCGAGCCCCAGCGCGGCCAGGCGCTCGCCGAACAGGCGGCCCACCTCGCGCACCCCGGCGTGGTTCATGGTGCCGCTGTTCACGTTCACCACGCGCTCGAGGAAGCCGATCGCCTCCGGCGCCAGGCGGTCCACGGCGTCGGCCACCGCCGCCTCGCGCGCGGTCAGGGTGACGGTCGGCGGAGGCGGCCGCGGCACCGGCGCGCCGCCGGGGCCCGGGGCCGGAGCGCCGGGGCCCGGGGCCGAAGCGTCGCCGTCCGGCGCGGCGGCAGGCGACGGCGCGGCGGCGGGCCCCGCGGGGGGTCCGGACGACGGCGGCGCCCCCGCGCAGGCGAGCGCCAGCGGCAGGAGCAGGGCGGCGAGCAGGGCTGAGCGTCGGGCGGGTGCGGTCAACGCGGCCTCCGGTCACGGGGTTCGGGTACGCTCCGGTGGATCAGGGAGCGGGCGCCGCAGACTCCTCCCCGGGATAGGGGATCGGGGCGGCCGGAGTCAAGGCGGCCGGAGTCAAGGCGGCCCGCCTCGAAGGCGTCCGCGGAGCGTGGCGGAGCATGGTCGCGGGTCATCGCTCCCACGCTTCCAGCAGGTCGTCCGGCGTGAGCCTGACATCGAGATCCGCGGTGGCCGTGAACCCGGTGCGCGACACCCCGATCCGGCGCGACGATGGCGCCCAGCCCGGAACCTGCACGGCCAGGGCGTCCAGGTCCTTCACGTCGGACGGACCGAACTTTCGCCGGGCGCGCCACTTGATGGACCCGGCGAACTCCACTTGCGGGCTCCTCTCCGGCCGGGCCGTGCCCGTGAGGTCCACCTGTACGCTGCCGTCCCGCGTCCACCAGGATCCCACGTAACGCGCCGCGCCGAAGCGTTCGTCCGGCAGCAGGCGTTCGATGGCTTCGCGCACGAGCGGCTCCACGGCGACGCCCGCGTAGTCCTGCCACCCCTCCCGGATACGCTCCCGGACCAGGTCTCCCCTGCCGCGGGCGATGTCGGGCACCTGGTCGGCCAGGAACCGGAGCCAGAAGCGCAGGTAGGGGTCCGCGACCCGGTAGCGGGTGCGGCGAGCGAAGGTCCGCGCGCCGAGCGGCTCCTCCGCTGCGACGAGTCCCGTCTCCCGGAGCTGGTCGAGCGTCTTCGAGAGGGTGCTCTGGTCCACCGCGGCCCGGTCCCGGATCCGTGTCCAGGCGCTTTCGCCGCATCCGATCGTCTCGAGCACCGACCGCGCGGCGAGGTGAGGCGGAAACTCCGCGTCGAGGATCTGCCGGCCGGTGAACACCAGGGGGTGCGCCTCGTCCGAGCACGCCGCCGCGAGGAATGCCCGGTCCGACGCGTGGTCGGCCCTGGCGGCGACGATCTTCGGAAAGCCGCCCGTCACCAGGTACGTGTCCAGGGCCTCGTGCGGCTCCTGGCCCAGGAGGTCGGCCGTCTCGGGAGGCGACAGGGGCGTCACCCGCCGCTGGACGTCGATCCGCTGGTACAGGGGCCGGCCGTAGCCGGCGATCGCCTCCATCATGGACAGGTCCGAGCCGACGACGATCAGGAGGATGGCCCGCCGCTGCAGCGTGTGGTCCCACGCCGCCTGCAGGGTCGCCTCGAGGCTCGAATCCCGCTCCACCAGGTAGGGAAACTCGTCGAGGACCACGACGATCGGTCCGGACCCGGCCGCTTCCGCCGCCAGGGCCTCGAGCGCCGCCTCCCACCCGGGCCACACGGTGCCGCCCGCGGCGAGGGGAGGAAGGACCTGCAGGCTGGACCGGGCGACGGCCCGGGCGAACGACTCGAGCTCCTGGTCCACCGGCTTGTTCAGGGCCTGGTAGTACAGGTACCGGCCGCCGCGGCGGCGCAGCCATTCCGTCAGGAGGCGGGACTTCCCCACCTGGCGCCGGCCGCGGATCGCCACGAGGCGTCCGCGGTCCTCCGCCACCTTCTCCAGCTCGGAATCGAGCCAGCGGAAGTACTCCCCTCTGCCGACGAAGCGCATGCGGCTGCCCTCCCGCCATGTTCGGCCAATCTAACTTGTGTCAATCAAACTTTGTGTGACCCAACATAACTCCCCTGCGGCAGCGCGCGCAATCGTCGCTTCTGCCTCTCTTCGTCCTTGCGCCTCGCCCCCAGCCCTTGCGCCTCGCCCCCCGCCCTTGCGCGGCGTGCCCCGCCGGCCTCACCATGCGGACCCGAACGAACGCCGAACCCGGCGGCGCGCCGTCCGCCGGGCCCGACCCCTGACGCGAGCGCCGATGGCCCGTCCGAGCCCCGTCCCCCCGTGGGTCCCCGCCGACCTCCCGGCGGCGCCGGGCGTGTACCAGTTCGAGGACGCCCTCGGCACGCCCGTCTACGTGGGCAAGAGCGTGAACCTGCGGCGGCGGGTACGCGGCTACTTCTACGGCGGCGGGCCGAAGGACGAGCGGCTGGCGATGATGCTGCGGCTCGCGCGCGCGGTGCGGGTGCGGCGCACGGGCAGCGACCTGGAGGCGCTGCTGGAGGAGGCGGAGCGGATCGAGCGCCACCGGCCCGCCTTCAACCGCGCCCTCAAGAACCGGTCGCGCGGCTGGTACCTCGAGATCGACTGGCGCGTCCCCTTCCCGCGGCTGCGCGTGGTGCCGGCCCGCCGCCGGCCGGGGGCGCAGTACGTCGGCCCGTTCCGCGGACGCCGGCTGCCGACCGAGGCGGCGCGGCTCGTCGAGCGGGCGTTCCGTCTCCGCACCTGCCCGGGCCGGATCCGGCCCGACCGCGCCGCGTCGCCCTGCCTGCAGCACGGGATCGGACTGTGCACGGCGCCCTGCGCGGGGCTGGCGGACGTGAACGCCTACCGGCGCCAGGTGCGGGCGGCGGCGCGGGCCCTCGTCGATCCGGACGCGGCGCGCGCGGCGGCGGCGCGCTGCGAGGCGCGGCGGGACCGGGCCCTCGCGGCGGGACGGATCGACGACGCGACCGACTGGGAGCGGCGCGCGATGTGGCTGTTCGAGCTGGACGGCCTGCGGCGGGCGCTGGAGCGGCCGCACGTCGACCGCTCGTGGCTCATCGTCCTGCCGGGCGCCGAGGCGGGCACGGGGGTGCTGCTGCCGGTGGCCCGCGGCCGGGTGCTGCCGCGCGCCCCCGTGCGCTGGGACGCGGCCGGCGGCGGGAGCGGAGCCGGCGGCGGGGACGCGCCCGGCGGCGGGAGCGGAGCCGGCGGCGATGTCGGAGCCGACGCCTGGCGCGACGCCGTGGCCGACGCCTGCTACCGGGTGCGGCTCGAGGAGCTGCGGGCCGACAGCGTGTTCGCCCCGCGCGACCTCGCGCCCAGCCTCATCGTGTCGGGGTGGCTCGAGCGCCGAAGGCCCGGCGACGGGAGCCGGGCCTTCGACCTGGACGCCTGCGATGCGGCGGAGGTGATCCGCCGGCTCAGCCCTCCGGCTCGGCCTCCGGTGCGGGCTCCGGCGCGGGCTCCGGCACCGGCGCGGGCTTCGCCTCCGGCTCCGGCGCCGGCGCGTCCTTCATCCGCTCCTGCCGGTGCTCGCGCATCCGCTCCTGCATGCCCTCGGGCATGTCCCCCCGCATCTTCTCCCGCATGCCCTCACCGTGGCCCTCGCCCATCATCTTCTGGTGCATCGCGTCGAGCTTCGCGACCTGCTCCGGGGTGAGGACCGCCCTGGTGCGCAGGTGAGTGTTCAGGTGCGCCGCCCGCAGCTTGCCCTGCAGCACGGCGATCTCGACGGCGCGGGTCTCGACGGCCTCCTCGTCGGGCTCGCCCTCGGCGAACAGCGCCTCGAGGGTCTCCTCCTCGCGCACCAGCTCCTCGCCGAGCCCCACGAAACGGGCCTTCGCCTCGGCGAACAGCGTGCCGAGGCTCTCCCTCTGGGCGGCGGTGAGCTCGAACTGGTCGCCCATCTCGAGGACGTGCTTCGGGCCGGGGTAGCCGTTCATCATCGCGAGGCGGCCGGCGCCGAGCCCCTTGCCCTCCTTCAGGGCCTTCTTCTCGGCGGGGCTGATGCCGCCGAGCATGCCCCTCCCACCGTGCATGGCGGCCATGCCTGCCATCATCGGGGCGGCGGGCTCCTTCTCGGCGGCGGCCTGCTTCTCGACGACGACCTCCTTCTCGGCGGCGGCCTGCTCCCCCTTCTGTTTCTCCGTCTCCTGGGCGCCGGCGGGGGCTGCGAGGAGGGCGAGGAGGGCGAGCGGGAGGACGGACGGGACGAAGCGGCGGATACGGCGTGGCGCGTACATCGGATTGCTCCTGGGCTTCGGTTTCATCGTGCCCGGCGGGAGCGGGACGGAAGGTGACCGGCCGTGGACCCGCCGGAAGGACAAGATGACACCTTGCGGGGGTCGAGCGCCAGCCGGCCGGGGCAGCGAGCGCGCCGCTCGCCACGGCGCGGCGGCGGGTCAGCGCCGCTCGCGGCTCCGCTCGGGATGGGCCTCGAGGCCCTCGATCGCGGCGGGCAGGAGGG
>JAVVDU010000044.1:0-17496 GCA_032251515.1 Gemmatimonadota bacterium
CGGACGGGGGGCGGACCGTCGGACCCGCCCCGCCACGTTTCCACACGCCCGCGAAGCCGTGACCGCGCGACCACGCGAACGCGCGCGATCACGGACCCGCGTCCCCGCGCCCGCCCGGCAACGCACAAACGCCCCCGCGGACCCGCGTTCCTACTCGTCGTCGTCGTCGAACCGGGCCACCGGAGACGCCGTTCCGTCCGCGTACGCCCCCGCCGCGCCGTACCGGTAGACGAGGTCTCCTCCCCGCTCGCCGACGCGCACGCCCGCGGCGACCACCGCGAGGGCCGCGGCGACCGTCAGCGCCCGGGCCGCGCGGCCGGCGCCTCCCCCCAGCAATCCGCCCGCCGCGAGGAGCAGGGCTACGCCGGAGATGGCGAGGAACGTCTCGGCGGCCTCCTCGTGCTCGTGGATCGGGCCTTCCGCCACCACGGCCTCGACGCGCTCCTCCTCCGCCTCTCCGGTGCGGATCGCGACCCAGGCGCCGAGGACGAGGGCGGCGGCGATGCCCACGGGGAAGATCCAGGCCCGGGCCGGCACCGCGCCGCGACGGATCGCGACTAGGGCGCCGATCGCGGCGAGCGGGAGCAGCAGGGCGAGCACGATCGGGAAGTGCACGATCGCGGGATGGAGCGGTTCGGGCAGCATCGGGCTATCCTCCTCCTTCGGGGCCAGTCGGGCCGCCCGATCCACGGGCGGCCGTCCGTTTCGCCCCGAAGTTGAGTCGCCGGGACGCGGCGCGGTATCCGACATCCGTCGGATCCCCCGCTCCGGCACGGGTATCCGACGGATGACGGAGGCGGGAATGAGCGCGCTGGATGGGACGGGACTGCGGGCGCTCCTCGTCGCGGCCCTGGCGATCATCGTCCTGGGCGGCACCATCGACCTGGCCCTCGATGCGCCCGAGAGCTGGGCGTCCTTCCACGCGGTGTTCGAGCTCCTGATGATCTCGGGCGCCATCGGGATCGCGGTGGTCCTCTGGGCGGGCTGGTGGAAGTCGGAGCGCCGCGCCGATACGCTCACCCGCTCGCTCGCGGCGCGGCGTGAGGAACGGGACGCGTGGCGGGCCAGCGCGGAGAAGGCGCTGCAGGGCCTCGGGCGGGCGATCCACGCGCAGTTCGTGGCGTGGGACCTCACGCCGGCGGAACGGGAGGTGGCCCTGCTCGTGCTCAAGGGATACCTGCACAAGCAGATCGCCCGCCTCACCGGACGGAGCGAGCGGACGGTCCGCCAGCACGCCGCGTCCGTCTACCGGAAGGCGGGAGTGTCCGGGCGGGCGGAGCTCTCGGCGTACTTCCTCGAGGACCTGATGCTGCCGACGGAGGAGCGGCCGGAAGGGGACTGATCCATCGCCCCGCCCATCGCCCCGCCTGGCCCGCGGCTCAGGCCAGGAACGCTCCCGCGACCGAACCGGCCGCCGCCACGACGGCTGCGCCGACGCTCGCGCGGAGGAGCCGGAGGCGCCGTCGCTCCAGCCGCTTCGCGTTCGCGGCACCCTGTCCGATATGGAACTCTGCCGGGGGAAGCCACCGTCGCAGGCGGACGTTCAGGAACGCGGCGGTCGCGGTCACCACCGCGAGGCCACCGGCCGCGGCCAGCCGGGCGAGGCGACCCGGCAGCGACGCCCCGAACGCTCCGGTCGTACCGCCCAGCGTCAAGTACACGGCCAGGACGAGAAGCGCGAGTGTGCCGACGACGGCCGTGGACCACAGGAAGAAGCGCGGGCGCTCCATGACCGCGAGGGAGCTGTACCAGGGCCGGAGCGAGGTCACCCACTCGTCCAGCTCGCGCGCCAGCCGGTCGACCACCCGGGCCGGGCCCGAGACGTGGTACCGGATCGTGTCCGACACGCCGTTCCGGACAGTGACGAGGGCGAGTCGCGCCGGATTGGTCTCGGTGAACACGAAGGCTGGAGGCGCGCTCTCGATCGTGATGGCGCCGACCTGCCGCCCCGGCCGGTTCTCGATCTCCTGGAGCTCGCCCGCACTCTCGAGCTGATACCTCGAGCCATCGGTCATCTCGACCGAGAGACCGCTGATGAGGTCCGCCCCTCCCAGCAGCTGGGTGAGGCGCTCCAGGTCCCAGGATCCGATGCGGCAGCCGACCCTGAAATCCTTGCTCCTGCTTACATACATGTGCCCCGCCTCCGCCCGGAAGGGAGATCGATGCCCGGCGGCGGACCCGGTCGCGACCGAGCCTCCAAGTTCTTCCTTGGAAACGAGTACGGTCCCGTCCTCGACTGGCGGACTCGTTCCAGGTGACGAACGAGTGGCAAGAGTCGGTCCGCGACGAGCGGCCTGGAGACGGTCGCGCGGCCCTCCGTCCCCGTCCCCGGGCCCGGCGCCGCGCCTAGCCCGCCCGTGTCCGCGCCTTCGACCCCGCCGCGTGGCCGGCCGCGCCGCCGACCGCGTCGCCGACCGCCCCGCCGGCCGCCGTGTCCGCCGCGTCCGCCCGCCACGGTGGCATCCACCAGATCCAGGCGGCCGCGGCGAGGATGAGCGCCCCACCCGCCAGGAAGCCGAGGCCGGGACCGAGGGCTCCGAACGCCCAGCCAGCCGCCACCGGACCGATGACCCGGGCGAAGGCGCTGGCGGACTGGTTCACGCCCAGCACCTCGCCCTGCTCGCGGGCGTGCGCCCGGCGCGACAGGAGACTCTGCAGCGACGGGGCGAGCATGCCCCATCCGATCCCGATCGGTACGAGCATGATGATCGTGGCGGGGATGGTCTGCAGCAGGCCCATCCCGGCCAGCCCGGCGCCGAGCAGAAGCCCCCCGACCGCCGCCACCGGCTTCTCGCCCCGCCGCTCCACGAGCGGACCGATCGCCATGCCCTGCATGAGCGCCGAGATCAGGCCCACGAACGCGAACAGGGCGCCCGCGTGAATCGCGTCGAGGCCGAGCGGGTGATCGAGGAAGAGGGGTAGCGTCGTGGTGTAGCCGGCGAAGCCCATCGTTCCGAGGAAGAACGCGATGATGGGGTCGCGCAGGCGCCGTGCGCGGAAGGCACCGCGCGCCGCCCGGGCCCGCGTGGCGAAGGCATCCCGGCCCGCCCGGCCCGCCGACGGGGCGCGGTGCTCCGGCGCCAGGGACTCGGGCAGCAGGAAGATCGCCGAAGCGGCGCCCGCGAAGCTGAGCCCCGCCGCCACGAAGCCGGGCACTCCGTAGCCCCAGCGGCTCAGGAAGCCGCCGATCGCGGGCCCGAAGATGAAGCCGAGCCCGAATGCCGCCCCGATCAGGCCCATGCCGCGGGCCCGCTTCTCGGCCGTCGTCGAGTCGGCGATGTAGGCCTGGGCCACCGGGATCGTGGCCCCCATGATTCCCGCGATCACCCGGGACAGGAGAAGCACGGCGATCGTCTCGGCCAGCCCGAACACGACGTAGGAAGCGGCCGAGCCCGTCAGCCCGAGGATGAGGAGCGGACGGCGCCCCACGCGGTCGGACAGGGCGCCCCAGATCGGCGAGAAGATGAACTGCATCGCCGAGTAGCTTCCGATGATCAGCCCCACGCCGAGCGGGCTGGCGCCGAGCTCCGAGGCGTAGAACGGCAGCAGCGGCAGGACGATCCCGAACCCCACGAGGTCCAGGAAGACGGTCAGGAAGACGATGCCGAGCGCGGCCCGACCGGCCTTCGCCGTCACGATCCGCCGTCTTCCGCGGTGGCCGTCACGCGTCTCTCCCGTGCGCGTCTTCTTCGTCGAGGCCGGGCCCGGGCGGCGGCGCGTCGATCCCGCGCCCGCGGAGGTGCGCAAGGTGCGCCGAGACCGAGGCCTCCGCCGCGGCTACCAGCCCGGGCGGCAGGGGCCCGTACACCCGCTCCCGGATCTCCGCCGGGGTGGCGGCGCCCGCGACGATCGCTTCCTCCACCTGCCGCTCCCGCTCCAGGCGATGCGCATGGTACGCGCGCAGCCGCCCCGGTGCATCCTCGACCGACGGCCCGTGGCCGGGCAGGAGGAGGGTGGGCCGCAGCGCCTCGAGCCGCCGCAGGCTCGCGAGGTACGGGCCCACCGCCCCGTCCGGGTGCAGCACGGCGCTCGACCCTTCGCCCAGGACGAGGTCGCCCGTGAACAGCCAGCGCTCCGGCCGCTTCAGGAAGGCGAAATGGTCGGAGGCGTGCCCGGGCGTGGCGAGCGCCACCAGCTCTCCTCCGTTCGGACCGAGGGGAACCTCCTCGCCGTCTTCCAGCGCCCGTCCGGCGAGCCCCGCGCGCTCCAGGGTGACCGCCGACGCGAGGATCGGCGCCTCGAGCGCCGCCGCCGCACCCGCGGCCCCACCCGCGTGATCGGCGTGGGCGTGGGTGAGGAGGATCGCCAAAACGGGCCGGCCGGCCGTCGCCTCCAGGATCTCCGCCAGGTGGCCGTCGTCGTCCGGCCCCGGGTCGATCACGACGACTCGGCGGACACCCACCACGTACGTACGTGTGCCGTCCAGCGTGAGCGGCCCCGGGTTCGGAGCCACGAGCACCCGCGGGCCGGACGCGCCGGCACGCTCAGTCCGCGGCGGCATCCCAGTCCGGGTCGCCGGGCAGGACGGGCCGCACGAGATCGTCGCGGACGAGGAGGCGCGGCGTGACCGGCTCCACGCGGCGGGCGCGGCACCAGGCGAACAGCGCGTCCAGCGTCGCGTGCGCGGCGAGCTGTCCCAGCGTGGTTCGCGTGGGGAACAGCATCGGAAGGCGCCCCTCGCGGAAGCGGCGTACCGCCTCGGCGGGCGGCAGCCAGACGTGGCCGGCCAGCTCGTCGGTGAGCACGGGCTCGAAGCTGGCCCGCTCCGGGGGCAGCACGGCCAGGAAGAAGCGCGTGTCGTAGCGCCGTGCGAAGCGGCGCGGCGTGACCCAGCGCGCGAAATAGGCGGTGCGCAGGTCGCGGAACTCGAGGCCCGACCGCCGCGCCGCGGCCGCGAGGTCCGTCTCGCCCGCCAGCAGGGCGTGGCGCAGCTTCGCGACCGCATCGGGACCCGGGTCCCGGTCCGCGAGCAGCAGGCCCGTCTCCTCGAGCAGCTCCCGCAGGGCCGCGGCCAGGGCCGCCGGTTCCGTGCCTCCGAATCGCCCCTCCGCATCCGGCCGGAGCCGGGCCGCGAGGTCCGGGTCTCCGTCCGCAGCGTCGATCACGCCCCCGGGAAACACGTAGGCGCCCGCAGCGAAGCGGGCCGTGTAGGGCCGGCGCAGGAGCAGGACTTCCCACGGGTCCGCGCCCCGGTCGCGGGCCAGCACCAGCGTGGCGGCGGGACGCGGCGCCGGCGGCTCGGAGCCCGCGGACAACTGCCCGCGCGACAGCTCCTCGCGCTCGATTCGCTCCGTCATGCTCCGGTCGTCCGGCGTCATACTCCGCTGGGCCTCCGCTTCGGGTTCAGGACAGCGGAAGGTCGCCGAGGAAGGGTGCGAGGGCCAGAGCCATCAGGATCGCCGCCGCCATGGCCACGCCGATCACGGCTGCCAGCGGCACCAGCAGCCCGGCGACCACCGCCTGGCCGGTCGTGGTCCGGTGGACTTCGCGGACTCCGATCACCAGCAGCACGATCGACCAGACGGATCCTACGAGTTGCCCGACCAGCGGAACGATCGTCAGGACCATGGGCCCGCTCGTGTAGCAGAGCAGGTGGGCCGTGCCCCGCAGGCGCCGCCCGGCACCCATGATCAGGCGGACGCCGAGCCCCACCACGAGCGTCGTGAAGCCGAGCCCCACGAGGGCGAGGAACGGGCTGAGGAAGAAGTCCGCCAGGGCGCTCACCGCGGTCGGCGCGGCCAGCTCCGCCGCCGCGCCGGCACCGGTCATCGGCAGCATCGTCACGCCCGCCAGGAGCCACATCGTGGCGAAGAAGCTCGCCGTCACCGTCACGATGAGGAAATACAGGAGCGGCCGCAGCAGCGGCGCTTCCGGGTCGACGGACCGGAACAGCGCGGACGGCTCCGCGAGGCTCCGCATCCAGGTCCGAAACAGGTTCGCGGGGAACCCCTCCTCGGGGTCTTCCCATGGCACGCGGCCGGGTGCGACGTCGGCGGCGGGCCCCTCCGCGGGCTGGCCTTCTCCGAGGGTCCCGCCCGCTTCCACCGCCGCCGGCTCGGTCGGTCCGTCGCCCGGCACGTAGCCCGGTCCGTCGTCCATCCCGCCTCCCGCGCTGGGGGCCCTTCAGGCGTCCTCGACTTCCTCCTCCGGTGGGGCGATCGCGAAGCGCGCATCCACCGCGGCGCAACGGTCCGCCTCCGGGAAGGCGAGGAACGGATTGATGTCCATCTCGCGGATCTCCGGGTGCCGGCCCACGAGCTGGCTCACGCGCTCGACCACCTCGGCCAGCAGGTCGAGATCGATGCCCGGCTCGCCCCGCACCCCCTCGAGGATCCGGTAGCCCCGCAGGGAGCGGATCATCTCGTGGGCGTCCTGCGTGCTCACGGGCTGGACCCGGAAGGCGACGTCCTGCAGGACCTCCACGTACACGCCGCCGAGGCCCACCATGACGATAGGGCCGAACCGCTGCTCCCACGTCATGCCGACGATCGTCTCCCGCCCGCCCTTCAGCATCTTCTGGACCAGCACGCCCTCGTTTCGCGCCGCGGGCCCCGCGTCGTCGAGCAGGGCGTCCACGGCCGCGAACGCCTCGCGCACCTCGTCGCCCGTCTCGAGGTCGAGCCGCACGGCGCCGACCTCCGTCTTGTGGAGGATCGCCGCGCTGACCGGCTTGAGGACGACGGGGAACCCCATGCCCTCCGCCGCCGCGACTGCATCGTCGGCCGAGCGGGCCACCGCCCACGGCGCCACCGGGATCCCGGCCGCGGCGAGGACCTCGAAGCCCTCGATCATCGTGAGCCGGTCGCGGCCCTCGGCGAGCGCCGCCACGATGCGCTCCCGGATGGCGTCATCGTCGGTGGCGAAGCGGCGCACCGTCTCCTCCGGGCGCTCGTGCCAGCGGGCGTGCTTCCACATCGCCCCCAGGGCGCGGGCCGCGGACTCCGGGAAGCGGTAGGCGGGGATCGGCGAGTCCTTGAGCTCCGCCATGCCCTGCGGCAGTCCCCGCTTGCTCATCAGCACGGCCAGGGCCGGCTTGTCGGATCCTTCCGCCCCGGCGCGGATCGCCCGCGCCACGAGCGGCGCCTCGAGAGCGAGCGGCACGTAGGAGGCGATCAGCGCGTCGATCCCCTCGTCGGCCAGCAGGATCCGCGTCGCCTTCTCCACCTGCTCCGGCGTCGCGCTGGCGATCATGTCCACCGGATTCGAGACGGATGCCTCGAGCGGCAGGATCCGCTTCAGGGCGGCGCGCGACGTGTCCGACAGCGGCGCCACCTCGAGGCCGTGCCCCTCGCAGGCGTCGGCGATGATGATCCCCGGGCCGCCGGCGTTGGTGAGGATCGCGACCCGGTTGCCGCGCGGCAGCGGCGCCTTGCTGAACGCGATCGCCGCGTCGAACAGCTCCTCGACCGAGTCGGCGCGCTGCACCCCGCACTGGGCGAGCAGCGCGTCCGTGGCGATGTCCACCTGCGCCAGCGCCCCCGTGTGGCTCGAGGCCGCCTTCGCGCCGGCGGCCGTGCGGCCCGCCTTCACGACCAGCACCGGCTTGAGGCGCGTCGTCTCGCGGGCCAGGCGCACGAAGGTGCGCGGGTTGCCGAACGACTCGAGGTACATCAGGATCACGCCCACCTCGTCGTCATCCCGCCAGTACTCGATGAGCGCGTTGCCCGACACGTCCGTCTTGTTGCCGACCGAGACGAACTGGCTGATCCCGATGCCGTACTCGGTGGCGTAGTCGAGGATCGTCATGCCCATCGCCCCCGACTGGCTCATGAACGCGATGGGGCCCGCGGGCGGCATGAACGGAGCGAACGTGCCGTTCATCGACACCGTTGACGACGTGTTGAGGACGCCCATGCAGTTGGGGCCCACCATGCGCATCCCGTACTCGTGCACCGTCCGGGCGAGCTCCGCCTCGAGGGCGACACCTTCACCGCCCACCTCGCGGAAGCCCGCGGTGATCACCACGAGCCCCTGCACGCCCTTCTCGCCACACTCCCGCACCGCGGGCAGAACGTGTTCGCGCGGCACGACGATGAACGCCAGATCGGGGACGGCGGGCAGGTCCGTCACGGACGGGAACGCCGGGACGGCCGCCACCGAGTCGGCGCGCGGGTTCACCGGGTACACGGGCCCCGTGAAGCCGCCCTCGATGAGATGACGGAGCATGGCGTTGCCGATGCTCCCCTTGCGCGTGCTCGCGCCCACCACCGCGACCGAGCGCGGCCGGAGGATCGCGTCCAGGTCCCGGCGCGTCGACGCGGACCCGGTGCTCGATGTATGTTCAGACATGTTGAAGACCTTTCTCACGCGTGCCGTCGAGTTTCCCGCGGGCCACAGGTACATCCGCACCGACTGGAGCGACAAGGTGAACCTGGCCCGGTTCGGAAGATGCTACCGGGCCCCCGCCCATGGCCACAACTACCGGATCGAGGTCACGGTGGAGGGGGAGCCGAACCCCGAGACCGGCATGGCGATGGACCTCGCGGAGCTGGACCGCCTGCTGCACGACCAGGTGGTCGAGCCCATGGACCACGCCTTCCTGAACGACCTGCCGGAGTTTCGCGGCGGCCGCATCCCGACCACCGAGAACCTCGCCCACGTGGTCTGGAACCGGATCGAGTGCCGCCTGCCCGGCCACGTGTGCCTGCGCCGCGTGCGGGTGCAGGAGGACCGCGACCTGTGGGCGGAGTGCACCGCCGGGTGAACGAGGCCCTCCTCCCGCGGCGCTTCACGGAGAAGGAGGCCGGCGAGATCCTGCGCCGGGCGGCCCAGTTGCAGCGCGCCGAGCCGACGGCGGCCGACCCGTCGGGCTTCACGCTGGTCGAGCTGGAGGAAGTGGCGCGCGAGGCGGGCATCGACCCGGCCCTCGTGCGGCGCGCCGCCTCCACCGTCGACACGTCCACGTCCGGCCGTCTCACCGAGGCTCTGGTCGGATCACGGACGTCCATCCTGCTGGAGGTCGAGGTCGCGGGAGAGTTCCCGGCCGACCGGTTCGACGAGGTCGTGCCGGTCCTGCAGGCCGCCTCCGCCTGGCAGGGACACGCCGGGGTCGTGGGTCGCACTCTCACCTGGAGCGCCCGCGCCGACAACAACACATCGTCGCGCCAGGTCTTCGTCAGCGTCGCGGACGGCCGCACGCTGGTCCGGATCGAGGAGCGGCTGGGCGGATTCGCCGGCGGCCTGTTCGGCGGGCTCGTCGGGGGCGTCGGGGGAGGTGTCGGGGCCGGGGTGGGCGCCGGCGTGGGCGCCACGCTCGGCTCCCTCGCCTTCGGCATCGGGTTTCCCGTGGTGATGATCGGCGGATCGTGGCTGGCGGCGCGATCGATCTTTGCCGGCTACGCCCGGCGCGAGCGCGAGAAGTTGCAGGCCCTGCTCGACCAGGTGGCGGAGCACGTCGAGGGCGTGATCCGCGAGACCGCTGCCCTGCCGCCCGGGGAGTGACCGCCACCGCCGACGCCGTCCTGCGCGGCGTGTTCGGGTACGAGCGCTTCCGTCCGGGTCAGCGCGAAGTGATCGACGCGGTGCTCGCCGGCCGCGACTGCATCGCAGTGATGCCGACGGGCGCCGGGAAGTCGCTCACGTTCCAGGTGCCGGCGCGCATCCTGCCCGGCACGGTCCTCGTCCTGTCGCCCCTCATCAGCCTGATGAAGGACCAGGTCGACGCCCTGCTGACCTTCGGATTCCGGGCCACCGCGATCAACTCGTCGCTGTCCCGCGACGAGTGGCTCCGGCGGGTGGACGGCCTGGTGCGCGGCGAGTGGGAGCTCGCCTACCTGGCGCCCGAGGCGCTGGAGGGGCGGCTGCGCGAGCGCCTGCGGGACGCCCCCCTCTCCCTCGTCGTCGTCGACGAGGCGCACTGCATCTCGCAGTGGGGACACGATTTCCGTCCGTCCTACCGGCGACTGCGGGGGCTGAAGGACGAGCTCGGCGGGCTGCCGGTGCTCGCGCTCACGGCCACCGCGACGCGGCGCGTGGCGGCCGACATCCTCAGGCAGCTCGGGATGCGCCGACCCGCCGGCTACAAGGGCTCGTTCTTCCGCCCCAACCTCGTCGTGCGGTGCCGGAAGAAGGGCCAGGGAGACACGCGGCGCGAGATCCTGGCCCTGGTGCGCCGCCACGCCGGGGAGAGCGGGATCATCTACTGCCTGTCGCGGCGCTCCGTCGAGTCGACCGCCGCGTTCCTGCGGGAGCGAGGGATCCGGGCCGTCCCCTACCACGCCGGGCTGTCGGACGCACGGCGCGCGGCGGCCCAGGAGGCGTTCGCCCGCGACGACGCCGACGTGGTGGTGGCGACCATCGCCTTCGGCATGGGCATCGACAAGTCGAACGTGCGGTTCGTGATCCACCGGGACATGCCGACGGACGTGGAGTCGTGGTACCAGGAGATCGGCCGCGCGGGGCGGGACGGCCTTCCCGCGGAGTGCGTGCTGTTCTACTCGTGGGCCGACGTGAAGGCGCGCGAGCGCTTCCTCGCCGAGATCGAAAGCCCCGACCTGCGCCGCGAGAAGCACGAGGCGACCGTTCGCCTGTTCCGCATCGCCGACTCGGGCGCGTGCCGGCACCGGGCGATCGTGGCCCACTTCGACGAGGAGATCGACGACTGCGGTGCGTCGTGCGATGTGTGCACAGGGGTGGCCGTGACGGACCTGGTGGCCGAAGCCGGCGCGGCGGCGCTGGGGGGGCGGCGCGGCCGCTCCGGCTCGAGGGCCGCGCGGACGGCCGCGCCGGCGAAGACCACGGCGGCCGCGGCGTCGGCGGAACGCTCCCCCTCCGATCCCCGGTTCCAGAAACTGCGAGCCCTGCGCAAGCGGCTCGCCGACGAGCAGGGGGTGCCCGCCTACATCGTGTTCAGCGACCAGGTGCTGTGGGACATGATCGACGCCTCCCCCCGGTCGCTCGGCGAGATGCTGGACGTCTCCGGCGTGGGGCCTGCCAAGCTGGAGCGCTACGGGCCGGCGTTCCTCGAGGCGCTGCGGGACGCCTGAGACCGGGGGCGGACGGGTCCCGCCGACCCGGACTTGACACCCCTTCCTCGGCTTCGGTAGCCTCGGGATCATGTTGCGACAGGCCGTACTCGTCGGAGGTCCCGGACGCGCAGTCGTCGTGTCCCTCATGCTGGCCGCGAACCTGATCGCGACCGGCGTGCCGGTCATCCACGCGTGGGCGCATGAAGCGGCACACGGCCACGCGCCGGCCCTGTCCGCGGCGGCCGGAGTGGATCATCCGCACGAAGAGATCCACGGTTCCGCCCTCCACGACGACGACCTTCTCCTGCACCGCGCCGCGCCGGTCTTCGCGCTCGCGGCTCCGACATCGTGCGCCGACATCGCGCGCCGCGTCGTGGAGGGCGCGTCGATCCGCCACCCGGCGCCGCCGGCCACATCCCGCGCGCTCCCCGGATCGGACCGACCCCGGGCTCCTCCTCTCGCCTGACCTGCTCCCGGGCCGACGCCCCACCGGGCGATCCGGCCGGGATCCACTCGTTTCCGGACCATCGAAGCCGTCCACGCGGCGCCTCGGGCCACCGCGTGATCGCATCCCCGGAATGTTCCGCCCGCCCCGGCGTGCGCGGAGCCTCCGCTCGTTCCGCAGTCCCCGCGGCCCCGGCCGCGGGAGGAGAGCCACGTGATCAGAGCCTGGAACACCGCCCTGCTTTTCGTCGTGCCGGGCATCCTCGCCGGCGCCCCCGGCCGGGTGAACGCGCAGGAGCCGGGCGGCGGCGATTCCGTGCAGGTCCGCCGCATCTCGCTCGCGCAGGCGCTCGAGCGCCTGGAGGCGGGCAACCTGGAGCTGCGCCTGGAGCGCCAGGAGGTCGCGGCCGCACAGGCCCGGCGGGTCTCGGCCGGCGCGTTCCCCAACCCCGGGTTCGCCGCCACGCGCGAGCAGCTCTCCGGCGACGCCGGCGACGCGAACGAGACCCTCCTCGCCCTCTCGCAGCGGTTCGAGATCGGGGGGCAGCGGGGGGCCCGGCGGCGCGCCGCGCAGCGCGGCGCGGATGCGTCCGAGGCGCGGCTGGACGCGGCGCGCCTCCGGCTCGCCTTCCAGGTCCACGAGGCCTACGTGCGCGCCGCCGTGGCCGAGGCGGACCTGTCCGTGGTCGGCGAAGCCACCGCGGTGTTCCGGCGGGTCGAGGAATCCGGGGGCGCCCGCTTCGCGGAGGGGGACATCTCCCGCTTCGACCGGAGCCGGCTCCAGGTCGAGCGGGCGCGCTACGAGACGCTGCTCGCCCGCACGAGGCTGGAGCTGGACGAAGCCGCGCGCGACCTGGCGCTGCTGGTCGCCCCGGACTCCCTCGCCGTCGCCGCCGTCCTTCTCCCCGCTGCATCGCTGACGGAACTCGGGACGGTCCGCGACGCGCCGGCGCTGGCCGCGGCGCTCGCCGCGGCGGCGCGCCGGGCGGACGTCCGTGCCGCCGAGGCGGAAGTGGAGGCCGCCCGGGCGCAGCTCTCGCTGGCGAGCCGCGAGCGCATTCCGGACGTCACGCTGAGCGCGGGCTACAAGGAGGAGACGGGCGGCGTGAGCGGCGCCGTGTTCGGGTTGTCGGTGCCCGTGCCCCTGTGGAACCGCAACCAGGGCGGCATGGCCGAGGCCCGGGCGGGCGTGGACGCCGCGCTCGTTCGCCGGGAGATGGCGCTGGCCCGCGCACGGACCGAGATCCGCCGCGCGTGGGACACGTACCGTTCGCTGCACGAGCGGATGCGGACCCTGGACGAGATGCTCCTCGCCGCATCCGCGGGGATGCTCGAAACCGCCCGGATCGCCTGGGCCGAGGGCGAGATGTCGCTCGTCGAGCTGCTGGACGCGGCGGATGCGTACCGCTCGGCCCGCGCGTCCGTGAACCGGCTGCAGGGCGATCACCTGATCGCGCTGTACGACCTGCGGCGCGCCACCGGCCGCCTGGTCGAATCACCGTCCACCCCCGGCGATGCCCCCGCGCGCTAGAGAGGCCCCGATGCGAGTCATGTCCGTCTTCCTGTTGCTCCCAGCCGCCGTGCTGACGTCGGCGTGCGACCGCGGCGAAGCCGCCGCGGAGAACGAGGTCCCGAGCGTCGTGGTCACGCAGTGGAACGACTCGACGGAGCTCTTCCTCGAGTACCCGCACCCGGTGGCCGGCGCGGCGACCGGCAACTGGGCCATCCACCTCAGCGACATGAGCACATTCCTGCCGATCACGGAGGGGACGCTCACGGTGCGCTTCCTCCGGAACGGCGGCGAGGCGAAGCGCTACACCGTCGAGGCACCCGCCCGTGCCGGGATCTTCCTGCTCGACCCGGTGATCGACCAGCCGGGGGAATACGAGGTGGAGATCGCGCTGGTCGGCCCGCAGGCGAAGAGCCTGCACACGCTGCCCCGGGTGCGGGTGTGGGCCGGACGGGACGAGATTCCGCCCGCGGAGGAGGAAGGGGGCGCCGGCATCGCCTTCCTCAAGGAACAGCAGTGGCAGATCCCCTTCGCCGTCCGGCCGGCGCGCGAGCGGGAGGTGCATCGCGCCGTGTCCGCGCCGGGCGAGCTGGTGGCGCCGGACGGGGCGCTGGCGAAGGTGAGCGCTCCGACCAGCGGGATCGCGCCCGCCGCCGCCAACCGGAGCGCTCCCTCGCCGGGACAGGCGGTGCGGGCCGGGGACGTGCTGGCGCTCCTCGACCCCACGAGCGGCGAGGGCGGCTACGCCCGGGCCCGCGGCGCCGTGGAGCGCCTGGAGCGCGAGGTGGCTCGCGCCGAGCGGCTGTGGGACGCCGGCGCCATCTCCGCGCGGCGGCTGCAGGAGGCGCGGCACGACCTGGAGATCGCCCGGGCCGAGTTGCGGGGCATGGGGGGCGGGGACGGAGGCGGGGATGGGGACGGCGACTTCCGTCTCCGCGTCCGGGCCCCGATCTCCGGCGTCGTCGCGCAGCGGAGCTTCGTTCCCGGGGGCCGGATCGAGGCGGGGGAGCCGCTGTTCACGATCGTCGATCCGTCCACCCTGTGGCTCCGCGTGCACCTCCCGCCGGCCGCCGCCGCATCGCTGCCCCGGGACGCGCGGGCGAGCTTCACGGTCGATGGCGTGCCGCACCCCTTCGCGACCTCGCGGCTCGTGTCCGTGGGCAGCACGGTGGACCCGGGGACCCGCACAGTGCCGGCCGTGTTCGCGGTCGAGAACCCGGACGCGACACTCCTGGTGGGACAGTACGCCCGCGCCGTCGTCCCCGTGGGCGGGACCGTGAGCGGAGTGGCGATCCCGCACGGGGCGATCGTCGACGACAACGGGACTCCCGTCGCCTACGTGCAGACCGGCGGCGAGACCTTCGAGCGGCGCGTGCTCGCGCTGGGCGAGACCGATGCGGCGCACACCCGGGTCCTCGAGGGGATCCGGCCCGGGGAGATGGTCGTGACCACCGGAGCGTACCAGGTCCGCCTGTCCTCCATGTCCGGCGACGAGTTCGCCGGCGGCCACGCACACTGAGGAGGAAGGGCGATGCTGGACAAGGCCATTCGCTGGTCGCTGCAGAACCGCCTGTTCGTGGTGGTCGCCTCGACGGTCCTCCTCCTGGCCGGGGCCTTCACCGCGTGGCGCATGCCGGTGGACGTCTTCCCGGACCTCACCGCGCCCACGGTCACCGTCCTCACCGAGGCGCACGGCATGGCCCCCGAGGAGGTGGAGACCCTGGTCACCTTTCCGATCGAGACGGCCGTCAACGGCGCAACGGGGGTGCGACGGGTCCGTTCCTCCACCTCGCAGGGCATCTCCATCGTCTGGGTGGAGTTCGACTGGGGCACCGACATCTTCCAGGCCCGGCAGATCGTCACCGAGAAGCTCCAGCTCGTCGTGAGCCAGCTTCCCGCGGGCGTACCGCCCCCCGTGCTGGCTCCGATCTCGTCCATCATGGGAGAGATCCTGCTCGTGGCGATCACGGGCGACGGGCGCGTCTCCCCGATGGACGTGCGCTCCGTGGCCGACTGGACCGTGCGGCGCCGCCTGCTGGCGGTGCCCGGCGTGTCGCAGGTGATCCCCATGGGCGGGGAGGTCCGGCAGTACCAGGTGCTGGTCGACCCCGAGCGGCTGCGCGCCTTCGGCGTGTCGCTGCAGGACGTGCTGCGCGCCGCGGAGGGCTCCAACGCGAACGCCTCGGGCGGCGTGTTCATGGACCGCAGCCAGGAGTACCTGATCCGCGGCACCGGCCGCGTGCAGGGAACCGGCGACATCGCCCGCACGGTGATCGCCAGCCGGGAGGGGGTGCCCGTCCTGATCGGCGACGTGGCGGACGTGCGGATCGGGGCCGCCACCAGGCTGGGCGAGGCGTCGCTGAACGCGAAGCCGGCCGTGATCCTCTCGGTCCAGAAGCAGCCCGACACGAACACCCTGGAGCTGACCGGCCGCATCGATGAGACGCTGGCGGAGATCCAGCGGACGCTGCCGGAGGGAATGTCCATCCACGGGGGCGTCTTCCGCCAGGCGGAGTTCATCGAGACGGCGGTCGACAACGTGATCGAGGCGCTGCGGGACGGCGCGATCCTCGTGGTGCTGATCCTCTTCGCCTTCCTGTGGAGCGCCCGCACCACGTTCATCTCGGTCCTGGCGATCCCGCTGTCGCTGGTCGTGGCGATCTTCGCGCTGAAGTTCCTGGACATCACCATCAACACCATGACCCTGGGCGGGATGGCGATCGCGATCGGCGCGCTGGTGGACGATGCGGTGATCGACGTCGAGAACGTGTTCCGCCGCCTGCGCGAGAACCGCCACCTCCCACGGGAGGAGCGCCGCCATCCCCTCGAGGTGGTCTACCTGGCCTCCAGGGAGATCCGCTCCAGCATCGTCACGGCGACGCTGATCATCTGCATCGTCTTCGTCCCGCTCTTCTTCCTCTCGGGGATCGAGGGCCGGATGCTGCGGCCGCTGGGGATCGCCTACATCGTCTCGATCCTGGCGTCCCTGGTGGTCGCGCTGACCCTCACCCCGGCGCTCTGCTCCTACCTGCTGCCGGGCGCGAAGGCGATGGAGACCGAGGAGGAGAGCTGGCTGGTGCGCCGTCTCAAGCGCGCCTACGCGCGGACGCTCGGGACGGTGCTGCGCCATCCCGGGCCGGTGATCGCCGCGGGCGTGGCCACCGTCCTCGTGACGGTCGCCGTCGTGCCACTGCTCGGCCGCTCCTTCCTCCCGGAGTTCCAGGAGGGGACTCTGGTGATCAGCGCCCTCACCGCGCCGGGAACCTCGCTCACCGAGTCGGACGAGATCGGCCGCCGGATCGAGCGCATCCTGCTCGCGCACCCGGCCGTGGAGGAGACCTCGCGGCGCACCGGGCGGGCGGAGCTGAGCGAGCACGCGCAGGGGGCGAACGCCGCGGAGATCGACGCGCGGCTGGACCTCTCCGACCACGAGCTGCACGACGTGCTCGAGGAGCTGCGCGGGAGCCTCGCGGCCGTGGCGGGGACGCAGATCACCATCGGGCAGCCGATCGGCCACCGCATCGACCACATGCTCTCGGGGACGCGGGCGAGCATCGCCATCAAGCTGTTCGGCCCCGACCTCTACGAGCTGCGCCGTTTGGGCGAGCAGATCCGCGGCGTGGCCGAAACGGTGCGGGGCACCGTCGACCTCGCGGTGGAGCAGCAGGCGGACGTCCCGCAGGTGCGGATCGCGATGGACCGCGCCGCGATGGCGCGCTACGGGGTGACCCCGAAGTACCTGGCGGAGATGGTGGATGCGGCCTTCGCCGGCGAGGCGGTCTCCAACGTGCTCGAGGGCCAGCGGAGCTACGACCTGGTGGTACGGTTCGACGAGTCGGCTCGCGGGACCATCGGCCGCATCCGCGAGGCGCGCTTCGACACCCCCACCGGGGCGCAGGTGCCGCTCACGGCGCTGGCGGAGGTGCGACGCGACGCGGGGCCGAACGCGATCAGCCGCGAGAACGTGCAGCGCAAGATCGTCATCCAGAGCAACGTGGCAGGCCGCGACGTGGGGAGCGTGGTGGAGGAGATCCGCGAGCGGGTGGCCGGGCAGGTGGACCTGCCCGACGGCTACTACGTGGAGTACGGCGGGCAGTTCGAGGCCGCGGGCGACGCCACGCGCACCATCGGGCTCCTGTCCCTGGTCTCCCTCGCGGCCATCTTCCTGCTCCTGTTCGCGGAGTTCGGCTCCACCCGGCAGGCGCTCCTGGTGATGGTCAACCTTCCCCTCGCGCTGGTCGGAGGCGTCTTCGCGGTGCTGCTCACGGGCGGAGTCCTGAACATCGCCACGCTGGTCGGATTCATCACTCTGTTCGGGATCGCCGTCCGCAACGGGATCCTGCTCGTCTCGCACTACAACCACCTGCTGGCCGTGGGGCTGCCGCTGCGCGAGGCGATCTTCCGCGGTTCCCTGGAGCGGCTCAGCCCGGTGATGATGACCGCGCTGTCGGCCGGTCTGGCACTGATCCCGCTCGCCCTGGCCGGCGGCGAGCCGGGCAACGAGATCCAGAGCCCGCTGGCCATCGTGGTGCTGGGCGGGCTGGTCACCGCCGTGCTGCTCAACATGGTCGTCGT
>JAVVDU010000045.1:0-2147 GCA_032251515.1 Gemmatimonadota bacterium
GCCGCCTCAGGAGCCGCCGAGGAACACGGACAGGCCGAACGTTCCGAAGATCACGTTCGTCTCCGGGAAGTCGTCGGTGTCGAATCCGTGCCGGAATCCCGCCGCGAACCGCAGGCCGATCCGTTCCTGCACGGGGACCTTCGCCCCCAGCTCACCGGTGAGGCCGAACTGCGAGTCGGTGTCGCTCGTGTTGATCACGGTGAGCGTGGGTCCGACTCCGACGTACAGACGCGTCGCCTCCGGGTCGGTGGAGAAGTGGTACAGGAGCTTCGCCGCCGAGGCGAACGCGGCCTCCGGGTCATCGTCGCTCGTGTCGACGAACTGGAAGTTCACGACCGGCTCGAGCGCGACCGCGTCGGTCAGGAAGAAGCCGACGCGGATGCCGCTCTGGGGACCGACGAAAGCGCCGATCGTCCCGCCGAACGGGGCTGATGCCGTGAATACCTCGGCCTCCGTCTCGTAGGCCACGGCGGCATCGACGCCGATCTCCACGGCGCCCTGCTGGGCCCGGAGCGATCCGGCGGTGGCCAGGAGCAGGGCGGGGACGAGCAGGATGCGGACGTTGCGAGCGTGCATGCGGGCCTCCCGGTGGGGAGATGGAAGTGCGGCCGGCGGCCGTCGCAGGGGCCGCTTCGGCGCGGGGTCCGGCGCCGAAGCGGCGCGGCCCCGATGGAAGATGGTCGCGCCGCGACGAACGCCGCCACAATTTAGCGGACCGGTCCGGACCCCGCACCGGCGCGCCCGGCGCGCCGCGCAGGGCCCGGAGGGCAGCCACCCCGTCCTGGAGCCGAGATGTTTCCTGCCGAGACCTACGCCGCGCGCCGGCGCGTCCTCGCCGAGCGGATCGGAGACGGCCTGATCGTCCTCGTCGGCCTCGACCTCGAGCCGATGAACTACGCCGACAACCCGTACCCCTTCTGGCAGGACCGCAGCTTTCTCTACTACTTCGGCCTCGATGAGCCGGGCCTGGTCGGCGTGCTGGACGCGGCGACCGGGCGCGCGACCCTGTTCGGCCACGAGCCGACCCTGGAGGAGGTCGTGTGGATGGGGCCCCAGCCCTCGCTCGCCGAGCGGGCGGAGCGGATCGGGGTCCCCGCGTGGGCACCGGCCGGGCGGTTCGCCGAGTGGATCGGAGAGCGGCAGCGGGAGGGCGCGAAGCTTCATTTCCTCCCCGCCTTCCGGGCCTCCACCCGGCAGAAGATCGCCGCGTGGCTCGGCCAGGCGCCGGGGGAAGTGGACGGCCTCGTGTCCCGCCGGCTCGTGGAGGCGGTGGTCGCGCAGCGCGCGGTGAAGTCCGACGAGGAGGTGCGGGAGATCGAGGCGGCGATGCGGATCACCCGGGCCATGCATCTCGAGGCGATGCGCGTCGCCCGTCCCGGCGTGGCGGAATGGGAGGTGGCCGGTGCCGTGGAGGGGGCCGCCCTGCGGCTCGGCGGCCGGCTGTCCTTCCCGGTGATCTTCTCGCGGCGCGGCGAGATCCTCCACAACCATCACTACGGGAACACGCTCGCCGCGGGAGACCTGGTGGTCCACGACTCGGGCGGCGCGGCCCCGTCGGGCTACGCCGGCGACATCACCCGCACCCTCCCGGTCGGTGGACGGTTCGACGGCCGCCAGCGCGACGTCTACCGGATCGTCCTCGAGGCGGAGACGCGGGCCATCGAGGAGGTCGGGCCGAGCGTGCGCTACCTGGACGTGCACCGCTTCGCCTGCCGGATCCTCGCGGAGGGGCTCGCGGGCCTCGGGCTGATGCGCGGCGACCCGGCAGAAGCGGTGGAGGCGGGCGCGCACGCCCTGTTCATGCCGCACGGCCTGGGGCACATGATGGGCCTCGACGTGCACGACATGGAGGGGCTCGACGAGGACCTCGTCGGCTACGGCGACGAGATGGAGCGCAGCGACCAGTTCGGCACGAAGTCCCTGCGGCTCGCCCGCACCCTGGAGCCCGGCTTCGTGCTCACGGTGGAGCCCGGCATCTACTTCATCCCGCCCCTCATCGACCGCTGGCGCGCCGAGGGACGGCACGCCGCGTTCCTCGACTACGACGCGATCGGGGCCTGGAAGGACTTCGGCGGCGTGCGGATCGAGGACGACGTGCTGGTCACGCCCGACGGCCGGCGCGTCCTCGGCGAGCCGATCCCGAAGGC
>JAVVDU010000045.1:2247-5340 GCA_032251515.1 Gemmatimonadota bacterium
GGAGGTCGCGGTCGTGTGCGGCCACGGGCACGACAGCATGCGCATCGCCGCGTGGTTGGCGGAGAAGGGGTACGCCGCCCGCTCCCTGCGGGGCGGCGTCACGGCCTGGATGCGGCTGTCGGTGCCGCGCGAGCTGGCGGCCCCGCCGGGCTTCGACCGGCTGGTGCAGTTCGACCGTGTCGGCAAGGGCGCCCTCGGCTACCTCCTGGCGAGCGCGGGCGAGGCGGCGGCGGTCGACGTCCCGCGCGACCCGGAGCCGTGGCTCGCGGCGGCGGCGGAGGCGGGGGCCCGCATCACGGCGGTGATCGACACGCACGTGCACGCCGACTACGTGAGCGGCGGCCCCGCCCTGGCGGCGCGGCTCGGCGTGCCGTGGCACCTCCATCCGGCCGACATGGTCTACCCGTACGACGGCACGCCCGGCCGCCTTCCCTTCGCCGCCCTGGCCGAGGGGATGGAGCTGCGGGTGGGGAGCGGGCGGCTCGGGGTCCTCCACACGCCCGGCCACACCGAGGGCAGCGTCTGCCTGGTGGCCGGCGACGGGGCGGTCCTGACCGGCGACTTCCTGTTCATCGCCTCGCTCGGCCGCCCGGATCTCGCGGGCCGTGCGGCGGAGTGGGGCGAGCACCTGTGGCGAAGCGCCGCGCGGGCCCGCACGGAATGGGACCCCGCGTGGGCGGTGCTGCCGGCCCACTACGCCTCCGAGGCGGAGCGCGGCCCGGACCGCACCATCGGCCGGCCGCTGGCGGACCTGCGGCGGGACAACGAGGCCCTGCGCCGCGCCGCCGACCGTGCCGGCTTCCTCACCTGGATGCTGGAGCGGGAGCGACCGGCGCCCGCCGCCTACCGGACGATCAAGGCGATCAACGTGGGCCTGCTGGCGGCGCCCCCGGGCGAGGTGGACGTCCTGGAGGCGGGCCGGAACGAGTGCGCGCTCGCCTGACTGCCAGCGCCGCGCCGAACGCCGCGGCCGACGCGGCGAGCCCGAGCGTGTAGGGGCTCGTCAGCCCCGTCCCGGGCAGCCCCGCCCAGCGGGCCGCCACCACGGCGGCGATCCCGCCCCCCATCGCGGCGAGCGCCTCGGCGGCGCCGGCCCGCCGCCCATACAGCCCGGCCACGAGCGGCACGAACAGGCTCACCGAGAGCAGGGTGTAGAAGATCGCCAGGGCGCCGATCACCGAGGGGAGGGCGAGCGCCAGCCCCACGCCCAGGGCGCCGCCACCCAGCGCCGCGAGACGCGCCGTGCGCAGCACCTCGCGGTCCGACGCGCCCGGCCGCACGAACCGCCGCCACAGGTCTTCGGACAGCGACGTCGAGAGCATGAACAGGATCGCGTCCGCCGAGCTGATCTCGGCCGAGAACACGGCGGCCAGGGCCAGCATGCCCAGGGCGAGCGGCAGGCCGTCCAGCAGGATCGTGGGCAGGGCGAGCTCCGGGTTCGCCAGCTCCGGCGCCACGACCCGGGCCGTCATGCCGAGCAGGGGCGGCAGGAAGGCGAACAGGAGGAGTGCCGCGGCGCAGGCGAGCCCGCCGGCCCGCACCGCCGCGGCGCTCCGCGCCCCGTACACCTTCTGCAGGAGCCCGGGCGACACGATGAACGCCGGCACGAGCAGGAAGATGTACGTCCAGCCCGAGGCGCCGCCCGAGCCGAAGGCGAGCCAGTCGGGGTTCGCGGCCGGTGCCGCGGCCGTCACGGCCTCCCAGCCGCCCGCTCCCGCGAGGGCGAAGGGGAGGGCGAGGGCGAAGCCGGCCAGCAGGACGGCCAGCTCGACCAGGTTCACCCAGGCGGAAGTCAGCAGCCCGCCCGCCGTGAAGTAGGCCGTCATCACGGCGCCCGCCGCCAGGCAGCCCGCCCACTTCGGCAGGCCCGCCACGACGTTCAGCACCCAGGCGGCCGCGATGAGCTGGCCCGCCAGGATCGCCAGGGTGGCGAACCACAGGAGGAGTGCGACGGCGACCCGCACCGACGGCCCGTACCGCAGTTCGAGCCAGTCGCCCACCGTGAGCAGGTCCCGCTCCCGCGCCACGCGCCAGATCCGCGGCCCGATCCACACGGCCAGGAAAAACGTCCCGATCCCGGCCGAGCCGACCCACCACCAGGCCGACAGCCCGTCCCGGTACCCGAGGCCCGCCGCCCCGACCGTGGAGCCGGCGCCGATGTTCGCGGCCAGGAGGGTGGCGAACAGGAGCCCCGGCCCGAGGCGGCGGCCGGCCACGAAGAAGGCGCTGCTCGTCCCGACCCGGCGCCCGATGACGAGGCCGAGGCCGACGAGGCCCGCCGAGTAGAGGAAAAGGAGGAGGAGCGCCGGCGTCACGGACCCGCGAGCTCGGCTGCCGCCGGGATCCCCTCGACCCCCGTCGCGGCGCGGACGGCCCGCAGGATCGCCTCCGCCACCGCGTCGGCCGCGAGGGCGCCCACCGCCGTCAGGTCGGGGTCCGCCGTGAGCGTCCCGGTGGCCAGCGTGAAGATCGTGTCCCCGTCCCACGGGGTGTGCGCCGGGGCGATGGTCCGCGCCAGGCCGTCCTGGGCCATGCGCGCCACCCGGGTCGCCTCGGCCTTGGTGAGGCGGGCGTTCGTCGCCACGACGCCGATCACCGTGTTGGCGGGCGGCGCCGACCCGTCATTCCCGGGTCCCTCGCGCACGAGGCGCCGGGCGTCCGCGAAGCCCGCCCCGTCGGGCGTCCGCACGCCGGCCACCACCCGGTCCGTGGTGGGATCGATCACGTCCCCCAGCGCGTTCACGGCGATGAGCGCGGCGACCACGAGCCCGTCCCGACGCTCGATCGCGGCCGTCCCGATTCCGCCCTTGGTGGCGCGTCCCAGGCCCCGCAGCTTGCCGACCGTCGCCCCGGCCCCCGCCCCCACGCTGCCCTCGGCGACCGGACCGGGTCCGGCGGCGTCCGCCGCGGCGTAGCCGCAGGCCGCGTCCGGCCGGACGCGCGGGTCTCCCACCCCGAGGTCGAACAGGATCGCGCCGGCGACGATCGGGACGCGGATCTCGCCCACCGGAAAGCCCACGCCCCGCTCTTCGAGCCAGCGGGAGACGCCCGCCGCGGCGTCGAGCCCGAAGGCCGAGCCGCCCGACAGGACGA
>JAVVDU010000045.1:5440-17306 GCA_032251515.1 Gemmatimonadota bacterium
GGCGCCGGGCGACGCGGCGGCCAGGCCGGCGAGCACGGCGGCACGGAGGACGGATCGAAGGCGACGCGGGCGGCGCATGGCTGGTCCCTCTCCACGAAGCGGGCCCTCCGGACGGCGGACGGCGGCGCGGGCTCCCGGACGGCCCCGCCGCGGTGCAGAAGGCTCGCCCCGTGCCGACGCCGCCGCAAGCGCGGGTGGGCCCCGCGCCGCCGCCTGCTCCACCGCGGCGTGTTGCACCCGCGCAACCCGGTCCGGCCAGCACTTTCGCAACTCGCCGCCTCACAGCAGGTTGGATCCGGGCACGCGCGTTGCTGCACTTCGAGGCCGGACCGCGGCGGCCGTCCCCTCCGGGACCCGCGACGGCGCACGGCGACAGGCAGGAAAGACGCGAACCCGAGCGGAGCCGATCCGATGAAGGACCACGCGGAAGAAGCGCAGGCGGTGGACGCCCTCCTCGACGAGGCGGTCACGGGCGACCGGGCCACGCACCTTCTCGCCCTCTTCCTGGGGCACCCGCACGACGAGGTCCTGGCAGACCTGCCCGCGAGTCTCGACCGGGCACTGCGGCGGCTGCCCGGCCGCGGCCCGCTCCGCCGCCACAAGGACCGCCGCATCCTGTGGGCCCTGCGGACCCTGATCGAGGACCTGCCCGCCGACGAGCCGCTGCGCAAGCAGCTCCGCTGGCGCATGGAGGAGGCGGAGTGGCGGGCGCGGCTCGGCCGACCCTGAGCGCGGACTGACCGGCCGGCTGTAGAACTTCTCAGCCTCCCTCCGCGGGGAACCCCCGCGTTTTCCCGGTGTCGGAACTGGCGCGCCGCGTCGCGCGGCGAGACTTTGCGGGGATGCGCCAGCACCGCCGGATCCGACACACGCGGAAGCCATGATCGTCACCCTGACGGAGGGGGCCGATCCCGGGGCCGTCCGGGACGCCCTGACGGGACTCGGCCTGTGGGTCGTGCCGCTGCGCGGCCGGCGGGGGCCGGGCCAGTTCCTCGTGCGTCCCTTCTCGGGCGACGTGGAGCGAGCCCGCGTCCTCGCCCTGCCGGGCGTCGAGGATGTCCTCGCGCCCGCATCGCGGCACCCCCTCGTGGATGGCGCGCCGGCGACCGTGCGGGTGGGCGGCGTCCGCCTGGGCGAAGGGGAGACGCCCGTGCTCATGGCCGGCCCGTGCGCCGTCGAGTCCGAGAGGTCCATCCACGACGCGGCGACGCGGGTCGCCGCGGCGGGCGGGCGCTTCCTGCGCGGCGGGGCCTTCAAGCCGCGCAGCTCCCCGCACGACTTCCAGGGGCTCGGGACCGAGGCCCTGCGCTGGCTGCGCGAGGCGGCCGACGCACAGGGTCTGGGCGTGGTGACCGAGGCGGTGTCCGAGGCGTCGGTGGAGGCGGTCGCCGCGGTGGCCGACCTCGTGCAGATCGGCTCGCGCAACATGCACAACTCCACGCTCCTCGCCGCGGCGGGTCGCGCCGGCCGCCCCGTGCTCGTGAAGCGCGGCATGGCGGCCACGGTCGAGGAGTGGCTGCTGGCGGGCGAGTACTGCCTCGCGGCCGGTGCTCCCGCCGTGGTGTTCTGCGAGCGCGGGATCCGCAGCTTCGACGACCGGACCCGCAACCTCCTCGACCTCGCCTCCGTGGCGCTGCTCCGCCACGTGCACCGCGTGCCCGTCATCGTGGACCCGTCGCACGCCCTCGGCCGGAGGGACCTCGTGCCGCCCCTCGCCCGCGCGGCGATCGCCGCGGGGGCGGCGGGGCTGCTGGTCGAGGTGCACCCCGACCCGGCGCACGCGCGCAGCGACGGGCCTCAGGCCCTGTCGTTCGACGAGCTCGCGCTACTCGCCCGCGCCCTGGCGGCGCCCGAGTCGGCTGCCGCGCCGCTGCCGGGCTGACGCCGTCGTGGCGAACACCGCGGCCCGGGCCGGACTCGCCCCGACGCCCGCCCCCGCGCCGGCGCTCGCGGCGTTGCGCGCGGCGGAGGACGCGGTGGCCGGGCGGCGGGAGGCCTGCGAGTTCCGGCTGGACCTGCCCCCCCTGGACCCTCTCGCCCTGTGGACCCTCCTGCCGGCCGAGGAGGCCGTGTACTGGAAGGCGCCCGGACCCGGGCCAGGGCCTGTGGCGGCGGCCGGCGCGGCGTGGCGCGTGCCTTTTCCCGCCGACGGCGGGGCTTCCGGGGAAGGGGAGCCGTGGCGGCGCCTGGCCGGCGCGGTGGTGCGGGTGGGCGCCGCGGGCCGCGAGGAGGATGACCGCGGCGTGCGGCTGTTCGGCGGCGCCGCGTTCGATCCGGACGCCCCGTCGCCGGACTGGGGCCCGTTCGGTCGCGGCGACCTCGTGTGGCCGGCGTGGGTCCTCGAGTGCGAGGCGGACCGCGCCGTCCTGCGGATCGCGTTCGGGCCCGACGAAGACGCCCCGGTCCGCCGCGCGCGCCTCGCGGCCACGGCGCGCCTCGTGGGACGGCTGTGCGCCGCGGCCGGCGCCGGAGCGGGCGATGGGGGACCGGCGCCCGCGTCGGCCCTGCCGCCCACCCCGCCCGTCCTCCCCCCCGTCGTGGCGCGGCGCGACCTGGACCGGCGGCGCTGGGCGGAGATGGTGGAGGCGGGCCGCGCCCGGGCGCGCGACGGCCGCCTGCGGAAGATCGTCCTGGCACGCCGCTGCGAGATCGAGTTCGCGGCGGAGCCCGACCCGGTGGCCGTGCTGCGACGGCTCGCGGCGCGGGGCGGGGGCGAGTTCGTGTTCGGTTTCCGCCGCGCGGGGGCGTGCTTCGTGGGGGCCTCCCCCGAGCTCCTGCTCGAGCGGTGCGGCCGCCGCCTGCGCATCGAGGCGCTCGCCGGGACGCGCCGCCTCGCCGTGCCCGGCGGGCCGGACGACGGGCACGCCGCGGCGCTCATCGCCGCGGCGGAGAGCCTGTACGGGAGCGGCAAGGACCTGGAGGAACACGCGCTCGTGGTACGGGGGATCGTGGACGCCGTCGCGCCGCTGGCCGGCGACGTCGCGCCGCCCGGGTGGCCGGCGGTGCGCCGCATCGGCGACCTCGCGCACCTGCGGGCGGAGATCGACGTGACGCTGCGGCCGGGCGTCACGACGGACGAGGCCCTCGCGGCGCTCCATCCCACCCCTGCCGTGGGCGGACTGCCCCGACGGGAGGCGCTCGCGGCGATCCGCGAGGTGGAGCCGGTCGGCCGCGGCTGGTACGCGGGGCCCGTCGGCTGGATCTCCGCAGCGGGGGACGCGGAGTTCGCGGTGGCGATCCGCTCCGCGCTACTCCGGGGGCGCGCGGCGTGGCTGTACGCCGGGGCGGGGATCGTCGCCGCCTCGGAGGCGGAGGCGGAGTACGCCGAGACGGAGGGGAAGCTCGGGCGCCTCCTCGATGCCCTGGCCGTGGAGGAACGATGAGCTTCGGGCACCTGCAGGCCGCGTGGGCGGACTGGCTGCTGGATGGCCTCGTCGCCGCCGGAGTGCGGCGGGCCGTGGTGAGCCCGGGATCCCGCTCCACGCCGCTCGTGCTGGCGGCCGCACGGGCGGAGGCGGCCGGACGCCTCGAGGTCACGGTCGTCCCCGACGAGCGGTCGGCGGGCTTCGTGGCGCTCGGGCAGGCGCGCGTGACGGGTGTCCCGTCGCTCCTCGTCTGCACCTCCGGCACCGCCGGCGCTCACTGGCTGCCCGCGGTGATCGAGGCCTCGGAGACGGGGATCCCGTTGCTCGCGCTCACGGCGGACCGGCCGTTCGAGCTGCAGGCGCGGGGTGCGAACCAGACGATCGAGCAGGCGGGCCTGTTCGGACGGCACGTGCGCGCCTTCGTCGAGCTGGGCGGAGCCGACCCGGACCCGCGCGCCTGCATCGCCCTGCCGCGCACCGCGGCGCGGGCCGTGCAGGTCTCCCTCGTCCCCGACCCGGGCCCGGTGCACCTGAACGCCCGCTTCCGCAAGCCGCTGCAGGTCCTGCCGCCCGAGCCGCCGGACGTGACCGCGCTCCGCGCCCGGGTGACCGCCGCCGCGGAGCGGGGCGTGCCGCGTCCGCGCCGCGTGCGTCTCCTGCCGGACGCGGCCGACCTCGATGCGCTGGCGACGCGCCTGCGCCGCGCGCGCCGCGGGGTTTTGGTGGCGGGTCCGCTGACCCCGGCCGATGCCCTGCGCGAGGAGGCGGTCCGCCGCTTCCTCGCCGCCTCGGGCTTCGTACTCCTGGCGGAGGCGACGAGCCAGCTCCGCTTCGGGCTGCCCCGGCCGCACGCCGCCTGCGACGCCTTCGAGCCACTGCTCGCCGCGCCGCCGGAGCGCCGCGTCCTGCAGCCGGACTTCGTGCTCCAGGTCGGCCTCGTGCCGTCGGGCCGCGGCCTCGCCGCGTGGCTGATGGGCGAGGAGGCGCCGGAGCGCGTCGTGCTCGCCGCCCGCGGCTGGCCCGAGGGCTTCAACCGGGCCGCGGACGTCTGGGTGACCGACCCGTCCGCCGCCCTGGAGGGGCTGGCGGACCGCATGGAGGGAGCGGCACCGGAGGCGGACTGGGCGGGCCGGGCGGCCGCCGCGGCCGGACGGACCTGGGAGATCCTCGACGGCCTGCTCGCCGGCCGGCCGGGCTTCCTGGAGGCCGCGGCCGTGCGGGCCGCCGTGGAGGCGGTGCCCGAGGGCGGGCTGCTGGCGCTCGGCAACAGCCTGCCGGTGCGCGAGGTGGACCTGTTCTGCCCCGCCTCCGGGCGGCGCTTCGGCGTGCTGTCGCAGCGCGGCGCGAGCGGGATCGACGGGCTCGTATCGGGCGCCGCGGGCGCGGTGGCCGCCTCCGGGCGCCCCGGCGTGCTGCTCCTGGGTGACGTGTCCTTCCTGCACGACGTGGGCGGGCTGGCGGCCGCCCGGGACCTCCCGGCGCCCCTCGCCGTGGTCGTGCTGCGCAACGGCGGCGGTCGCCTGTTCGAGCTCCTGCCGGTGCGGGAGCATCCCGGGACCGAGACGCTGTTCCACCGCCTCTTTCTCACCGACCCCCGCCTCGAGGCGGCGGTGGCGGGACAGGCGTTCGGCGTCCCGTCGGTCGTGGCGGACACGCCCGGCGCGCTGCGCGAGGCCCTGTCGGCGGCGCTGGAGCGTCCCGGGGCGACGCTGGTCGAGGCGCGGGTGGACGGCGAGGCCACGGCGGCGCTCGTGGCGGATCTGAACCGGGCGGTGGCGGCGGAGGTCCGGACCGGCTGAGGCGGCGCCGTCCGCCGTCCCGCGGCGCGTGACGCTTGCTCCCGGTCCCGGCAACGGTTCTTCTTGGCGCGTCCGGGCGGGGCCCGCCCCGCCGCAGCGTACCTCCGGCCGGCGCCCCGGCCGGCCGTCCGAGGAGGCGAGGCAGGGATGAGCTCCGTCGCGTGGATATCGCAGGACCAGTTCGAGTTCGAGGACGTCCGCTATCACAAGAGCGCGGACGGCATCGCGAAGATCACGATCGACCGGCCGCAGGTCCGCAACGCCTTCCGGCCGCAGACCGTGTTCGAGATGCAGCGGGCGTTCGAGGACGTGCGCGAGGATCCCTCCATCGGCGTGGCGATCCTCACGGGCGCCGGCGGCGAGGCCTTCTGCTCGGGCGGCGATCAGTCCGTCCGCAGGAAGGGCGGCTACGCGGGCGGGGATGCCGTGCCGCGCCTGAACGTCCTGGACCTCCAGCGGCAGATCCGCACCCTGCCCAAGCCGGTCATCGCCATGGTCGCCGGGTACGCCATCGGGGGCGGACACGTCCTGCACGTCGTCTGCGACCTCACGATCGCCGCCGACAACGCGCGGTTCGGGCAGACCGGCCCCAAGGTCGGCAGCTTCGACGGCGGGTTCGGCTCCTCCTACCTGGCCCGGATCGTGGGGCAGAAGAAGGCCCGCGAGATCTGGTTCCTGTGCCGGCAGTACGACGCGGCGCAGGCGCTCGAGATGGGGCTCGTCAACGCCGTCGTCCCGTTGGAGCGGCTGGAGGAGGAAACGGTGGCGTGGTGCCGCGAGATCCTCCAGCACAGCCCCACGGCGATCCGGCTCCTCAAGGCCGCCATGAACGCCGACTGCGACGGGCAGACCGGCCTGCAGCAGCTCGCCGGAGACGCCACCCTGCTGTTCTACCTGACCGAGGAGGCGCAGGAGGGGAAGCAGGCCTTCCTCGAGAAGCGGAAGCCCGACTTCGGGAAGTACCCGCGCTTCCCCTGATGGCCGGCCATCCGTCGCGGGTCCGGGCCTGGGCTCTCGCCGCGCGGCCGAAGACGCTGCCGGCCGCCGTGGCCCCCGTCCTCGTGGGGACGGGCGTGGCCTGGCACGCCGGCGGGTTCCGCGCCGGCCCCGCGACGGCCGCGGCGGTCGGGGCGCTGCTCCTGCAGGTCGGCTCGAACCTGGCGAACGACGTGTTCGACTTCGAGCGCGGCTCGGACCGCGAGGGCCGGACGGGGCCGCTGCGCGTCACGCAGGCCGGCCTGCTCACGCCGGGCCAGGTGCGGGCGGGGATGGTGGTGGTGTTCGGCCTCGCCCTGCTCGCGGGGCTCTACCTCGCGGCCGAGGCGGGCTGGCCCGTCGTGGCGATCGGCCTCGCCGCGATCGCCGCCGCAGTGGCCTACACCGGCGGGCCCTTCCCGCTCGGCTACTACGGGCTGGGCGACCTGTTCGTGCTGGCGTTCTTCGGGTTCGCCGCGGTGTGCGGCACGGCGTACGTGCAGGTGCTCGCCGTGCCGCCCGCCGCGTGGCCGGCGGCTCTGGCGACCGGCTGCCTCGTCACGGCGATCCTCGTGGTGAACGACGTCCGCGACGTCGAGCACGACCGGGAGAGCGGCAAGCGGACGCTCCCGGTGCGGTTCGGTCGGGGCTTCGGCGAGGCCGAGTACGTCGCCCTCCTCGCGGCCGGCTTTCTCGCGCCGCCCGCCATGGCGCTCGCCGGGCTCGCCCCGCCCGCCGTCCTGCTCGTCCTGCTCGCCCTGCCGCTCGCCCCGCCGCTCGTCCGCTCCCTGCGCCGCGAACGGGGAGCGGCTTTGAACCGAACCCTGGCCGGCACGGCGCGTCTCCTGCTCGCCTGGTCGGTGCTGTTCACGGCCGGGTTCGGGCTCGGACCCGCCTCGTGACCGGAGCTCGCGGGTGAGCGGCCCGGCCCTGTCGATCGGCGTCACGCGCTTTCTCCTGCCGGCCGGGCGGGGACGGGAGGCGGGGCCGGGGCCGTCCGGGGAGGCGGACGGGACACGCCTCGGCGTGCTGGTCGAGCTGCGGGACGGCGACGGGGTCTCGGGCTGGGGAGAGGCGTCGCCGCTGCCCGGCTACGCCGACGAGACATCGCGCCGGGCGGCCGCCGGGGTGCTGGCCGGGGCGGCGGACCCGGAGCTGCGCACCCGCCTGGCCAGGATCGCCTCCGAAGAACCGCCCGCCGCCACCGTCGCGCGCCTGCCGGTTCCGGCCGGCGTGCCGGCGTCGGCGCGGGCCGCCCTCGTCTGCGCCGCCCTCGACCTGGCGGGCCGCCGGGCCGGCCGGCCGCTGCGCGAGACGCTGGGGGCCCCCGGGGGAGCCGGGCGGGACGTGCCCGTGAACGCGCTCGTGTCGCTCGCCGACCCGCGGGACGCGGTGACCGCGGGCCTCGCCGCCGTGCGCTCCGGCCTCGCGACGATCAAGGCGAAGCTCGGGCCGGCGGAGCGGTTCGAGGCGGACCTCGCGGCTCTGGTGGCCCTGCGCGGCGCGCTGGGCGACGGGGTCGCCCTGCGGCTCGACGCCAACGGGCTGTGGCGACCGGAGGAGGCGGCCCCGCTGCTCCGGCGGCTGGCCGACGAAGTGGCCCCGGAATACGTGGAGGAGCCGGTCCCGGCCGGCGGATTGCCGGCGCTCGGGCCCGTCCCCGTGCCGATCGCCGCCGACGAGTCCCTGCGCGGCCCGGACGCCACCGCGCTCCTCGCGTCCGGGTTCGTGCAGGTCGCCGTGCTGAAGCCGGGCCTCCTGGGGGGCGTGGACCGGTGCCTGGACCTCGCGCGGGCGGCGGCCGAGGCCGGCGTGCGCGTCGTCGTCACGCACGCCTTCGAGGGGCCCGTGGGCCACGCCGCCGCCTGCGAGCTCGCCCTCGCGCTGGCGGCCGGCGCCGTGCCGGGGATCGAGCTCGGCACGTGCGGGCTCGCCGCGCACGCGGCGCTTGACGCCTGGCCGGAGGTGCGGGTGCCCCAGCTCCGGGGCGACGCCGTGCACGCCGCCCGCGTGACCGGGCACGGCGTGGACGCCCGCCCGCTCCGCGAACGCGCCGTGGGAGGGATCGCCCGGTGAATCCCCGTGCCCTGTCGGTGCGGGCCGCGGCCCGCGAGGCGCCCGGCGAGCCCGCCCTGTGCGGGCCGGGGGAGGAGGTCCGGACCTGGGCGGAGCTCGCCGCGGAGGCCGAGGCGCACGCCGGGGCGATGCGCGCCAGCGGGAGGGGAGGGGGGCAGGGCGCCGCCGCCACTCCCGTCGAGATCGAGGCGACGAACCGGCCGGAGACGGTGACGCGGATCCTCGCCGCCCTCGAGACCGAGCGGCCGTTCGTCCTGCTGCACCCCCGCTGGACGGCCGCGGAACGGGCCGAGCGCCGCGCCGCGGTGGAAGCCCCCGCGACCGGGGCCGCGATCCTGTTCACCTCGGGCAGCGGCGGCCGCCCGCGGGCCGTCGAGCTGTCCCGCGATGCCCTCGCCGCCGCGGCGCGGGCCAGCGCCGCGCGGCTCGGGTGGCGGACGGACGACCGCTGGCTGTGCGCTCTGCCGCTCGCCCACGTCGGCGGGCTGTCCATCCTCGTCCGCTGCCTCGCCGCCCGCCGACCCGTCGTCCTCGTCGAGCGCTTCCGGCCCGCCGAGGCGGCCGGCGCCCTGGAGCGCCACCGGGCGACGCTCGCCTCCCTCGTGCCCACGATGCTGGCGGACCTGCTCGACGCGCTGCCCGGCTGGCGCCCGCCACCGTGGCTGCGCGCCGTCCTGCTGGGCGGCGCCGCCGCCCCGGAGCGGCTCTGGGACGAGGGGCTGGCCCGCGGACTGCCGCTCCTCGAGACCTACGGCTCGACGGAGGCCTGCTCCCAGGTGGCGACGGCGGTGCCGGGCGGACCGCCCCGGGACCTGCGGCCGCTGGAGGGCGTGGAGGTTCGCGTCCGGGACGGGCGCATCGAGGTCCGCTCGCCCGCCCTGCTGACCCGCTACCTGCCGCCCGGCGCCCACCCGTCGCCGTTCACCGACGACGGGTGGCTGCGGACGGGCGACGCCGGGCGTCTCCGCGGGGACGGAACGCTCGATGTGCTCGGGCGCGCCGACGACGTGATCGTGACGGGTGGTGAGAAGGTGACGCCCGCCGAGGTCGAGGCGGCGCTCGCGGCGCTGCCCGGCGTCCGGCGCGCCGTCGTGGTGGGGCTGCCCGATCCCCGCTGGGGGGAGATCGTGGCCGCCGCGCTGGAGCGGGGCCCGGGGAGCGGAGCAGGCGGCGACACCGGCGCGGGCGGCGATCCGCTCCCGGCCCGTGCCGTGGAGGCCCCCGCCGACCTGCGCGCCGCGCTCGAATCCCGCCTGGCCCCGTTCCGCCGCCCCCGCCGGGTGCTCTGGATGGACGCGATCCCGCTCACCCCGTCGGGAAAACCGGACCGGGCGGCGGTGGCGCGCGAGCTGGAGGCGTGGGGACAGGGGGTCTGACGGGGGCGGCTTGACACCCCGCGATTCCTTCCCCCACCTTGTTCGAGCGGCCCCATCACCTCTACTCGAGGAGGGCCATTATGCGTCCGTATCTTCCCCCCCCAGACACTTACACCTGAGGCGGACCTGTCGCGAATGGGCGGATCCGCTCCTAGCGCTCCGCCGGCTGGTGAATGCGGTTTTCGTCGTACACTCCGGTGCCGCGTCGGTACCACGCCGGGGTATCGCCGGCCTTTTCCCGTCGAAAGCCTATAGTAGCTGGGTGAGTTCTCGGCGTCTGACCGGCGGACCGGCCTTCCGGGCAATTGCAGACTTCCTCGCGCAACGCCTACGTTTTGCAGAGCTGTTCGCGTTTGTTGTCAGTGGGGGGACGTAGACTGGCGAGAGGACAACCGCGAGGAGGTGCCTCACACAAGCTGCCGACGTCCCGGCCCGGCCGGATTCGCTTGCCGGCCAGGTGCTCCGGCCGGCTCTGCGTGTAGGCAAGGTGCTGTATGCTCAGCGGTGAGTTCGTAAGAGAGACGCCCTCGCCGGTTGCCCACAACGAATGAGGATGAGGACGAAACTACCTTGGATTCTGCCCTGCACGCACGGGATCCCAAGCTGGGCGAGGTCGTGGAGCGGCTGGGGGGGGGTGGGTAGGCACGAGCGAATCTACCTGTTCGGGTCCTCCGCACGCGGAGATCACGACGCGGACAGCGACTATGACCCGCTCGTGGTGGTGCCCGACGACGCTCCCGTCGCGCGAAGGGAGGAGCAAGCTTGCCTATCGAGCTCTGTGGAGCATCGGAACGGCTGCCGACATGATCGCCTGGGGAAAGACTCCGTTCAATCGGCGGTCCCGCGTTTATTGCTCGTTCCCCGCTACTGTACTGTGCGAAGCGAAACTGCCCTATGCCGCATGACCAGGAACCACCGGGTTTCTTCGCGCACACCCTGCCGGACCAACCACAGGACAAGTGGCAGGTGCTCCGGGACCACCTGGAGGGCGTGGCTCGGAGGGCCGCCGCTTTCAGCGGTGCCTTCGGTGCGGAGGCTTGGGGAAGGATCGCGGGTCTCTGGCACGATATCGGAAAGTACTCTGACGCGTTCCAGTCGTACCTCCGAACCTCGTCCTCCCCAGACTCCCACGAGGCCGAGGCCGCAATGGGGACGGATCACTCCACGGCGGGCGCTCAGCACGCTGTGTCGGAGTTTGGGCTCCTGGGACACCTCCTCGCCTTTCCCATCGCAGGCCACCATAGCGGCCTCTTGGATGCGATCGGCGACGGGGCGTGCCTGGAGTCCCGCCTGAGTAAAGAGGTGGAGCCGTGGGCCGAGACCCCCGGCTCGCTTCTGGACCAGGCTCGCCCGGACCCTCCACCTTTCGTCCGAGATGCCCTGGGCAGGCACGACGCCTTCTCGGTCGCGTTCTTCGTGCGAATGGTCTTTTCCTGCCTTGTAGATGCGGACTTCCTGGACACCGAAGCGTTCATGGATTCGGGTAAAGTGCACGATCGTCCCGTCTGGGCCGATGACGTTCTGGTTCAAATGGGTCACGCGCTCGAAGCCTACATCGCTCGACTCAATCCAGAAGACACAGAAGTCAACCGCCAGCGTGCGCGGGTGCGCGAGGCTTGTTTACAGGCGGCCGAGCGGTCGCCGGGCTTTTTCTCCCTTACGGTCCCTACTGGTGGGGGGAAGACCCTCTCATCACTCGCCTTTGCCCTGAAGCACGCCGCGCGGCACGGTCTGGGACGGGTCATCTATGTCGTGCCGTTCACGAGCATCATCGAACAGAACGCGGATGAGTTCCGTAGGGTAATGCGGCCGCTCGTGGTGTCCGGGCTGCCCGATCCCGTGATCGAGCACCACAGCAATCTCGATCCCGAGACCGAAACCACTGCCAGCCGACTGGCGTCGGAGAACTGGGACGCACCCTTGATCGTGACCACGGGCGTGCAGTTCTACGAATCTCTCTTCGCCAACCGTACTTCCCGTTGTCGGAAACTTCACAATCTCGCGGGGGCCGTGATCGTGCTGGACGAGGTACAGGTCCTGCCGGTGGACTTCCTCCATCCTTGCCTCAGAGCATTGGACGAGCTCCGTAGAAACTACGGGGCCACGGTGGTCCTGTGCACAGCAACGCAACCAGCAGTTCATCGGCGCGACGGCTTCGGCATCGGGCTGGAACTGCACCCGGATCACGAAATCGTTCCCGAGCCCACTCGCCTCTATACGGCGCTGAAGCGCGTGGAGGTGGAGCGAGAGGAGACCCTTTTCGACGAGGAACTAG
>JAVVDU010000046.1:0-14980 GCA_032251515.1 Gemmatimonadota bacterium
ACATCACGGCCCGGATCGTCCCGTCCTTGCCCGCCGCGTCCATCGCCTGGAACACGAGCAGCACCGACCAGCAGTCCTGCGCGTAGAGCATGCGCTGCAGATCGCGCAGCCGCTTGATGCTCTTCTTCAGCCGGCGGCGGGCCTCCTTCTTCCCCGGGTCTCGCTCCGGCGCGGTGGCCGCCTGTGCGACGCGGAACGAGCCGTCGAAGGGGACGAGGAAGGGGCTGTGCGGGGCCTGGAACATGTGAGATCTCCGAGTGCTGGACGATGCCTCGGGTGTATGGACGCTGACGGGTACGGACGGCCGCCGCGTGGACGGGACCCGTGCGCCGCGCATGGACGTAACGGTCGACGCGTCCCGGCGGAATGTCAATCAAATCCGGAATCGGACCGGGTCCGGGCCGGGACGCTTCGTTGGCAACGGCCCTGACTTCCGCTACGATGGATTCCATGACCGTTACCCCGGATCGTCACTCGACACCCCGCACGACCGCGTACGGGGATCGGCGCGGGATGCGGCGGCCATGCGCATGACCGGGCCGGCACGGCGGCGGGCCGCCATGCTGTTCCCGTTCCTTTCGTTCGCCGCGCTCGTGCTCGCCTGCGGCGACTCGGCCGACCCGCCCTCCGGCCCCGGACCCGTTCCGGCGGGCCCCGCGGCGCCGACGGGGCCCACGCCGGACGACCCCGATTCTACCGCGCCGGGCGAACCCGAGACGCCCACCCAGACACTCGCCATCGAGCTCCAGCCGGCCGACACGCTGATCGACCCGGGCGCGTCCGCGCGGCTCCGGGTCGACGTCATCGGCGGGGACCCGGCCCGGCCGCCCGACCTCGCGTGGACGAGCCGGGACACGGCGGTCGCGCTGGTCGGACCGGACGGGATGGTGACGGGCATCGACGCGGGATCCGCGACGATCGTGGCGCGGGCAGGAGCCGCCGCCGATTCCGTCCGCATCGACGTCCGCCTGCGCCTGGCCTCCGTGTCCGTGGGCGAGATGCACGCCTGCGGGCTCTCGGAACGCGGGGCGGTGTTCTGCTGGGGCGCGAACCCGCACGGCGAGCTGGGGACGGGCGACTACGGATCCCGCCTCCGGCCCGCGCGGACGGCTCCCGGGCTGCGCCTCGCGGAGGTCGCCGCGGCCGGCGGGTTCACGTGCGGCGCGGCACCGGACGGGACCGGCTGGTGCTGGGGCGACGGGTCGATGATGGAGATGGGCACTCTCGCCGCGGCGAAGACGAACCCGCTCCCCCTGCCCGTCGACGGGGGGCATGTGTTCCGGTCGGTGAGCGGGAGCCAGATGGCCCACGCCTGCGGGCTCGGAGCGGACGGCGGCGCCCGCTGCTGGGGGTACAACCGGTTCGGGATGGTCGGGCACGGCGTCACGCGGGACGAGCCGACGCCCGTGCCGGTGGCGGGCGGGCACGTGTTCCGCGCGCTCCACTCCGCCTTCTTCCGGACATGCGGCATCGACGACGAGGGACGGGCCTTGTGCTGGGGCCGCGGGGGCCCCGCGCAGATCGGCGATCCCGCCGCGGTTCCCGACACCTGCTCGGGCCTCCCGTGCGCCCTCTCGCCCCGGCCGGCGGCCTCCTCCGCCGCTTTGGCGGAGATCGCCGTCGGCCAGCGGCACACCTGCGCGCTCGGGTCGGACGGGCTCGTCCTGTGCTGGGGCGACAACGAGGCCGGACAGGCCGGGCAGCCGGCCGGCGCCGACGTCCCGGTGCCCACGCCGCTGGAGCTCCCGGCCCCGGCCGTCGCGGTGGCAGCCGGTGCGGCGCACGCCTGCGCGCTCCTGTCCGACGGCCCGGCGCACTGCTGGGGCGACAACTCGCACGGCCAGCTCGGCGACGGATCGCGGGCGGGCGGAGCGCCGCGCGCCGTGGCCGGCGGGCTCCGCTTCGTGTTCCTCGCGGCGGGCTACGACCAGACGTGCGGCATCACCGAGGACGGCGGGACCTGGTGCTGGGGCCGGAACTCCGCGGGCCAGCTCGCCCGGGATCCGGCGGCGGTGGCGTCGTCCGAGGTGCCAGTGCGGGTGGCGATGCACTGAGCGCGGAGACCGGTCTGTCGCGCCGTGGCTGCGACCGCCGGCTCCCGGGCCGGCCGTCCGTGCGGAAGCGGCCATTTGCCCCCGTCGCGATGGGTGGGAGATTGACAACATGCGAATCGACTTCGAAGCGATGGCCGATGTCTGCGCTCGTAACGATATCGAGAGACTGCGTGTCTTCGGTTCCGTCGCGCGCGGCGAGGAGAGCGGCGACAGCGATGTGGACCTGATCGCCGACTTCGCGACACGCAAGAGCCTTCTCGACCTCGTGCGGATCGAGCGCGAACTCTCACAGCGGCTGGGCCGGCGGGTCGATCTCCTCACCGAGAAATCCCTGAGTCCCTATCTCCGTGACCGGATCCTCCGCGGAGCCGTGGTCGTCTATGACCGCGCCGCGTGAAAACGAGGTCTACCTTGCCCACATCCGCGACGCGATCGGTCGGATCGAGTCCTATCTCGGCGAAGTCACGGAAGGGCAGTTTCTCGAGACTCCGCTGCTTCAGGATGGAGTGATTCGCCAGATCCAGATCATCGCCGAAGCCGTCAAGCGCCTCTCTCCGACTATTCGTTCCGTATCGCGTATCCCGGGATTCCGTGGACAGACGTCGCGGGCATGCGGGACAAACTCGTGCACGACTACATGGGCGTCGACCTCGACGCCGTGTGGGAAACGACGCGACGGGACATTCCGGCGTTGAAGGAAGCGCTGGAAGCTTCCGGTGGTTCGGCCGGGGAGCCGGACTGCACTTGATACGCCATGCCGCCCCCCGCCCCGCGCAACCCGGCGCGGGACGGGAGCGGCTCCCAGCCTCACAGCACCGGCTTCAGCACGTCCTCCAGCGTCGGCTCGCCGATCTCCTGCAGCTCGTAGCGCACGCGCACCGACGGGCGGTCGATCTCGATGAGCCGCCGCAAGTCGATGGGCGTGCCGATGACCACGGCCTCGGCGTCGGAGCGCTGGATCGTCTCGGCCAGCTCGGCCACCTGCTCGTCGCCGTAGCCCATGGCGGGCAGCACGTCGCCGGTGGTGGGATACTTCTCGTAGGTCGCGGCGATGGACCCGACGGCGAACGGGCGCGGATCGATGATCTCGGCCGCCCCGAACCGCCGCGCCGCCACCCAGCCCGCGCCGTATGACATCTCGCCGTGGGTGAGGGTGGGTCCGTCCTCCACGACCAGGACCCGCTTGCCGCGCAGGGAGGCGCCGTCCTCCACGAACAGCGGGCTCGCGGCCTCGATCATCACGGCTTCGGGATTCAGCTCGACGGTGATCTCGCGCGCGATCTCGATGTCCTCGAGGTCCGCGGTGTCCACCTTGTTGATCACCACCGCGTCGGCCATGCGGACGTTCGTCTCGCCGGGGTGGTAGTACGCGGCGTGGTCGGGCCGGTGCGGGTCGACCACGACGATGAACACGTCGGGGCGGTAGAACGGGAGGTCGTTGTTCCCGCCGTCCCAGATCACGACGTCGGCCTCCTGCTCGGCCTGCCGCAGGATTGCCTCGTAGTCGACGCCGGCGTACACGATGCGGCCCGCGTCGATGTGGGGCTCGTACTCCTCCCGCTCCTCGATCGTCACCTCGTGCGCATCCAGGTCGTCGTACGTCTCGAACCGCTGTACGGCCTGCTTCACGAGGTCGCCGTACGGCATCGGGTGCCGCACCACGACCACCTTCTTTCCCGCCTCGGTGAGCAGCCGGGCCACCCGGCGGCTCGTCTGGCTCTTGCCCGAGCCCGTCCGCGCCGCGCACACGGCGACGACGGGCTTCGTCGAAGCGACCATCGTCTGGCGCGCGCCGAGCAGCAGGTAGTTCGCCCCGGCGGCGATCGCCCGCGAGGCCAGGTGCATCACGTGCTCGTGCGTCACGTCGGAGTAGGCGAACACGACGACGTCGATCTCGTGCTCGAGCACGAGCGACTCGAGCTCGTCCTCGGCCACGATCGGGATGCCGTCCGGGTAGCCGTCGCCGGCCAGCTCGGCCGGGTAGCGCCGGCCCTCGATGTTGGGGATCTGGGTGGCGGTGAAGGCGACGACCTCGTAGTCGGGGTTGCCGCGGAAGTACGTGTTAAAATTGTGAAAATCCCGGCCGGCCGCGCCGAGAATGATCGCGCGCTGGGGCATGGAACCTCCGTCTTTCGCTGTCGGGGCCCGAACTCGGGCGTGAATGGAGGCCGTCTCGCGCGGGGGGAGCCGCGTCAGGCAAGGGTCGCGTCCTCCGGGTCCATCCGGTCCGCGCGCCGCAGCTTCTCCCCCAGCCCGCGCGCGAGATTCCGGTACACTACCACGCCGATGCCGGGCCGCAAGCGCACGAGCGACGCGAGGTCGGACTTCGCGAGCACGCCGGTCTCGACGGGCCCCAGCGCCACGGCCGTCGCCGAGTGGTCGCCGCCGGTCAGCAGGGCGACCTCGCCCAGGCACTCGCCGGCCCGCACGCATCCGAGCGGCTCTGCGGTGTCGCTCCGCCGGATCTCCACTTCGCCGGCCAGGACCAGGTGGAGCTCGTCGCACGGCTCCCCCTCCCGGAAGATCTCCGCGCCGGGTTCGAAGGCGGCGTGCCGGAACGCGGCGGCGAGCCGCTCGAGCTGCTCCTCCTCCAGCCCCTGGAACAGGCCCGTGTGGCCGGCCAGCTCGCCGATCCGGGGCAGGATGTCGCGGCGGCGGAAGGCCGCGAGCACGAGGCGCACGATGTCGTTGACGGGCGGGATGAGCGCCACGTCGCCCAGGTCGAGCGGGGCGAGCAGCCGCACGAACTTCACCACGTCGAGCCGTTCCACGTCGTGGAAGGCGAGCGCCGGGACGTAGGCGACCGGCACCCAGCCGAGCTGCAGGAGGGTCCGCTGCATGCGGGGCGCGTGGGCGCTCACGTCCATCTCCAGGTAGGAGATGTCCCACTCGTCGTGGCAGCGCCGCTCCAGCTCGCGCAGGAGATAGCGGATCGCCTCGTCCTGCCGGGTGATGAGCTCGAACACCCGCACTACCCGGTCGTGACGCTCCAGCGTGAACCCGATGGCGCCGGCGATGTGGGCGTCCTCGCGGGCCACCAGGTACTTCGAGTTGTGGGAGATGAGCTTGAAGAACCCGTACTGGAGGCGCAGCGGCCCGAACACCTCGCGGTTCCGGACGCGCCCGCGCTCGATCCGCATCAGCCGCGAGTAGCCCTCGGTGGTCAGCTCGCTCACCGCGAAGCCGTGGCCGAACGGGTAGGCGGCGGCCTCGTCCTCCACGATGACGTCCGCCCCGATGCCGCAGTTCTCCAGGGCCTCGCAGGCGAGCGGGTACAGTTCGGAGGTGACGCGCGGGTGGTTGCGCCGCAGCTCGAGGGCCCGCCCGAACAGCCGCACGAGCACCCCGACGTGCTCCCGCCGCGCCCCGAACCGGTACTTCTGCGGCAGAAAGCCCACGGGGGCGAAGCGCTGCTCGCGTGCGATGTACTGGGTGAACGGGTGGGTGACGCGCGCCTCGATGATCCCGACGTGCAGGCGGTCGCGCACGCACTCGACGCGCCGGCGCAGCAGGCCGGTGCCGATGCCCCGCCGCCGGAAGTCGGGGTGTACGGCGAGGCGCCCGAACTCGCCCACCAGGTCCGTGTAGGCGCCCACCTCGAGGATCACGCAGGCCGTCCCGACGACCCGCCTCGACACCTCCGCGACGAGCACCAGCGTGTCGTCGCTGTAGATGAGCTTGCGGATCTCCTCCGGCTCGTAGTACCGGGGGTCCGCGTAGTCCTCGCCGTAGCTGGCCCGGTAGACTTCGATGATGTCCGCCGTGTCCTCGTTCCGGGCCTCGCGGATCGCGGTCACGGCATCCCCCTTCCGCGCGGCGCCGCGCACCGGGGTCGGAGCAGCGGGGCGGAGCGCGCTACGGGAAAGATACGCCGGCGGGCGCCGCGCTGCCGGTTCGGGCCGAGGCGGACGGCCGCTCAGTCCGAGGTGGAGAGCCGCTCCAGGAAGGACCGCTCGCGGTCGCTGAGCGTCCCCGCGCCGCCGAGACTCAGCTTCTGCATGATCTCGTCGTACGTCTCGCGGTTCACGGGGTGCAGCGCCTCGCGATCGATCTTGGTCCAGCGCTGTATCGCCTCCCGGTCCCGCAGCCAGCCCTTCTTCGTCTCGGGCTCGGCCTGGCGGCGGAACTTGGCGGCGCCCGTGTGCTTCGCCCGCCAGCGCATGAACAGCCAGGCGCCGGCGAACCCGCCGAGGTGGGCGTGGTGGGCCACGTTGTCGGTGGGCACGTGGAGCCCGGGAATGCCCAGCATCGCCGCCACGAGCGGGATCGTCCCCACGAGGGCCCAGGCGGTGAGGAAGATCACCATCCAGCGGGCCTCCACGGGCAGGATGCCCCAGATGTAGATCCGGTCCCGGGGCCAGAAGCCGGCGTAGGCCAGGATCAGCCCGTAGATCGCCCCGGACGCCCCGACCACCGCGACGTACGGCGTGATGGCGGAGAACAGGGCGGCCGTGAGCCCGCTGATGAAGTACAGGCCCAGGAACTTGCGGCTCCCGATCGTCGCCTCGAGCCGCGGGCCGAAGAAGAACAGCACGAGCATGTTGAACAGGATGTGCCAGAAGTGCCCGTGCAGGAACATGTACGTGATGGGCGTCCACGGCCGGGCCAGGACCTCCGCCGGCACGAGCAGGAGGTCCATGTACAGCGGGCTCATCCGCGGCACCAGGAGGTAGGCCGCGAAGTTCGCGAACAGGAGGCGGAGGACCCAGGGTGTCATGGCCCCGACAGGGTAGACGTCCTCGCCGCCGGACGCCAGACGGCGGAGAGGCCGGGAACCGCCGGACGCACGCCGGCCGCCGCGAGGCGGGGGAGCCGGGGCCTTCGCCTCAGCACCAGCGGACCCGCACCCGGTACGTGATCGTCGCGTCACCGCGGGCCGGCACCTTCACCCGGTACCGGAACGTGTTCGCGTCCACCTTCTCGTGCGCGTGCGACTCGGTGATGATGCTCCAGTCCCCGCCGACCGGCTCCACCACCTCCACCTCGACGTCCTCGTCCTTGTGGTTCCGCAGCTCGATCTTCCAGCCGCTCTCGGAGGCGCAGTTGCCCAGCACGTCGTACTCCATCTGCCGGCGGTCGCCCACCACGTCGAACGCCTCGCCCATGCGGATCCGCAGCCGCTCGTCGCGGGGCGTGTGGTCGATGCGGTCCTCGCCGATGAACTGCTGCGCGCCGGAGCGGTCGCGCTTGTAGACGCGGACGATCCCCGCCGGCAGGGGCATCCCGAGCCCGTTCGCCTCGGCGTTCTCGAACTCCAGGAACACGCCGACCTTCGCGTTCGACTGGACGGGGCCGTAGGTGCCCCGGAACCAGCGCGGCGACCCAGCGAACTCCAGGCGCTTCTCGACCGCGAAGCGGGGCGCCTCGAGCAGCGTGACCTGCTTCTGTTCGTTGTTCCGCACCGTCGTGCGGCGCCCGAGCGTGTACAGGTGGTACTCGAAGAAGGCCTCCTCGGCGAAGCCGTCGCCCGCCGCCCTGACCGCCATCGCCTCCATTTGGATCTGCCCGCGCCGGTCCGGCTGCACGCGCTGCACGTCGCCCGCCACGAGCTTCAGCTCGGCGTCCTCCCACGTGGCGCCGCTCTGGTTCGTCAGCGTCACCCAGCCCGTGACGCCGGCCTCCGCGTCGTTCTCCTCCAGGACCATCACGTAGTCGGCCTTCCAGTTCAGGCCGTTCGCCAGGTAGGACGTCTCGACGCGCTGCCGCTCCGCACGGCTGTCCAGCAGCCAGATGAGGGTCGGCCGGGCGATGAGGTCGTCGGGCACCTCCGGGAAGGCGATCCGGCCCGGATAGTTGAAGGTGATCTCGTCGCCGATCCGCAGCACCGTGCCGTTGTTCACCGAGAGGACCTCGGCGTCCACGACCTCGTCCCGGCCCGCCGCCTCGTTCCACCGGTACAGCTTCACCGAGCGCCCGACGTACTTCTCCAGCAGCTTCTGCGGGCTGAGCAGGTCGTACTGGTAGTTCTGCTCGAGGACCTCGAGGGCCGGCCCGTCCAGCGCCCGCACGTGCACGGTCTCCGACTGGATCGTCGACGCCACGTCCCCGAATTCCAGCGCCACCCGCCCCCGTGCGAGGGCGAGGTCGCGCACCTCGCGCACGAGCCCGAAGTTCTGGTTGTAGACGGTGAGGGAGACGCCGCGGCGGTCGGCGGCCGTGGACCGGAACGGCGGGGCGTCCTGGGCGGAGGCGGGCGCCGGCAGGGCGCCCGCGGCGGTCAGCAGCATGGCGGTCAGCAGCACGGCGGTCCGCGGGGCGGCCACCGCGGCGCGCCGGCCGGGAAGGATGTTGCGCATCCTGGTCTCCTTGCAGTGGGCGTCAGGGCTCGTCCCGCCGGTCCAGCACGTACACGTTTCGCTGGGCCGTGGGAAGCAGCACCACGTCGTGCACGTTCACGTGGGCCGGGCGCGTGGCGACGAAGTGCACCACGTCGGCCACGTCGGAGGCGGAGAGCGGCGTGAAGCCCTGGTATACCGTGTCGGCCCGGGCCTCGTCGCCGTGGAAGCGGACGACCGAGAACTCCGTCTCCACGAAGCCGGGATCGACGCTCGACACCCGCACGCCGGTGCCGGCCACGTCGAGGTTCATCCCCTCCGTGAGGGCGCGCACCCCGAACTTCGTCGCGTTGTACACGTTGCCCTTCGGGTACACCTGGTGCCCGGCCGTGCTCCCGATGTTCACCACGTGCCCGGTCCCCCGCTCGACCATCCCCGGCAGGATGGCGCGCGTCACGTTCAGGAGCCCCTTCAGGTTCGTGTCGATCATGCGGTCCCAGTCGTCGGGGTCGCCCTCCTGGATCGTGGCGAGCCCGCTGGCGAGTCCCGCGTTGTTCACGAGCAGGTCGGGGATGCCCGTCGCGTCGCGCAGCGCGGCGGCGGCGTGGTTCACCGCTTCGCGGTCGCGTACGTCCACCCGCTCGGTGTGCACCTCCACCGCGTGCCGCTCGGCGATCGACCCGGCGAGGGCCACGAGGCGCTCCTCTCGCCGGGCCCACAGGACGAGGTTCGCGCCGTCGGCCGCGAAGCGCCGGGCGCAGGCGGCGCCGATGCCCGAACTGGCGCCCGTGATCAAGACGAGACGTCCCTGCATGGAGTACCTCCTCGCGTGTGCGGTCCTTGCGATGCGGGTCGCGGAAGGACGGGTGGGGCCCGCTTCCGCTCCCTGAAGGTCCGCGAGCACGCCCCCGGGCGAAAGGCCGTCGCCCGTCGTACATTGGTCGGCTCGCGGCGCCCGGGCCGGATACGCCGGCGCCGCGGCGGCGGGCCGGCGCCCGCCGTGCCCGCACGCCGTTCCGCGACAGACACGCACGGATCAACCGGGAGAGATCCCATGCCGACGAGACGCCGTTCCTGGGCCGAGCCCTGGAAGATCAAGATGGTCGAGCCGCTCAAGATGCTGACCCGCGACGAGCGGAGCCGCGCCATCGGGGAAGCCGGGTACAACACCTTCCTCCTGCGCTCCGAGGACGTCTACATCGACCTGCTGACCGACTCGGGCACGAGCGCGATGAGCGACCGGCAGTGGGCCGGGCTCATGCTGGGCGACGAGGCCTATGCCGGGAGCCGGAACTTCTACCATCTCGAGGAGGCCGTGCGGGACGTGTACGGCTATCGCCACCTCATCCCCACGCACCAGGGCCGGGCGGCCGAGCACATGATCAGCCGGCTGCTCATCGAGGAGGGCGACTTCATCCCCGGCAACATGTACTTCACGACGACCCGCCTGCACCAGGAGCTGGCCGGCGCGACGTTCGTGGACGTGATCATCGACGAGGCCCACGACCCCGAAAACGAGCACCCGTTCAAGGGGAACGTGGACCTCGCGAAGTTCCAGGCCCTGATCGACGAGGTGGGCGGCGAGCGGATCCCCTACATCGCGATCGCCACGACGGTGAACATGTGCGGCGGGCAGCCGATCTCGCTCGCGAACCTCCGCGAGGTGCGTGACCTCGCGCACGCCCACGGCATCCTCGTCGTGCACGACATGACGCGGGTGGCCGAGAACGCCCTGCTGATCAAGGAGCGGGAGCCGGGCCAGGCGGACAGGACGATCGCGCAGATCGTGCGGGAGATCTGCGACCTCACCGACGCCTGCACGATGAGCTCCAAGAAGGACCACCTCGTGAACATCGGCGGGTTCCTGGCCGTGAACGACGACGAACTGGCCGACCGGGCCCGCAACATGGTGGTGATCTACGAGGGGCTGCACACGTATGGCGGGATGTCGGGCCGCGACATGGAGGCGCTGGCGATCGGGATCCGCGAGTCCATCGAGTACGACCACATCTTCGCGCGGGTGGGCCAGGTCCACTACCTGGGCCACAAGCTCGCCGACGAGGGGATCCCCGTGATGAAGCCGATCGGCACGCACGGCGTCTTCCTCGACGCGAAGCGCTTCCTGCCGCACCTGGACCAGGACGACTTCCCGGCCCAGTCCCTCGCCGCGGAGCTGTACATCGAGTCCGGAGTGCGGGCCATGGAGCGGGGAAACGTCTCGGCGGGTCGCGACCCGAAGTCGGGCGGAAACCGGCGCCCGGCCCTCGAGCTCGTCCGGCTCACCGTGCCGCGGCGCGTGTACACGCAGGCCCACATGGACGTCGTGGCCGAGTCGGTGATGGAGCTGTGGGACCGCCGCGAGCGGATCGGCGGCCTCGAGTTCACTTACGAGCCGGAGTACCTGCGCTTCTTCCAGGCCCGCTTCCGGCCGAAGAGCGCCTGACCCGGCGGAAGGAGGTCCCGTGAGAATCGCCAGCGCCCTGTGCGCCCTCGCCGGCGCGTCCCTGCTCGCCGCCTGCGGCTCGGGCCGGCAGGAGATCTCGGTCCGTACCGACCCGGCCGGCGCCCTCGTCTCCCTGCAGCGGATGGGCGAGCGGACGATCTCGGGCACGATCGCCGGGGTGGGGGGCGGCGCCGTGGACGGCGGCTCGTTCACCGAGGACTGGATCGTGCTCGGCAACGCGCCGGTGGAGTACGAGTTCGAGCGCGTGGACCGGGAGGGCGGCGGCCGCGTGGCCGGCTCCGGCGGCGAGGTGACGAAGCGCTACCGCGAGGGCATGGTGCGGGCCGAGCTGGAGGGCTACCGCACCGTGGAGCGGCGCGTCCGCTTCGACGGTGACCCCGTCGAGCTCGTGCTTACCCTGCAGCGGGCCGGCGCGACGCCCTGAGGCGCGGCCGCGGGGCGCGGCCGGACGCACGTTACCTGGCGAGGATCCGGAGCAGCCGGCGGATCTCCCTGGCACAGTTCACCAGGGGGATCCGCTCGCCCCAGAAGAGGGGGCCCGCGGCCACCCAGGCCTCCTCGAGTCGCGTCCAGCGGTCCGTGTCCGTCTGCGGACTCCAGCACGGATCGTCGTGTCCGGGCCACGCCCGGATGTCGCGGGACTCCTTCATGTCCTCCAGGAGTTCGCGCAGCTCGGCGGGCGGCGCGGTCGCGTCGCCGGCGAGGATCCGCGCCACGTCTTCGTAGTGGCGGACGAAGCTCGCGGGCTCGAACGGATCGCGCGCGTACCGCCGGGCGATCGCTTCGATCTTCTCCAGGAGCGTGACCTCCGGCCGCAGGCAGGAAACGGCCGCCGGGCGATTGTCCGCGAGGCCGGCGGCGACCGCCTTGGATTCCTGGATCACGTAGTCGTGGACCCAGGAACTGATCGCGCGGTCCTCGGCGGGAGCGACGCGTGCGGAGCCTGCCTCGAGTTGGACGAAGGGCCGGATGCCGGCCGGGAGACCGCCCGAGGCCCGGCTCTCGTAGCGCACCGCGAAGATGGCGCTTCTCCAGGAGCGGTCCCTGAGTTCTGCGAGTTCCTCGACCTCTGCACCCTGGACGGAGAGGCGGGGGGCGAGGGCCCGGAAGAACGTCTCCCTTTCCTCGGTGGCCCGAGCCCCCTCGGATGTCCAGCTTCTCACGCGGGGAAGGCCTGGTCCCTCGATTCGGATGTCGAGATCCTCGGAGAAACGGCCGATCGGTCACGCCGGCCTGACCTCCGCGTTCCGACGAGCCTCGCGCACAAGTTCCGCGGTGGCGAGCGTTCCGTACTCGGCGGCGCGCTCGCCGAGCCGAGCCCCAACGAAGCGTCCGGCACGCAGCGCCCCGGCGAGTGCCCGACCGACCGCCTCGAGATCGATGCCTGCCCGGTTGGCGTTCTCCAGCAGGTCGACGACGAAGAACTCCGGATCGGGGCTGCGCGGGAAGCGGACACGCCGGAGCTCGAACCGCCGTCCCCCCAGCTCGACTTCTTCCGTCCGGGTGGTGTTGTAGACGAGAGGCAGCGCCTCCACGGCGGTGGAGCCGAGTCCCAGGCCGTTCCACACGCCGGGACCCGTCCGCAGGAACGGCCGGCCACGGAAGAAGGCGCGCAGCAGCTCGTCCTCGGAGGGCGGGACCTCCCCGAACGCGCCGTGGCGGGGCGCGTGGTACAGGCCTTTGCGCAACCGGCGCAGATCCCCCTGCCGCACGAGCCTCGCGGCGAGCCGCGTCGGGTTCCGGTCGAAGCGGGAAAAGTCCTCCGTGCGGTAGACCCGCCCCTTCCGCAGGCGTGGCTCGGCCATTCCAACCTCCACGTGTGTATGATTCTTACGCGTAAAAATCATACGACATCACAGGGTGAACACGCAAGCTGAGTCTCGGCGGCGGGTCGGAGTCCGACGCCGGCCGGCCGGAGCGACGCCCTGAGGCGCGGCCGCGGAGCGCGGGCGGACGGCGCGGACCGCTCTCCCCGCCGGCGAACCCCGGCGCCGCTCGTCCGGTTAGGCCCGCGTGGCGCCGCCACGAGGCGCGGGGGATCCGGGAGCGCCGGCCCTCCTCCGCCGTGGCGGCGTCTTTTCCCGGGAGGATGACATGGCGGACGCGACCGGCGGCCCCGGCGAGGGCGGCTCGCGCCTGGCGCTCGTGCTCGGCGGGGGCGGCAGCAAGGGGGCGCTCCAGGCCGGGCTCTACAGGGCTATGCACGAGGTGGGGATCCGTCCCGACCTCGTCGTCGGTACGAGCGTGGGGGCCCTGAACGGGGCCTTCGTGGCTGCGGGCCGAGATCCCGACGAGATGGCCCGCGGCTGGGCGGCCCTCACCCGGAGCGACCTGTTCGGGTTCAACTGGCGCATCCTGGTGCGGGGGCTCGCCGAGACGAGCCTCTTCTCCCCGGCCCGCCTGCAGGCGCTGCTCGACGACCGCCTGCCGGTGCGGAGCTTCGAGGACCTGCCGATCCCGCTGCACATCGTGACCACGCACATGGGCCTCGGCGAGGCGTGCGTGTGGTCGAAGGGCGACGTGCCGCGCGCCGTGGTCGCGAGCTGCGCGATTCCCGGTATCCTTCCGCCCGTGTTCGCGCACGGGGGCGTGCCGCACATCGACGGCTCCCTGTCCGACAACATCCCGATCGACACCGCGTTCGCGAAGGGCGCGACCGAGGTCATCGCGATGAACTGCCGGACCTGTGCTCGCTGCCAGCCGACGGTCGATGGGCTGGCCAGCGTTCTGGGGGCCGCGTTCGGGATCGCCGCGGACTGCAAGCTGAGGGCAATGGAGGAGAAATACGGCGCGGATCCGTCGGTCCTGCTCCTGCAGCCGGACCTCGGGGAGCAGATCCACGCGCTCGACTTCTCGCACGGCCCGCGCCTCGTGCGCGAGGGTTACGAGTACTCCCTGCCGCGCCTGCGGGCCTGGTGGGAGGCGCGGCAGGGCTGATCCGCCGGCCCGGCGCTCAGTCCGTGACGAGAAGCAGGGCGTGGCCGTCCGGGTCGCGCGCCATGACGCCGGATCCGAATCCGGGCGCGCGGTCCGGCAGGCGGACCGCGCCGGGCGACACGTGGTCGTACCGGCCGGCCCGCAGTCCCCGCTCGGCCGCCTCCAGGTCGCGCACGCGCACCCGCGTCTGCCAGTGCCAGAGGTCGGAGGCCCGCGTGTCACGGGGCATGGGACGCCCGTCGCGCGGCGCGACGTACTCGAGGAACTCGACGGCGGGGCCGCGCGGCGGCCGCACGGCGGTGATCCGCAGGCGGGCCCCGAACACCGAGTTCAGGCGCTCCTGCTCCGGGCCGTAGTTCTCGCTCGTCCCGGCGACGCGCAGGCCGAGCAGGTCGCGGTAGAAGGCGAGGCTCGCCTCGGTGTCGGACACGGCGATCGCCGTGTGGTCGATTCCGAGAAACAGGCCGTCGGTGGCGGCATGCCAGCGCGGCGCTCCCTTGCCCGGCGGGAAGGCCAGGATCTCCAGCACGTGCCCGTCGGGGTCGCGGAAGTAGAAGGCCTCGATCCCGCCCGCCGCCTCGTTCCAGTCCGGCAGGCGCTGCGGCCGCGGCGACACGTGCTCGACGCCGGCCTCCGCCAGGCGCGCGTAGGCCCGCTCCATGTCGCCGACGATGATCGCGACGTGCTGGAACCACAGGTCGTTGCTGCGCGAGTCGGGCGGGACGGGCCGGCCGCGTGGCGTGACGAACTCGGTCAGCTCGAGCGTCTCCTCGCCCAGCCGCAGGCGGGCGGTGCGGGTGCGGGCCGCGAACACGCCGAGAAGCCGCTCCCATTCCGGCCCGGAGGACTCGAACCTCTCGACTTCTTCGAAGTCAAGGACGGTCGTGTAGAAGGCCACCGATCGCTCGAGGTCGGACACGGTGATCCCGATCGCCTCGATGGACGTGGCGAGCGCCACCGTGTCCGGAGCGACCGCGAGGGAGGGCTGGATGTCCGGCTCGCCGGCCCGTGCCGGGGCGGTCCCGCCCGGCAGCAGAAGCGCCGCCGCGAGAGCCGGGAGCAGCGCCGGGAGGAGGCCGGGACGCCAGCCGCGGCGCCATACGTGCAGCCCGGCGCCTCGCCGCCCGGCCGCCGGGCCGGGACGCCGCGCCCTGCGCCTCATCCGAGCCGCTCCCGCAGGTGGGCCCCGACGCGCAGCGCGTTCGCCATGATCGTCAGTCCGGGGTTCACGGCGGTGCTGGAAGGGAAGA
>JAVVDU010000047.1:0-14310 GCA_032251515.1 Gemmatimonadota bacterium
CGGGGGGCGGACCGTCGGACCCGCCCCGCCACGTTTCCACACGCCCGCGAACGCGTGACCGCACTCGCGCACGCGGCGACGATTCTACCGGACCTGAGCGCCCGCCCGTCCACGCGCCGACGCCCCCGACCTTCGCCCCCACACCGGACATGCGGAAAGCGCGGAGAGCACGGGCCGGATACCTGCCCCCCGGCCCGGCCCTCTCCGGACTGGCGCTCCGGCTTGCGCCGGCCCGCTCCGGCCCGCTCCGGCCCGCTCCGGCCCGCTCCGGCCCGCTCCGGCCCGCGCCCCGTCCGCCGTCTACAGCGGCCAGTCGCGCAGGATGCGCTCCGTCTCCTCGGAGTGGCCCGACTCGTCGCGCACCATGTCCTCTAGCTGCACGGACAGGCCCTTGTCGCCGGCCTCGTCCGCCTGCCGGGCGCGCTCCGTGTAGTCCTTCACGGCCTGCCGCTCCGCCGCCAGCACGGCCTCCAGCATCGCCCGGTTGGTGTCCGCCTCGGGCACGGGGCGCGGCATGGTGGTGGGCTCGCCGCCGAGGGCGACGATCTTGTTCGCGAGGTACTGGGCGTGGCCCTGCTCGTCCGTGACCTCGGCGAGGAAGAACTCGGCCAGTTGCGGGCGGTACGGGCCGGTCGCCTTCGCGGCGTAGGTGAGGTACTGGATGATCGCGCCGAGCTCGCCGGCGAGGTCTTCGTTCAGGTTCCGGATCAGGGTCTCTCTATCCATCGATATCCCTCCTCGGGTATTGGGAAGTGGGCCGGGCCCGTCGTTCCGGACGGATTCGTTCCGGTCCGGGTTCAGGGCCGGTCCGGGTTCAGGGCCGGTCGGCGTGCCACGCGATGCGGCCGCCGACGATGGTGGCCCAGGCCTGCGTGCCGGGGATCGAGTCCTCGGGCACGGTGAGAATGTCACGGTCGAGCACGGTGATGTCCGCCAGCTTTCCGGGCTCCAGCGACCCCTTCTCGTCCTCCTCGTGACCGGCGTACGCGGCCGCGAGGGTGTAGGAGCGGAGCGCCTCGTCGCGGGTCATCCGCTGGTGCGGCTGGAAGACCGCGCCGGTGGCCGTCCGGCCCGTCACCGCGGCGTCGAACGAGGCGATCGGGTCGACGGGCTCCACGGGGGCGTCCGTCCCGTTCGCGATGACGGCGCCTGCAGCGAGCAGGTCGCGGAACACGAAGGCGCGCTCCCGTGTGCGCTCCGCGCCCAGGCGGTCGGGCGTCCAGGGAGCATCGGACACGGCGTGAATCGCCTGCATCCCCGCCACCACGCCGAGCCGCGCGAACCGGCTCACGTCGTCCGGGTGGAGGATCTGCGCATGTTCGATCCGGAAGCGGGCGTCCCGCGCCGCCTCCGGCCGCGCCGCGAACGCCTCCTCGTACACGTCGAGGACTTCGCGGTTCGCCCGGTCGCCGATCGCGTGCGTGCAGAGTTGCCAGCCGTAAGCGAGCGCGAGGTCGGCGAGCTCGCGGATCCGCTCCATCGGCAGGACGTTGTGGCCGGTGCTGCCCGGCTCGTCGGCGTAGGGGTCGAGGAGCCACGCCCCGCGGGAGCCGAGCGCCCCGTCGGCGTACGCCTTGATGGCGCGGACGGTCAGGCGGCCGTCGAGGTCTCCCACGACGCGCAGCGAGTCGAGCGCCGCGGGCGTGGCGTACGCCTCCGACAGCATCACGTGCAGCCGCACGCCGACGTCCCCTTCCCGGATCGCGTCGCGATACGCCGCGATGTCCTCCGGCGACGCGCCCGCGTCGTGGAAGGTGGTGATTCCGTGCCCCAGGGCCTCCCGGCTCGCGGCCCGCAGGACGTCCCGGGTGCGCTCGGCGCGCCGCTCCGGGGTGAGCGTGGCGAGCCAGGCCGCGTAGGCGGATTCGACGGGCTCCGATGCGGTCTCCACGAACACGCCGGCGAGCCGGCCGTTCGGTCGCCGCAGCATCTCCCCGCCCGGCGGCGAGGCGCTGCGCGGGCCGAGGCCCGCCGCCGCCATGGCCCGGGCGTTGGCGATCGCCGCGTGCCCGCTGGCGTGCTGCAGCAGGACGGGATGGTCCGGCGTGGCGGCGCTCAGCGCGTCGTGCACCGGAAAGCCGCGCACGTCGGGCACGGGCGGAGCGTCCCACTTGCTCTGGTGCCAGCCCCGTCCCACGACCCAGGTGCCGGGCGGCAGGGCGCGTGCGGCCTCGGCGACGCGCTCCACCACCTCGTCCCACGTGCGCGCGCCGGCGAGGTCGACGCCGAACAGGGCCTCGCCGAGGCCGGAGAAGTGCGCGTGCGCCTCGATCAGGCCCGGGACGGCGAGGCGGCCGCCGAGGTCCAGCACCTCGGTTTCCGGGCCGATCCACGCCCCGGCCTCCGCCGCGTCGCCCGTCCAGACGATGCGGCCATCCCGCGCGGCGAGCGCCGATGTCTCGGGCCGGTCCGCGGCGAGGGTGACGATCCGCCCGCCCCGCAGGACCAGGTCCGCCGGCCCGCCGGTCGCACCGTCCCGGTCCGGGGCTCCGCAGCCCGCCAGCGCCGCCAGCGCCACGAGCCCCGCGAGCGCAGCCACCGCCACCGTCCGGACCGCGGCCACCGCCGTCGGCCGGACCGCGACGCGCCTGAATGGGATTCCAGCCGGCATGTCGTTCCTCCGTGGATGTGAGTTCCGAGTCGGGCCCGCGGGCGTCAGCCGAGCATCCACACGAGACCGACTCCGATCGCCGCCACCGACAGCAGGGACAGCAGGCCCCGGTAGACCGCCGTGCCGCGGCGGGCGCTGCGACCCACGAGTCCGCCGATCACGGCCGCGAAGCCGGTCATCGCGGCGACCGTTCCGGCGCCGAACGCGACGACGTAGCCCACGGCGGCGGCGCGCGTCGGCAGCGCGAGAGCGGGCAGCACCCCGAGGAAGTGCGCGCTCCCGGCCAGTCCATGCAGCACCCCCACCGCGAACGCGGCGCGCGGAGCCGCCGGATGGACGTGGATCCCGCCCTCCGGGGCGGCGTGCCGGTGCGGTCCGGTCGGGCCGTCGTGCACGTGCGGGCTCTCCGTCCGCACGTCGTGCACGTGCAGGTGCTCGTGCCGCACCTCGCCGTGCCGGTGCGCGTGGCTGTGCACCTTCTGCCGGCGGGCCCTGACGAGGCCCCAGGTCCCGATCCCGATGAGCACCAGGCCGACCAGCCGCTCGCTCCAGCTCGACAGGCGCTCGACGGGCAGGACCTCGCGGAGCAGCAGGGCACCGAGCCCCACCAGCAGGACGCCTCCGGCATGTCCGAGGCCCCACGAGTACCCGGAGCGCCATGGAGCCCCGTCCCGGTCCGCGGCGAGCGGCGCCACCGCCGCCAGGTGATCCGGGCCGGCCAGGACGTGCACGGCTCCGGCCGCGCATCCGGCGATCAGGGCTGCCAGCATCCGGCGCATTCCTCCGGGGGGAATCGCGACGCCGCTCGGGCCGGCGACCGGCCGGACGGGCGTTTCGGAAGGGAGTCTAGGCCGGTCCCGTGGGCCGCGCCAACCCGGCGGCCGCGCGTGATTCCACTGCCTCCACCCCCGCGGCGATGAACGTCCACTGCATCGCCATCTGGTCGCGCACCGCCATCGGCGCGAGACCGGCCGCGTCCATGTCGCGCCGCACCTCGTCCGCGACGCGCGATCGCTCTGCGTCGGGCGCCGCGAGGAGCGCGCCCCGCCACCCCTCGAGGCGGCGCCGCCAGGCCTCCGCCGCGGGATCGGGGGGACCGATCTCCTCGCCCACGTCCGGCAGGAGGAACAGGGGCATCTCGGAGACGAGGGTCAGCGGGTCGCCCCCGAGCGACCGGATCGTCTCCATCGAGCTGGGCCGGAACCGCGCCGCGGTCTCCGGATCGCCCCGGTCGAGGAAGTGGCGCCGCATCGACTCCGAGTCGGGACGGGTGCAGAAGCCCGGCGCGATGCGGTGGAATCCCTTCTCGCCGTGCCGCTCCACGTCGTGCAGGCGATACCCGAGCGCCCGCACGCGCTCGGCGCAGCGGGCCCGCAGGTCCGCGGTCCGGTCCACCCAGGCCGGTTCGACGAGGAACCACGGCCCGGCGGCGAAGGCCATGCCGTGCAGCGACACGTGGAGGTGGAAGGGTCCCCCCGCCTTCCGCCACCAGGCGAGCAGGGCCCGCGCCTCGGGACGCGCATCGGGATCGTCCGGGCCCTGCGGGAATCCGAACTCGAGGTCGTCGCCGGGCGGCTCGCGTTGGACGCCGGCCAGGAAGGCGACGGGATCGTACCGGTCCGCGCCGGCCTCCTGCCAGGACCGGTTCCGCTCCGCCCCGTCCGGGTTCACGTGGGGGACGATCCACCATTCACGGCCGCGCAGCGCCGAAGCCGCGGCGGGCAGGGCCGCGAGCCGCGCCGCCACGCTCCGCAGCAGCCGGGGGCCGACGGGCTCATCGGCATGGCAGCCCGCGATCAGGCTGATCCGGAGCGGGCCGGTCCCGAAGCGGTAGGCATGCAGGGGACGGCCCTCGCGGGACCGCCCGATCTCGAGCGGGGACGGAAGCGGGGGCGCGGTCCGGCGCGCGGGCGGGGCGACCTCACTCCTCCCGCGGCGGCGACCCGGCGCTCGGCGGCGACCCGGCCCGCGGCGGCGACCCGGCTCGGGAATCCGGCTCCGCCCGCAGCGGCCGCGCGAGGAGCCGGTCCACGGACAGGGCGCCGCTCCCCCCGATCGCGACCGTGACGGCGAGGCCGAGCGCCAGGATGTGGAACTCGAAGCCCTCGCCGGCCTGCGTGCCGAACCAGTTCATGAAGAACCCGTGGTCGGCGTGCATGCGGATCGCCCCCAGCATGATGAGGCCGATGCCGGCGGCGCAGAGCCGGCCCAGGAAGCCGGCGATGAGGCCGAGGGCCCCCAGCGACTCGCCCAGGATCACCAGCACCGCCAGCACGGCGGGGATCCCCAGGCTGTCGGTGAAGAAGCCGAGCGTGTCGGCGAAGCCGACGCCGCCGAACCAGCCGAGCACCTTCTGCAGGCCGTGCGGGAGCATCACGATCCCGAGCGCGAGGCGTGCCGTGGTGAGCGCCGCATCCGCACGCGTGCGGGCCAGCCGGTGGATCAGTTCCACCCGCAGCCGCAGGCCGAGCCGCAGGGCGGGCCCTCCGGGGACTTGCCGCCGGAGGTCGACGAACCGCCGGTGAGCGGCACGCCGGCGCTGATCAGGCGCCGCACCGGCGTAGCCGGCGGCGTGTCGCCGGGCTCCACGCCCGCCCGCGCGGCGAGGTCGCCCCACGTGCGGATCTCCTCGTCCATCCCGTGGCGGACCTCCACGGTCCGCCCGTTCGCCTCGCACAGGTATTCGTAGATCGCCATCGTTCCTCCGTCTGCCGCCGCCCGGGCGGCGGGCCGTGGTGGATCCTGTCGCCGTTGCGCCCGTTCCCGGCGCCCTCCTCCCTACGCTCGCGGTCGTCTCATCGTTCCCGTCGCGCGGGACCCGGCCCCGGCGGGCCGGGCTGGCCCGGCGAGACGAGGTCCAGCACGACCACGAACGCGCCCGCCAGCACGCCCAGGTAGGAGGTGAACAGGCGCCACAGCACCGTCCAGGCCACCAGCAGGCCGGGCGGCACGAGCGCCGCCATCAGTCCGACGCTCGTCAGCTCCGCCACTCCGCTGCCCGCCGGGCTCGGCGCGACGCTGATCACCGCGAACTGGATCGTCTGCCGCGCCACCGCCTCGACGGGGGGTACGAGCACCCCGAGCGCCGCGGCGATCGCCACGCCCGCGGCGCAGCGCAGCAGCACCATCACGATGTTGAGGCTGGCGTTCACGGCCCACGCCGTCCGCCGGGACCGCCCGAACAGACGGATCGTGCGCCGGTAGCGGGCCGCCGCCCGCAGGACCCGGTGCCCCACCCGCCCGCGCCGCATGCCGCGGATCCCGTGCAGCCAGCGGGTGACCCGGGAGGGAAAGACGGTGACCGCCAGCCCCACGAGGACGACGAACGCCACGGTGACCAGGAGGGCCCCGAGCAACGCGCCGAGGTCGATCCGGCCGGCCGCGACCAGGTAGGCGGTGGCCCCGCCGCCGAGGAGCCCCAGCGCGGCCAGCCCGCCGATCCAGCTGATCGACAGCACCGCCAGGGCATCGTGGGGAGGGAGCCCGCGGGCCCGCAGGACCACGTATTGGGCCGGGCCGCCCCCGAGCTGCATCGGCGTGACGCCCCCCGCGAACAGGAGGTACAGGTGCGTGCGCAGACCGTCGCGGACGCGGAAGCCCGGCAGCGCCTCCCGCGCCAGGACCCACACGCGCAGGGCGCCCGCCGTCACGTCCACTACCAGGAACAGGAGCGCGACGAGGAGGAGCCGCGGGCTGGCGTGAGTGATCTCGCTGACCACGGCCGCGTCCGAGCGACGGGCCCACCAGGCGACGACCGCCAGGCCGCCGAGCGTGAAGACGACGAACAGCGCCAGCCCGATCGCCACGTTGCGCGGCGAGAGCGGCGACGCGGCGGCGCCGTCCGGATGGCCCACGGGCGGAGCCACGGCGCGGGCGCGGCCTCAGTAACGCCAGCTCGTCGTGTCGGCCCCCGGCGGCGCGGCTTCGCGGATCCGCTCCAGGATCCGGTTCAGGTACATCGTGTTGTAGCGCAGCCGCGAGATCGCGTTGGGGTTCGCGTGGTCCCCGTTCCAGCAGTGCTCCGCGCGGTCACCGTAGTCCACCACGCCGTCGTAATACGGGTCCGTGGTGGACTCCAGGAACGCCTCCGCCAGGTAGACCGCGTTGTTCAGGTAGTAATTGTCCATGTCGCCGACGAAGATGTGCAGCTTGCCGGCGAGCTTCGGCCCCAGCGTCTCCCAGTCCCGCTCGAGGATGTGCCGCAGGTCGTAGTTCTCGCGCCAGTACTTCGCCACCTCGCGGTCGATGCGCCCCGTCCGCTTGTCCCAGATCCGTGCCGGGTAGCCGTCCGGCGCCTGCGGCGAGTACGTGGCCTCCCAGATGTCCCACTGGCCGCCCGAGCGGCCGCGGGTGCCGAGGACCAGCTCGAGGTGGTTCTCGTCCCGCACCGTGTAGGCGATGCGCCCCAGCCAGTCCCGATGGGCCGGGCGGGCTACGCGGCCGAACGGCCCCTCGTCGAAGTAGGCGTTGTCGTGCTCGTAGATGTTCACCAGCTCGTAGGCCCGGAAGTCGATCGGGTCCGGGCAGGCGGCGAACGCTCCGTTGTACTCGTCCGGGTAGAAGACCTGGGCCGCCGCGGCCTCCCAGCCGCCCGTCGAGCCGCCGTACAGGAACCGCGCCCAGCCCTCGCCCAGCCCCCGGAACCGCGCCTCCAGGAACGGCACGAGCTCGTGGGTGATCGCGTCGCCCCAGGGTCCCTGGCTGGCGGAGTTCACCGCGTAGGAGTCGTCGTAGTACGGCGTGGGATGCTGGATCTCGACGACGAGGAAGCGCGGGAAGCCCTCCGAAGTCCACAGCCGGTAGAAGTCGTACGCCTCCTGCTGCTGGATGCGGTTGTAGCAGTCCAGATCGAACCGCTCGCTGTGCTCGCACGGCAGGTCCGGGTCGGGCGGCACGGTGCGGAATCCGCCGAAGTCCGCCGGAAAGTGGCCGTGGAAGATCATCAGCGGGTAGCGCGCCTCCGGGTGATCCTCGAAGCCCTCCGGGACGAGGACGTGCGCGCCCAGTTCCACATCCCGCCCCCAGAACTCCGACAACAGCTCGCTGCGCATGCGCACGTGGCGGATGTACTTCGTGTCGGCCGGCGGTTCGATCGGCTCGACCTCGCGGTCCAGCACGAGATCGATCCGCCCGCCCCGCGCCGGATCGATCCGCACCACGGCGGGCTCGGAGTAGAGGTTGCCCGGCTTGCGGTTCCACTGCTGTCCCTCGCCCCGGTCCGGGGGAAGCAGCACGCGGTGGCCGGTCGCCAGGTCGAAGTGCTCGTACCGGTTGAGCACTGCCTGCACGCGGTAGGCGCCCGCCGGGAGGTCGTCGAGCGACTCCCGGGGGAACCCGTAGATCGTCCCGTCGAACACGGCCGGCGCGCCGGCCGGCCACCCTTCCACGTCGAGCCCGAACGCCTGCGCGCTGCGGTGCGGCTCCGAGCGGAGCTGGAAGCGCGGCTCCGGCGCGCCGGCCGTCGTGTCGGCCGACAGGACGAGGACGAGCCGGCCGTCGAAGGCCGTGTCCCGCTCGGCGGGGACGCGCACGGTGATCTCCAGGCCGCCGCGGCGGCCTTCCGGCGCGCAGGCGGCGGCGTGCAGAACGGCGAGGGTCGCCAGGGCGGCGAGCGGACGGATACGGACGGACCACGGAGCCATGTCGCTCTCCCGGGTGCGGTGGGGACGCGGGGGGAGGCCCTGCCACGCTCCCCCCGGATGAAAGTGCGGAGCCGGCCGCTCGAGCGACAGGATCAGGCGTCGTCGAAGGCCTCGGCCAGCGTCGGGTCGAGGGCATCCCGGTGCACGAGGACGGCGAGCACGCGCAGGTCGAAGTAGTCGCCCCGCACCCAGACGTAACCGCGCCGGCCGCTCGCGGCGCCGTGCGAGTTCTTGATCAGGTACCAGTCGTGACCGTCCAGCACGCGATGGTCCACCGCCAGCACGAGGTGGTCGTCGGTCGTGCGCCCCTCGTCGAAATCCACCTGCCGCCGCTCCGCCGTGGCTCCCCCGGGCGCCGCGTCCGGCGGGAGGACCGCGAGGCCGGCACGGTTCCAGTTCGCGCCCGGATCGCCCCAGTCCATGTCGAACACGACGGGAAAGCCGGCATCCAGAGCACGATTCACGACGGGACGGAACTCCTCGAACGGTACGTTCCGATATCCGTCGTAGTCCCACCAGTTGTCCGGCACGTCCAGCTCACCGGTCCCGTGCTCGGGCAGCGACAGGTAGGAGGTGACCTCCCAGTACGCCTCCGGCTCGAGGCGGAGGGTGCCGCGAGCGTACTCCTGCGGCGTCGTCCAGGTGCCGGCCACCAAAAACGAGTCCGGCGGCGGCGCGAGGTGCCGGTCCAGGACGGCGCGCACGTCGCGCACCACCGACGCCGGGTCGTAGTCGCCCGCGGCGGCGTGCACCGCCAGGACGGCATGCACGTCCTCGCGCAACGCGGCATAATCGGCGGGCACCACGTAGGCATCCTCGGGGACGATCCCGTGGTGCGCCACGATCCGGCTCACGTCGTGGCTCAGGCCGCCGTCCCCCGTGTTCGCACCCTCGCCGCGCCGGCGCGCCCACTCCTCCGCCTTCCCCACGTACCCCCAGTAGACGACGAAGTACTCGGAGAGGTCGGGCTCGGCGTCCGCCCGGGCCGCCTCCCCCGCACCGCCCCCGTCCCGGCGGAGCACTTCGGACTCCAGGAAGGCGACGGTCGAGAAGGCCCAGCAGGTTCCTCCCCTCTGCGCCTTGATCGAGGTGTGCGGAACCTCCGCACCGATCCAGTTGGGCGCCCGGATCGTATCGAAGAACGCTGCCTCGTCGGAGTGGACGGGCGCCTGGGCCCGCACGGCCGGGACGGCGGCGAGGGCGAGCAGGCCGGACAGGATCGTCGGACCGAGGCGGAAACGCATGGCGGTCGTACCTCCGCAGGAGTCGGGGGGCGGGCGGACGGCACGAGCGGCTGCAAGGAACGTGCGGCGACGCGGAGCGCCGGCTTGCGTGGCGCGGCGCGCCATCCTAGAAGGAGAGGCTTCCGGATGTGGTCAGTTTGTCCACGAGCGGTGGCGGCCGCCGGGACATCCTGACCGGAGCGATCCCCCCATCCGCCGTGAACGCGATGGACGCAGGAGCCAGGACGGAAGGACGCGGCGGGCGCGTGCGGCTCCGGTCCGTCGCGTTGCCCGTGGAGCACGGGGGCTGGAGCTTCCTGGCCGAGCCCCTCGTGCTGGCGCTCGCCGTCGCCCCGAGCCCCGGCGGCGCGGCGATCGCCGTGGCCACGGCGGCGGGCTTCCTGCTGCGCCACCCGGGCCGGATGGCGTGGAAGAACCGCGACCGGATCGCCACGATCCCCCGCTACCGCCTGGCCCGCGACGTGGCGGCCGGCTACGGCCTCGTGGCGGCCGCGGGGCTGGGAGCCGCCGCGTGGCTCGCCGGGCCGCGGGCGCTGCTCCCGTTCGCCCTCGCCGCCCCGTTCCTCGTCCTGTTCGCCGCCTACGACCTCCGGCACGAGTCACGCCGCCTGCTGCCCGAGCTCCTGGCGCCCGCCGGGATCGCCGTCGCGGCACCGGCCATCGCCCTGGCGGGGGGGTGGAGCGCCGGCCAGGCGATCGGCCTGTGGCTGCTGCTGGGGCTGCGCTCGGTGCCCACGGTCCTCTACGTCCGGGCCCGCCTGCGGCTCGAGAAAGGTCGCCCCCCCGAGGCCACCCGACCCGTCGCGGCGCACGCCGCGGCGCTCGCGGGGGGCGGCGGGCTCGCGGCCGTGGGGCTCGCTCCCCTCCTGTCCCTCGTGGCCCTCGCGGCGCTCCTGGCGCGGTGCGCGGTGGGGCTCTCCTCCCGGCGCCGGCCCGTCAAGGCGAAGCAGGTCGGCCTGTCGGAAATTGCCTGGGGGGCCCTGTTCGTCGCGCTCGCGATCGCGGGGTACCGGCTGGGGTTCTGAGGGTGGCGGGAGGGCTGGTCAGCCGCCCGCCGCCTCGCCGTCGATCAGGGCCTGGAAGCGAGGGTGGTCGCGGAGGGGGGTGAGGTCGGGATCCCGACGGATCCACTCGACGTTCCCGAACCCGCAGGCGAAGGCCTCCTCGAGCGAGTCGAGCGCCCGCTCGGTCTCGCCCTCCAGCGCGAACAGGCAGGCGACGTTGTAGCGCACGCTCGCGTCGGCCGGATCGATCGCCACCGCGGCCTCCGCCCACCGGATTCCCTCCTCGAGGTCCCCGAGACGGCAGCTCGCAACGGCCCGCATCGTCGCGGCGCGGGCGTCGTCCGGGAAGAGCTCCATGTGGCGCTCCACGACTGCGAGGGCCCGCGCGTACCCGGCGCGTGCGGCGTCCGGGTCGCCGGCCGCCTCGCGCGCCTGTGCCCCGAAGAAGGCCGCGGCATGATCCTCCCGAACCCGCGCCGCCTCCTCGAGAAGCGCTGCCGCCTCGGTGAACCGGCCCTGCTGAAAGCGGATCCGCCCGAAATAATACCTCGCCTCGAACTGGTGCGGGTCCCCCTCCATCGCCTCGCGGAACGCGGCCTCGGCCCCCTCGAAGTCGCCCGTCACGAAGCAGGCGAGGCCGCGGGCCATGTGGGCGTCCGGATGGCCGGGTGCGAGGTCGAGGGCGCGCCGGCTCGCCTCTTCCGCCGCATGACGTCCCTCCACGGCGGCCGGGTAGAACATGTAGAGCAGGGCGCCGGCGACCGTCGCCCCGACCCAGGCATCGACGTAGTCCGGGTCGATGTCGCTCGCCTTGCGGAACATCTCCCCCGCGAACTCGAGGCTGGAGCGGCGCGTCTGGCGGAGGAACTGCCGGCCCCGCAGCACGAACTCGTACGCCCGCACGTCGGCCGGGCGGGAGCGGGGAGGAGACGGCAGGTCGGCCCGCGACAGGACAACCTCGAGCGCCTTGGCCACGTTCGCGGCGATCTCGTCCTGGACCTCGAACACGTCCCGCAGCTCGCGGTCGAAGCGGCCGGACCAGAGCTGGAGCCCGTTCGACACGTCGACCAGGCGGGTGCGGATGCGGAGCCGGTCGCCCGACCGTCGGATCGTGCCCTCGAGGATCGCGCCGGCACCGAGCGAACGGCCGATCTCCCGCACGTCGCCGCTGCGGCCTTTCCACACGAGCGCCGACGTCCGCGCCACGACCCGCAGGCCGGCGATCCGCGCCAGGGCGTCGAGGATCTCGTCCGCGATCCCGTCGCCCAGGAACTCGTCCTCCGGATCGCCGCCCACGTTCGCGAAGGGGAGGACGGCGACGGACCGCCGGTCGACCGGAGACGGCCGGGCGCCCGCATCGTTCGCCGCAACCGCACCGGCCGCGCCGCCGGCATCGCTACCCGCCGGACCAAGGTCCGCGTCCGGACCGTTCGCGCCGAGCCGCCACGCGCCCAGCACCACGATCGGCAGGAGGAGGAGAAGCCCCGCGAGGACGAACGTGAGCACGTCCGACCGCAGGGCGAACTCCTCGACGGCCCAGTCCGTGAACTCCAGCACGGCCCAGCCGGCGGCGAGATAGACTCCTGCCACCTGGGGCACGCGGCGCCGGGCCACCTCCCGGATCGCTCCCTTCAAGGCCGGCCTCCCGGTCGGATGGAATTTCGTGACGGGTGCCGAAGCCGGCCCCGGCGAGCGCGCGCGCGTGCCGGGGCCGGGCCCGACCTCACGGAGTCGTCGCGCCCTCCAGCTCGGCGAGTACGCGATCCGCCTCGTACACCTTCTCCAGCGCCTCACGGATCGCCCGCACATCGACCATCACGTTGCGGCCCCGTTCGGGCAGGTAGATGAAGTCCCGCGACAGGCCGTCGATGTTCCGGTCGAAGTTGAGCCCCACGAGCTCCAGCTCCGGCGTGACGGCCGGCGAGCCGGAGTTGCCGCCGTAGCTGTCCGTCGTGGAGACGAAGTTCAGCGGCGTCCCGAGGTCCAGCCCCGCGGGCGGCGTCCGCCAGCGGAGCGGCAGGTCCCACTCGGCACCGATCCCCTCGCCTCGCCCGTGCGACACGTACCGGTCGTACAGCCCGTAGAACGTCGTGTGCGGTGGCGCGAGCGTGCCGTTGTACTCGTAGCCGCGCACGACCCCGTCGGCGATCCGCGGCGAGAACGTGCCGTCGGGCGGGACGTCCCGGCCGAACACCGCGAACCGCGCCCGTCCGAGATCGGACTCGAGCCGGGACTCTTCCGGGCCGAGACGGTTCACGACCTCCAGGTAGGCGCGATAGGCCGGCCGGACCGCCCGCGCGAACTCGAGCCCCGGGTCCGCCGGGTCGAGAGTGCCGGCGTCGAGCGCCGCGAGGAGCTCGTCGGAGCTGGCCAGGACGGAGCCGGCGAGCAGGTCTGCGGCGGCCTGCTCCGCCGTGCGGCCGGCCAGCACCGTGCGGACGATCTCGTGGTCCGCGCCGAGAAACCGGCGGAAGTCGCGCAGCCGCTCGGTCAGGAGCATCGCCTCGAGCGGCGGCGGCTGGTCCGTCACCCGCTCGATCTCGGTCCGCAGCAGGGCCAGCGAGTCGTCCGGCTGTCCCGCGTCGCGGGCCTCGAGCCAGCCGAGCGCCAGTCGGGCCCGGCGCTGCAGGGCCGACGAGAAACCGCGGTTGTCCATCTGCAGGAACGCGGCGTGCTCGCGTCCCACGGCGCGCCGCTCGGCCTGGATCGCGGCGAGGCGCTCGAACACGTCCCCGTAGCGGGCGGCCAGCTCGGGATCCGCGGCCACCGCCTCGCGTAGCTGCCGCTCGGCGTCGGCCTTGCGCGCCAGGATCACCGGGTCGTTCAGGGCCGTAAGCCGTCCCGTCGACGCCTTCAGCGAGTTCGACAGTCCGAACATCGCGTTGCGCAGCTGGACGGAAACCTGCGGCGGCGCGGCCGCCCGCAGCTCTCCGAGGATCGCGTGCCGCGTCTCGAGCCAGTTCACCAGGGCCGGAACGGCCACGTCCCTCTGGTACTCGAGCTGCGCGATGCTCTTCAGCCGATTCGTGGAGCCGGGGTTGCCGATGATGAACACCGCGTCGCCCTCCTGGGGACCCTCCTGGCTCCAGCCGAACCAGTGCGACGGAGCGTACGGCTCGCCGTCCCGGCCGTACACGCGCAGGAAGGCGAAGTCCAGGGCGTAGCGCGGGTAGGTGAAGTTGTCCGGATCGCCGCCGAAGAAGCCCATCTGCAGCTCGGCCGCCACGACCAGGCGGACGTCCGTGAAGCGCCGGAACACGTACGCCGACCAGCGCCCGCCGTTGTACAGCGGGATCATCTGGACCCAGAGCGAGTCGCCTTCGGCCGCGTCCGCGTACGCGCCGCGCAGTTCGGCCTCCAGCTCGGCGAGCCGCGCCTCGAGGAGCCGCTCCCGCTCCGCCGCGTCGGCCGCCCCGTCCGTCGCCTCGAACACCCGGTCGCTCACGTCCTCCACGGCCAGGAGCTGATCGGCGTAATAATCCGGGATCGGGCGCTCGTCCTCGAGGTTCGCCGCCACGAAGCCGCTGTCGAGCAGGGTCTCGGCGGGTCCGCTGACCCGGTCCACGGCGCCGCGGACGCAGTGGTGGTTTGTGGCCACGAGGCCGCGCGGCGAGACGAAGGAGGCCGAGCAGCCCGGAATCCGGAGCACCGACAGGCGCGCCCGGTCGAACCACGCCGGGTTCGCGTCGAACCCGTACGTCTCCGAGAAGTACTCGGCCGGCGGGTACTCGAACGTCCACATCTTCCCGTAGTCGAACCGGCCCGCCTGGACCGTGTCGAGGTCCACCCCGCCGACCTGGGCGGACGCG
>JAVVDU010000048.1:0-6785 GCA_032251515.1 Gemmatimonadota bacterium
GCGAGGCGGCCGTCAGCGCGCCCCTTCGGGCAGCGCGTCGGCCGCCTCTCCCCTGCCCAGCCGCTCCCGCATCCGCGCCTTCAGCCAGTCCAGCCCCAGGTGGGCGCTCAGGTAGAGCGTCGGCACGAGCACCAGCGTGATGAGGGTCGAGGCCAGCAGCCCGCCGATCACCACCCGCGCCAGCGCGGCCTGGAGATCCGCCCCGATCCCCACGCCGAGCGCGAGGGGCAGCAGCCCCAGCACGGTCGTGAGGGTCGTCATGAGGATGGGCCGCAGCCGCAGGCGGGCCGACTCGACGGCGGCGTCGGGGATCGACAAACCCTCCTCGCGGCGCTTCAGGTTCAGGTAGTCCACGAGCACGATCGCGTTGTTCACCACGATCCCGATCAGCATCACCATCCCCATGATGCTCTGCACGTTGATCGTCGTGCCGGTCAGCAGCAGCGTGGGCACGACCCCCACCAGGGCGAGCGGCACGGCGGCCATGACGATCAGGGGGTCGAGGAAGCGCTCGAACTGCGCGGCCATCACCATGTAGACGAGCCCGAGCGCCAGGATGATGGCGATCGTGAAGTCGCGCTTCGACTCCTGCTGCTCGCGCCACGCGCCGCCGAACACGATCGAGAAGCCTTCGGGCAGGGCCAGGGTGGCGAGCTGCTCGCGGACCCGCGAGATCGCGTCGCCCAGGGCCACGCCGCTCTCCAGGGTCCCGGTGATGTAGGTCACCCGCTGCCCGTCGATCCGGTCGACCCGCGTGGGACCGCGGCCGCTTTCCCGACTCACCAGCGCGGAGACGGGGACCATCTCGCCGGCCGGCGTGCGCACGGCGATCGCGTCCAGGTCCTGCAGGGTGAGACGGTCCTCGGGGCGCAGGCGCACCATGACGGGGAACTGCTCGCCCCCCTCGCGGAAGTAGCCGGCCTGGCTGCCGCCCACGTTCGTCTGCAGGGCGCGGCCCACGTCGCGCACCGACAGCCCGAGGTCGTAGATCCGCTCCCGGTCGAAGCGGATGTTCTCCTCCGGCCGGCCCTCGCGCTGCCCGACGCGGGCCTCCACGACCCCCTCGGCGAGCTCCATGCGGCGCTCGATCTCGATGGCGAGCTGGCGGGCCATGTCGAGATCGTAGCCGCGGAGCTGGATCTCGATGTCCTCGTCGCCGCCGCCGGCGCTGAACAGGCGGCGCAGGATCCACAGGCCCGACTGGGCCCGCACGTCGATCTCGGCTCCGGGGATCCGGCCCGCGGTGGCCAGCCGGATGCGGTCGGCCAGCTCTGAGGGATCGACCGAGCGCTGGCCGGCCGGCTTGAGACGGATCTCGAGCTGGGCGTTGTCGCCGCGCGTCTCCGCCGCCACCGACTCCACCTCGCCCTCGGGCAGCAGCGGCTGGACGATCGACTCCAGCTCCTCGAGGTAGGAGCGCGCCACGGCCAGGTTGATCCCGCGGGCCATCTCGATGTCCACGTCGATCTCGTCCGTGTCGAGCTGGGGCGCGAGCTCCACAGGCACGAAGGGCATGGCAAGCGCCGCCACCACGACCGCGGCGGCCGTGCCCGCGATCACCTTGCCCTTGTGCCCGAAGGCCCGCCGCAGGATGCCGGCGTAGCGGTTCTCGAAGCGCTCGAACCGCTCCTCGAACTTCGAGCGCCGCACGCCGCCGTTTTGCGCCTGCTCGGAGAGGGGCTTCACGGTCATGAACCGGCCCGCCAGCATCGGCACCAGCGTGAGGGCGACGAGCAGCGAGCAGGCGAGCGCGAACACGACCACCAGGGCGAGCGTCTGGAACAGCTGCCCGCTGGTCGTGCGCATGAACACCACGGGCAGGAAGATGACCGACGTGGTCAGGGTGGCGGCCACGATCGCCCCCGCGACCTCGCGCGTCCCCACCGAGGCCGCGTCCTCGAGGCCCCGGCCCTTCTCGTGGCGGTGGCGCACGATGCTCTCCAGCACCACGATCGCGTTGTCCACGATGAGCCCGATCCCCAGGGCGAGCCCGCCGAACGTCATCTGGTTCAGGGTGAGGCCGGTGAAGTACAGGAGCCCGAACGTTGCGATCACCGAGATGGGGATGGCGAGCGAGATGATGAACGTCGTCGAGCCGTTCCTCAGGAACAGGTAGAGGACGAGGATCGCCAGCAGCCCGCCCCACAGGGCAGAGCTCTGCACCGAGTTCATCGACTGGCGGATGAACTCGCTCTGGTCGCTCACCACCGTGAGCTCCATGTCGGCGCGGTCCTCGTTCACGCGCGCCGTTTCGTCGCGGATCGCGTCGGCCACCGCCACCGTGTTCGACCCGGACTGCTTCTGGAGGCCGATCCGCACGACGGGGACGCCGTTCAGCTCCTCCATGTTCCACACGTCGGAGTAGCCGTCCACCACGTCGGCCACGTCGCGCACCCGGATCGGTCTCCCGTCGCGGGTGGCCACCACCGTGGCGGCGATCTCGTCGACTGACGCGTACTCGCCCAGCGCCCGCACGTAGCGGTCGGTGATCCCCTCCTTCACGTTCCCGCCGGGCAGCTGGACGTTCTCGGCGGCGAGCGCCGCCTGCACGTCGGACGCCGTGAGGCCCGCCGCCTTCAGGCGGTCACGGCGCAGCTGGACCTGGACCTCGCGGTAGATCCCCCCGCTGATCTCGATCGAGCCCACGCCGGGGATCTGCTCGAAGCGCTGCGCGATCTCGCGCTCCAGGATCCGCGTCAGCTCCTCCAGGTCGCGCGTCGAGGTGACGGCGATCGTGACGATCTCGCGGGCGTTGGGGTCGAACTTCCAGATCCCGGGTGGCGACGCCTCGATGGGAAAGTCGTCCCGGATCCGGTCCAGCGCGGCCCGGATGTCGTTCGCCGCCTCGTCGATGTTCGTGCCACGCGCGAACTCCAGGCGCACCACGCTGCGCCCCTCCTCCGAGGACGAGGTCATGCGCTCCAGGTTCGGGATGCCGGAGAGCGCGTTCTCCAGCGGGTCCGTGATGATGGACTCCATCTCCTCGGGGCCCACGTTCGGGTAGCCCACCCACACGGCGAGGCGCGGATACTCGATCTCCGGCAGGAGGTCGACCGGCAGGTCGCGCAGGCCCACCACCCCCAGGACGATGACGATGAGAAAGGCCATCGCCGTGGCGACGGGCCGGCGGATCGACAGGTCCCACATCCGTCCCATGCTCAGCTCCCCTCCCGGACCTGCCGGGCGATGCGCTGCTGCTTCTCCATGAACTGGCGCAGCAGGTCCTCACGCTGCAGCCCCTGCAGTTCCAGGAGCCGCTCCCAGGCGATCGGCCGCACGCGGGCCTGCGGCGTACCTTCGGCCGGCTGTCCGTCCGGTCCCGCGCCCGCTGCCCCGGCCGGTCCTCCGCTCGCGACTCCGCCCGGTCCTGCGCCCGCGACCTGGCCCGACAGCAGGTGCTGCCCGACGACCACCACCCACGCGCCGGGCTCGATGCCCTCGACGCCCACCACGTGGCGGCCCGACGCCAGGACCTCGACGGGATGGAATTCCGCCGGGGTGGGCGGCGTCATCGGCGGCGGCTCGTCCGTCGGGCCCTCCGGCATCTCGAGCGGCACCTCGAGCCCGATGGACCCCGCCACCCAGACGCCCGTGACGCCCGTCCGCGGGTCCTCGTAGATCGCGCTCTTCGGCAGGAGGGTCGCCTGCTCGCTCTCGCCGTACAGCACGTCCACGGTCACGAACATTCCCGGCAGCAGGAGCCCGTCGGGGTTCTCGATGTCGATCTCGATCTCGGCGCTGAACGAGCCGGGCTGGATGAACGGCGAGATGCGCGAGACTTCCGCCACCAGGACCGTGTCGGGGAGGCTCTCGGAGCGGATCTCCGCCGTCTGGCCGGGCCGGATCCGCGCCAGCATCTCCTGGGTGACCGGCACGTCGATCTGCATCCGGTCGAGCCGCCCGATCGTGAACAGGGGCGTGGAGCCGGTGACGTACATTCCCACCTCGGCGTTCCGCCGTCCCACCGTCCCGTCGATCGGAGCCCGCACCACGGTCTGGCGCAGCGACTCGCGGCTCGCCTGCCGGGCCCCCTCCGCCCGCTGCACCTCGGCCTCCGCCTGGGCGAGGGTCGCCCGCGCCGCGGCGAGCTCGGTGCGCAGCGTCTCGAACTCCTCCTGGCTGATGAAGTTGTCCTCCACGAGCCGCTCGGAGCGCTCGAACCGCCGCTCGAGGTCCTGCAGCGTCGCCTCGGCCCGGTCGCGGGCCGCCCGGGCGCTCGCCAGGCCCGCCTCCGCCTGCTGGTACTGGCCGCGCGACGTCTCGGCCCGGATCCGCACCAGCGGGTCGCCGGCCTGCACCCGGTCCCCGTTGCGGGCCATCACCTCGACGATCGGTCCGCTCGCCTCGGCGAAAATCGCCACCTGGCCGGCGGCGCGGACCGTCCCGGTGAGCCGCTCCCGCAGGGGCAGCGCGCCGAAGCGTGCCTGCACGGCTTCCACGGCCGGCGTGACGGGCCCCTCGGGGGCCTTCCCCTCCGAGGTGCCGCACGCCGCGGCGGACATCGCCACCGCCACCGCCAGCAGGACCGCCGCCGGCACCCCGATGGAGGTCGCCGGCGCTCCCGCCATCTTCCGTTCGTTCATCGACGTCATCCGTATCGGTCCCCCGTACTCGCGATCCCGCGCGGATTTCCGCGCCCGGCCGCGCATGTGCATAGTTCGCATGTGCATGGTTCGGTTGTCCGGGGCTGCCCGGCCCTGCCCCAGATGTCCAACGTATGTCCAGCTAATGTCACGAAGCGTCGCCTGTCTGTACAGTCCGCCTGCTGATTCATTGAACAGGTCCGGGCCGGGAATCGTTGCACTGCGGCGCCCGGCGCCACGGCGGCGGCCCCGTTCCGTTATACTTGAGGCTGACCGACCGGAGCCATCACTCCAACAGGAGGATCCGATGTCCGTCGCCAGAGTGACCGAGATTACCGCCGCGTCGCCGCAGAGCTTCGATCATGCCGTCAAGCTCGGAATCGAGCGCGCCGCGAAGACACTCCAGAACGTCCAGGGCGCGTGGGTCAACGAGATGAAGGTCGTCGTGGACGGCGATCGGATCACCGAATACCGCGTGAACCTCAAGGTGACGTTCGTCCTGAAGGACTGACGCCCCGACCGGACGGGGCGCCCGATGGCCCGGGCGTCCCGTCCTTCCCTTTCCCGGGCGCCCCTGGTTAGCATAGGGCGTCCACGTCGTGCGTGAGCCTCCGTTCCGGGCTCGGGTTTTCGGAGCATCGAGCCTGGAGAAAGAGGCAGCAGTTGCAGAAACTCCGCATCGGAATCGTCGATCTCGTCGCCAAGGGGCCCACCCGGGCCCTGTACGCCCGCGTGATGAACGCGAACCTCGCGAGCATCATGCCCCAGGTGCTCGCCACGTGGTGCGAACAGCGCGGCCACGACGTGCGTCTCGTCTGCTACACGGGATTCGAGGACCTGCTCGAAGAACTCCCCGACGACATCGACATCCTGTTCGTGGGGGCGTTCTCGCAGGCGGCCCAGATGGCCTACGCGATCAGCGCCATGTTCCGGTCGCGGGGGGTCGTCACCTGCCTCGGCGGTCCGCACGCCCGCTGCAATCCCGAGGACGCGGCGAAGTACTTCGACTACGTCCTCGGGTTCACCGACCGGGACACGCTCGACGAAGTGCTGGACGAGTGTGTGCCGCACCGCCCGCTGGGACGGCGGCTGTCGGCCGCGGCGCAGCCCGCCACTCTTCCCGGGGTGCGCGAGCGCTGGAAGTTCATCGAGCCCACCCTGCGCAAGGCCCCCACGTTCCAGATCGTCCCGATGCTCACGAGCCTCGGGTGCCCGTACACGTGCTCCTTCTGCATCGACTCCACCGTCGCGCACCAGCCATTCGACCCGGACGTGCTCGGCGACGACCTGCGCTTCCTCCTCACGAAGCTGCGGCGCCCCCGGGTCGGCTGGCACGACCCGAACTTCGGAGTCCGCTTCGACGAGACGCTGGACGCGATCGAGGCGGCCGTACCGCCGGGCCGCATCGACTTCATCGCCGAGAGCAGCCTGTCGCTGCTCTCCGAGGAGCGCCTCCTGCGCCTGAAGCGGAACGGGTTCCGGGCGATGCTCCCGGGCATCGAGTCGTGGTACGACCTCGGAAACAAGTCCAAGGCGCGGAGCCGCAAGGGCGAGGAGAAACTCGAGCAGGTCTCCGGGCACGTGAACCTCATCGCCCGGCACATGGACTACCTGCAGACGAACTTCGTGCTGGGGCTCGACTGCGACGAGGGTCCGGAGCCGTTCGAGCTCACGAAGCGCTTCGTCGACCTGTGTCCGTCGGCGTTTCCGGGCTATTCGCTGCTCACCGCGTTCGGGCGGGCCGCTCCGCTGAACCTCGGCTACCAGCGCGCCGGACGGGTGCTCGGCTTCCCGTTCCACTTCCTCAACAACAACCACGCGATGAACGTGAAGCCGCTCCACTACGAGTGGATCGAGTTCTACGACCACGTGATCGACCTGACGCGCTACTCGTTCTCGCCCCGGGCCGTGGCCCGGCGCTTCCTGGCCAACGGCGGCGCGATCCCGCGGCTCATGAACGTCGTGCGCGCGGTGTCCTCCGAGGGCAAGGGACGGATCCGGTACTACACGGAGGTCCGGCGCCGCCTGGCGACCGACAGCGCGTTCCGGGACTTTTTCGAGGGAGAGACCGACGTGCTGCCGACCTTCTTCGAGGAGCGGGTGCGGCGGGACCTCGGACCGCTGTGGGAGCACCTGCCGGAAGGGGCCCTCCGGCACGACCCGCTCGCCTACATGAAGGAGGAGGACCGGGCCGCGGCTGCC
>JAVVDU010000048.1:6885-12101 GCA_032251515.1 Gemmatimonadota bacterium
AGCAGCCGCTCGGTGGCGCGCACCTCGTAGTCGAACAGGAGGCGGCGCAGGTCGCCCAGCCGTCCCAGGACGAAGGGGAGCGCCCGGGTGAGACGGCCCTCCTTCTCCAGCCGCAGGATCAGCTTCGCGAACAGGATCAGGTCGAGCCGCACCCGCTCCTCGGTGGGAGGCGGTCGGTCGCGCCCGGACTCGGGGTCGGGATCGCGTTCCGGCCTGTCGTCGTGGGGGGGTGTTTCATCCATGTGTACCAAGATGCCCGAATTCCCACATTGGGAAAAGCGCGTACGGTCTCGGGACGCCCCCCACGCCACGGCCCGCGGACGCCATTCCCCTCCACGGCACGCCGCACGGAACTTGCAACTCCGCAGCGGGTTATCGCGTCTCATGCTCCGCCACCACGATCGTCCCGGCCCCCGGCTCCGGCCCGCGCGCCGGCTCAGCGTCCTGGGGGCCGCCCTTCTGACGGTCGCCCTGACGTCCGGGCCCGTCCTCGGCCAGGACGGGACCGCAGGACGCCCGCTGGCCGGCGGCGGCGCCGGCCCGGAATCCTTCGTCGGTCCGCCCCTGCCCCCGCGATACGATCCGGCGCTTCTCGACCGCATGCTCGCCGAGGCGGAGCGGTTGCCGGGGCTCACGAGCCTGCTCGTGTGGCGGCACGACTCGCTCGTCGTGGAGCGCTACTGGCGGGGCCAGCGGCCGGACCGACCCGTCAACGTGAAGTCCGTCTCCAAGACCCTGCTGTCGCCCCTCGTGGGCATCGCGATCCGGGACGGCCTGCTGGAGGGCGTCGAGCAGCCCATCTCCGAGCTCCTGCCCGACTACTACGAGCGCCTGCGGACCCGGTCCGATTGGGACCCGCGCAAGGAGGAGATTCGCCTGCGGCACCTCCTTTCCATGCAGACCGGGCTCGAGACCACCTCGTTCCGGAACTACGGCGCGTGGGTCGCGTCGTCGGACTGGGTGTTCGACCAGCTCCGCCGACCCCTGACCTGCGAGCCCGGCGAGTGTCACGTTTACTCCACGGGGACCACCCACCTCCTGGCGGCGATCCTCGCGCGCCGCAGCGGGCGCAGCCTGCGGCGCTACCTGCTCGACGAGCTGTTCGGCCCGCTCGACATCCCGCTGGGGGAGTGGGACCGCGACCCGCAGGGGCGGTACCTGGGCGGGAACAACATGCCGCTGCGGCCCCGCGACATGCTCACTCTCGGCCGGCTGTTCCTCGACCGTGGCCGCTGGCGGGACCGACAGCTCGTCCCGGCCGCGTGGATCGAGGAGGCGTGGACGCCCCGGGGCGTCTCTCCCTGGAACCGGCACCGGTACGGGTACCTGTGGTGGAGCGACACGTGGGGCGGCGAGACGGCACACTTCGCCTGGGGCTACGGTGGGCAGTACCTCGTCGTGGTGCCGCGGCTCCGGCTCGTGGCCGTCGCCACCTCCGCCGTCGCCGGGCCCGGGCGCGGCGACTCGCGCCGCCTGCGCCGCTTCTTCGACCGCTTCCTGGTGCCCGCCTTCCGGAGCTGAACCGGGTCGCGGCCGGCCCGGCGGCGGCCGACACCGGGAGATCGGCCCACGGATCCCGGCCGCGAATCCTCGGCGTCACCTTCTCCGTACGGAGTTCCGTCCGGGCGTCGAGCGTCTGGCGCCGGAACGGGTGACGGGGACGGCAGGGCCCACCGCGGGGTGCACCGCGAGGCCCGCCGCGGGGTGCACCGCACGTCCCAACCATCCGTCCGGCGGCGCCGTCGAACCGGGCGTCCGGCTGTAACCGCGATCCAGGGAGGAAGCCATGCCCGACGTACCTGACAGGTCGATCACGAAGCGGGCCGCCACCGCGCTCGCCACCTTCGCCACCTTCGCCACCTTCGCCACCTTCGCCGCGCTTGCCGCGCTCGGCATCTTCGCCGTCCCCACGACCGCCCTCGCGCAGCAGTCGGAGACGGTCCGGCTCGCGGGCGAGACGGTGGCCATCTACAACCTCGCCGGCCAGGTCGAGGTGCGCGGCGCCCAGGGCTCCGACGTCGTCGTCACCGTGCGGCGCGGCGGGGCGGACGCCGAGCGGCTGTCGGTCCGCACGGGTGAGGCCGATACCCGCCAGAAGGGCTTCGGCACGGTGAATGCGCTGCGTATCATCTATCCCGACGAGACGATCGTGTACGGCGAGGGCGGCGGTAACACGCAGATCCGCGTGCGCGACGACGGCACCTTCTTCGGGTCCGGCGGCGGCGGCGACCGCGTCCGCATCCGCGGCTCCGGCTCGGGCGTGAAGGCGCACGCCGACCTCGAGATTGCCGTGCCCGCCGGACGCGCCGTCCTCGTGGCGCTCGCGGTCGGCGAGGTGCGGGCCGAAAACGTGGACGGGCGTCTGTACGTCGACGTCGCGTCGGCCAACGTCCACTCCGCGGCCGGGCGCGGCGACTTCACGCTCGACACCGGGTCGGGCGACGTCACGGTGGACGGTCACGAGGGCCGGCTCGTGTGCGACACGGGCTCGGGCAACGTCTCCGTCCGCGACGCGACCGGCTCCGAGCTCGTGTTCGACACGGGAAGCGGCGACGTCACGGGGAGCGGCTTCGGCGGGGGCAGCCTGCGTGCCGACACGGGCTCGGGCGACGTCGAGCTCGCGGCCGTGCGGAGCGAGAAGATCGTGGCCGACACCGGCTCCGGCGACGTGACCCTCGCGTTCGCCGCCGCGCCCGCCGACGTGCTGGTGGACGTGGGCAGCGGCGACGTCCGCCTCGCCTTCCCCGCCGGCTACGGGGCGGAGGTGGATGTCGACACCGGGTCGGGCGACATCGAGACCGAGCTTCCGGTGCGCGTGACCCGGATCGACGACGACACGCTGCGCGGTACGATCGGCGACGGCGCCGGGCGGCTGCGGATCGACACGGGATCGGGCGACGTGCGGCTCGAGATGCCGTGAGGTGACCGGAACGGCGGCGCTGCGGCTCCCGCCTGGGGAACCGCAGCGCTTCCACTCCGGACGCGGTCCGCCGTATCATGGAAGGTCGGCGGAGCGCCCGAGACAGGCGCGTCCGGACAGCAGGCCCCCGCCCGGAGGCAGACCGTGGCATCGCTCGACCGGACCACCCGCGATGGACTCGCCGTCGGGTTCATCGGCTATCTCGCCGTGGCCGTCTTCTACGGCGCCCTGGACTTCCTCTCGAGCCGCGGCCCGCTGTACACCGTGAACGTGCTGGGCCGGGCGCTGTTCCGGGGGCTCCGCGACACGGGCGTGCTCCAGTACCCCGTGCGCCTCGACCCGACGGCGATCGTTCTCTACAACTTCCTCCATTTCGTGGCGGCGCTGGCGATCGGGCTGGTCGTGCTGTCGATCGTGGACCGGGCCGAGCGGCACCCGTCCGAGGCGGGCCGGATGTTCGCGCTGCTGGTGGGCGGCTTCGCCGTGACGGTCGTCGCCGTGGGGCTGCTCAGCACGCCGATCCGCCCGGTGCTTCCGTGGTGGTCCATCGTCGTGGCGAACGTGTTCGCCTCGCTCACCGCGGCGGTCTACCTGGTGCGGCGGCGCCCGGGCGTCGTGCGGCGGATCCTGCCGTTCGCGTCTCCGGCGTCCGACGGCGGCAGCGGCGGAGTCGCGTCCGACGGCGGCGCCGGCGGACCGTAGCGTCCGGCTCGGGGAGCCGCGCTACCCGCCGGCCGGGGGGTCGCCGAGCCGCGGATCCAGGCGCAGTGGTTCGGGGCTCCCGGTCTCGATGCCAGAGAAGTCGGGATGGGCGGGATTCAGGAGGAAGTTGCACTCGGCGGGTACGATCACGCTGGGCACCCGCAGCACCGCCGAGGCACGCTCGTCGAGCCACCGGTCGCCGACCTGCCGTGAAACGTGGGAGGGCGGCGCAGCGTCCCATCCCGGGGGGAGTCCGCCCGGCAGCTCCACGGCAGCGAGCGCGAACTCCTTCGGAAAGCGGACCGCGATCAGCGTCCACGCCGGCAGTGGAGTCGTGCTGCCGAGCCCGGCCAGGATCTCGAGCAGGGCCAGGGCCCGCGATTCCGACGTATAGACGACGGGCCGGCCCGGGCTGTTCCAGCGACCCCCGAACCGTTGCGCCCCCTTGCCGTCGAACGCCGTCGACGCGAAGCGCCGTTTGACGATTCGCCATGCCTCGATCACGGGCGCGGCCCCGTTGCGCCGCCGGTTCGCACCGCACGTGAGGGGGGCGACTCGCCCCGCGGCCACGCCACGCGCCCGGCCCCTTCCCCCGGGCTCAGAGCGGGATGCCTCTCTCGAGCCGGCCGATCAGGTGCTCCACCTCCCGCGCGCCGATCCCGGTCCGCGCGAGGCCGACCGGCGACTCGCCACCCAGGGCCGGCTGCGAAGAGAGCAGCCAGCGACGGGCCTCCTCCAGGTCCCCCTCGAACAGTTGCAGCGCCAGGCCGGTGATCCGGGCCATGCGCAGCAGACGATCCGACTCCTCCGGCCGCAGGCGTCCGGCCTCCTTGCGTCTCGCGACCGTACGGGGAGCGATCCAGATCAGCTCGGCGAACCTGGAAAGTGGAATGTCCAGCACCCGCCGGAGACGCTCGAGGGCCGCGTACGACAGTCCCTCGCGGACGCGCTCGTGGAGTCCCGCCGCATCCCAGGTGGAGAGCCCCAGCAACGTGACGTAGAAGTGCTCCCGGCGCGGGCTCTCATCGAGCGACTCCCGGAGGCGCCGGACGGTCGCGGGAACGGCAGCATAGGAAGCCGGGGACATGGCATCTCCTCGAGTCACGGGCGCGATCGGCGTATGGCAAAAACGTAGCCGTCAAATGGCGAACACGCAACGCGCCCCGTGACGCACGCCTCACGGCGTACTCGCCTCGTCCAGCCGCGCCATCGCCTCCGCGTCCAGCTCCAGGTCCAGGGCCGCCGCGATCTCGGTGAGCTGCGCGACGCTCGTCGCGCTGGCGATGGGGGCCGTGACGGTGGGTCGGGCCATCAGCCAGGCGAGGGCGACCTGCGCCGGCGTGGCGGAGGTCGCGTCCGCCACCTCGTCCAGCGCCGCGAGGATCCGGCGGCCACGGTCGTCCAGGTACTTCTGCACGACGGCCTTCCCGCGGGCACTCTTGCCGGCGTCCTGTTCGCTCCGGTACTTCCCGGTCAGGAAGCCGGCGGCGAGCGCGAAGTAGGGGATCACGCCGAGCTCCTCGCGCGCCGCCACGTCCCGCAGCGCCTCCTCGTAGCCCGCCCGGGCGTACAGGTTGTACTCGGGCTGCAGGAC
>JAVVDU010000048.1:12201-13809 GCA_032251515.1 Gemmatimonadota bacterium
GCCGTCCAGCCGAACACGTTGCCGCCGAGGACGAGGGGGGTGATGCGGAGGTCGGTGGTGCCGAGCGTGCGGGGGTTCATGGGCACTCCTTGGTGGGGTTCACGTCTTCCTGCGTCCCGGCCTTCCGACCTCACCCCAGCGGGCCAGGAAGGCACCGACGAATTCCCGGGCGCGCGCGGGCTCGACGGCCACGGCGGCGAGCGCCATCGCGACCGAGAGCGCCACGTGGTATCCCTCCGAGCGTGATGCGGCGGCGCGGCCGAACGCGGGGTGGGCCTCGTTCACCCAGACGGTCGATTCCACGAGCCACCCGAGGGCGGGGTCGTCCGGCCGGCTGCCGAACCGGACGCGGAGCCCGAGGCGCTGCGGCGCCTTGCGGCCGCGCGTGCCCGGGAGCGGCGGGTCGGGCAGCGCGGCTTCGCGGCCGGCGTCGGACTCCGATTCGGCGCCGGTCTCCGCGGCGGCACCGATGTCCTGGCCGCCCGTCGGCGCCGGGGCGCCCTCCCCCGCCGGCGCATCGGCGGACGGGGCCGAATCCGTGTCCGGTACCGCGAGACCCGCGATCGCCCCGGGCGCCACGCCGGCCGGAGACGGATCGCCCCCCAGGGGCAGGCGGCGCTGTCCTCCCCGGGTCCTCTCGACGAGAGTCGCCAGCAGGGGGTAGTTCCCGGCGAGGTCCGACAGCACGGACTGCAGGTCGCGCTCGAGCGAGCGGGCGCGCCGCGGCCGCCTGCCGTCCGCGGGGCTGTCGCCCCACGACTCGAGCTGCATCGCCACCGCCTCCTGCAGAGCCTTCCGGTAGGCCAGGAAGGTGGCGCCGCGCGGGCCCGAGCGGATGAAATCCGCCTTGTTCAGCGTGAGGGCCGCGGCGAGCGCGGGCACCTCGACCAGGCCGCTCACGTCGTGCACCGTCGGTACGATTCCCAGCCAGTCCCAGCCGCGGCCGATCACCTTGCCCATCGTGCTGATCGCCACGCCCCGTTCCTCGTCGGCCAGGTCCGGATCCCGCCGCAGGAACCCGACGCCGCTCGGCTTCCGTTGCCGGCCGATCCGGACCTCGATCCGTACCCGCCCGGGCGTGGGCGCCGTCCGCGGCACCTCGGGGCCGTTCACGAAGAACCGCACCCCGGACGGATAGCTCTCCGACAGGATCTCGTCGAAATCCCCGTGGAACAGCGTCTCGAAGTGACGCAGCAGGGCGGCCTCCACGAAGCCCCGGTCGGTGAGCGGAGACAGAGGATTGCTCAGGTACAGGCGCACCATGGTGCCCGCGCCATCCAGCAGGCCGGGAGGCTCGATCCAGCGCCACGGCGCGCGCGTGCGCGAGGCGAGGCGCCAGGAGGTGGCGAGGGAGGTGCGCGTGCGGGGCGTCCGCGTCTCCGTCACGACTTCGTGCGAGAGAAGGAGGCCCAGCTTGATGCCCACCCCGGCGAACCCGATGCCGCGGCCCCGCTGCTTCGTGGTCACGGCCAGGTCGTGGTAGTTCGACAGGGACCTGCGGCTCATCCCCTTCCCGTCGTCGGCCACCGTGAACGTGCCAGCGGCCGGATCGGTGTGCAGGCGCACCGAGGTCGCGCCCGAATCGAGCGCGTTCGCCACGGTCTCGGC
>JAVVDU010000049.1:0-13500 GCA_032251515.1 Gemmatimonadota bacterium
CTCGCCCCGAGAGGGTAGAGCATTGCGGGCGTAGCTCAGTTGGTAGAGCGTCAGCTTCCCAAGCTGAAGGTCGCCGGTTCGAGACCGGTCGCCCGCTTCGAGGGGCCCGAGAAATCGGGCCCCTCGTGCATCGGCGCACTCGCCTGCCGGTCTCGCGGGGCTCCGTGACGGCCGTAGCCCTCACCCGCCCACGAAGGGCGACGGTTCCTCCCACGATCCGCCGAACACGCTGCCGGAGAGCGGGCGCCGGGTGCGCGGGGCGGTCTCCTCGGCACGAAAGTCCTCGGCGAGCTGATCCGGAGCGCCGAGATAGCCGATCGCCGCCGCCGTCACGACGTCGAATCCGTCCGGAACCGCGAACCGGCGGCGCGCCTCGTCGGGCAGGATGCCCGCCATCTGGTGCACGTGCAGGCCCTCCGCGGTGGCCTGCGCGAGGAGGTTCCCCATGGCCAGCCCGAGGTCGTGCTCCGCGGTGCGGTTCGGTCGACCGTTGCGCTGGAAGACGCGGCTCACAGCCGTTACGACGAGTACGGGTGCTGACGCGGCCCAGCCTCGGTTCCACTCGTTCAGCGAGGCGAGCGCATCCGGCCACCAGGCGTCGGAGTGGCGCCGGGCGACGAAGAACCGCCACGGTTGCTCGTTGTAGGAAGACGGCGCCCAGCGGGCGGCCTCGAACAGGCGTTGCAGCTTGTCGGTCTCGATGGGGCGGTCGGCCCACGCACGGGGGCTCCAGCGTTCCGCGAGGACGTCGAGGATGGAATGATCCGTGGCCGCGCGCTTCGCGGCGGCTGCGGAATCGCCGTGGGTCATGGCACCTCCGTCGGCCTGGGGTTGCATGAGGTCGGCGCCGCCAGCACGGCGGCGCGGGGACCGGAGATATGCGGGAAGGCGAAGAACGTTCCAGTGCGCCGCCTTGCCCGCGTCGGGCCGGTCAGCGAGATTCCGCGCCGCAGGAGGGCTCGGGGCTCTCGCCCCGAGAAGGTAGAGCATTGCGGGCGTAGCTCATTGCCTTTCGCGGCTGCGCCGCAAAAGGGCTCGGGGCTGCGCCCCGAGAGGGTAGAGCATTGCGGGCGTAGCTCAGTGCCTTTCGCGGCTGCGCCGCAAAAGGGCTCGGGGCTGCGCCCCGAGAGGGTAGAGCATTGCGGGCGTAGCTCAGTGCCTTTCGCGGCTGCGCCGCAAAAGGGCTCGGGGCTGCGCCCCGAGAGGGTAGAGCATTGCGGGCGTAGCTCAGTGCCTTTCGCGGCTGGCGCCGCAAAAGGGCTCGGGGCTCTCGCCCCGAGAGGGTAGAGCATTGCGGGCGTAGCTCAGTTGGTAGAGCGTCAGCCTTCCAAGCTGAATGTCGCCGGTTCGAGTCCGGTCGCCCGCTCTTGTATGCCAATGCGACGAAGCCGCACGGATCGGGTCTCCGCGCGGCTTCGCGTGTCATGGGGAGGGGCGCGTGCGGCTTCCGACCCGACCCGCCCGGCTCCCGCGCCCGACCCGCCCCATCCCGGCCCGTCCGCCGAACCGCCCGGCTTCAGTGCCAGGTCGCTCCGACGGTGAACAGGATGGCGGCCGCGCTGTCGTCGTTCTCGAGGAACTGGTACAGGACGTCCAGGGTCGGCGTGAGGAAGAAGTTGCGGGCCAGCCGGATGTCCCAGCCGATGCCGGCATCGAGCCCCACGCCTCCGGAGTCCCGGGTCAACGTGGTGTCGTCTCCGAAGTCCGTCTCCACCGTGCGGACGGCGGCGCCGGCTCCTCCCTTCAGGAAGAGTCCGCTTTCGCCGCCCGGATAGTACAGCGCCACGAACTGGAGATTGCCTCGGCTCACCTCGGTGTCGGCGAGCGCGGTCGGATCATCGTCGTTCGCCCACCCGATGATCTCACCGCCGATCACCAGGTTCCGACTCGGGGACCCGCCGAGGCGGACGAATCCGACGGACCCTGCCTCTCCGTCCTCGAAAGCGTCATCGTCAGCCCAGCCACCCCCGAATCCGAACGAGATCCAGAATCCCTCCCGCTCCACGGGCGGGCGCTGCGCGAACGCGGGGACGCTCGTGGCCGCGAGGAGCAGGGCGGCGAGCATGGGTGCAGCGACGCTCAGCGGGCTTCGCATGCGATACCTCCGGGATGGGACGATGCCGATGCCGGGCAGGTGTGGCCGGTTCGGGTGGCCGTCGTCGACCGGCGGGCCACCGCGGCAAGAGCTGGGCCACACCTCCGGGGTCCGCGTCCGGCAGCGTGGGCGGATTCGCATGCCCTCGCTTCCGGGCGCGCGTCACCCTGGCGACTGTCAGCCGGTCGACAGGACATTCCGTCCCGCCATGGGCCGTTTCGTCAGGAGCCTGCGAACGTGGTCCGGCGAAACGCGCGCTGACTGCGGGCGCGTCCGGCCCGCAACCGTGCCTCGAGTCGGTGCTTACAACTCTCTGCAAGAGTGTGGCTTCGGTCGATCGTACCGCTGCGCGGGCGCATGTTTCTTGCATCGGCGTTCGGGTGGTATCGACGGCGGGCCGGGCCTCGAATCCCCCTTCCGCGCCCCCGCCCGTTTCCTGCCGTCCCGACCGCCGGCGGACGCCGGTCTCGCGCAGCGCGGATGCGAGGGGGGCGTGAGCCGATGCCCGTCGGCGGAACCGCTGCACACGGGAGGCCGCCATGCGGATCCGCGCGTCGAGAACGGGGTGGGCTCGAACAGGTATCGCGCTCTCGGCGTTGGGCCTGCTGGCACTCGCGGCCTGCGGGGACAGGGCGCCGCCGCCGGACGCGGAGGCCGTCGCCGAGCACATGGGCGAGCACTTCGTCCGGGTGGATCTCATGCACGGCGCGATCGTCCGCGGTGACCTGGATGCGGCACGTGAGCCGGCCCGCTGGCTGGCGGAACACGCCGCCCTGCCGGGGCTCCCGGAGGCGTGGGATCCCTTCCTGCCGGAGCTCCGCGAGGCCGCCAGGGACGTGGCGGAGGCATCCGACCTGGTCAACGCCGGAAAGGCCACGGCCCGCGTCGGCGCGACGTGCGGCGAGTGCCACGCGGCGCTCGGCGCCGAGGTCGGTTTCGCGATCGAGGGGGCCGTTCCGGAGGGTGGCACGGCGGCCGAGCACATGCAGCGGCACGTCTGGGCGCTCGGACGCTTGTGGGAGGGGCTGGTCGTCCCGTCGGGAGAGATCTGGCAGGCGGGCGCGGCGGTACTGGAAGAGGTGCCCCTCGTTCCCGAGGAGCTGACGGAGGATCGTGAACGGGTGGCGGAAGTGCGCGTGACCGCGGAGCGCGTGCACGAGCTCGCTCCCGTCGCCCGGCAGGCGGGGGACATGGAGAGCCGAGCGGCCGTGTACGGCGACCTTCTCGGCACCTGCGCCCGCTGTCACGCGGCGACGGCAGCCCCGGCGATCTGACGCGATCTGACGCCGACAGGCGAGAAGGCCCGGGCCGATTCGTTCGGCCCGGGCCTTCGTTCGTCCGGGGCGGTGTCCTGCGGCCGGCGGTGTCCACCGCCGATGGACCGGCCGTCAACCGCCGTGGACGACCCGTCGCTGAAGCTGGGCCCAGCGGGCGTCCACGTCGGCCTGGATGTGCTCGATCTGCTCGTCCGTGAGGTGCCGGAAGCGGCCCTGGCGCCTGATGTAGGGGGCCACGGGCTCGCCGGCGTGGTCCATGGTGAAGCGCCACTCGGTCCCGTTCTCGATCTCGAGCAGCGGGAAGACGCGGGTCTGGACGGCCTGGCGTGCCAGGTCCACGGACTCGTCGTTCTGCGTCTTCCAGCCCGGCGGACAGGGCGCGAGGATGTGGATGAACCGGGTGCCGCGGATCGTCCGCGCCTTCTCGACCTTCTCGACCAGGTCCACCGGGTAGGCCACAGACGCAGTGGCGATGTAGGGGATCCGGTGGGCCGCGAGGATCGAGACGATGTCCTTCTTGGGCGAGGCCTCCGGCTGCCCGGCCGGCGTGGTGGTCGTCCAGGCGCCCCACGGCGTGGCGGAGGAGCGCTGGATGCCGGTGTTCATGTAGGCCTCGTTGTCGTAGCAGAAGTAGATGATGTCCTCGTTCCGCTCGGCGGCGCCGGAGAGCGCCTGCAGGCCGATGTCGAACGTGCCCCCGTCGCCCGCCCAGGCGATCACGGTCGTCTCGTCGTCGCCGCGAGCCTGGAGGCCCGCCTTGATTCCGGAGGCGACGGCCCCGGCCGTCTCGAACGCCGTGTGGAACAGGGGAACCCGCAGGGAGGACTGGGGCCATGGTCCGGCGATGATGCTCCAGCAGCAGGCCGGCAGGGTCACGACGGTCTGCGGCCCGAGCGCCTTCAGCACCAGGTTCATCGCGATGGGCGCCGCGCAGCCGGGACAGGCGAGGTGGCCCGAGCAGAGGAGGTCCTCGTGCGGGATCCGCTCCTTGATGATCGTCTGGCTCATAATTCGACTCCGACCCAGAGGTCTTCGCGTTCGGGGGACGGCGCCGCCAGGGACCGGTCCACGATGGACTCGATCACCGCCGGCGTTACGTCCCGGCCGCCGAGTCCCAGCACGTAGCCGAACAGGACCGGCCGGTCGTCGGGCGGCACGTCGTACAGCGCGGATCGGATCTCCTCGGCGAAGATGCCGCCGTGCCCGGGCGAGATGTTGCGGTCGAGCACGGCCACCCGGTCGACGCCGGACAGGGCGGCGCGAAGGGCGTCGGTCGGGAAGGGACGGAACATCTTCACCTTCACCAGGCCGATCGCCTCGCCCCGGGCCCGCCGTTCGTCCACCACGTGCCGGGCGGTGGAGGTGATGGTGCCCGAGGTGACGAGCAGGAGTTCCGCGCCGTCGGTCCGGTACGTCTCGAGGGCGCCGTAGCGCCGTCCCGTGAGGGCGTGCCACTCGTCCTCGATGGCCGGCAGGACGTCGAGGGCCTGTCGCATCGCCTCCTGCTGCTGCCAGCGCATCTCCATGTAGGCGTCCGGGCGGACGAGCGCCCCGAAGGAGTGGGGATCCGCCGGGTCGAGACGCAGCTTCGCCTCGCGCCGCGGCAGGAAGCCGTCCACGATCGCGGGCTCCGTGAGGTCCACCGGCTCGGAGGTGTGAGAGAGGAAGAAGGCGTCCAGTACGAGCATCACGGGAAGCTCCACCGCCTCGGCGAGCCGGAAGGAGAGGATGGTGGTGTCGAACACCTCCTGGTTTGTCTCGCAGTACAGCTGGATCCAGCCCGTGTCGCGCTGCGACAGCGAGTCGTTCTGGTCCGTCCAGATCGTCCAGCCCGGGGCCATGGCCCGGTTCACGTCGGCCATCACGACCGGGAGGCGCCCCCCGGCGGCCCAGTGCAGCAGCTCGTGCATGAGCGCCAGGCCCTGGGCGGACGTGGCGGTGAACGTGCGCGCCCCGGCCGCCGCGGCGCCGATGCAGGCGGCCATGGCCGAATGCTCCGACTCCACCTTGATGTAGCGGGCCGGCAGCCGCCCGTCCGCCACCATGTCCGACAGCTCCTCGACGATCTGGGTCTGCGGGGTGATCGGGTAGGCGGAGATGACCTCCGCCCGGGCGCGCTGGACGCCCCAGGAGACGGCATGATTTCCGATCATCACCTTCTTCACAGGCCCTCCCGCGTCATCGACATGGCGCCACGCGGGCACTCGGCGGCGCACAGGCCGCAGCCCTTGCAATAGCGCATGTCGATCTCGAATCCGTCCCCGTCCTCGCGCCTGTGGATCGCCATGTCGGGGCAGAAGATCATGCACAGCTCGCACCGGTTGCAGACGCCGCAGTTCAGGCAGCGCGCGGCCTCGTCCAGCGTCTCACGCTCGGAGAGGCCGAAGTTCACCTCGCCGAACGTCGACCGGAGGTCGCCCGCGCCGTGGAAGTGGTCCTCGTGGCGCGGCACCCTCCGGAAGTGGTCCGGGTTCATCCTGTCCCACGTGACCACCTCGTTGACGGGGTCGGTGCGCGGAATCGGGTCGGTGCCGCGCAGGCGGGCGGCGCTCACGTTCCCCTCGGGACCGAAGCGCAACGCGTCCACGTCGAGCGGCCCGGTCCGGTCGCCGCCGGCCTCGCGCAGCCAGCGGTCGATCCCGATCGCGGCTCGCTTGCCGGCGCCCAGGGCATCGGCCACCGAGCGGGGCAGGTCGGCGGCATCGCCGCCCACGAACACCCGTGCCGTGGTGCTCGCGCACAGCTCGTCCACCTGCGCCACGCCGCCCGAGATCTCCGTCCCCTCGGGCAGGAACGAGAGATCGCAGTCCTCGCCGATCGCCGTGAGCACGGTGTCGGCGAGGACGCTGAAGCGGCCCTCCTCGATGGGAACCGGGCGCCGGCGCCCGCTGTCGTCCGGCGGTCCGAGCTCCATGCGCCGACACTCGAGCCCGAGCAGGTTCCCGTCCAAGCTTCGCACCGCGAGCGGCGCGGCCAGAAACACGAACCCGACGCCCTCCTCCTTCGCCTCCTTCACCTCCTGCGGGATGGCGGGCATCTCTACGGGGGTGCGCCGGTACACGACCGTGACGTTCGCTCCGAGCCGCAGCGCGGAACGGGCGCAGTCCATCGCGGTGTTTCCGCCCCCGATCACGATCACGCGCGATCCGAGGTCCGGACGGGCGCCGGCGTTCACCTCCTTCAGGAACTCCAGGCCCGGTCGGATCTGCGGGATCCCGCCGGCACCCTCGATGCGGGCGTCCTTTCCCACGTGGGCACCCGGCGCGGCGAACACCGCGGCGAACTCATCGAGCGCCGACCAGGGGAGATCGTCGCCGATCGTGGTGCCGCAGCGGATGTCGATGCCCATGCCGCGGATCCGTTCGATCTGCCGGTCGAGGATCGCCCGGGGAAGGCGGTACTCGGGAATGCCGAGGCGCAGCATGCCTCCCGGCTCGGGGGCTTTCTCGAACACCGTGACCCCGTAGCCCTCGCGGGCCAGGTGCCAGGCGCAGGCGAGGCCCGCCGGGCCGGACCCGATCACGGCGACGCGCTCGTCGCGAGTGCGCTCCGGGGCCGGGGAGGCGGGCGCCGCGAGGGCCATGTCTCCCAGGCGCCGCTCGATGGAATGGATCGCCACGGGCTCGTCGAGCCGGGCGCGGTTGCAGCCATCCTCGCACGGATGGTGGCAGACCCGGCCGGTGATGGCCGGCATCGGGTTCTCCTCGAGGAGGAGCGCGATCGCCTCGTCCCTCCGGTCCTGCCCGAGGAGGTACAGGTAGCCCTCCACGTCGATGCCCACCGGACAGCGGGAGTTGCAGGGAGCCACCCGGTCCTCGTAGCGGGGCCGGATGAATTTCCAGGAGCCGGTGGGGTTCACCTCGGTGGTGATCCGGCTCACCGCGATCGGGGGGATCCCCCGCCCGGCGTCCGGCTTCAGGTCGGAGTCAGACATGCGCTCCCTCCCGCGTCGTCGCGATCCGGACCTCCGCGGCGGCGTCCCGGGCGGCCGCCGCGTTCTCCTCGCGCTTGGCCGGGACTTCCTCGCCGATCGCCGTCTCGACCGCATCCATGCCGAACCAGCCGAACACCGTCGCGGCGGCCCCGACGATCGCGGTGTTCACGATCGGCTGGGCTCTCGTCCCGAGCCCGTGCCGCACCGCGATGTCCGACGCGTTCACCGTGGCCACCCGGAAGCGCTCCGCCAGCGCGGCGTATCCGGAAGGGCCCCGCTCCGAGTTGATGAGGATCGTGCCGCCGTCCTTGAGGCCCGCGGTCACGTCGATCGCCTCGACCAGCGTCGGATCGAGGACGATGAGGTCGTCCGGCGCCGTGATCTCGCACCGCAGGCGGATCGGCCGGTCATCGAAGCGCAGGAACGCCGTCACCGGCGCCCCGCGCCGTTCCACTCCAAAGGCCGGGAACGACTGGACTTCGTGTCCCTCCCGGAACAGGGCCACGGCGAGCAGCTTCGAGGCGATCACCGCCCCCTGCCCGCCTCGGCCGTGTATTCTCAGTTCGCGCATCACCCGCTCCTCGTTCCGGAGCCGCGTGCCGAATCCGCCCGTGTCGCACCGGGCAACTGGGACGCATCGTCCCAAGTTCGTCCGCAAGCGCTCCTCTCGTCCGACGGGCACGGACTCCGCCGGGCGGCGGTTCCGCACCCTGAAGGCCCGTTCTTCCGGCCCGTTCGGCCCATCGGCGCACCGCAGCGTCCGGGCCGTCCGTGTCGTACGGGATTTGCAAGAAGCGTGCATCGTGGAAACGGAGCGAGATCAGTGGCTCGCCGGGCCCCGTAACGTACGGGCGTGGTGCGCCGGAGCTGGAAAGGAACCCGCGATGCATAACCCGAAGCGACGGCCGTTCAGCGACGACCCCTACAGCGAGCTCCCGGTAGACGCGAGGAAGCAGGCCCAGCGAGTGGGCAGCGTACCCGAGCGGGCTCTCGGGGTCCTGTGCGCGGAGGCGCAGGCCGACGGCGTTCCCTGCTTCGAGCTGGGGCGCGACTGCGAGACGTGCGAGCGCGCGTACCACTGGTTTCAGACCCGGGTCTCGGAACCCGGGAGCTGAGCGCGGGCCGGGGGGTGCGGATCCCTGAGCCCGCCTTCCGGTAAGAAACGACGAGCCGCCGGCCGCCCGTCCGGGCCGGGCCGGTCGATCTACCCCCTCCAAGTCCGGGAGGCGCCCTTGGCCGGCGACTCGAAACTCGCGCGGAATCTCGGCCTGTTCGACGTCTACGCGATCAGCACCGGGGCGATGTTCAGCTCCGGGTTCTTCCTCCTGCCGGGAATCGCCTTCGCCCGCGCCGGGCCGTCCGTGTTCCTCGCGTACCTCCTGGCCGGCCTCGCGGTGATCCCTGCCATGCTGAGCGTGGCGGAGCTGGTCACCGCGATGCCGCGCTCGGGCGGCGCCTACTACTTCCTCGACCGCTCGCTGGGCCCGCTGGCCGGGACGATCGGTGGGCTGGGAGGCTGGATCGCGCTCGTCCTGAAGACCGCCTTCGCTCTGGTGGGGGTCGGGGCATACCTGGCGCTGTTCGTCGAAGTGCCCATCAAACCGGTGGCCGTGGTGCTGGCCCTGCTCTTCCTCGTGCTGAACGTGGTCGGGGCGAAGGAATCGAGCGGCCTGCAGCGCGCGCTGGTGGGAGCACTCGTCCTGATCCTCGGCGGATTCGTGGTGGCGGGCATCGTGGAGGTGGCGACGGCCCGGGAGGGGCTGCGGCAGACCCGCTTCTTCCCCTTGATGCCGCACGGGACGGCCGGGCTGCTCTCTACCGTCGGCCTCGTGTTCGTGTCCTACGCCGGCCTCACGAAGGTCGCCAGCGTGGCCGAGGAGGTGAGGAACCCGCAGCGGAACCTGCCGCTCGGCATGTTCCTGTCGTTGCTGACCGCCACGGCGATCTACGTGATCGGCGTGTTTCTCATGGTCGCCGTGCTGGAGCCCGATGCCCTGTCGGCCGACCTCGCTCCCGTGGCGACGGCGGCGGCCGAGGTGATGACGGGGTTCGCGGGCCGGCTCGAGATCTGGCTCATCGTGATCGCGGCGTTCGCCGCCTTCGCGTCCACCGCGAACGCCGGCATCCTGTCGGCATCGCGGTTCCTGCTCGCCATGGGCCGCGACCACCTGATCTCTCCCCGGTTCGCCGAGATCGGCCGGTTCCGCACGCCGACCCTGGGCGTCGTGGTCACGTCGGCCGCGGTGATCGTCTGCGTACTGCTGCTCGACGTGGAGGGGCTGGCGAAGCTGGCCAGCGCGTTCATCCTGCTGCTGTTCGCCTTCCTGGCCCTGGCGGTGATCGTGATGCGGGAGAGCCGGATCGAGGCCTACGAGCCGGGCTTCCGTTCCCCGCTCTACCCGTGGATGCAGATCGCCGGCTTCCTGATCCCGATCTGGCTCATCCTTGAGATGGGCTTCCTGGCCCTCGTGTTCACGGCGACCGTCATCGGGCTCGCGACCCTGTGGTACTTCCTGTGGGCGCACGAGGGCCTGGTGCGCGAGGGCGCGATCTATCACGTGTTCGCGCGGCTCGGGCGCCAGCGGTTCGAGGGGCTGGACCGTGAGCTCAGGGAGATCCTGAAGGAGCGAAGCGTCCTGGAAACGGACCCGTTCGACGAGCTCGTGGCGCACTCGACGGTGGAGGACATCGCGGCGCCGATCGCGTTCGACGACCTGGTCCAACGGGCCGCGAGCCGGCTGGCCGGGGTGATCGGCGTGGAAACCGGGGCCCTCGAGGAGCGCTTCGCCGAGGGGACGCGGGTCGGCATGACGCCCGTGTCGCGTGGCGCGGCGATTCCGCACGTGCGGCTGGATGGACTGCGGGAGGCGGCGCTGCTCATGGTGCGCTGTCCGCCGGGCGTGCGGATGGAGGAGGCCGGACTGCCGCCGTCCGAGCGGGTCTTCGAGCCGGTGCGTGCCGTGTTCTTCCTCGTGAGCCCGGAAGCGAACCCCGGCGAGCATCTCCGGATTCTCGCCCGCATCGCTTCCCGGGTGGACGAGGAGAGCTTCATGGACGAGTGGCTCGCCGCCGCCGACGAGCAGGAGCTCCGCGAGGCCCTCGTGCACGAGGAGCGGCTGTGCTCCATCCGGGTCGGCGACGGCCCGGACACGGCGGACTGGGCTGGGAAACCGCTGCGCGAGGTGCCGCTGCACGACGGCACGCTCGTGGCGCTGGTGAATCGCGGCGGGGATGTCCTCGTACCGACCGGCGGCACCGTGCTGCGCAATGGGGACCGGCTCACCATCCTCGGGTCGCCGCCGGCGATCGACCGGGTGCGGAAGCGCTTCGTGGCCTCCTGAGGCGCGGTGGCGAACTCTCCGGCGCCGGCGCTGGTTCGGTGAGAAACAGGGGACCGTGACGCCGGGGAGTCGAGGGAATGGAGTTCGTACACGAACTGCTGGAGACCTGGGGATACGGGCTCCTGTTCGCGGTCGGGTTCGCCGAGTTCATCGGTGTGCCGATGCTCAGTTCGACCGTTCTGGTCCTCGCCGGTGCCGCGGTCGTCACGGGCGGCAGCCTGTCGTTGCCGCTCGTCATCGCCGCGGCGGCGGCCGGCGGGTTCGTGGCGGACCAGTTCTGGTTCCACATGGCCCGCTGGAAGGGCCGCAGCCTGATCGACCTCGCCTGCGGTCTCTCGTCGAACCCCAACGCGTGCGGCCACGCCGTCGTGCGGAAGGTCGAGTGGATCGGTCCGTTCTACGTGCTGCCGTCGAAGTTCCTGCCGGGCACGGGCAACCTCATCGCGATCTCGTCGGGCATCGCACGCCTCGGCCCGTGGGCGTTCGCGGCGGCCGACGCGGTGGCGCTGCTCGCGTGGGCGGCCCTGTACAGCACGCTCGGACGCCTGTTCGCCGACGAGGTGGCCCTGGCCGTCGACCGGGTCGCCTCCGTGACGGGGTTCGCTGGAATCGCGGCGCTCTCGCTGTTCGTGGCGGCCGTCGCGTGGCGATGGGCGCGGGTGCGGCGGCAGCGTCGGGCGGCCATGGCCGATTCCTCGCCCCCCCCGGGTGCGAGTGGCGCCCACCGCGCCCCGGATGGCGACGGCCCCCGGGTGGAAGTCCCGGGGGCCGTGGCGGGAGACTGAGCGTCCCGGTCCGGGTCAGTCGTCGTCGCTCGAATCGTCGTCGCCGTCGCGGTCGTCGTCCTCGAACAGGTCGATGGACCGCTCGATGTTCTCCTCGACGAGGCTCTCGTTCGCGCCGCCCTCGTTGGCGGTGCGCGGGTCCACCAGCGAGCCGTCGAGCGCGCGGAACCAGCCGTCAAGGTCCACGCGGAATGTCACGTTGACCGGGGAGCCGCCCTCGGTCACGACGAGGGGCGGCACGAGCGGCATCTCCTGCTCCTCGTTCAGATCCGTCAGGTAGACGAACGGCTCGCCGTTCCACGTGCCCTCGACCCGGATGCTGACACGCCGGAAGTCCGGGTTCTGCTGGAGAAACGCGATGTCCTCGGCCGTGTCGTCCTCGGGCTTGTGGATGTCGAACTCGATCTCGTCGTACGTGTCGGCGGGCACGCCGTCGATCGCCAGGACCTGCTCCACCGATCCGTCGAGCGGCAGCTCGAGAATGCGCGGACCGGAGTTGAACTCCTCGCACTCGTCGTCGAACCCGGAGATCCGGTCGTCGCAGTCATCGTCGAACTGCTGTTCCAGCTCGATCTCGCGCAGGACCATCGCCACGCGGGTCAGCACCAGCTCCGAGGCGCCGTCCCCGATGACGACGTCGAACAGGGCAGGCGAGCCCGTGCGCGTCGCCTGGAAGGCCGGGGCGGCCACCGCGAGCGACAAGGTCACGTCGCCGCCGTCACCACCGGACCCCGTGCCGGGTGCCGTGGGCGAACCGGTCGTGGAATCGTCGTCACTGCAGGCTGCGGACAGGGGCAGCAGTGCTGCGAGCATGAGCGTCCTGGCGAGCTTGATCCGGGTCATCGGTTTTTCCTTTCCGTCGGGGGTGTGTGGGCCCGGGACGCGCTTCGCCCCGGGCCCCTCGGCGCTTCGTGCGACACGGTCAGCTGTCGTCGCCGTCGTCGTCGCCGTCGCGGTCGTCGTCCTCGTGGACCTTCAGCGAGTTCTGGATGTTCTCCTCCACGACGCTCTCGTTCGGACCACCTATCGTGGCGGTGGCCGGATCGATGACCGTGCCGGCTTCGTCGATGAACCACGTGGTGACATCGACCTGGAGCGTGACGTTCGTCACCTGGCTGGCCCCTACCTGGAGCGGCGGCACGAGGTCGAACTCCTGCTCCTGGCTGATGTCGGACAGGAAGAGGAACGGCTGCGCGCCGCCGCCCTGGCCGTCGTCGAACGTGCCGCCGACCCGGATGCTGATTCCGTCGAACTCCGGGTGCGCGAGCAGGAAGGCGTCATCTCCGGGGTCGTCTTCGGGCTTGTGGACGTCGAACTCGACCTCGTCGTACAGGCCCGCAGGCACGCCGGTGATCTCGAACGCCTGCACGGCGCCCGCGGCGTCCACCGGGAGCTCGAGCAGGACCGGTCCCGTCTCGAACTCCTCGCAGTCGTCGTCGTCGCTGCCCGGGAGGGTCGCCGCGCAGGCATCGCTGTCCTGTCTCTCGAGCTCGATCTCGCGCAGCACGAGCTCGACGGACTCGATGTTCAGCGTGCGGATCCCGTCCGTGACGGGGATGATGGCGAATACGGCGTCTCCGGCCGTGCGTGCAGCGGTCGGAGCCGGCTGGGTCACCGCGACGGAAAAGCTCACCCGGCTCCCATCGCTCGCGGGCCCGGTCGAGTCGTCGCAGGCCGCCGCGAGGGGCAGCAGGGCAGCCAGGGCCGTCAGGCGAAGCCACTGAGTACGCATGTGAATCCTCCTCTTCGGTAGTCGTCCGCCGGCGGGGTCGGTCCCCGGGCGGGTCTCGGCACGTCCGCCGTGCGTCGGTTCCGGGAGTGGAGGTGGCAAGTACGGGACCGAACCGGACCGGGTTCGTACCGAACCTGTATCAGGTTGCAATATCTGCTTTTGTGGGAATACCGCCGTGCGGTTGGGCGTGGCGGGCGTGTAGCGGAGCGCGACAGGTGTTCCGCGGAGGTGGAGTCGGGTGAAGCGGCGGCGGGTTCCCCGGGAGGGCAGGCCAGGATGACCTAGGTCAGCGCTGCGGCACTCTCTTCCCTGAGCCGCCGTGCCTCCTCCTCGGCT
>JAVVDU010000050.1:0-10739 GCA_032251515.1 Gemmatimonadota bacterium
GGTGTTCGTGGGCGACCCGGAGACGGGGGAGCTGCTGGCCCACATCCCGCTCGGGCTGACGGCGAACCTGGCCGTGAGCCGCGACGACCGGTTCGTGTACGCGGCGGTATACGCGGGCGATGTTTTCCAGACCGGGCTCGTGGAGATCGACACGCGCACGGACCAGGTAACCCGCCGGATCGACGGCTCGGCCGGCGGACAAGGCGCGGCCGTGGGGTTCGACGTGGCCCTGAACCCGGCCGGGAACCGGATCTGGCTGACCACGCAGGACGTGGATCCGGCGGATCCGGGAACGAGCCTTCTTATCGATCCGCTCCGGTGGCAGGTGCTCCAGTCGTTTCCGCGTCCCGTGCCGCCCGGCACCGAGACGCGCTGGGTGCAGGCCGCGACCTTCCACCCGCACGGCAAGCTGCTCTACCAGGCGCGCGACGATGACATCGATGTGTACATCATCCGCTGACGGGGCGCGACGGACGGAACGTGTTGCCGCCGCGGGCCGTGCTCGCCGTGGAGGGCGTGCTGGCGCTCGCCGCGTGCGGAGGAGACGACGGCCCATTCACGGATCCAGACTCGGACTCCGTGCCGGGGGGGCTGTCAGATCGAGATCCGGTACGTGGAGGGGACGGACCCGACGCCGCAGCAACGGGCGATCTTCGAGCAGGCGGTGGCCCGGTGGGAGGAGGTCATCGTCCGGGACGTGCCGGCCGTGCGGGTGCGCCAGCCGAGATGCGGTGGCAGGCACGCCTTCGGGGAAGTGTACCGATGGTGCTCACAGAAGGGGATGCTCGGGGTAGCCTGTCCTTCACGACCCCGCCGGGCGGTTATGATCTGGGCATCAGTCTGGTAGGGCCCCGCGGTGGATTCCTCGTCGCCCAGACGGCGCACAGGACGAAAGAGACGCCACCGGATCCTCTTAGCGCAGACTACTTTCGAACATACCTTATCGAGTTGACCACCGGCGCGGTCCAGGAACTCGACAGCCACATTCCTCGGATCGTCGCGCTCGACTCGGCACGGATGTGGATCGCGCTCCACGATCCCATCCCCCGCCTCGGTCTCATCGAGCTGACGGCCGACCTGCGCGAGCAAGATCGGCGACGGCACGCGGCTGGATCACGATGAGCGCGAGCATAGTGCTCGCCTTTTTCGGTGGATATGCCGTGGTCACGTGGCTCGGCGATGACCGGGAGGTTCACGAGCAATCGGTGGGCACGCCCCCGGTCGGCGAGGAGACCGCCCTGATTTTCTTCGGTTCCCCGGGCTGTGGAGAATCAACTGCAGCGTCTCTGGCTGTTTCGGTCCGCAGGGCGAAGGAGCTGCTCGGGGAGCGAGCCCGGAGACAGGGCACGCACTTTTCGTCAGTCGGTGTAGCGGTATCCTGGAACGTAGTCGAAGGGTTCGACTTTCTCGTCCGATCTTCTCCCCAGTGAGACTTCCGGGTGCGAGGGTCTTCCCTGGCAGAGCATTCCCCAGGTCTTCGTGGTGCGACGCGAAGCGTTCGACTGGAGCGAGTCGGGGCAGTTCCTCTTCCTTCCCCCGGAAATCCTCGTCCGAAGGTGCGGCTCAGACCAGATCGAGGAGTGGGTCCGGGACGGAGCCCCGCTTCCCTGACTGAGAGGCTATGGCCGGCGACGTTCCGTCCGCCCCCGGCTACCGCGCCGCAGCCCGGCCGAGCAGACCGAACCCCGCCAGCCCCGCCCCGGCGATTGGCAGCAGCAGCGGGACCCAGCGGAGGCCGAGCCACCCTGAACCGCCGATGCCGTCGAGGGCGAGCATGGCGAGACCCGCGCAGGCCACCGCGCAACCGATCACCTGCAGCGGGACGGGCGCCGGCCGGCGGGAGGCATCCGAAGAGGGATGCTCGAAGCGCGAGAAGACGAGCAGGAAGGGCAGGCTCGCCGCCGTGAAGGCGAGCAGCCAGGCGGGCCGGATCCACCACCAGCCCGCCGTGTCGGGCATCGGCGCCAGGGCGCCGGGGAAATGCCAGAAGGCGAGACCGACCAGCAGGATCATCACGGTCGAGTGCCACAGGAAGATCGTCATGATCATGCCGTTGACGAGGATCGTCGCGGCCCACGGCCCGCGCCTCCGCAGCCACGTCCGCAGCGGCGCCTCGAGCATCAGGACGAGGCCGATCTGCGCCGCCGCGAGGGCGAGCAGGGGCAGCTTGGGCGGCAGCGTGTTGCTGATCTCGTCGCCCGGCACGCCGACGAGGCTCAGGGGATAGGGCCCCAGGTGCGTGAGGGCGACGAGGGCGAGGAGCCCGGCGGCGAACCACGGCGCTCCGACGCGGGCTCCCGCGAGGCGGCGCTCGCGCCACGCGTAGCCGAGCTGGTGCACGGCGAGCCACACGAAGGGATAGTTGAGCCACCCGAGGGCCGGCGGGGCGCCGGCGAAGAAGGCGACGTCGATCAGGGCCGCGGCGCACGCCGGCGCGAGCACCGAGGCGAACCCCCAGCGCCGCCACGCGGCCAGGCTCGGCGGGACGAGCGCCACGACGAGGATGTACACGGCGAGAAACCACACCGGCACGAGGGCGACCTGCGAGCCGATGCGGATCATCCCGGCGCCGACGCCGTTGGAGTGAGCCACCGCCACCATCACGGCCCACATCAGGACGAGCGGCAGCACGGGCCCGAGCAGGCGCCGCATCCGCGCGTCGAACCAGGCGCGGTACCCGAGCTCCCGGCGACAGGCCGAGTCCCAGGAGACGCCGTTGGAGAAGCCGCCGACGAAGAAGAAGACCGGCATCACCTGGAACAGCCAGGTCAGCCAGCGCGACCAGGGCGCGATGTCGAGCAGGTGACTGTAGGCCGGCTCGCCGGCCGCGAAATGGGGCGCCGAGATGAGCCAGTGCCCGAACACGACCGCGAGGATCGACAGGGCGCGGAGGAAGTCCACGTACCGGTTCCGGCTCTCCGGCGTGCGATCGGCGAGCCAGAGGGCGCGCCGCCAGAGGCCGGCCGGGGGCCTTTCGGACCCGGGTTCCGTGCTCATGGAGGCGAGTATACGTGGCTCGCCAGGCGCCCGTACAGGCGCGGACGGCGCGGCGGCGGCGCCCAGGACCCGCGTCCGGCTTTCTGCGTGCCGCTCTTCCCCTCATCTTTTCCCCTCGCGTCCCGCACCCGGAGGCCCCGTGCACGTCCTCGTCTGCCCCACCGCCTTCAAGGAGACGCTGACGGCCGCCGAGGCCGCGGCGGCGATGGCCGCGGGCGCCGCGCGGGCCCGTCCGGACGCCCGGGTCACTACGCTCCCCCTCTCCGATGGGGGTCCAGGTCTGCTCGATGCCCTCCGCGTCACCGCGGGGGAGATCCGCAGGCTCCCCGGCGCGGGTCCGATGGGCGAGCCCCTCGCGGCGGCGACCCTGTGGCCGTCTCCGGATGAGGTCGTCCTCGAGGCGGCATCCACCTGCGGCCTCCACCTGGTCCCCGCGGACCGCCGCGACCCGAAGCGAACGGCGACGCACGGCCTCGGCCTTCTCCTCGCGGCCTGCGCGGACGCGGGGGCGCGGCGCGCCGTAGTCGGCCTCGGGGGCTCGGGAACGGTGGACGGGGGCGCCGGCCTGGCCGCCGCGCTCGGGTGGCGCCTCCTCGACACCCAGGAGCGCGACCTCCCGCCCGGCGGGGGCGCGCTGCCCCGGCTCGCCCGCCTCGTCCCGCCACCCTCCCCGCGGCCGCTCCCCCGGGTGACGGCGCTGGCCGATGTCCGCAGCCCGCTCCTCGGTCCCGACGGGGCGGCGCGGCGCTTCGCCCCTCAGAAAGGCGCCTCGCCCGCCGACGTGGAGTTCCTGGAGCGGGGCCTGGGATCCCTGGCGCGGGAATTCGCCCGCGTCGCGCACGCGGCGCAGCCCGGCCGCGCTCCCGCGCCCGACCCGGCGCTCGAACCCGGTGCCGGCGCCGCGGGCGGCCTCGGCTTCGGGCTCGTGGCGTTCGCCGGCGCCGACCTCGTGGACGGCGCGGAGTGGGTCCTCGAGCGGACCGGCTTCGACGCCGCGCTGGCGCGGGCCGACCTCGTCGTGACGGGAGAGGGCGCCTGGGACCCGACCTCCGACCTCGGGAAGATCACGGCGCGGGTGCTGGAGCGGGCGGCCGCGGCCGGGGTGCCGGCCGTGCTGGCGTGCGGCCGCATCGAGGGGCCGGTCCCGGAGGGTGTCCGCGCCGTCGACGGCGGGGGGCGGCGCCTCGACGGGGACGGGCTCGCCCGGATCGTGGAAGCCGCGGTCCGTCCCTGACGCTGGTCGCAGAGGGCCCGGCGCCGGGGCGCCCACGGCCGCCCGCCGCGCCGCGTTTCTTGCCGCCCCGCCGCGTCCCCCCGTATCCTTCCGGTCCCTTTCCACGGGCCCGAAACGAAGCGAGCGAGCGGTGAGCGAGACGAAGCAGGCGCCGGCGGAGGGCGCGGAAGCGCCGGCGCAGGAGCAGGACTATCCCGCGGACGCCATGGACCGGCTGGTGTCCCTCTGCAAGCGCCGCGGGTTCATCTTCCAGTCCTCCGAGATCTACGGTGGCGTGGGGGCGGTGTACGACTACGGCCCCCTGGGCGTGGAGCTGAAACAGAACGTCCGCGCCGCGTGGTGGTCGGAGATGGTCCACCGGCGGGATGACGTGGAGGGCGTGGACGCCGGGATCCTCATGCACCCGGACGTCTGGGAGGCGAGCGGCCACGTCGAGGGCTTCACCGACCCGCTCGTCGAGTGCCGGAACTGCCACCGGCGCCAGCGGGCCGACCTCCTCGAGTCGGACCAGTGCCCGACGTGCGGCGTGCGGGGGCAGTTCACCGAGCCGCGCCAGTTCAACCTGATGTTCCGGACGTTCATGGGGGCGGTGGAGGACTCGAGCGCCGTCGTCTACCTGCGGCCCGAGACAGCGCAGGGGATCTTCGTGAACTTCCGCAACGTGCTCGACGCGTCCCGCCAGAAGGTCCCGTTCGGGATCGCCCAGGTCGGCAAGGCGTTCCGCAACGAGATCACGCCGGGCAACTTCACGTTCCGGACGCGCGAGTTCGAGCAGATGGAGATGCAGTTCTTCGTCGAGCCGGGCAGCGACGACGAGTGGTTCGAGACGTGGCGCGACCGGCGGCTGGCCTGGGTGCGGTCGCTGGGCATCCGGGACGACCGGCTGCGGATCCACCCGCACGCTCCCGACGAGCTCGCGCACTACGCCAAGAAGGCCGTCGACATCGAATACCGCTTCCCGTTCGGCTGGAAGGAGTTCGAGGGGATCCACAATCGCACGGACTTCGACCTCAACGCGCACCAGGATAAGTCGGGCAAGAAGCTGGAGTACGTGGAGGCGCACTCGGGGAAGCGCTTCGTCCCCTACGTGATCGAGACCTCGGCGGGGCTCGACCGGCTCGTGCTCGTCCTGCTCGTGAACGCGTACGACGAGGAGCAGGTCGAGGGGGAGACGCGGGTCGTGCTGCGGCTCCAGCCGCGGCTCGCACCCCTGAAGGCGGCGATCTTCCCGCTCGTGAAGAAGGACGGAATGCCGGAGATCGCCCGGCGGATCGACGCGGACCTGCGCCGCTCGTTCCCGGTGTTCTACGACGCGGCGGGGTCCATCGGGCGCCGCTACCGCCGCCAGGACGAAGCGGGCACGCCGTTCTGCATCACCGTGGACGGGCAGAGCGTCGAGGACGGGACGGTCACGGTGCGCGACCGCGACTCCCTCGCGCAGGTCCGCGTGGCGGCCGACGCGCTGCGCGGCTGGCTCTCCGACCGGCTGGAGGAGGCGCCGGGAGCGTAGGCCCGGGAACCCTCCCGGCCCGCGCCCATCCGGCGTCGCGCCCCGCGTTGGGACTCACGGTCGAAGAGATCCGCGACCGCGCCGAGCGGCTCCGCTCGGCCCTCGTCGAGGAGATGCTGGAGGGGTTCACCGGCCGCAAGCCGTGGCCGGAGTACGCGCCGCTGTACGCGGGCCAGCGGGTCCTCGCGTGGGAGGCCAGCGCCCCCGTGATCGAGCGGGAGCTCGCTTCCTCCTCGGGCGAGCGGGAGCGCCGCCTGCGCCGGCTGCTCGCCTGGGCGGCCGAACACCAGGTCCGCGCCGCGACCGCCCCCCTGGACGACGAGTTCTCGCACTGGCACGCCACCGCGGCCGTCGACCTGGACGGCCGGCGCGTGCCGGTCGGCCAGCTCCGCTCGATGATCCAGGCCGAGCAGGACCGCGCGGCGCGCGACGAGCTGACGGAGGTCCGGGCGCAGGCGTGGGAGGAGGTCGGCCCGCTTCAGCTCGACCGCCTGAACCGCTGGCGCACGGCCGCCGCGGAACTGGGCTACGGCCCGTACCGGGAGGCGGTGCAGCGGCTCGGGGGCCTGAACCTCGCGCACCTGGCGAGCGAAGCGGAGCGCCTGCTCGCTGCGACCCGAGGCATCTTCGCGGTCGCCCTCGACCTGCACCTGGACCGCTGGCTGGGGCTCGCCAAGGGGGAGGCGAGGGCGCACGACATCGACTGGCTGAGCCGCATGGACTGGCTCGAGGCCCCCTGCGACGAGGCGACGATCCTCGCGGCGATCCGGCGAGACCTGGCGGCCATCGGGCTCGACCTGGAGGAGGACGGCCGCGTAGACCTCGACGTGGAGCCGTTCCCGGGCCCCGGGATGCGGGCGACCTGCGCGCCGGTGCGCGTGCCCGACCGCGTCGTCCTCTTCGTCACGCCGACCACGACCCCCAAGGCCTGCCGCTCCCTCCTGCGGGAGGTCGGCGAGGCGCTCCACTGGTCGCGCACCGACCCGTCGTTGCCGTTCGAGTACCGGGCGATCGGCGACGTGGCCGTGGCCGAGGCGGTGGGGTTCCTGTTCGCCGACCTGGCGGTGGACCGCGACTGGGTCCGGGAGGTCCGCGGCCTCGACGGACAACGCCTGGATGACTACCTGGAGGTCGCGGCCTTCCTGGATCTCTTCCACCTCCGCCGCGTGGCGGGACGCCTCCTGTTCGACATCGAGGTCTGCGTCAGCGAGCGCCCGGGCTCGCTCGGCCCCCGCTGGGCGGAGCGGATGGAGGAGGCGACCGGCCTGCGGTACGACCCCCGCCTGTTCCTGGAGCGGATCGGCCAGCGACTCGGGACGGCGCGTGAGCTGCGGGCCCGCATCCTCGCGGCCCTGCTGGGACGGAGTCTGCGGGAGCGCTTCGGGGCCCGCTGGTATCGCGACCCCGGGGCGGGGGCCTTCCTGCGGAGCTGGATGGCGGGTGGATTGTCGCGGAACGCGGACGAGCGGGCGGCGCTGCTGGGCGTGGAGCGGTTGGGCACGGACCTCCTCGTGGACGGACTGCGGGAGCGGCTGGCGTGAGGCGGCGGGACGCCGCCGCGCTCCGGCTCCGCGGGTCTGCCGCCCGGTCCGCCGTGGCGCCGGCCGCGCCGGCCGCTCTCCTCGTCGCGCTCTTCCTCGCGGCCCCCCGGCCGGCGGCGGCGCAGGCGGAGGAGGGCGGTGACGCCGGGCCGGCGGACACAGCGCCCTTCCCGACGCCGGCCGAGCGGGCCGAGTGGCTCGCCTGGACCCCGGCCGACTCCGTCGCCCCGTGGCTGGCCCGGCTCGCCGAGCGGACCGCCCCCGGCGTGCGAGCCACCGTCGACACCCTCGTGGTCCTCGTGCCCGGCGACGCGCCGGAAGGGCCGCCCTCCGGGCCGCCGGCCGTGGTGTCGGCCATCCGGCTCCGGGCCGCGGCGCCCGGCACCGCCGGCCACGATCCCCGCGCCGGCCGCGATCCCGAAGGCCCGCTTCGCGTCCTGGTCGTGGGCGGACAGCACGGCGACGAGCGTGCCGGGACCGAGGCGGCGCTGCTCCTGGCGCGCGACCTGGCGGCCGGTCCGCCGCCAGGCCTCCTCGCGGCACTCGACGTCACGGTCGTTCCCGCCCTCAACCCCGTCGGAATGCGCGCCGGCACCCGCGAGGACGGGCGGGGCGTGGATCCGAACCGCGACCACGCGTCGCTCGCGACGCCGGCCGTGCGGGCCCTGTGGGCGCGCTTCGCCGCGCTCGAGCCGCACCTCGTCCTCGACCTGCACGAGATGGGGCCCACGCCCTACGAGGCGCAGGTGGGTCTGCCGACGCATCCGAACGTGGATCCCGAGCTCGTGCTCATCGGGCGGTATCGGCTGCTGCCCTGGGTGGTCCGCGAACTGGCGCGCGGGAACGTCCGCTTCCACGAGTACGTGGCCGAGAACCCGGATCCGGCTCGCGCGCCCGGCACGGCCGCGCCCGGCACGGCCGCGGCCGACACCTTCGCCTCGTTCGCCCCGCTGGCGGCGGACGACGCCCGCAACGCGTTCGCGCTGGCCGGCACGCTCTCCCTGCTCCTCGAGACGGCCTCCGACCGGGAGGTCCGGAGCCTGCGGGTGCGCACCGAGCGTCTGGTCCTGATGGCGCGCGGATTCCTGGGGGTCGCGGCGGGAGTCGCGGCGGAGCTGCGGGCCGTGACCCGCCGCGACCTGCGGACCGACCCGTCGCCCTTTCTCGCGCTCGCGGCGCGGTACGAGACCGATCCCGAGCGCCCGGTCCTGCGCTGGCTGGTGTGGGACGAGCGCGGCCGGGCCGTGCCCCGCGAGGTCGAGCGCTGGCGGTCCCGGGTGACGACGCTGGCCTCCCTGCCGCTTCCCGGCGCGTGGGCGATCCTCCCGGCCGGCCGCGACCTCGCGGAGCTCCTCGCCCGGCACGGGGCCCGGGTGGAGCGCCTCACCGCGCCCGTACGGCTGCGGGTGGGCACGTACGGAGACGACCCGCGGGCGCCGCGCTTCGCGGAGCGCGAGCTGCCGGCGGGCACGTGGATCGTCCCGGCGGGTCAGCCGGCCCAGCGGCTCGTCTTCACCCTGGTGGAGCCGGGGTCGATGGATGCGCGCGGCCGCGATGGATCCCGCGGCCGAGGGGACGCGGCCGCCGCGGCCGGTGTCGACACCCGCGCGGCCGGAGCAGACCCGCCAGTCGTCCGCATCGAGGGCCCGCCCCCGGACCTGCCCACGGTCCCCGCCTTCGAAGGGCTGCCGTGAGGGCGGGCACCGCGCTCGGCCTCGCGGCGGGGCTCGTCGCCGCGGGCTGGGCGTGGACCCGGGCGATGACGGCCCGCAACGTCCGGCTGCGCCGTCCCCCGGCCCTCGACGCGGCGGGGCGGCCGTGGCCCGTCACCCGGTTCCGCTTCGCGGACGGCGCGGAGGTGGACCTGATCGTGGCGGGACGGGGACCGGTCCTCCTTCTCGTGCCCGGCGCCGACGGGATGAAGGAGACGTGGCGCCACCAGCTCCCCGCCTTCGCGGCGCGCTACCGGGTGCTCGCCGCCGACGTCCGCTCCACGTTCGGGCCGGACGACACGTTCGACCGCCTGGCCGCCGACGCGGTGGAGCTCCTGGACGCGCACGGGGCCGACACGGCCGCCGTGGTGGGCCAGAGCCTCGGGGGCGCGGTCGCCATGCGCCTCGCGGCGCGCCGCCCGGAGCGGGTGCGGGCCCTGGTGGTCGCGAACAGCCTGGCCCGCGTGTCCTACGAGCACGTGGGGCCGAACCGCACCCTGCTCGCGCCGCTGGCCATGGCCACGACGCGCTACCTGCCTACGCCGCTCGCCCGCGCGGCCGCCCGGATGTGGAGCCGCGCCGACGCCTGGATCTTCGATTCCTCGCCGGGCTCCGAGCGGGTGGTGGACTACGCCCTGTGGACGGGCCCGCGCACCGAGCGCCCCTCGGTCTCGGCGCGCCGGGTGGACCTCCTGAAGCGCGCGGACCTGCGGCCCGAGCTGCCGTCGATCCGCGCGCCGACGCTCGTCGTGAAGGGGCCGCGCGACGCCTACACGCCGCCCTCCTGGGCCCGCGCCATCGCCGCGGCGATCCCGGGAGCCCGCTACGAGGAAGTGCCCGGCACGGGCCACTGCTCGCACATCAGCATGCCGGAGGCGTTCAACGCGCTGGTCCTCGACTGGCTCGCCGCGAACGACCCCGCCGGCGGAGAGGAGAGCGCGTGACGAAGACCTTCTCGTCCCGCTGGGGCACGATGCTCGTGATGCTCGGCATGGCCGTGGGGACCGGGAACATCTGGCGCTTCCCGCGCGTGGCGGCGAGCAACGGCGGCGGCGCCTTCCTCATCGCGTGGGCCGTGTTCCTGCTCCTGTGGTCCGTGCCGCTGATCCTCGTGGAGTTCGCCATGGGCCGCGAGGCGAGGCGCGGGCCGATCGGCGCGTTCGCCTCGCTGGTGGGGCGCAGGTACGCGTGGATGGGCGCATGGGTCGCGTTCACGGCCACGGCGATCATGTTCTACTACTCGGTCGTGATGGGCTGGACGCTCCGCTACCTGTGGGGCGCGCTCACCGGGTCGATCCCCATGACCTCCCCCGAAGCGGCGACCGCGTTCTGGGAGAGTTACGTGGGGTCGGGGGCCGCCGTGGCCACGCACGCGCTGGCGCTGGGCCTCGGCGTGCTCGTCGTGGCCGGCGGGGTGCGCGGCATCGAGCGGGTGGTGCGCATCCTCGTGCCCGGGCTCTTCCTGCTCGTGCTGGTGCTCGCGGTGCGGGCCGTGACCCTGCCGGGCGCCGAGCGAGGGCTCGCCTTCCTGTTCCAGCCGCAGTGGAGCGACCTGCTGCAGGCGCGGGTGTGGGTGGAGGCCCTCACCCAGAACGCGTGGGACACGGGAGCGGGCTGGGGCCTGATCCTCGCCTACGCCGTCTATCTGCGCGAGCGCGAGGACACCACGCTGAACGCCTTCGTGCTGGGGTTCGGCAACAACACGGTGTCGCTGCTCGCCGGCATCATGGTGCTGTGCACGGCGT
>JAVVDU010000050.1:10839-12840 GCA_032251515.1 Gemmatimonadota bacterium
TTCGGCAACAACACGGTGTCGCTGCTCGCCGGCATCATGGTGCTGTGCACGGCGTTCGCGATCCTGCCCGATGCGGCCGACACCATGGTCGGCGCGGGCAACGAGGGGCTCACGTTCATCTGGGTGCCGCAGCTCTTCTCCCGCATCCCGGGCGGCGCCGCGTTCATGGTCTTCTTCTTCCTCGCCCTGTTCTTCGCGGCGTGGAGCAGCCTGATCGCGATGATCGAGCTCGCCACCCGCGTGCTCCTCGACGCGGGGCTCACGCGGCGGCGGGCCGTGCCGCTCGTCGCGGCGGCCGGCTTCCTGCTGGGGCTCCCTTCTGCCCTGTCGATCGAGTTCTTCCGCAACCAGGACTGGGTCTGGGGGGTAGGCCTGATGCTGTCCGGCCTGTTCTTCGCGACCGGCGTCCTGCGCTACGGGGCGGACCGTTTCCGGACCGTGCTCGTGAACCGGTCCGGCAACGACCTGCGGATCGGACGCTGGTGGAACGTGGCGATCGGCTTCGTGGCGCTCGAGGCGGTCGTGCTCCTGGCCTGGTGGATGCGCCAGGCCGTGAACCCGGAGGACCTGTGGGCCACGCTCACGCCGTTCTCGAGCTTCAACGTGGGGACGGTGCTCGTGCAGTGGGCGATCGCCCTCGTCGCGTTCCTCCTCCTGAACCCGCTGCTGGCCCGTCGCTTCGCCGGCGCGCCGGTGGAGGAAGAGCCTTGATCCGATGAGCGGCACGATGGACCGGCCGGCCACTGACGTCCCCGTGGTCTCCGAGGCGGACTTCCGCCACGCCCTCGCCGAATTGGCGGGCGGCGTGGTGCTGGTGACGGCGACGGGGGAGGACGGAAGGGGTCACGGCTGTACGGCGACCTCGGTGTGCTCCGTGTCGCTGTCGCCGCCGCTCGTGCTCGCCTGCCTGACGCGCGACTCGGCGACGCGCGAGGCGATCCGGGCCACGGGCCGCTTCGCCCTGAACCTCCTCGCGGCCGGCCAGGAGGATCTCTCCGACCGCTTCGCCCGCGCCGCGGCGGACAAGTTCGACGGCGTGGCCCACCGGCCCGGCACGCTTGGCGTGCCGCTGGTGGACGGCTGTCTCGCGGCCTGCGAGTGCGAGGTCGAGCGGACGGTCGCGGCCGGCGACCACGACGTGGTGATCGGCCGGGTGGTGCGCGCGGAGGCCGGGAGCGCGGTCGGCCGGAAGCCGCTCGTGTGGTTCCGGCGCGGCTACGCGGACACGCGGGAGCCGGACGGGTGAAGCTGGGTCGGTTCCGCGACCTCGCGCGGCGGATGTTCGACGAGATCCCGCCGGACTTCCGGGCCGGCGTGATCGACCTGGTGGTCGAGCCCGGGGCGCCCGGCCATCCGACGCTGCCCGGCATCTGGACGATGGGCGAGTGCCTGACGGAGGACTGGCCCGACGGCATGGGCGGGCTCGCCGAGGCGCAGTCGCGGATCTTCCTCTACCACGGCTCCTTCCGGGCCATCGCCGCCGAGGATCCCACCTTCGACTGGGAAGCGGAGCTGTGGGAGACGATCGTCCACGAGCTCCTGCACCACCGCGAGGCGGCGGCGTCGCAGGGCGCCCTCGACGAGTTCGACTGGGCCGTGGATCAGAACTTCCAGCGGCAGCTCGGGCTGCCGTTCGATCCCGACTTCTGGCGCGCCGTGCCGGCGGACGAGGACGGGGCGGTGCGGCTCGAGGGGGAGACGTTCGTCGAGGCCCGCCCCGGCCCCGGCGAGCGGGTCGCCCGCTTCGCGTGGCGCGGCGACGCGTGGACGATCCGCGTGCCGCCCGAGGTGGACGGGGCCTTCATCCAGGTCCGTAACCTGGCGGGCGGCCGCCTGTGGGTGGTGCTGCGCCGCCGCCGCTCCGCGTGGCGGCGCCTCGCCGGCCCGGCGGCGCGCATCCTCGCCGATCCCCTCGAACGGCGCGCCCTGCCCGCCCCGCCCGCCCAATGATGCTCGGGAGCTTCGGCATCGGCCGCTGGCTGGGGTTCCGGATCCGCATCG
>JAVVDU010000051.1:0-3802 GCA_032251515.1 Gemmatimonadota bacterium
GTGACCGAGATCCACAACGGCGCCGACGACAACGCCTCCGGCACCGCGGCGCTCCTCGCGGTGGCGCGCGAGCTCGCGGCGCGGCGCGATGAGCTCCGCCGGGACGTGTGGTTCGTCGCGTTCTCGCTCGAGGAACAGGGCCTGCTCGGATCGTCCTCGTTCGTCCGCGAACCGACCGGCGGGCTCGCGATGGACGACGTGTTCGCCATGCTGAACATGGACATGGTCGGCCGGCTGCAGGACGGACGCCTCCAGGTGCTGGGCGGCGAATCGGCCGAGGAGTGGACCGGCATCGTGAATCCGGTCTGCGAGCGGGCCGAGCTGGAGTGCACGATCGGCGGGGACGGGTTCGGCTCCTCCGACCAGAGCTCCTTCTTCGCGGCGGGCATCCCGGTGCTGCACTTCTTCACCGGCGTGCACGACGACTACCACAAGCCGAGCGATGACGCCGAGCGGATCGAGGCGGAAGGTGCGGTGCGCATCGCCTCCCTGGTGGCGGCCGTGGCGCACCGGCTGGCGGGCCGGGAAGCGCCCCTCACCTACGTCGAGGCGCAGCAGCGCGACGGCGGCCGACGCATGGCCTTCAAGGTGACGCTCGGCGTCGTGCCGGACTACGCCGGTCCGCCGGACGGCGCTCCCGGCCTTCTCCTGTCCGGCGTGCGCGAGGCGGGCCCCGCGGGCCGTGCCGGCCTGCAGCGCGGCGACATCGTGATCCGCATGGGCGAGAAGGAGATCACCGACATCCAGGCCTACATGGAGGTGCTCTCCACGACGGAGCCCGGCACCACGCTGCCGGTCACCGTCCTGCGGGACGGCGAGGAGGTCACCGTGGACGTGACGTTCGACTGAGCGGGAGGGGCGCCGGGGAGGCGGCGCGAGCCGAACCCCCGCGCCCATCCGGAAAGGAGGACCGACGGTGCTCGAGCTCCGGAAGATCCTGTTCCCGACGGACTTCTCCGCCCGCTCGCAGCGCGCCCTTTCCACGGCACTCGAGCTGACGGAGCGGTTCGGGGCCGAGCTTCACCTTCTGCACGCCATCGTCCTGCACGCGGAGGACCCGAGCGACCCGGCCCACCATTTTCCCGACCCGGCCGAGCTCTCGAGCCGCCTCGAGGAGATCGCCGAATCCCGCCTGGCCGCGAGCCTGCCGGACCGGCCGAGCCCGGCCCGTGTCGTACTGGAGCGCCGCCGCGGCGTCTCCATCGCGCCCGTGATCCTGGAGCACGCGGACGAGATGAATGCCGACCTCATCGTGATGAGCACCCACGGACGGCGCGGGCTGGAGCACATCCTGCTCGGCAGCGTCACCGAGGAGGTCGTGCGCCGCGCGGCCTGTCCCGTGCTCACGGTCCGGACGGAGACGCCCGCGGCGCCCGCCCCGGCCGGCCGGCGCGTCCTCGTTCCCGTGGACTTCTCCGAACCGTCGCGCGGCGCGCTCCGGCTGGCCCGCGAGCTCGCCGCGACGGTCGAAGGAGAGCTCCACCTCCTGCACGTGTTCGAGCGGCCCGTGCAGCCCGAGATCGGCGTCGCCGGACTGTGGCTCGACGCGCCGGACTTTCCTACCGTGCGCGACAGCCTGCGCGAGGCACTGGAGACGTTCGCCCGCGAGGCGGAGGGCCCGGACGTCCCGGTGACGTATCACGTGACCGAGGGTCGGGCCGTGGCGGGCATCCTGGACTTCGCGGAGCGGGAGGACACCGACCTCGTGGTGATCGCCACTCACGGCCTCACCGGCATGGCGCACGTGCTGCTCGGGAGCGTCACCGAACGGGTCGTCCGCCGGGCCTCCTGTCCGGTCCTCACGGTCCGGGCCTCCGACTCGCGGCATCCCGCATGACGGGGAAGCCGGAACCCGGAGTTCCGCCGGACCCCCTCGACGCCCTCGTCGAGGGCAGCCGCCGCCTCGGGCTGGCCGACCGGCTCGAGGACATCGTCGCGGAAGTCCTCGCGCAGGCCTGCCGGATCGCCGGCACCGGGCACGCGGCCCTCATGCTCATCGACGAGCCGGGGGGGACGCTCCGCACCGCCGACGTGCGCGGCTACGGCGATCGCGCCGATGAGCTGCGCCACCGCGTCCTCGGCCCCGGCGAGGGACTGTGCGGCTGGGTCGCCGAGCACCGCCGGCCGCTCCGCGCGGGGGACGTCCGGGCAGAGCCGCGGTACGTCGAGGGGCTCCCCGGCGCCCGCTCCAACCTCGCCGTGCCCCTGCTCGCCGGCGACCGCGTGGCCGGCGTCCTCAACGTGGAGTCGGAGCGGCCCGAGGCCTTTTCGGAGCGGGACGAGCGGCTGCTGACGGTCCTGGGCGCACAGGCGGGGATGGCGCTGTTCGCGTTCCGGAGCCACGACGACCTGCGGCAGCGAATCCGCGAGATGGAAGCGCTGAACCGGATCGGCCGGCTGGCCAGCGAGGGCGGCGCGCTCGGGGCCACCCTGAACTCGATGCTGGAGATCGCCGAAGAGATCCTGCCCGACGTCCGCTGCGCCCTCCTGCTGCTCGACCACGAACGCGGGGTGCTGCGGGTGGCGGCGGGCCAGGGCTATCGGCTCGCGGCCCGCTATCTCGAGATCCCGCTGGGCCGGGGCGTCACGGGGCGCTGCGCCCGGACGGGAGAGCCGCAAGTCGTCGACGACATCGCGCAGCGGTCAGAAGCGGGCGACTACATCGAGGGGATTCCGGACGCCCGCAGCGAGGCCGCGGTTCCCCTGGTCGCCGAGGGCGAGGTGATGGGGGTGTTCAACGCGGAGTCCGTGCGTCCATCGGCGTTCGGCGAGCGGGAGCTGCAGACGCTGGCGCTCATCGCGCGCCAGGCGTCCGCCGTGATCCGGGCCGCGCAACTGCTCCAGGAGACCCGCCGCCTCGCCACCACGGACCCGCTCACCGGCCTCCACAATCGGCGCCAGTTCACGCGCCAGCTGGAGGAGAACGTCCGCCGCGCCTCGCGGTACGGTGAGGGCCTGGCGCTCGTGCTGCTGGACCTGGACTTCTTCAAGAACGTGAACGACCGGTTCGGTCACCAGGTCGGAGACGAAGTGCTGCAGTCGCTGGCCACGACGCTGCAGGACGCGGTGCGCGAGACCGACCAGACGGCCCGGATCGGGGGAGAGGAGTTCGCCCTCGTGCTCCTGCGGTGCGACCGCGAGCTCGCTCTGCAGATCGCCGAGCGGGTGCGCGAGGGTATCGGGGCCCTCGGCGTGGAGGGCGTGCCGCACGCGCAGTTGCAGCTCTCGGCGTCGATCGGCATCGCGTTCCTGCCCGCCGACGCGAGTGAGCCGAAGGCGCTGATGCGGGCCGCGGACGAAGCCCTGTACAGCGCGAAGCGGATGGGACGGGACCTCGTGGTCCTCGCCTCGGAGATCCCGCCGGCGGAGCGGACCATCGGTTCCGACGTGGAAAGGAGCGACGGATGAGCGATCGACTCGCGGCTCGCCATTGCGAGCCCTGCCGGGGCGGCGTCCCCCCCCTGCAGGGAGAGGAACTGCGGCGCCTCGCCGATGAGCTGGGCGGCGCGTGGGAGGTGGTGGACGGGCACCACCTGCGGAAGCGATTCGAGTTTTCCGACTTCGTCTCGGCTCTCGGTTTCGTGAACCGGGTCGGTGCCCTGGCGGAGGAGGAGGGCCACCACCCCGACCTGCACCTGTCCTGGGGGCAGGTCGACGTCGAGATCTGGACGCACGCGATCGACGGGCTCACCGAGAGCGACTTCATCCTCGCGGCCCGAATCGACCGGCTCTGACCGCCGGACGCCGTCGCTTCCGGCCGTGCGCGTCCTGTTCCTCGACTCCTGGCTGCGCGGCCGCTCGG
>JAVVDU010000051.1:3902-5038 GCA_032251515.1 Gemmatimonadota bacterium
CGGGGCTCGCGGAGCTGCAGCGCACCTTCCTCGCGGCGGACGTGTTCTGCCTTCCCAGCCGGCAGGAAGGGTTCGGCATCGTGTTCCTCGAGGCCCAGGCGGCCCGGCTCCCGATCGTCGCGGCACGCGCGGGCGCGGCCCCCGAGGTCGCACCGGAGGGGGTCGTGTCGCGGCTGGTGGACCCGGACGATGTGGGGGCCCTGGCCGGAGCGCTGCTCGCGATGCTGGAGGACGGAGACCTGCGCCGGCGGCTCGGAGACGCGGGCGCCCGCCGCTGGACGCGCTTCGACTGGCCGCTCGTCGCGGACCGGTTCCTGGCGGCGGCGCGCGGCGTCTGACGCCATCGCGCCCGGGCGGGCGCGACGGGTTGCTCCGGTGCGGGACGTGCCCCGATATTGGGCGGATCCATCGACCGGGCAGGGTTCGATCGCGGTCCGGCGGCCCCACGAGAACGGAGGCACCCCCCCCATGAGCGACCAGGTGAGCGCGGCCCCCGCCGCCGATCCGTACGAACGCGCGTTCTTCGGCCACCCCAGAGGCCTCGCCACCCTCTTCTTCACGGAGATGTGGGAGCGGTTCAGCTACTACGGCGGCCGCGGCATCCTCATCCTCTTCATGACGGCCGCCGTCGCGGAGGGGGGACTCGGCATGACGGCGGCCACGGCGGCGGCGATCTACGGCCTGTACACGGCCGGCGTCTACCTGCTGGCGCTGCCCGGCGGCTGGTTCGCCGACCGGCTGATGGGGCAGAGGCATGCCGTGTTCACCGGCGGCCTCCTCATCGCGGCGGGGAACTTCTCGCTCGCGACCCCCGGCCTGGTGACGTTCTACCTGGGTCTCACCCTGATCGTCTTCGGCACCGGGCTCCTCAAGCCGAACGTCAGCGCGATCGTGGGCGATCTGTACCCGGAGGGCGGTGCGCGTCGGGATGCCGGTTTCTCGATTTTCTACATGGGCATCAACATCGGCGCGTTCATCGCGCCGCTCGTGTGCGGATACCTGGGCGAGACCATCGACTGGCACCTCGGGTTCGCCGCTGCCGGGGTCGGTATGGTGCTCGGCCTGATCCAGTACCGGCTCGGCTTCCGGTTCCTGAACGAGGCGGGCCGGCTGAAGGACGAGGCGCACGCCACCCG
>JAVVDU010000051.1:5138-11385 GCA_032251515.1 Gemmatimonadota bacterium
TTCGAGCAGGCGGCCTCGTCGCTGAACCTGTTCGCCGACCAGCGGACCGACCGGGTGCTGTTCGGATGGACGGCGCCGGCGAGCTGGCTGCAGTCGATCAACCCGCTGTTCATCATCGTCCTCGCGCCCGTGTTCGGCTGGCTCTGGGTCGCCCTCGGAAGCCGCAACCCGTCGATCCCCGTGAAGTTCGGGCTCGGCCTGGTCCTGCTGGGTGTGGGTTTCCTCGTCATCGCCTGGGCCGCCACCTACACGGATCCGGGCATGGCGTCCGACCCCGGCGCGGGCGTGTCGATGGCGTGGCTCGTCGCGACGTACTTCCTCCACACGTGCGGCGAGCTCTGCCTCAGCCCGGTGGGATTGAGCAGCATCACGAAGCTGTCGCCGCCCAAGTACGTCGGGCAGATGATGGGGACTTGGTTCATGGGCGCGGCGCTCGGCAACCTGATCGCCGGGCTCGTCGCCGGCTACTTCGAGCGGCTCCCCCTGCCCGGCCTGTTCGGCTGGGTCGCGGTGACGGTCATGGTGGCCGGGCTGTTCTTCTTCCTGTTCAGCCGGCCGATCCGCCGCATGACGGGCGGCGTGGTCTGACCCGCAGGCGGCGCCGGGGCGGGACGACCGTCCCCGGCGCCGCCACACGGGCTTGCGGCCTCCCTCGCCGCGGGCCGGCCCCGCGAGGTCCCGCACCTCTCCGATCTTCACCTCCTGCCGCACATCTGGCACACCCGTTGCAACCGTGCGACACTGCAGAAAGCTTCCTCACACACCACCACGGGGGCGTGCCGTGAGTACAGCAAGCGGGATCGGCCCGTTCGACGCGCGCGTCGGCGGCCTGCGGGACGGCGGCCTGTACCTCCTCACCGGAGGGGCGGGGGCGGGCAAGCTGACCTTCCTTCTCCAGGCGCTGGACCGGGGGCTGCGCGACGGGCAGCGGGTGGCCCTCCTCTCGGCGGCCGACGTCGAGGATGTCCTCGAGCAGGCGGAGTTCTGGGGCTTCGACCTCGCGAGTGCCTGGAATGACGGCCGCTGCGTACTTCTCGGGTTTCGCGGGGATTTCGCGCGGCGCGTCCTTCACGCCCCGGATCCGCGCGAGGTGTTCACGGAGTTGGATCGCCTGCTGGAGGGCCCGGTAGCCCGCCTGGCGATCGACCCCGGAAGCTTCCTGTGGGAGACGCGGGCCGGCGCCGCGATGGCGCAGCGGTTCCTGGACTGGATCGAGTCGCTCGGAACCCTGACCCTCGCCACGGACACCGGGAACGGCGCGTCCGGAGGCAACCCGTCGTCGGAGTGGGTGCGGCAGCGGGCCCACGGGGTGTTCCATTTCGCCCGACATCCCCGCGGCCTGCACGAAGTCCGGGTGGAGCGGTGCGTGCCTCCGGTCGACGAGTCCGGACCGATCTCGCTCGAGCTAACCCCCGGCCAGGGCTTCACGGCGCCGACCGGACGCCTGGACCGTCGGCGGGAGACGGCGCGACCGGCCTCGAACCGCCTGCTGCTCCTCGCCGTCGCCGGCGAGCTTCCGGCGGACATCGAGGCGTGGCTGGGCCGGCAGCACGACGTGGAGCGGGCCCCCGACCCCCTGCGCTGCATCTCGCGGCTGCGGGAGGAAGAGTGGGGCGGCCTGTGCGTGTTCACGGACCGGGCGCACGTGTCCGAGGCGATTCACGCCTGCCGGGCCGCCCGCTCCGTGTCGCCGGCCGCCATGCTCCTGCTGTCGGACGAGCCGCTCCGGGGAGCCGACCGCGCCCGCGCGATCGACGCCGGCTGCGATGACGTCCTCTCCGGGTCGCTGGACGTGCGGGAGCTGGAGGCCCGCCTGCGCCGCGCGGCCGCAGCGGCGGCCCGGCCCGCCGCTGCGGAGATCGAGCGCCCCGAGCCGTCCGAGGCGCCGCTCGACGCGTCCGGCTTCGCGCACGCCGTCGAGGAGCGCCTGCGCAGCGATGCGCTGGTCCACTTCGGCCTGCTCCACGTCCCGGGCGGCGACGAGGAGCGCTTCGGCCAGGTCCTGTTCGGGCACGTCCGGGCCGAGGACGGCGACCTCGTGGGGCGGGTGCGCGGCGGGTGGGGCGTGCTGCTGCAGGGAGCGCGGGCCCGCCAGGCGGAGTCGTTCCTGTTGCGCGTCCGCGAGGCACTCGCCGCGGAGGGAGCCACTTCCGACATCGAGGCGGAGATCCTGGCGAGCCCGGAGCAGTCCGAGCGCATCCGCGCCGTGCTCGGCGACTGACGGGCGAGAACGGAGGGAGACGGCCACATGGCTCCGGCCGGGACGCGTTGGCGCCCGCCCTACTGGATCCGGTTCGTGTTCGTGACGGCGACGCTCATCGCCGTCACGGGACTGCTCGTCCTGGTCGTGATGCCGCGGCGCTTCGTGCTCGAGGCCGGTTTCCGGGAGTCCGGCATGAGCTTCCCGACGGCGCGGGTCGGTTTCCGTAGGCCCGAGCCGGCTCCCCTGGTGTCGCCCCCGCCCCCGCCCGCCCGGCCCGCCCCGGGACCGGCGGAGCTGCTGTGGGCGGAGCTGGACCCGCTCCTCGCGGCGGGCCAGCGCGATTCGGCGCTCGTCCTCATGGAGGCCTACCTGGCCGACCGGCCGGGCGATCTCGCCGTGCGCCGGCAGCGCGCCCGCACCCTCGCGGCCCTCGGACGCCGGGACGCGGCGATCGCGGAGTGGCGGGACATCCTCGCCGCCTCGGGAGCACGGGCCGACCGGCTGGCCCTGGCCCGCCTGCTCCGCGACACGGAGGCGTTCGAGGAGGCGGCCACGCGGTACCGGGAGCTCCTGGCGGCCCGTCCCGCGGATGACGATCTCCGGCACGAGTACGCCCGCACCCTCGTCTGGGCCGAGCGGTACGGCGCGGCGGAGGTGGAGCTGCGGGACCTGCTGTCGCGGCGGCCGTCGGACGACGAGCTGCGGCTGGAGCTGGCGCGCGTCCTGTACTGGTCCGGCCGCCCGGACGAGGCGCGCGCCGTGCTCGCCGCGGTTCCCCCGCAGTCGCCCCACGCGACCGAGGCACGGAAGCTCGACGCCGAGCTGGCCGCGCTGCTCGCGACGCCGCCCGCCCCCGAGCCCGTGCCGCCGACCCTCGTCGAGCGGGCGCGGACGGCGCTGGAGGAGGGCCGGATGGACGAGGCGGAGCGGCTGTACCGCCAGGCCATCGACGCTGCGCCCGACGACGCGGCCCTGCGCGAGGAATGGATCGACGTCCTGCAGTACCGCCTGGAGGACCTGGAGGCGGCCCGCGACGCCCTGCTCCTCCACGCGGAGCGGACCGAGCTCTCGACGGACCAGAAGATCCGGCTCGCCGAGCTTCACGCGTGGACGGGTCAGGAGGCCGAGGCCCGGGCGATCCTCGAGCAGGTCGTGGCGGAAGAGCCCGGACGCTCCGATGCGTGGGCGTTCCTGGGCGACCTGCGGCGCTGGAACGACGAGCCGGTGGCCGCCGCGACGGCGTATCGCGAGGCGCAGGAGGTCGATCCGCGGTCGCCGCGCGCCCGGGCCGGTCTCGAGGCCCTCCGCATCCGCCGGGAGAGGCTCGTGGCCGAGCGCGAGCCGACGGGCGGCGGCCCCGCATCGAGCCTGTTCTCGGACTCGGACGAGTTCCTGCGGCTCGACGTGGCGGGCGACGCCGCCTTCCGCTGGTCGCTCAGCTCGCTGCGCGCCCGCGCCGGGTACCGCCGCCTCGAGGGCTTCGACCTCGCCGGCGTCGAAACGGAGGACGACGGGTTCTTCGGCGAAGTGGAGCTGGCGCGCTGGTGGCGGGAGGCCTCCCTGCGGACGGCGGTTACGGTGGGCGCCGAGGAGCTGGCCGACGCGGGCTTCGAGCCCTGGGCGGCCCTCGAGGTCCACGCTCCCGACGCGGGCGGCTTCTCGCTCACGGGGCGGCTCGAGACCGGCCCGGCGCACCCGCTCACCGCGACGCTGGAGAGCGTGATCGAGCCGGTGCGGGCCGACCGCCTGCAGGTGTCGCTGTTCCGGCCCCTCGGGGAGCGGTGGACCCTGGGCGTCTCGCTGGACGGCGGGCTCCTGTCGGGCGCCGACGACACGAACGCGCGCTTCGCGGGCTGGGCCTCGTTGTCGCGGCAGGTCACCGATGTCCTGTCGGTCGAGCTGGGCACGAGCCTGATCGGGTTCGGCGACGCGGCGCCCGCGCCCACGGGCCGGCGGCTGTACTGGGACCCGCGCCTGTTCTGGGCGACGACGGCCTCGCTCACCGCCGCCTCCCGGCCCGTGCGCGGCTGGGGCTGGCGCGCCCGCGTGACGGGCGGGGCGGCCTACGCCGACGAGCGTGACGCGCCGGACACGGAATGGATCCCACAGCTGGGCCTGGAGGGCGGAATCGTCCTGCGCGGCGCGCGCCAGGACCTGCGCCTCGACGCGTTCTACCGCCAGAGCCGGGAGGACGACTACAGCGCCTGGGGCCTCGACTTCTCCATCCTCGTGAGGCCATGACGATGCGCCGCATCCGCTCGCTGGGGCCGCTGCTGCTGCTCGCGATCGTCGTCGCCGTGACGGCGGGGTTCTTCTGGTGGGTGCTCCACTCGCCGGACCAGGTGCGCGTATTCCTCGTCCAGCTCGTGCTGATCAGCCTGCTGATCTTCCTCGGCATCCTGCTGATCCGCTTCTTCACGCTGCTGTGGTTCGGCTTCCTGCAGCACGCCGAGCGGGACGTGACGGAGACGCGGGAGGACGCGGAGCTTCCCCCGGTGTCGGTGATCGTGCCGGCCTACAACGAGGGGCCCGTGCTGGAGCGGGCGGTCCGCAGCCTGCTCCGTCTCGACTATCCCGCCTACGAGATCCTCGTGATCGACGACGGGAGCCAGGACGACACCTTCGCCACGGCCCTGGCGTGGGAGGGGGTGCACGACGGGGTCCCGGTGCGGGTGTTCTCGAAACCGAACGGCGGCAAGGCGACGGCGCTGAACCTCGGCATCGAGCAGGCCGTGTATCCGTTCGTGCTGTGCATGGACGCCGACTCGTCGGTCGAGCCGCAACTCCTGCGGCGCGCCATCCCGCACTTCGAGGACGCCTCGGTGGGCGCCGTGGCGGGCAACGTGAAGGTCGAGAACCGCCGGAAGCTCATCACGCGGCTGCAGGCGCTGGAGTACATCGAGGGCCTGAACATGCCGCGGCGCGCCCAGGGCTTCATCGCCGCGGTGAACATCGTCCCCGGCCCGGTGGGCGTGTTCCGGCGCGAGGCGCTCCAGGACGTGGACGGCTACGACACGGACACGTTCGCCGAGGACGCGGACCTGACGCTGAAGATGATCTCGGCCGGCTGGAAGATCGTCTACGAGGACCAGGCGGTGGCGTGGACGCAGGCGCCCGAGCGCTGGCTGGACCTCATCCAGCAGCGGTACCGGTGGACGCGGGGCATCCTGCAGTCGATCCGCAAGCGGAAGGGCCTGCTCCTGAAGCCCGTCCCCGACTTTCCCCTCTGGCTGTCGGTGCTCGAGATGGGCTTCGAGGCGGTCGTCTGGCCGATCATGAACGTGTACGCGCACCTGTTCTTCGCCGTGGTGGCCCTGCTGTTCGGGATGGGAGAGCTGCTCCTCTACTGGTGGATCCTGCTGACGCTGCTGGACATGGTGGCGGCGCTGGTCACGGTCTCCATGGAGGAGGAGGAGCTGTCGCTCGTGCCGCTGGCCGTAGTGTACCGCGTGTTCTTCATCCTATTTCTCGACGTGACGAAGGCATTCGCCGCGATCGAGGAACTGTTCCGCTTCCGCATGGACTGGGACCAGGTGCGCCGGCTCCCCGTCCCGGACGCAGGAGAGGTGGTATCATGAGCATCGTCGACCTCCTGGTCATGATCATCGTCGTGACGATTCTCGTCACGGTCACCCTCGGCATCGTCACGTACGTCGCCTACAAGCTGCGCAGGGCCCGCAGGCCGGCGCCCGAGGACGACGGCCGCGGCGGAACCGAGTCGTGGTACTTCGTGCGTCACCGGCCCGCCGGAGACGGGACGGGGGAGAGCTGAGCCGCCATGCCTCCCCGTCAGGACCCCGTCCCGCGCGCCCGGGCCGCCGTGCAATGGCTGAGCGGCCTGCTGCTGCTCGGCTTTCTCGCCGCCGGCGTGGTGGCGGCGGCCGCTGCGCTGTGGGAGAACGTGGACATCCGCAGCCTGGCCCGGCGGGCCGCGGCGGTGAGCGACGCGCGACCCGTCCCGCCGGTGGAGGACGACGGACCCTTCGCCGCGTTCGCCGAGGTGCGCGCCGCGCTGTACGAGAGCCCGGCCAGCCGCGGCTACTT
>JAVVDU010000051.1:11485-12806 GCA_032251515.1 Gemmatimonadota bacterium
TCCTGCGCGTGGCGCGGCTGGGAGCCCCTGCGGTCCCTGACGGGGGCGCTCGACATGGCGGAGATCCCGCCCGAGCCGTCCCTCTTCTTCACCGTGCCCGATGGCCTGCCGCTGTCGCCCGGGCTGCCGCCGGGCGCCCGCGTCGAGCTGTTTCCCGAGCCGCACCTGGCGCTGCACGTGCCGGGCGCGCACGTGTTCTGGTCCGACTGGGCCCTGAACGCGGCCGACGGAGACACCGGCGTTCCCGACGCGGCCGCCGTCCTGCACGAGCCGGAGGACGGAGGCCGGGTCGCGTGGTTCGGGTTCCGCGGGCGCCAGGCGGTGGGCGAGCGGGACGCGCGCCGGGTGAGCCGGCTGCTCCACAACGGCATCCTGTGGGCGGCCGGCGCGGTGACGGCCGAGGTCGCGAAGTGGCCCGGGGGGCACCGGGCCGCGCTGCTCGTCGCCGAGGACGTGGAGACGGGGTTCGCGAACTCCGCGGCGCTGGCCCGCCTGCTGCGGGAGCGCGGGGCGCGCGGCACCTTCTTCCCCGTATCGGAGATGGCGCTCGCGCATCCCGAGCTCGGGGACTCCCTCGTGGCGGCCGGCGAGGTCGGCAGCCAGACGGCCGACCACGTCTCGACGGCCGGGCTTCCCGAGACGGAGCAGGCGGTGCGTCTCGGTCGCAGCGTGCGCGACCTCGAGGCGTGGACCGGCCAGCCGGTGACCGGCCTGCGGCCGCCCGAGGAACGGTTCGACGCGGCCACGATCCGGGCCTGGCGACGGGCCGGCGGCACGTGGTTCGCCGCCCTCAACGAGGCGCGGTCGGCCGCGCCCGAGATCTTCCCGACCCCGGACGGTCCCGTCGTGCTGCTGCCGCGCCTGCTGAAGGACGACTACAACGTGTTCGTGCAGGAGGGGGCCCGCCGCACGGACCGGCTGCGCGACGCGTGGCTGGAGGGAGTGCGCAAGATGGAGGCGCTGGGCGGCTTCGCCTACCTCTCCCTCCATTCCCAGATCGCCGGATCGCCGGATCGCGTCGGCGTGGTGGGCGAAGTGCTGGACAGCGTGGCGGCCCGTCCGGCGGGCTGGTGGGTCGCCACGGGCCGCGAGATCGCGGGCTGGTGGATGGAGCGGGACGCGGCGCGCCTGTCACTGGCGAGGGTGGCGGACACCCTCGTCCTGCGCGTCGCGCCGGCGCCGCGCCCCGGAACGGAGACCTGGGTGGAGCTCTACCTGCCCCGCGACGCGAGCCTCCGCCCGCACGAGGGGAACCGGCCACTGCCGTGGGCGCCGACCGAGTGGGGCATCCGCTTTCCGCTCCCCGCGGGCGGAGATGCGG
>JAVVDU010000052.1:0-12750 GCA_032251515.1 Gemmatimonadota bacterium
TCGGAGGCGCGGAAAAAAGTGCGGGGACGAGTCCGTTTCGCCCCCGGCGCAAACGAGTGTCGACCCACCGGCCGACAGACCGTGCAAGGTAGGAGCGCCGACAGGCGCTGTCAAGGAACTGCCGAGCATCGAAATACGGCCGTCCGGGCCGGACGGTTCGCCCGTTCCGGGCGGACCCGTCGGCCCCGACGTCGTTCCGGTCAGCCGGCGGTCGCCTCCGATTCCGCGGCGGCGCCGGTCTCCTCCTCGGCCACCGCCACCTCGACGGGCGCTTCCGCGTCGCCCTCGCCGTCCGACTCACCGCGCAGCTCGGCGAACAGGCCGAGCGCGGCCGTCTCCGGCTCGGGCTCCACGCGCCGCATCGCGTCCAGCTCCGCCTGCAGCGGCTCGCTCACCAGGAACTCGATCTCCTGGAAGCGATGGATCCCGGTCCCCGCGGGGACGAGGTGGCCGATGATGATGTTCTCCTTCAGGCCGCGCAGGCCGTCCGACGCGCCCCGCACGGCCGCGTCCGTCAGCACGCGCGTGGTCTCCTGGAACGACGCGGCGCTGATGAACGACTCCGTGGTCAGACTCGACTTCGTGATCCCCAGAAGCACCGGCTCGGCGCGCGGCGGCTTGCCACCGCCCTGGATCACCTCGCGCGTCGCATCCCGGAACTCCATGCGGTCCACGTGCTCCCCCTCGAGGAACTGCGTGTCGCCGGACTCCGTGATCCGCACCTTCTGGAGCATCTGCCGGACGATCACCCCGATGTGCTTGTCGTTGATCCGCACGCCCTGCAGACGGTAGACCTCCTGAATCTCGTTGAGGAGGTACTCCTGCACGGCCCGGGGGCCCTTGACTCGCAGGATGTCGTGCGGGTTCACGGGACCCTCGGACAGGCGGTCTCCGGCCCGGACCATGTCGCCCTCGTGGACGCGCAGGTGCTTGCCCACAGGGACCTGGTACACCTGTTCCTCGTCGCCCTCCATGGTGACGATGATCTCGCGCTTGCCCCGCTTGATCCCACCGAAGCTGACGCGCCCGTCGACCTCGGTGATCGTGGCCGGGTCCTTGGGCCGGCGCGCTTCGAACAACTCCGCCACCCGCGGCAGGCCGCCCGTGATGTCGCGCGTCTTGTACGCCTCCCGGCTGATCTTGGCGAGGATTTCGCCGGGGCTGACCTTCTGGTTGTTCGACACGAGCAGCTGGGCGCCCACCGGCACGATGAACTCGCGCAGCTTGTGGCCCTTCCCGTCCACGATCTCGATACGCGGGTGCAGCTTCTTGTCCCGGTCCTCGATGATCACGAGTTGCCGCCGGCCCGTCGCCTCATCTAGCTCCTCGCGGAACGTCTCCTCGGGCACGATGTCGGTGAACCGGACCTTGCCCTCGTGGTCCGCCACGATCGGCTCGGAGTACGGGTCCCAGCTGAACAGCAGGTCGCCGGGCTCCACGTCCGTCCCGTCCCGCACGTGCAGGGTGGCGCCGTACGGCACGGCGAGGCGGGAGCGGACGCGCTCTCCCTCGGTCCGCATGAGGAGCTGGCCCTCGCGGCTCGTGACGACCTGCCGGCCCTCCTCGCCCTCCACCACGGTCACCCGCTCGAAGCCCACCGTTCCGCGGAGCTTCGACTTACGCTGCGTCTGCGCCGCGATGCGGGCGGCGGTACCGCCGATGTGGAAGGTCCGCAGGGTGAGCTGGGTGCCCGGCTCCCCGATCGACTGGGCCGCGATGATCCCCACCGCCTCGCCGGTGTCGACCAGCTTCATGGTGGCGGGATTGCGGCCGTAGCACGTGCGGCACAGGCCCCGCCGCGATTCGCACGTGAGGACCGAGCGGATCTTCACGGACGGAAGCCCGGCCTCGTCGATCGCCTCGGCCGCCTCTTCGTCGATGATCTCGCCCGCCTTGACGATCGTCTCGTCGCTGATCGGGTCCACCACGTCCTCGCGCGCCACCGCGCCGGCAACCCGGTCGCGCAGGGGCTCGATGATGTCCTCGCCCTCCTTGAGGGCCGACACGTCGAGACCGAGCACCGTACCGCAGTCGTCCTCCACCACCGTCACGTCCTGCGCCACGTCCACGAGCCGGCGCGTCAGATACCCGGCGTCGGCCGTCTTGAGAGCGGTGTCCGCCAGCCCCTTGCGGGCGCCGTGCGTCGAGATGAAGTACTCGAGTACGCTCAGCCCCTCGCGGAAGTTGGCACGGATCGGGCTCTCGATGATCTCGCCGATGCCGCCGGTCAGCTTCTTCTGCGGCTTGGCCATCAGGCCCCGCATGCCGGCCAGCTGCCGGATCTGGTCCCGCGAGCCCCGCGAGCCCGAGTCGAACATCATGAAGATCGGGTTGAACCCGTCCGCGGAACTCGCCATGCCGTCCACCATCGCGTCGGCCACGTCGTTGTTCGCGTGGGTCCAGGCGTCGATGACCTTGTTGTAACGCTCGCCGAACGAGATCACGCCCTTGTGGTAGGCCCGCGTGAACCGGTCCACGTCGGCCTGGGCGTCTGCGAGGATCGACCGCTTCCGGGCCGGGATCACCATGTCCTCCATGCCGACGGAGATCCCGCCCTGCGTCGCGTAGCGGAAGCCGAAGTCCTTGAGCTCATCCAGGAACCCGGTCGTCCGGCGCAGGTCGGTCCGCCGGAAGATGTCGAACACGAGATCGTTCAGCCGACCCTTGTTCATCGTCTCGTTGACGAAGCCGATCGCCTCGGGGATGATCGTGTTGAACAGGACCCGGCCCACGGTCGTGTCCACCCAGCGGCCTTCGGCGAGGAAGCGGATCGCCCGGTGGAAGTCGGGCGATCCCCGCTCGGTCAGCAGGAACCCGTTCGCGAGCGCCAGCTCCACCTCGTCCGTGCTTCGGAAGTGCTGCAGCCCCCCGGCCTCCACCTTGTCGCGGAAGTCGGGCGCCGTCTTGGTGACGAAGTAGCAGCCCAGCACCATGTCCTGGCTCGGGCTCGTGATCGGCCGGCCGTTGGCCGGCTTCAGCACGTTGTTGCTGGACAGCATGAGGACCCGCGCCTCGATCTGCGCCTCGAACGACAGCGGGACGTGCACGGCCATCTGGTCGCCGTCGAAGTCCGCGTTGAACGCCGCGCAGACGAGCGGGTGGATGCGGATCGCCTTCCCCTCCACGAGCACCGGCTCGAAGGCCTGGATGCCGAGTCGGTGCAGCGTCGGCGCCCGGTTCAGCAGCACCGGGTGGTCGCGGATGATGTCCTCGAGCACCTCGAAGACCTGAGGGTCCAGCTGCTCGACCAGCTTCTTGGCCCGCTTCACGGTCTCGGCGTAGCCGCGCCGCTCCAGCTCGTGGATGATGAACGGCCGGAACAGTTCGACCGCCATGACCTTGGGCAGCCCGCACTGGTGGAGGCGCAGCTCCGGCCCCACCACGATGACGGAGCGGCCCGAGTAGTCCACCCGCTTCCCGAGCAGGTTCTGGCGGAACCGACCCTGCTTGCCCTTGAGCATGTCGGACAGCGACTTGAGCGGCCGCTTGCCGCGCCCCCGGATCGCCTTGCCGCGCCGGCCGTTGTCGAACAGCGCGTCGACGGCCTCCTGGAGCATGCGCTTCTCGTTGCGCAGGATGACCTCCGGCGCGCGCATCTCGAGGAGCTTCTTCAGGCGGTTGTTCCGGTTGATCACCCGGCGGTACAGGTCGTTCAGGTCGGACGTCGCGAACCGACCGCCGTCGAGCGGCACGAGCGGGCGCAGATCCGGCGGGATCACCGGAATCACGTCCATGATCATGTGCTCGGGGCTGTTCCGCTTCGCGGGATCGGGATCGCTGCCGCGCAGCGAGTCGATCACCTTGAGCCGCTTGAGCTTCTTCTTCTTGCGCTGCTTCGACGTCTCGGTCGCGATCTCCACGCGCAGCTGGTCGGCCAGGCGCTCGAGACCGCGGCCGTCCCGGTTGCGGTCGGCCGGGCTCCGGTCGTCGGAGTCGAGGCGACCGAGCAGGGTGCGCACGCCTTCCGCCCCGATCTCGGCCCGGAACTCCGTGTCGCCTTCCTCGCGCGCCCTGTCGCTCAGCTCCCAGAACTCGTCCTCGGTGAGCACCTGCTTGTAGCGGACCTCCTGGGCGCCGGGGTTCGTGACCACGTACGCGGCGTAGTAGATCACGCTCTCCAGGTCGCGCAGCTTCATCCCCAGCAGGTAGCCCATCTGCGAGGGAAGCGTCTTGAAGAACCAGATGTGCGCCACGGGGACGGCGAGCTCGATGTGGCCCATTCGCTCGCGGCGCACCTTCGACAGCGTGACCTCCACGCCACACTTGTCGCAGATGTGCCCCCGATAGCGGATCCGCTTGAACTTCCCGCAGTGGCACTCCCAGTCCTTCACCGGGCCGAAGATCCGCTCGCAGAACAGACCGTCGCGCTCCGGCTTGAAGGACCGGTAGTTGATCGTCTCGGGCTTCGTGACCTCGCCGAAGCTCCAGGACCGGATCTCGTCCGGAGACGCGATCTTGATCCGGATCCAGTCGAAGTCCGCCGAGCCCGTACCGCGGTGGCGGGGAAAATCGATCATCCTGTTCGTCCCCTGTCGTCGCTGCGTTGCATCATTGCGCGAAAACCGACTCGTCCTCGTCGCTTCCCAGCTCCACGCTGAGACCGAGCGCCTGGAGCTCCTTGACCAGCACGTTGAAGCTCTCCGGGATGCCCGGCCGCGGGAGATTGTCGCCCTTCACGATCGCCTCGTAGGCGCGGCTGCGCCCGACGACGTCGTCGGACTTGACCGTCAGCATCTCCTGGAGCGTATGCGCCGCGCCGTAGGCCTCCAGTGCCCACACCTCCATCTCGCCGAACCGCTGCCCGCCGAACTGCGCCTTCCCGGCCAGCGGCTGCTGCGTCACCAGGCTGTACGGCCCGATCGAACGGGCGTGGATCTTGTCGTCCACGAGGTGGGAGAGCTTCATCATGTAGATCTCGCCTACCGTCACGTCGGCATCGAACGGCTCTCCCGTGCGGCCGTCCCGCAGACGCATCTTGCCGCCCGCCTTCAGGCCCACCCGTCCCATCAGCTCCACCAGCGCGGCGTCGAGCCCCGAGCTCAGCGAGCGGCTTCCCGAGAGCTCGGCGACCGCGCCCCAGCCCGCTTCCTTCAGCTTCGCCGACGTGGTCGCGTCCGCGGCGGCCCGCGCCACCGCGAGGGCGTACGCGGCGAAGCCGTCCAGCATCTCGCGCACCGGCCGGTCCAGGCGCTGGCCGAGGTAGGAATCGAGGCTCCGGCCGAGACCGGCCGAGGAAGCCGCATCCACGGCCGCCTCCGGGTCCTCCTCGTGGGACTGGATCACCCGCAGGAAGGCCCGGATCGCGTCGACGTCCACCTCGGGAGACGGCACGTCCGGCGCGATGGCGCGGCCGGCCCACAGGCACCCGCCGAGCTTCAGGAGCGCGCCGATCTCGTGCTCGGTGGCGCCCTGGAATACCGGCGTCTGCGCCCGGAACCCGAGCTGCGCCGCCGCCCAGCCGAGGTGCGTCTCGAGGATCTGTCCCACGTTCATGCGGCTCGGGACGCCGAGCGGGTTCAGGACGATGTCGACGGCCGTGCCGTCGGGCAGCATCGGCATGTCCTCCTCCGGGACGACGCGCGCGATGATGCCCTTGTTCCCGTGGCGGCCCGCCATCTTGTCGCCGACCGAGATCTTCCGCTTCTCCGCCAGGTAGACCTTCACGAGCTTGACCACGCCGGGCGACAGCTCGTCCGCCTCGAACACGCGGTCGATACCCTCCTCGGTGCGCTCGCGGATCTGCTCGATCCGCCGCTTCGCCTCGTCGATCACCCGGCGGGTCCGGCGGTTCGCGTCCTCCTTCTTGACCTTCAGCGTGCTGAGGTCGATCTCGCCGAAGTCGAGGTCCGCGAGGGCGGTGCGGCTCAGCTTCTGGCCCTCCTTCAGCAGCGGCTCGATCGTGCCGCGCCGCAGGCACAGGGCGACGGTCTGGCCCTCCAGCAGCGCCCGCAGCTCCTCGTCCCGCGCCTCGATGACGCGCGCGATCTCCTCGCGCTCCGTCTCGCGGAGTCGCCCGATCCGCTCCCCGTGCTCGCGCTCGAGGAGCGGATCGTCGCGGTGGCGCGAGAAGATCTTCACGTCGATCACCGTGCCCTCCACGCCGGGAGGCACGCGCAGCGAGCTGTCCTTCACGTCCTTCGCCTTCTCGCCGAAGATCGCCGTGAGGAGCTTCTCCTCGGGCGACAGCTCCGTCTCTCCCTTCGGCGTGATCTTCCCGACGAGGATGTCGCCCGTCGTGACCGCGGCCCCGATCCGGACGATCCCCCGCTCGTCGAGGTCGACGAGCGCCTCCTCGGAGACGTTCGGAATCTCGGACGTGATCTCCTCCGTGCCGCGCTTCGTGTCGCGGACGTGCAGCTCGAGCTCCTGGATGTGGACGGACGTGAACACGTCATCCTTGACGAGGCGCTCGCTGATCACGATCGCGTCCTCGAAGTTGTGCCCGTACCACGGCATGAAGGCCACGGTGACGTTCTGCCCCAGGGCCAGCGCCCCGTGATCCGTGGACGCGCCGTCGGCGATCACGTCGCCCGCGTCGACCCGCCGGCCGACCTCGACGACGGGCCGCTGGTTGATCGCCGTGTCCTGGTTGGTGCGCCAGAACTTGCGCAGCCGGTAGCGGTCGTACTGGGTGAGCCGCGCCAGCGGCACGTCGCCCACCGGTCCGTCCGCGCCCGCATCGACCACGATCTCCTCGGCCGTCACGCGTGTCACCACGCCGGACCGTCGGGCCGTCACGACGGCCGCCGAATCGCGGGCCACCTTCTCTTCGAGGCCCGTGCCGGCCAGGGGAGCCCGCGGAAACAGGAGCGGCACGGCCTGCCGCTGCATGTTCGAGCCCATGAGAGCCCGGTTCGCGTCGTCGTGCTCGAGGAACGGGATGAGCGCCGGCGACACCGCGACCAGCTGGTCGGGCGCCACGTCCATGAACTCGATCTCGTCGGGCGGCAGCAGGGGATAGTCGTCGCGGTGCCGGCACAGGACGAGGTCCCGCACGAAGCTGCCGTCCGCGTTCAGCGCCGCGTTCGCCTGCGCGACCGCGAAGTCCTCCTCCTCGCTCGCCGACAGCCAGACCACCTCGTCGGTCACCCGGCCGTCCACCACGCGCCGGTACGGCGTCTCGAGGAATCCGAGCTCGTTGAGCCGCGAGAACGTCGTCATCGAGGTGATGAGCCCGATGTTCGGGCCTTCCGGCGTCTCGATCGGGCACATGCGCCCGTAGTGCGAGTAGTGGACGTCCCGCACCTCGAACCCGGCACGCTCCCGGCTCAGCCCGCCCGGACCGAGCGCGCTGAGGCGCCGCTTGTGCGTGAGCTCGGCCAGCGGGTTCGTCTGGTCCATGAACTGGCTGAGCTGCGAGCTTCCGAAGAACGCCTGGATCACCGCGCTGACCGTGCGGGCGTTCACCAGGTCGTCGATCGACATCTTGTCCGGATCGCTGTTGATCGACATCCGCTCCCGGACGAGGCGGGCCATCCGCGACAGCCCGACCGAGAACTGGTTCGCGATGAGCTCGCCGATCGAGCGGACCCGCCGGTTGCCGAGGTGGTCGATGTCGTCCGTGTAGCCACGCCCCTCGTGCAGCTCGACGAGGTAGCGGAGGATCGCCACGAAGTCCGTCGGCGCGAGCACGACCACGTCCGGCCCGGGAAGCTCGAACTCGAGCATCCGGTAGACCTCGCGGAGCCGGTGGTTCACCTTGTGCCGGCCCACCCGTCCCAGGTCGTAGCGCTTGGGATTGAAGAACAGGCGGTCGAGGGCGGTCCGCGCCGTCTCGAGGTTCGGGGCCTCGCCCGGCCGCACCAGCGAGTAGATGCTGTGCAGCGCGTCCGCCTCCCCCTTCGTCGGGTCCTTGGTGAGCGTGTTCCGGATCAGGGGCGACTCGCCGCGCGGCCCCCCGGTGAACACGAGTGCCTCGCGGATCCGCCGCTCCTTCAGCGAGCCGAACAGCTTCTCGTCGAAGTCGTCCCCCTTCTCGGCCAGGATCTCGCCGGTCTTCGGGTCCACGACATCGGCGGCGAGGCGGGGCCGCTGGCTCCAGTCCCGGCGCATGCCGAGGTCTTCGAACGAGCCCCGCACCGGGATGAACGCGGCGCTCGAGAACACCTCGACCTCCTCGACGCCCGCCTTGACGAGCCGCTCCACGAGCTCGTCGGTGACCTCCTCGGTGCGGCGCGCCAGGAACGCTTCCGGATCGGCGAACGTGACGACCTCCTCCACCTCCGCCGCGGTGAAGCGGCGGATGAGCGTGTCGTCCAGCCGCTCCCCCGTTCCCGCGAGAAGATCGCCGGTCTCCGGATGGGTCACGTCCGCGGCCAGCCACCGCGGCCCCTCCAGGGCCGCCGCATCGAGCCCCTCCACCGCGCTCGTCTCGCCCGCCACCTCCGCCTGCTCATCGAGAATCGAGCGGGCGACCAGGGTGCCGATGATCTCGCGACGGGCCGCCCGGTCCTCGGCGATCTCGTCCAGGATCACCGTGCGTTCCTTGTAGAACAGCTCCAGGATGTCGGCATCCGTACCGTGCCCGAAGGCGCGGAGGAGCGCGGTGGCCGGGAACTTCTTCCGCTTGTCGATGTGGACGTGGATCACGTCGTGGATGTCGAGGGTGAACTCGACCCACGAGCCCCGGAACGGGATGATGCGGGCCGAGAACAGCCGCGTCCCGTTCGGATGGATGCTCTCCTCGAACACCACGCCGGGCGAGCGGTGCAGCTGGCTGACGATCACCCGCTCGGCGCCGTTCACCACGAACGTGCCCTGCGCGGTGAGCAGGGGCAGGTCGCCGAGGTAGACTTCCTTCTCGAGGATGTCGGCGGGGCGCTTCTCCCCCTCGCCCAGGTCCTCGAACACGACGAGGCGCAGCGTCGCCTTGAGCGGAGCGGCGAACGTCATGTCCCGCTCCATGCACTCCTCGACCGTGTACTTCGGCTCGCCCAGCGAGTAGTCGACGAACTCGAGGGAGTAGTTCTCGTTCACGTCGGTGATCGGGAAGATCTCCCGGAACACCCTCTCGAGCCCCACGTCCCGCTTCTCTGCCTCGGCTCCCGTCTGGAGGAGCCGCTCGAACGCCTCGAGCTGGACCTCGAGGAAGTCCGGCTGCGGCATGGGCGTGTCGAGCTTCGCGAACGAGACCACACTGCCGTTCTGCTTCGGTGTCGCCAACTTCCCTCACTCCTCAGAATCGATGAATCGATCCGGCGCGGCCGCTCCGCCCCGCGCGGGTACCCGGGCCCCGACGTGCGGACGGCAAGGCGCACGACGCCCCGCGCCCTCCTCCGGACGAACGGCCCGAAGGACGGGGCGGCGGGGCGCCGCGCGCGTGTATGAACCCGATGTGGAGCGTTCGTGCATCCCGAGCCACGGTGCGAGTGAGCCGTGCGAGGGACCACGGACGATCCGCGGCCCCGGGCGCCGGCGCTACTTCAACTCGACGGTGGCTCCCTGCTCCTCCAGCTTCGCCTTGATCGCCTCGGCCTCCTCCTTCGACACGCCCTCCCGAACCGCCTTCGGGGCGTTGTCGACGAGGTCCTTGGCCTCCTTCAGGCCGAGATCCGTGACCTCGCGGACGACCTTGATCACCTGGATCTTCTTGTCGCCGACCCCGGCGAGGACCACGTCGAACTCGGTCTTCTCCTCGGCCTCCACGGCCGCGCCGGCGGCGCCGGCGGCGCCGGCCATCATCGCCATCGGGGCGGCGGCCGTGACGCCGAACTTCTCTTCCATCATCGTCTTCAGCTCGGCCGCCTCCAGGACGGTCAGCGAGCCGATCGCCTCAAGCAGCTCCTCAACCTTGCTCATCGCCTCGTGCGCTCCCCTGCGTTGTTTCCGTTCCTCGAGCCGGTGGGGTGAGCCCGCACCGCGCCCCCTCCAGAGGGTCGGGCCGACTCAGCCCTGCCCTTCTCCTTGCTTCGCGACGTCCTCGATCATCATCGCGATGTCGCGGATCAGTCCGCCCAGCACTCCCGCGATCCCGCCCACGGAAGCCGTCAGGCCTCCCGCGATCGAGGCGAGGAGCGCCTCCCGGCCGGGCAGATCGGCGAGCCGCTCCACCTCGTCGGGACGGACGGTCCGCCGGTCCACCACGGCCACCTTCACGGTCGGCCGGTTGTCGTGCTCGCGGGCGAAGTCCCGCACCACCTTCGCGGGCGCCACCGGATCGTCCCCGGCGAGGACGAGCCCCGTGGGGCCGTTCAGGTGCTCGGCCAGGTCCGGCAGGTCGAGTCCCTCGAGGGCCCGTCCCACCAGCGTGTTCTTCACTACGCGGTACTGCATCCCCTCCGCGGCGAGCCGCGCCCGCAGTTCCGACTGCGCCTCCACGTCGAGCCCGGTGAAGTCGGTCAGGAACAGCGTCCGCGCCTCCCGGAGGCTCCCGGCGATCTCTTCCGCGATCGCCTTCTTCTGCTCGAGTCTCATCGCGCCGTTCTCCCGTGGATCACCGGTACGGGGCGGGGTCGATGGGCACCCCCGGTCCCATGGTGCTGCTCACCGTCACGCTCCGGACGTAGCTGCCCTTGGCGGCCGCCGGTCGGTTCCGGCGGATCGCGTCCATCAGGGCGTCGAAGTTCTGCTGCAACTGCTCGAACTCGAAGCTCGTCTTGCCGATCGGCGCGTGGACGTTGCCGAACTTGTCGACCCGGAACTCGATCCGGCCCGCCTTCGACTCCTGGACCACGCGACCCACGTCCATCGTCACCGTACCGGCCTTCGGCGTCGGCATCAGGCCGCGCGGACCCAGCACCCGGCCGAGCTTCGCGACATCCCGCATGAGGTCGGGCGTCGCGATGGCGACGTCGAAGTCCAGCCAGCCCTGCTCGATCTTCTCGATGTACTCCTTGCCGACGAAGTCGGCGCCGGCTTCCTCCGCCTCGCGCGCCTTGTCGCCCTGGGCGATCACCAGGACCCGCACCGTCCGGCCCGTACCGGCGGGCAGGACCACCGTGCCCCGGACGATCTGGTCGGCGTGCCGGGGATCGACGCCGAGCCGGATCGCCGCATCCACCGTCTCGTCGAACGACGCGAACGCCAGCTCCTTGACCTTCGCGAGCGCCGTGGCGGCATCGTTGAGCTCGCCGGCGGGCAGCGTGGCCGCCGCGCTCTGCCAGGCCTTCCCACGCCGCGCCATCAGTCGACCACCTCGACGCCCATCGACCGCGCGGTGCCCGCGATCATGCGGGCGGCCGCCTCGATGTCGCGGGCGTTCAGGTCCTCCATCTTGATCTCCGCGATCTTCCGCAACTGGTCCCGCGTGACCTTCCCCACCTTGTTCCGGTTCGACTCGGCCGATCCGGATGCGAGCCCGAGCTCCTTCTTGAGCAGGACCGCGGCGGGCGGCGTCTTCGTGATGAACGTGAAGCTCCGGTCCTGGAAGACCGTGATCACGACCGGGATGATCATCCCCGGCTGGCTCGCCGTGCGCGCGTTGAACTGCTTGCAGAAGTCCATGATGTTGGCCCCGTGCTGCCCGAGCGCCGGCCCCACCGGCGGTGCCGGCGTGGCCTGGCCGGCCGGGATCTGCAGCTTGATCTGGGCCATGATCTTCTTCTTCTGAACGGCCATCGTCTGCCCCTGGCTCCGTCAGTATCCCTTCAACTGCGTGTAGTCCAGCTCGACGCTCGTCGGCCGGCCGAACAGGCTCACCTGCACGCGGACCTTCCCCTTGTCCGGGAAGACCTCCTCGACCGTTCCGCTGAAGTCGCTGAACGGCCCCTCCATCACTTCCACGACCTGGCCCGGCTCGAACGGAATGTCCTCCTGCGGGCCCGACTCGTCCTCCGTCGTCTCCGCGACGCCGAGGATCTTGTTGATCTCGTCCTGCCGGAGCGGCTGCGGCTCGGTTCCCCCGCCGAGGAACTTGATCACGCTCGGCGTGCTGGTGACCAGGAACATCGTCTCCTGGTTCAGCATCATGTTCACGAGCACGTAGCCCGGGTACAGCCGCTTCGTGGTCTTGACCTTCTTGCCGCCCTTGATCTCGACCACTTCGCGGGTCGGCACGATGACCTCGCGGACCTGCTTCTCCTCCGGCTCGCCGGGAAGGTCGCCGATCTTCTTCTCGAGGAGCGACTTGACCTTGTTCTCGTGCCCCGAGTAGGTCTGGATCGCGTACCAGCGGAGCGCATCCGCCGCGGCAGCCTCACCCACCGAACACCCCCACGGTCGCCCGGACGACGGCGGAGAAGATCGAATCCATCGCCCCGATCACGATCGCCAGCACGATCACGAACACGAGGATCACCGCCGTGGCGTTGCGCAGCTGTTCCCTGTCCGGCCAGGTGACCTTCCGCATCTCGGCCTGGACGCCCTCGAAGAACTCCTGCATGGTCCGGATCGCGGCCATGGACCGTCACTCTCCCATCGGTCCGCTGCGCGGCGGCTTCGGAACGAAAGGCCGGCTCCCCTCCCGTCGCGAGACGGGATGCGGGCCCGGATGCGCATCCGGGCCGGGAGCCGGCGCACGGTCGTCCGCCAGGCGCGTCAGCGCGTTTCCTTGTGAACCCTGTGCGCGTCGCAACGGGGGCAGTACTTCTTGTACTCCACCCGTTGCGGATGTTTCCGCTTGTTCTTCGTCGTCGAGTAATTCCGCTCTTTGCACTCGGTGCACTCGAGCGTGATCTGGTCTCGCATTCGCTCTCAGCCCGTCGCGGCGCGCCCCGCCTCCGCCGGCCGCACGGCCGGAGCGGGCGGCGGGGCGCTCACCGCCTCCCTGGTGTCCTACTCGAGGATCTCGGTGACGACGCCGGCGCCCACCGT
>JAVVDU010000053.1:0-8624 GCA_032251515.1 Gemmatimonadota bacterium
GGCGCACCAGCCTCACCGGTCGCACCTGGGTCGAGGTCCCGTAGCCGGAGACCGGGCCGGCGCCTCGAGACGCGGCCGAGGGACGCGAGGCAGGCGGAGGCCGCGAGACGGGGCGTCACGGGACGATCCGGCCCGGCGTCCCGCCCATGACGGGACGCATCGTCCCGCCGTACGGCGGAGAGAGAGAGAGAGAGACGTAGTGCGTTACACGACGGACGGTTGACACCATGCCGGCGGCAGGAGACGTGACCATCAGTCTGAGCTGCACGGATCAGGACCCCGCCGGACCGACGGGAGATCCCGCAGCGCAGACCCTGGAGATTCCAGAGCACCCGGTCCTGCCGCTGAGGACGCTGAGTCCGGACTCGGAGTGTGACACGGCACCTGCGGGAGAGCCGGGTGTTTCACCATCGATGTCCCTCGTCGGCCCGCTCGCATCCTGCCCGTGCACGGACTGGAGCTGCATCTACGGGGACTGCGGCTACGATCCGCCGAGCGATCCGCGCGGGGCCTGCTGCGTGGAGCGGACGTGCTTCGTCGGGGAGCCGGTCCCGCAGCCATCCTGCGATGGCGGTCCTGCGTCGGGTGGTGGCGGTTGCACCGCGGAGACCCCGATGTCCTGCGAATACACGGATTCGCCCGACAGTTGCTCTGTCTTTCCCCCGGATCCCGATGAGGATCCTCCATATCACTGCTTCCCGAAGTACTGCCCGATCGAATGCGCCTGCTGCTACTGAATCCTTCGCCGTGACCAGTCGACCTTCATCTGCGCACCGTCGCCGAAGGAGAGGCGCTGCCAAGCTCTTGAGAGTTTTTCGCAGTTCATTCGCGATCTCCACGTCGGGCGGGAGCATGCTCGGCCTTCTCGGAGTTTCGAGCGCTGGAGTCCTTCCCCTCCGGCAGGTGATGGCCGCGTCGGCGTCAGTGACCGTTTGCGCCTCCGCCACCGCCTCCGACACGATCCCCGCGGCGCTGTCGCGCCTGACCGACGTGTGGCGGCGCCCGCCGTCCCCGGAGCAGGTGGAGCGGGTCGTCGCGGAAGTCCTCGGCAGCCGGCCCGACTCGGCATCCGAGCCCGGCGCGGAACTCCGCATCGCCGTCGCCGCCGCGTGGCGCCGGGCCGGCAAGCCCGAGCGGGCCCTCGCGTGGCTCGATCCGGCCGGGCGCCCCGGGCCCGACATGCCGCTCGCGGTCCTGGAGCGGGCCCGCGCCCTGCTGCAGATCGGTGCCGACGAGCCGGCCGGCGCCGCCGCCCGCGCCGGCGCGGAGCGCTTCCGCCGCGCCTGCGAGCGCATGGACGAGCGGATCCGCCACGAGCTGTGGACCGACCTGCGGGGGCTCGCCACGCCGGCCGAGCAGGCCGAATGGAGGCGCGCACGGACCGAGCCCGGCGCGCCGCCGTGGAATTGCGCCCGCTTCCGGCGCTTCGTGGCCGAGCGGGCCTGGCGCGCCGGCCTGAGCGAGGCCGAGCGCCTCGTCGTCCACTACGGGCGCCTGCACGAGGCCCGCCGCCTGTACGGGATTTCCAGCCCCGGCGACCCCCTGCGCGACGCGCTCGCCGGGATCGCATCCCCCGAGCCGCCGGCCTCGGCCCGTGGCCTCGCAGGACGTCTGGGCCGGCCGGTGGAACTGGAGCTGGAGGACCGGGGGCTCGTGTTCCTCCGGCTCGGCCCTCCGGACGATACGGCGGGCTATCTCGACGCGTCGTCCCTGCCGAACGAGTCGTGGGCCTACGAGCGGCCGGGCGGCGTCCTGCTGTACCACTTCGCCGGCTTCCCGACCATGAGGCTGTTGAGCAACCTGTCGCACTCAGGTGGCAACGCAGCCGACCTGTACCGGTCCCGCATGGGTTTGGATGTGAAGTACGCCCGCATCGCGTACCAGATCCTGGCCTACGGCCCGGGCGGACTCATCGAGCGCGACCCGCTGCGGATCCAGGAGGAGCTGCACCGCGAGTACCAGGAGAACTGGGCCGCGGCCGAGGAGGTCGTCACCCGCGTGCCCGACGTCCCCGCCGTCGAGCCGCGCGTGCGCGTCGCCCTCGAGGCCCTCCGCTTCGCCGACCCCGCCTCCGGCGAGGTCGCCGCCTGGTTTGTCGCCCTCGTGCGCACCGGCGACCTCGCCCGCCGCGAGGGCGACACGGTCGCCTACCGCGCCGAGGCCCGCCTCGCCCTGCGCGCCGGCGCCGAGATCCTCGAGGACGCCGCGGACGCCGAGCTCGCCCGCGCCCGCGACGAGCGGCTCTCCGACGAGTCCGGCCTCGTGCTCCGCCTCGTCCGCGTCCTGCCCCCCGGCACCTACCCGTTCACTCTCGTCGTCCGCGAGCCCGGCTCCGGGAAGGACGGCCGGCCCCGCGGCAACTGGCTGCGCGACACCCTCGTCGCCGCCCTGCCGGCCCCGGCCCTCCCGTCGCTGTCCGACATCGCCTTCGCTCCCGACTCCGGCGGCTCCTGGACCCGCGACGGCGTCCGCTTCCTGCGCGTCAGCCCCGCCCACCTGCCCGGCCCGGACGGCGCCGCCCACGTCTACTTCGAGGCCTACGGCCTCTCCCCCGGCGGCACCTACGACGTGGAGCTCCGCCTCGTGGACGAAGGCGAGGCCGAGCGCGGCTGGGACCTCGACCCCGCCGCCGTCGCCTGGCGTCTCGCCTTCGCCGCCTCCGCTCCCGCGGGCGCGCACCCCGTCGGACGCCACCACGTCCGCCTCGAGCTCGGCGGCACGCCCCGCGGCCGCTACGAGCTCGCCGTCCGCGTCCGCGACCACGCCACCGGGCGCACCAGCCTCACCGGTCGCACCTGGGTCGAGGTCCCGTAGCCGGAGACCGGGCCGGCGCCTCGAGACGCGGCCGAGGGACGCGAGGCAGGCGGAGGCCGCGAGACAGGGCATCACGGGACGATCCGGCCCGGCGCCCGCCCATGACGGGACGCATCGTCCCGTGACAGGGCAGAGAGAGAGAGAGAGAGAGGTAACGCCCTGACGGACAGACAGTTGAAGCCGCACCGTCGGCACGTCCGGAACTGGCACGTTCCTTGACCGGCAAGCGCTCGTCCTCTTCCCTTCGACGAGGAGTACGCAATGCGCGAGAAACGGTCGAATCCGCTCGTGTCCGTCTCTGCCCTCTTCTTCCTCACGTCGATCGTCGCCATCAGCAGTCTGAGCTGCACGGATCAGGACCCCGCCGGGCCGGCGGGAGATCCCGCAGCGCAGAACCTGGAAATTCCGGCGCACCCGGTCCTGCCGCTGAGGACGCCGAGTCCGGACTCGGAGTGTGACACGGCACCTGCGGGAGAGCCGGGTGTTTGACCATCGACGTCCCTCGTCGGCCCGCTCGCATCCTGCCCGTGCACGGACTGGAGCTGCATCTATGGGGACTGCGGCTACGATCCGCCGAGCGACCCACGTGGCGCCTGCTGCGTCGAGCGGACGTGCTTCGTCGGGGAGCCGGTCCCGCAGCCGTCCTGCGACGGCGGTCCGCCGCCCCCGGGTGGCGGGGAGTGCGATGAGGACACTTGGATGTCCTGCCCATACCGCGAGTGCCCGAAGTGGGATTACACGTGCGATCCATTGCCATGCCCCGCGTGGTGTGCGTGCTGCTATTGAGCTCGAAGCTATTGGAGTGCAGCCGTTGATCCGGATTCACCGCACAGGCACCTGCAGAGGTCTCACGCAGTGATGGCGATGGAGCGTTTTCAAGCTCTCACACGGGCAGCTCATGTCACGCTCACGTTGTTCGGAGCCTTCGCCCGAGCAGGCCCGTTTCTTCTGTACTTGGTGGCTGCGTTCGTCTGCGCCCCCATACCCGTTGCGGCTGCCACCGCCTCCGACACGATCCCCGCGGCGCTGGCGCGCCTGACCGACGTGTGGCGGCGCCCGCCGTCCCCGGAGCAGGTGGAGCGGGTTGTCGCCGAGATCCTCGGCAGCCGGCCCGACTCCGCGTCCGAGCCCGGCGCGGAACTCCGCATCGCCGTCGCCGCGGCGTGGCGCCGGGCCGGCAAGCCCGAGCGGGCCCTCGCGTGGCTCGATCCGCCCGGCCGCCCCGGGCCCGACACGCCACTCGCGGACCTGGAGCGGGCCCGCGCCCTGCTGCAGATCGGTGCCGACGAGCCGGCCGGCGCCGCCGCCCGCGCCGGCGCGGAGCGCTTCCGCCGCGCCTGCGAGCGCATGGACGAGCGGATCCGCCACGAGCTGTGGACCGACCTGCGGGGGCTCGCCACGCCGGCCGAGCAGGCCGAGTGGACGCGCACGAAGACCGAGCCCGGCGCGCCGCCGTGGAATTGCGCCCGCTTCCGGCGCTTCGTGGCCGAGCGGGCCTGGCGCGCCGGCCTGAGCGAGGCCGAGCGCCTTGCCGTCCATTACGGGCGCCTGCACGAGGCCCGCCGCCTGTACGGGATCTCCCGCCCCGGCGACCCCCTGCGCGACGCGCTCGCCGGGATCCCCTCCCCCCAGTCGCTGGGGGCGGAGAACGTGGCTCCCTCTCCCCTGCTGGCTCCAGCGGCGGACCCCGGGCTCGTCTCCACCAGGTCACTCGGCCTCAGCCGCTCCCTCGCCAATCGGCTCGGGCGTCCGGCGGAACTGGAGCTGGAGGACCGGGGCCTCGTGTACCTCCGGCTCGGCCCCCCGGACAGGACAGCGAGCTATCTCGACGAAGATTCCCTGCCGAACGAGTCCTGGTCTTACGACCGGCCCGGCGGCGTCCTCATGTACCACTTCGTCGGCTTCCCGACCATGGTCCTGGCGGAGAACCTGTCGTTTGTGGGAGCAAGTCCGTTCAACGTGGACGACCTGTACCGGTCGCGCATGGGACTGGACGTGCGCTACGCCCGCATCGCGCACCAGATCCAGGCCTACGGCCCGGGCGGACTCGTCGAGCGCGACCCGCTGCGGATCCAGGAGGAGCTGCACCGCGAGTACCAGGAGAACTGGGCCGCGGCCGAGGAGGTCGTCACCCGCGTGCCCGACGTCCCCGCCGTCGAGCCGCGCGTGCGCGTCGCCCTCGAGGCCCTCCGCTTCGCCGACCCCGCCTCCGGCGAGGTCGCCGCCTGGTTTGTCGCCCTCGTGCGCACCGGCGACCTCGCCCGCCGCGAGGGCGACACGGTCGCCTACCGCGCCGAGGCCCGCCTCGCCCTGCGCGCCGGCGCCGAGATCCTCGAGGACGCCGCGGACGCCGAGCTCGCCCGCGCCCGCGACGAGCGGCTCTCCGACGAGTCCGGCCTCGTGCTCCGCCTCGTCCGCGTCCTGCCCCCCGGCACCTACCCGTTCACTCTCGTCGTCCGCGAGCCCGGCTCCGGGAAGGACGGCCGGCCCCGCGGCAACTGGCTGCGCGACACCCTCGTCGCCGCCCTGCCGGCCCCGGCCCTCCCGTCGCTGTCCGACATCGCCTTCGCTCCCGACTCCGGCGGCTCCTGGACCCGCGACGGCGTCCGCTTCCTGCGCGTCAGCCCCGCCCACCTGCCCGGCCCGGACGGCGCCGCCCACGTCTACTTCGAGGCCTACGGCCTCTCCCCCGGCGGCACCTACGACGTGGAGCTCCGCCTCGTGGACGAAGGCGAGGCCGAGCGCGGCTGGGACCTCGACCCCGCCGCCGTCGCCTGGCGTCTCGCCTTCGCCGCCTCCGCTCCCGCGGGCGCGCACCCCGTCGGACGCCACCACGTCCGCCTCGAGCTCGGCGGCACGCCCCGCGGCCGCTACGAGCTCGCCGTCCGCGTCCGCGACCACGCCACCGGGCGCACCAGCCTCACCGGTCGCACCTGGGTCGAGGTCCCGTAGCCGGAGACCGGAACGCCGCTACAGCTCGAACCCCGCGCCCCGCTCCGGCACCTCCACCGGCGCCGCGCCGCCCGCCCGGATCCCCCCGGCCAGCGCCTCGGCGGACTCCGGCTCGCCATGCACGAGGAAGTACCGCTGCACGCTTCCCGTCTCCCGCGCCCGCTCCGCCCAGGCGAGCAGCTCTTCGCGGTCGGCGTGCGCGCTGTAGGCGTCGGCCCGCTCCACCCGCGCCCGGATCTCCACCTCTTCGCCGAACACCGGCACGGGGCTCTTCCCCTCGAGGATCCGCCGTCCCAGGGTGTGCTCCGCCTGGTAGCCGACGAACAGGATCGTCGTGTTCGGCTTGCCGGCGTGGTTCAGGAGGTGGTGCAGGATGCGGCCTGCCTCGCACATCCCGGAGGCGGCGATGATGATGGCGGGGCCCTTCCGGGTGTTCAGGGTCTTGGACTCCTCCGCCTCGCGCACGTAGCGGAGGCGCCGGAAGCCGAGCGGGTCCCCGTCCGAGTCCGTGTCGCGGGTCTCCAGCATCTCCCGGTCCCAGCACTCGGGGTGCCGCTGGAACGCCTCCGTCACGTTTATCGCCAGGGGACTGTCCACGAACACGTCGATCTGCGGCAGCGCCCCCTCCTCCCAGAGCTGGTTCAACCGGTACACGATCTCCTGCGTGCGCCCCAGGGCGAAGGACGGGATGAGGAGTTTGCCCCCCTTCTCGCACGCCGACCGCGCGCAGTCGAGCAGGAATTCCTTCGCCCGGCTCGGCGGCTCGTGGTGCCGGTTCCCGTAGGTGCTCTCGAGCACCACGTAGTCCGCCCCGGCCGGCACCTCGGGGTCGCGCAGGATCGGCAGCCCCTTGCGGCCGACGTCCCCGCTGAACGCGATCCGCACGGTGCGGCTCCCCTCGCTCGCCTCCACCTCGATGGAGGCGGAGCCCAGGATGTGCCCCGCATCGTGGAAGCGGGCTCGCACGCCGGGGACGGGCTCGAACCACGCGCCGTAGTCGGTCCCCTCGAACAGCCGCATCGTACGGCGCACGTCGGCCGCCGTGTACAGCGGCTCGAACGGGCGCTTGCCCTGCCGCCGGCGGCGGCGGTTCACGTAGCGGACGTCGCTCTCCTGGATGTGGGCCGAGTCGGCGAGCATCGTGCCGCACAGGTCGGCGGTGGCCCGGGTGCTCCAGATCGCGCCGCGGAAGCCCGACCGCACCAGGCTCGGCAGGTTCCCCGCGTGGTCGAGGTGCGCGTGCGTGAGGAGAACGGCGTCAACCGACGCGGCGTCGAACGGCAGGTTGCGGTTCCGCTCGAAGGCGCCCTTGCGCCGGCCCTGGTACATCCCGCAGTCCACGAGCACCTTCCGCGAGCCGACCTGCAGCAGGTGCATGGAGCCCGTCACCTCGCGCGCCGCCCCCCAGAACTCGAGTCGCATCGCTCCTCCGCGTCCCGTTGCTGCGGGGCCCGCGCGGCCCCGCCCCTGCGGCGGATCCTCGGCCCGTCCGGGCCGGCGCGCAACGGAGCCGGGCCCCCCGTCCGGGACCCGTGGACCCGGGCGGGCACGCGAAGCGGCGGCCGTTTGCCGGCCGGCGGGCGCCGGGCTAGTCTCCCCGCGTTCGAGCCGCACGATCGTCCCGTCCGCCGAGCCCGGAGGTCCGAGGTGAGCGTCCACGAGTTCATCCGGCGCCACTACCGTCACTTCAACGCCGCGAGCCTGAAGGACGCGGCCGAAGCCTACCGGGTCCACATCGACGGCGGCGGCAAGATGATGGTCACCCTGGCCGGCGCGATGAGCACCGCCGAGCTCGGCCTGTCGCTGGCCGAGATGATCCGGCGCGACATGGTGCACGCCATCACCTGCACGGGCGCGAACCTCGAGGAGGACCTGTTCAACCTCGTGGCGCACGACCACTACGTGCGGATCCCCGAGTGGCGGAACCTCGCCCCGCAGCAGGAGAAGGACCTCGAGAGCCGGGGCCTGAACCGCGTCACCGACACCTGCATCCCGGAGGAGAAGGCGTTCCGGGCCCTCGAGCGGCACATCCTGGCGGCCTGGAAGAAAGCGGACGCGGCGGGCGAGCGGCGCCTGCCGCACGAGTTCTTCTACGAGCTCGTCCGCAGCGGCGTCCTGGAGGACTCGTTCCAGACCGACCCCGAGCACTCCTGGCTCGTGGCCGCCGCCCGGCGGGACCTTCCCCTGTTCGTGCCGGGCTGGGAGGACTCGACGATGGGGAACATCTTCGCCGCGAACGTGCTGCGCGGCGAGATCTCGCGCCCGGACGTCGTGGGCAGCGGGATCGAGTACATGCTCGCCCTGGCCGACTGGTACGAGGAGACCACGATGGGCGCGCCCGTGCGCGCGATGCTGACGGCGGGCGGCGGCGCGTCCCGCCCGCCGGGCCACGGCGCGGCCATACCGCCCGAAGAGGCGCGGACGACCGTCGGCTTCTTCCAGATCGGCGGCGGGATCGCGGGCGACTTCCCGATCTGCGTGGTGCCGATGCTGCACCAGGACCTCGAGCTGCCCTGCCCCTACTGGGGCTACTTCTGCCAGATCAGCGACTCCACCACCAGCTACGGCTCCTACTCCGGCGCGATCCCCACCGAGAAGATCACGTGGGGCAAGCTCGACCTGCCGACGCCGAAGTTCGTGATCGAGTCCGACGCCACCATCGTGGCCCCCCTGGTCTTCGCGTACCTGCTGGGGTGGTGAGGGCGCCGGGAACCCCGGGGGCCGCCGGGGGGATATGTTGCGGACGCCGGGAGCGCGGGCGCGGGCCCCGGTCCCGGCGTTCGCGCGCCGGCCGCCGCGCGGGCCGCCGCGCCGCGCGACCCGAACCGCCGAGGAGGACGCACGATCGGACGGACTGA
>JAVVDU010000053.1:8724-11801 GCA_032251515.1 Gemmatimonadota bacterium
CCGCCGCGCCGCGCGACCCGAACCGCCGAGGAGGACGCACGATCGGACGGACTGACTTCCCGACCCGCCGCCGGCGGGCAGCCTCCAGTCGCCTGGCAGCCGCCCTGCTGTGCGCGGGACTCGCCAATTCGGCCGTCATCCTCGATGCCAGCGCCCAGGAGGCGCCCCGGCCGACGCCCGCCGAGCTGGACAGCGCCGCCGCGGTCCGGGCCGACCTGCGCCGGCCGCCGCCGCGCCCCCCCACCGACGCCGTCGACGTCATCGAGACGCCGTTCCGGGTCGCCCTCGTCCCCGTGCGCTGGTCCGTCGAGACGGGAGCGGGTCTGCTCGGCTTCCTGACCCGGCCCGAGCCGGCGCCACCGGTGCGCGGGATCCTCGCGGCGCGGGCCTGGGGGCTCGACCCCCGGCTCGCCTCGATCGGCACGCGCAGTGGCCTCGGGTTCGAGGTGCGGCTCGAGCGGTTCGCTCCCTTCTTCGCCCACTCCGGCATCTCCATCCGGGGGTCGCAGCGGCACGGGTTCGGCATCGCGCTGGGGGACTCCGCGCGCGGGGTGCGAGGCGGCTACGTCTGGCGCCGGGACGCGGAGGACCAGTTCTGGGGACTCGGCAGCGACAGTCCCGAGGAGGCGGGCTCCGACTTCCTGCGGGACGTGCAGGAGCTCGGCGCCGCGGCCTGGGTCCGGCCCGGCTCCGACCTGCGGCTCGGGCTGGGCGTCGCCTTCGAGGACAGCCGCATCGACCGCGGCTTCGACGGCGGCGAGCCGGACCTGCAGGACACCTTCGCGGACGACCCGCCCTTCGGGGTCGGCATCCGGGGGAAGTTCGTCCGTCTCGACGCGTCGGCGATCGGGGACTTCACGCGCCGCCGCGGGCTGCAGACGAGCGGGAGCTGGCTGCGGCTCGGCACGTCGCTGTTCCGCGGCGTCGACGGCACGGACTCCGACTTCCACCGCTTCGAGGGCGAGGCGCGCCAGTACGTACCCGTGAGCCCGGGGCAGGCCCTGGCGCTGCGCGCACACCTCGAGGTGAACGAGCTCACGGACGGGACGGACATCCCCTTCTACCAGCTCGCCCGGCTCGGTGGGGCGCGCTCCGGCCCGCGCGGCTTCGAGGGCGGCCGGTTCCGCGACCGTACCGGGATCGTCCTGTCGGCCGAGTGGCGTTACGGGATCTGGGAGGACTACTCGGGGCGCAGCGGGCTGGAGGGCTTCCTGTTCTGGGACGAGGGCGGCGTGTCCCGCACCCTGGGCTCCTTTTCCACCGGCGATCTGCGCTCCTCCTACGGCGTGGGGATCCGGCTGGTGGGCGAGGAGGGCCCGGTCGGCCAGTTCTACGTCGGGTTCAGCAGCGAGGACACCCAGGTCCGCTTCCAGGTCGGGGTGACGTTCTGATGCGGCCGCGCGGCGCGTTTCCGGGCCTGGCGGCCGTGGCCGTGCTGGCGGCGGGCGGGTGCGGCACGGCCAACGGCCCCGCCCCGGGGGCCCCCGAGCCCATCGCGTGGATCGACACGCTCCCGGTCCCGCCGCCCGAGCCGAACTTCCCCCCCGAGTTCTGGCGCGTGTCGGACGCCCCGGTCATCGGCGGTGCGGGGCGTCTCGTGGGGCTGCGCCGCTGGTTCGGTCCCGAGCAGGAGGCCGTGAACCTGACGCGGTTCGACGACGTCGTGAGCTCGTCGTGGTTCGAGCGGCGGAACGGCTACCGGGACATGACGCCGGAGGAGGTGGCCCGCGGCCCGGTGACCAGCGGCCCCGACACGAGCGGGGTGCTCCGTATCGTCGGCCTCAGCACGGGCCGCACGCCCGGGTTCACGGTGGAGGACGACCGCGGCGACCGCTTCCTGCTGAAGTTCGACCCGCCGGGGTACCGTCACCTGGCCACGGCGGCGGACGTGATCTCGTCCCGGCTCCTGTGGGCGGCCGGCTACCACACGCCGGAGAACTCCGTGTTCGTGTTCGATCCGCGCCGCCTCGCCCTCGACCCATCCGTGATGGTGGAAGTCGACCCGGAGGACGAGACGGACCCGGCCGTCGCGGCGGCCGGCGGAAACCACGGCGGCCCCACCACGAACGGCGTTCCGATGCGCCCGGTGCGCGACGAGGACCTCTGGGAGGTGCTGGAGAGGATCGAGGCCCTGCCCGACGGGCGCCTCCTCGCGGTCGCCAGCCGGATCCTCCCCGGCGTCCCGCTCGGACCGTTCCGGTTCGAGGGCCGGCGCGAGGACGACCCCAACGACTACTACCTGCACGAGTACCGGCGCGAGCTGCGCGGTCTGTACGTCGTCGCGGCGTGGCTGAACCACGTGGAGCTGAACTTTTCGAACACGCTGGACACCTACGTCGAGCCCGGCTACGTGCGCCACCACCTGATCGACTTCGGCGAGACGCTGGGAAGCGGCACCCTCGAGCCGCTCGATCCCGGGACCTCCCGTGCCGCCGGAGTGGACGTGGGCGGCACGCTGACGCGCCTCCTCTCCCTGGGGTTCCTGCGGCCGGCGTGGAAGACGGTGGACTACGACGTGCCCCACCCTTCCATCGGCTGGATGCAGGTAGAAGAATTCGACCCCGGCGCCTGGACCCCCCGGTTCGGCAGCGGCGCCTTCGCCCGCATGACCGACCGGGACGGCTACTGGGGCGCGAAGCTCGTGGCGGCGTTCGATGACGACGAGATCCGGGCTGCGGTGACCGCCGGCCGGTTCTCGGACCCCGCGGCGGCCGACACCCTGGCGGAGATCCTGTCCTTCCGGCGCGACCGGATCGTGGAGCACTGGTACGGCCGCATAACGCCGATCGAAGAGCCCCGGGTGGAGAAGGCCCCGGCCGGCGGGGAGAACCTCCTCGCCGTCTCCTTCCTGGACCTCGGCCTGCGCGACGGCACCCGCACGGCGGAGGAGACCGTGTACGAGTTCCGGTTCCAGGACCCGGACCGCGGCATTCTGCGCGAGGGTGCGGCGCGCGCCGCGCCGGGCCGCTCCCGGCAGACGATCCGGGTGCCGTCGCTCGGGACTTCGGCGGCCGTCGGCCCGGAGGCCCCGGATCCCGGCGCCCTGCTGGAGGTGCGGGTGGCCGGGAAACGGACAG
>JAVVDU010000054.1:0-3539 GCA_032251515.1 Gemmatimonadota bacterium
CTCGTCGAAGAAGATCAGGTAGGCCTGCGTCTGGAAGAACAGGTTCAGGTACTCGGTGAGCTGGTAGCCCACCTGCCCGCCGCCGTTCAGCGCCGGATACCACTCGTCGATGGAGGAGGCCAGGTGCGGCGCGAAGAAGGTCTCGTCCACGTCGAAGTTGAGCGTCCCGCCGCCCAGGTGCAGGGCGAAGGTGAGCGGCACGTCCTGGTAGCGCGGCGGCCCGAAGGAGACCTCGACCCCGCCGCCCACGTACAGCAGGTCCACCGGCGGCCCGGCGACGAAGCCGGTCTCCGTGTCCCGCTCGTTCAGCTTCATCACGTCGACGTCGCCGCGCAGGGCCCAGTTCGGGTGGAAGTGCCACAGAGCCGCCCCCCCGAAGCCCCCGCCGACCTCGGTGATGTCCTCGAACGTGTCGAGCGGGATCACGAGCGACCCGTGCGCCTGGACCGACGCGATGGGCCGGTCCTGGGCGCGCCCGGCGGCCGGGGTGAGGAGCAGGACGGCCGCGAGCGCCGCGACGGTCAGCTTGGCGTAATGCAAGGATCCCTCCTTGAGTGCGCGGACCGCGGGTCCGCGTCCTGTCTCGGCCGGAGCGGCGGCGCGCCGCGAGGCCGGCGGCGCGATGACCCGCTCCGGACGGGCGTTCCGGCGCGTACCGGCGCCGTACGGCGCGTACCGCCCCCCGGTGGGAGCCGGCGCACCGGGCCGGTCGCCCTCCCCCGGCTCGCAGAATCCGGGCCAGCGGTGCGGACGTCGGCGCGGACGTCGGTGCGGACATCGGCGCGGACGTCGGCGCCTCAGCGCGTCGGGCCGCCGGTGCCGACGATCCGCTTCAGCTTCGTGCCCGCCTCGATCCACTCCGCGGGCTGCAGCCCGTTGATCCGCAGCACGTCGGCGTGCTCCGCCTCGGACGGATAGCGCTCGAGGAACCGCTCCGCCGACATCGGCTCCTCCACGGTCACCACATCGATCCGCTGCGGCTCCACGTCGAGCAGCCGCCGCTCGGTCACCTCGCGGAAGCTGTCCAGCGTGCGCTCGAGCGAGGTGGAGTGCCGCCCGATGCGGGAGGCGGGAGCGTAGCCGAGCAGCCGGTACGTGTTGCCGCCGTGCTCGATGAAGCTGACGAGCCCCTCCAGCGTACCGCTCTGCGTGGAGGCTCGGAAGGTGCCCACCACGGCGGGCAGACCGTTCACCGTGCGGCGCGTCGTGCCGCGCCCGTCCACGCCCTGCTGGGCGAAGAAGGCGCGCGCCGCGGCGTCGGGCGTCCCCTGCGCCAGGGTGAGCTCGAACGCGGCGTCGTTCTCCGGGCTGCGGGCGAGGACGGCCTGGCGCGTGTTCCGCTTCTCCCACCCCTCGGGCAGCGTGAACTCGAACGCGAGCTCCGGGTGGATGAACCGCTGCTCCTGGAAGTAGCCCTCGCGCGGGTCCTCGCCCCACACCAGCCCGTCGATGCGGTCCAGGTACACGTCCGTGCGCACGATCCCGCCCGGGTTGCCGGCCGAGTCGACGCGGGCGCGGGCGTCCGCCACCCGGTTGCCGGGGTCGGGGTGGGTGGACTGCCACTCGGGAACGTCGCGTCCCGACTCCGCCCGCAGCCGGTCGAGCACCTGGAACATCGTCACCGCCTCGACCGGGTCGTAGCCGAGACGCGTCATGTAGCGGAAGCCCAGCGCGTCGGACTGCGACTCGTCGTCGCGCCCGAACTTCAGGAACAGCACTCCGAGCGCCCCGCCCAGCTCGTTGCTGAACGGCTGCAGCTCGGGCACGGCCAGCATCCCGGCCACGAACCCGAGCTGGGCGAGCTGCTGGCGGCTGATCGCCTCCACGATGTGGCGGGCCGTGATGTGTCCGATCTCGTGGCCGAGCACCGAGGCCATCTCCGCCTCGGAGCTGAAGTGGGCCAGCAGGCCGCGCGCCAGGTAGATCGGCCCGCCCGGCAGCGCGAACGCGTTCACCACCGGCTCATCGGCGATCTGGAACGACCACGGCAGGTCGGGCCGCTCGGAGACGGCCGCCAGCGCCTGGCCCACGCTGTCCACGTACGCCGACAGCTCCGGGCTCTCGTCGTAGATCCCCTGCTGCTGGTCCACCTGGACCTTGAACTCCTGGCCCATCTCGATCTCGCGCGATTCGCTCACCAGCGACAGCATCGAGCTGCCCGTGGCGGGATTCACCGCGCAGCCCGAAAGCAGGCCGATCGCCAGCGCCGCCGCCGGGCCGGCGAGCCGCCGGGCCGGGGACGCCATGCGTCCGTGTCGGGCGTGGTCGTTCCGCATCGTCTGACTCCTTGGTCCGGATCCTCCGCTTCGCTTCGTCGCCGCACGGCGACTCTGTAACGGTACACCGGCGCGGCCCGGAGCGGAACGGCGGCTTGACACGTCCGGCCGGCCCGCGTAGAACCTCAAGCCATGGACGGCCGCTGTCGGTTCCACGGACACTCGCACCACGGCCACGCCCCGCGTGGTCCCGGAGGCGTGCGCCCGTGAGGTAGGACCGGCCGGTCCCCACACGACCCCGAAACGGGGCGCCCGCTCTCCGGAGCCGGCGCCCCGTTTTTTCGTTTCCCGGCGGACCGTCGCGGCCGGGCCGGACGTCCGGCCCGTCGGCGGCGCCCGCGGACGACAGAACGGACAGGAGCACCGGACGATGGTACCCGCACCCCCGAGGAACGGAGACAGCCTGCGCATCGCGCTCCAGGCGAGCGGACGGCTGAGCCGCCACAGCGTCGACCTGCTGCTCGGCGTCGGCCTGGAGTTCGAGGACGAGGAACGCCGCTTGTTCACGCGCTGCCGCAACGCCGACGTCGAGGTGCTGTTCGTGCGCGACGACGACATCCCCGAGTACGTGAGCGACGGCGTGGCGGACCTCGGGATCGCCGGCCGCAACGTCGTCCTCGAGAAGGAGGCGGAGGTGGAGGTCCTCGCCCCCCTCGGGTTCGGGATGTGCACCCTGGCGCTGGCCGTGCCGACCGCCGACGCGGCGCGGCGCCCCGAGGACCTGGACGGGCGGCGGATCGCCACGACCCACCCCCGCTCGCTGCGCCGCTTCCTGGCGGAGCGCGGGATCGGGGCGGAGGTGATCGAGCTGCGCGGCGCGGCCGAGATCGCCCCGGCCCTCGACGTGGCCGACGCGATCTGCGACCTCGTCTCGACCGGCACGACGCTGCGCATGAACGACCTGCGCCGGATCGGCGACGTGTTCGAGTCGGAGGCCTGCCTGCTCGGCAACCCCGCGGCGCTGGCCGAGCCGGCGCGCCGCGCCCGGATCGGCCGGCTGCGCGTCCGGGTGGACGGCCTGCTCACCGCCCGCCGCCTCAAGTACGTGACCCTGAACGCCCCCGCCGCGGCGCTGCCGCGGGTGCGCGAGATCCTGCCCGGCATGCGCAGCCCCACGGTGATCCCGCTCGCCGACCCCGGGATGGTGGCGATCCACGCCGCGGTGGAGGAGGACGTGTTCTGGGAGGCGATGGAGCGGCTGAAGGAGGCCGGCGGCTCGGACATCCTCGTCCTGCCGGTCGAGAAGGTGATGCGGTGAGCGGC
>JAVVDU010000054.1:3639-11618 GCA_032251515.1 Gemmatimonadota bacterium
GCGCGGCGGACGAGACGGGGCGGGCGCTGGCGGCGCTCGCCGGCGGGCCCACCGCAGCGTCGGCCCGCGCCAGCCTCGCCGCGTCGGCGATCCTGGTGGCGGACGGCGGCGACGCGGAGGGCGCGGCGGACGACGGCCCCGGCCACAGCGACGCGGACGCCGCGGGCCCGGCCAACGGTGGCGACACCGAGGGCGCGGCGTGGGTGAACCGCCTGGCGGCCGAGCACCTCGTGCTGCTGCGCCGCGACCCGCGCGCCGACCTCGCGCGGGTGGACCAAGCGGGATCGGTGTTCCTCGGGCCGTGGGCCCCCGTGGCGGCGGGCGACTACGCGAGCGGCACGAACCACGTGCTGCCCACGGCGCGGCGGGCGCGGGGCGCCTCGGGCCTCGCGCTGGACGACTTCGGCCGCTGGATCCAGGCGCAGGAGATCGGCCGCGAGGGGCTCGCCGCCCTCGCCCCGGCCATCGTGGCGCTGGCCGAGTGGGAGGGGCTGCCGGCCCACGCCGCGTCGGTGCGGGCGCGGGAGACGGGGGGGGCTGCGGGCGACGCGGCGGCCCGCGGGGAGGACCGGTGAGCGCGATCGCCGAGCTGCTCCGCCCCCACGTGGCGTCCGTGCCGGCCTACGTCACGGCCCGCTCGCAGCACCGGGGCGGGATCCTCCTGGACGCGAACGAGAACGCGCTCGGCACGCCCGTCCCCGAGCTGGGCGACGACCTGCACCGCTACCCGGACCCGGCGAACGGCGCGCTGCGGACGGCCTTGGCGGAGCGGACGGGGGTGCGGCCCGAGGCCCTGTGGTTCGGGAACGGCTCGGACGAGGCGATCGACCTGCTGGTGCGCGCGGTCGCCGGCCCCGGCGACCCGGTGGTCGTCCCCGCCCCCAGCTACGGCGTGTACGCCCAGCGCGCGGCGGCGCACGGGGCGCGGGCGCGGGAGGTGATGCTGGACGCGGAGTTCGACCTGGACGTCGACCTCACGGCCGCGGCGGCACGCGGCGCGAAGCTCGTGTTCCTGTGCTCGCCGAACAATCCCACCGGCCGGCTCCTGTCGCGCGACCGCGTCCTCGGGCTGCTCGGCCGGGTGCGGGGGCTGGTGGCGGTGGACGAGGCGTACGTCGACTTCGCCGGCGAGGACGCCTCGCTGCTGCGGCTCGCGGGAGGCGAGGGCCCGCTCGAGCGTCTCGTGGTGCTGCGCACCTTCTCCAAGGCGTGGGGCCTGGCCGGGGCGCGCGTCGGGTGGCTCGCCGGCGCGCCGCCGCTCGTGGAGGCCCTGTCGCGGCTCGGCCTTCCCTATCCCCTGTCGGCCCCGGCGGCCCGGGCGGCGACGCTCGCCCTGGACCGCGCCGACCTGGTGCGCGAGCGGACGGCGCGCCTGGTGGCCGAGCGCGGCCGGCTGGCCGGGGCGCTCGCGGCGCTGGGGCTCCGCGTCCTGCCCTCCGACGCGAACTTCCTCTGCTTCTTCGTACCCGACCCCGGCGCGGCGCAGGCGGCGCTGGCCGCCGGGCACGGGGTGATCGTGCGGAACCGGAGCGGCCTGCCGGGACTCGACGGGGCGCTGCGGGTAACGGTGGGGACGCCGGCCGAGAACGACCGGTTCCTGGACGGCCTGCGGGAGGTGCTGGGACGATGATGAACTACCACTTCCACGATCACGCCTCGTCGGACGGCGCCCGGCCCCTGCGTGAGCACGCGGCGGCCGCGGCGGCGGCGGGCTTCCGGGAGATCTGCGTCACGAACCACGTCGAGGCCCTGCGGCCGGACGGGTCGTGGGACGTGGAGCTGGACGAGGCCCTGCGGCGCTTCGAGGCCGAGCTGGCGGCGGTGGAGGCGGCGCGCGGGGAGTTCCCGGAACTGCGGATCCGCTTCGGGGCGGAGTTCGCGTTCCGCCCGGCCTGGACGCGGCCGCTGGAGCGCCTGGCCCGCGAGATGCCGTTCGACTTCGTCCTCGGCTCGCTGCACGAGGTGGACGGGATCGACGTGTCCGGGCCGCACGCCGACGCCTTCTTCGCCGGGCGGCCGGCGCGCGACACGTACGGGCGGTACGTGGAGGCGCTGGGCGACCTCGTGGCGTGGGGCGCGTTCGACGCGGTGGCCCACTTCGACCTCGTGAAGCGCTACGGCCACCGGACGTACGGCGACGTGGACCCGGCCGAGGTGGAGGACCGGGCGCGGCCCGTCCTCGCCGCGATGGCCCGGGCGGGGATCGGCATCGAGACGAACACCTCCGGCGTCGTGCAGCTCCCGCGCGTCCCCTACCCCGACACCCCCGTGCTGGCGTGGGCCCGCGAGGAGGGCGTCCCGTTCCTGACCGTCGGCTCGGACTCGCACGCCCCCGAGCACTTCGGGCAGGGGATCGGCGCCGGGCTGGACGCGGCGCGCACCGCCGGCTGGGAGGCGCTCACCACGTTCGCGGGCCGGCGGCCGGCGGGGACGATCCCGCTGGCGGCGGCAGGCGCGAACGGCGGTTCGGAGGGCGCCGCGGGAGGCGCCGATCGCCGCACGGGCCCCGCGGGAGGCGCCGCGTGAGCCGGCCCGGGGCGGCGGAGCGCGCCACGAACGAGACCCGCGTCGCGGTGCGGGTCGACCTCGACGGGACCGGGAAGGCGGAGATCGCCACCGGGATCGGCTTCTTCGACCACATGCTGGAGCTGCTGGTGCGGCACGCCGCGCTGGACGCGGAGATCCGGGCCGAGGGCGACCTGCACGTGGACGAGCACCACACGGTGGAGGACGTGGGGCTCGTCCTGGGCGCCGCCCTCGCCGACGCGCTCGGCGAGCGGCGGGGCATCCGCCGCTACGGGTTCCTGCTGCCCATGGACGAGGCGCTGGCGCGCGTCGCGCTGGACCTCGGCGGACGGCCGTTCGTGGTGTTCGAGGCGGAGTTCCGGCGCGAGCGGGTGGGCGAGCTGCCCACCGAGCTGGTGGAGGACTTCGTGCGCGCCTTCGCGCAGTCGCTCGGCGCGAACCTGCACGTGAGGGTCGAGTACGGCCGCAACGACCACCACAAGGTGGAGGCGATCTTCAAGGGGATCGGCCGCGCCCTGCGGGCCGCGATCGAGGAGGACCCGCGGCTGCGCGACGAGATCCCCAGCACCAAGGGGGTCCTGTGATCGCCGTGGTGGACTACGGCGCCGGGAACCTGCGCAGCGTGGAACTGGCCCTCGAGCGGCTGGACGTGCCGCACCGCCGCGCCGCGGCCCCCGGGCGCCTGAACGGGGCGGACGGGGTGATCCTGCCCGGCGTCGGCGCCGCGGCCTCGGCGATGCGGGCCCTCGAGGCGCGGGGCCTCGCCGATGCCCTGCGGAGCTGGGAGGGTCCGCTGCTCGGCGTGTGCCTCGGGCTGCAGCTTCTCGGCGAGCGCTCCGCGGAGGCGGGGCCCGACGGGCGTCCCGTCGCCTGCCTGGGGCTGCTGCCCGGCGAGACGGTGCGGTTCGGCGCGGCCGGCGGCGGGGCCAGGGTGCCCACCCGGGCCGGCGCGTCCGGCAGCGCCGCGGTGCCCGCCCGGGCCGGCGCGTCCGGCGGCTTCGCCCTCCCCCTGCCCCACATCGGCTGGAACTCCACGGCGCTGCGACCCGACCCGCTGTTCGAGGGACTGGGGACGGAGGCGCACTTCTACTTCCTCCACTCCTTCCGCGTCGCCTGCCCGGAGCAGACGGAGATCGCGCGGGCCGACTACGGCGGGCCGTTCCCGGCCGCGGCGCGACGCGGGGCGCGGGTCGGGGTCCAGTTTCATCCCGAGAAGTCGGGCCCGGCGGGCCTGCGGGTGCTGGCGAACTTCTGCCGCGCGGCGGGGCTGACGGCGGACGGGGCGGACGCGGGAGGCGCGGCGTGACCGTCTACCCGGCCATCGACCTGCTGAACGGCGCCTGCGTCCGCCTCCTGCGCGGCTCCTACGACGAGGTCACCCGCTTCTCGGACGACCCGGTCGCGGTGGCCCGCGGGTTCGTGGACGCGGGGGCGCGGGCCCTGCACGTGGTGGACCTGGACGGGGCGCGCGACGGGCGGCCCGTGCACGCGGAGACGGTGCGGACCCTGGTCGCCCGGACGGGACTGCCGGTGCAGGTGGGCGGCGGCATCCGCTCGCTGGCCGACGCGGCCGCCTGCCTGGAGTCCGGGGTACGCCGGGTGCTCCTCGGCACGGCGGCGGCCCGCGACCCGGAATTCGCGGCCGCCGCGGTGTCCCGCTGGGGGCCCGACCGGGTGGCCGGCGCGGTGGACGTGCGCGACGGCCGGGTGGTGGTCGAGGGCTGGCTGGCCGACGCGGGCCTGTCTCCGGACGCCCTCCTCGCGCGGCTGCGCGCCTGCGGGATCCGGCTCGTGCTGTACACGGACACGACCCGCGACGGCACCCTCGGCTCACCGGACGCGGAGGGGGTGCGGGCGCTGGTGGCCGAGGGATTCCGGGTCATCGCGGCCGGCGGCGTGCGGGATGCCGGAGATGTGCGGGCCCTGCGGGCTGCCGGCGCGGAGGGCTGCGTGATCGGCAGCGCCCTGTACCGGGGCACGCTGCGGCTGGAGGACGCCCTGGCGGCGGCGGACGGGGCGGACGGGGCGGACGGGGCGGACGCGGGACCCGCCGGCGGGCTCGGCGCGGGCGGGGACGACGCCGCGGACGGGGAGGCCGCGTGCTGAAGCGCCGGATCGTCCCCTGCCTGGACGTGCGGGACGGGCGAGTCGTGAAGGGTGTCCGCTTCGAGGGCCTGCGGGACGCCGGCGACCCGGCCGAGCTGGGGAGGCGGTACGCCGAGGCGGGCGCCGACGAGCTCGTGTTCCTGGACGTCACGGCCACCCGGCGGGACGAGCGGACGGCCGTGGCACTGGCCGAGCGGGTGGCGGCCCGCGCGTTCATCCCGTTCACGGTGGGCGGCGGGCTGCGGACGGTGGACGACATGCGGCGCGTCCTGCACGCCGGGGCCGACAAGGTGGGGATCAACACCGCCGCGGTGCGGCGCCCGGAGCTCATCTCCGAGGCCGCGGCGCGGTTCGGGTCGCAGGCCGTGGTGGTGGCGATCGATGCGTACCGGGTGCCGGCCGGCGACCCGGCCCGCTGGCGGCTCCGCGTCACCGCGGGCACGGAGGACACGCCGCTCGACGCGGTTGCGTGGGCGGCCCGGGCGGCGGAGCTGGGGGCCGGCGAGATCCTCCTCACCTCGATCGACCGCGACGGCACGAAGGACGGCTACGACCTGGAACTGCTCCGGGCGGTGTGTGGTTGCGTGGGCGTGCCGGTCATCGCCTCGGGTGGGGCGGGCCGGCCCGAACACTTCCGCGAGGCCTTCGAGGCGGGCGCCTCGGCGGCCCTCGCCGCGTCGCTGTTCCACTACCGGGAGCTCGAGATCCCGGACCTGAAGCGCCGGCTCGCCGCGCAGGGCGTGCCGGTGCGTCCCGTGGAGGGCTGACCGATGGACGTTGCGCCCGAGACCCGCCCGCTCGCCGCGGGAGTCCGCTTCGACCCGCACTCCGGCCTGCTCCCCGCCGTCGTCCAGGACGCCGCCGACGGCCGCGTCCTGATGGTCGGCTGGATGAACGCCGAGGCCCTGGCGCGTACCGTCGAGTCGGGGCGCGTCACCTTCTGGTCCCGCTCCCGCGAGCGCCTGTGGGAGAAGGGCGAGTCGTCCGGCAACGTGCTGGACGTGCTGTCCATCGAGTCGGACTGCGACGGGGACGCGGTGCTCGTGCGGGCCCGTCCGCACGGCCCCACCTGCCACACGGGTACCCGGAGCTGCTTCGACGCGGGGACGTCGGAGGGTGGGGACGCGGCCCCGTCCCTCGGCGCGGCGCTGGCCGAGCTCGCCGCGATCGTGGCGGAGCGCGAGCGGACGCGGCCCGCGGACTCCTACACGGCCCGCCTGTTCACCGCCGGGCGGGCACGCATCGCCCAGAAGGTGGGCGAGGAGGCCGTGGAGGCGGCGCTCGCGGCGATCGGCGAGCCCGGGCGGCTCGCCGCCGAGTCGGCCGACCTGCTGTACCACCTCGTCGTCCTGTGGCGCGCCGCGGGCGTGGAGCCCGAGGAAGTCGCGGCGGAGCTGGCCGGGCGGCGCTGACGGCGGGGGCGGACTCGTCGCGACCGGCCCGCACGGGGCGACTTGTCATTCGCGACATGAATGAATATCATTCACGGCGTGAATGGATTGTTGCTGCCCCGGTTCCTGTCCGACACCGTGCGCCGGATGGCGGATGTCATGCCGGTCGTGGTCGTCACCGGCGCGCGCCAGACCGGCAAGAGCACGCTCGTCCGCGATCTCCTGCCCGGGAAGCGGTCCTATCTCACTCTGGACGACCTGGACGTGCGGGCCCAGGCCGAGCGCGCCCCCGCCGACCTGCTCGCCCGCGGGCGGCACCTCATCCTGGACGAAGTGCAGCGGGTGCCCGAGCTCCTCCTGGCGGTGAAGCAGGCCGTTGACGCCGACCGGTACCCGGGGCGCTTCATCCTGACCGGCTCGGCGAACCTCCTCCTGATGCGAAGCGTCTCGGAGTCGCTGGCGGGGCGGGCGGCCTACGTGACGCTCTGGCCGCTGAGCCAGGGCGAACTGGCCGGCGACGGACGCCCCGGTCCGTGGTCCGAACTGCTGGACGAGCCCGTCGTCCGGTGGCCGGACATCCTCACGGCGCGGATGGGGGGGCCCCGGAGCTGGCGGGAGGCGGTCGCCGCAGGCGGATACCCCGTCCCGGCCATCGACCTCGCCGACCCGGGTGATCGGGCGATCTGGCTGGACGGGTACGTGCGCACGTACCTGGAGCGGGACCTGCGCGACCTCGCATCCATCGAGAACCTGGTGGACTTCCGGCGCCTCATGGAGGCGGCCTGTCACCGGCTGGGCCGCATGCTGAACCAGACGGAGCTCGGCCGGGACCTGCAGCTCTCCCAGGCGACGGTGCACCGCTGGCTGAACCTGCTCGAGGCGTCGCATCAGTTCGTGCGCCTGCCGGCCTGGACCCCGAACCGGACGAGCCGGCTGATGCGCACGCCGAAGGCCTTCTGGTGCGACACGGCGCTCGCCCTCCGCCTGGCGGGGCATGACGAGCCGGACGGGGCGCACCTGGAGACCCTCGTGCTCGTGGACCTGCTGGCCTGGCGGGATGCGGCGGTTGGAAAGCGCCCGGGCATCTTCTACTGGCGGACGCGAAGCGGCCGGGAGGTCGACTTCGTGATCGAGTCCGGCGACCGTCTCCTCGCCGTGGAGGTCACGACGACCGAGCGCCCCACCGCCGCGAAGGCGGCCGGTCTCCGATCGTTCCGGGACGAGTACGGCAAGCGCGTGGCCGGCGGCCTGCTCCTGCACGGCGGGACCTCGACGGAGTGGCTCGGCGACGGCATCCTCGCCGCGCCCTGGTGGCGTATCGCCTGAGGCCTTCCTCCCGTCCCCTTGCCGCTCTCGTCTCCCATCCGTATGCTTATACCCGCTTAACCGGGTTTACCGGTTCAGAGAGCCGGTGGCTGGTCAGCCCGGATGCCAGCCGCGACCGCCCGTCGACCCCCCGCGGAGGACGCCGCATGCGCGACACAGCTCGGCTGTTCAAGGCCCTGTCCGAGGAGCCGCGTCTCGAGATCCTCGCCCTGATGCTCCGGGAGGGAGACCTGTGCGGGTGCGAGGTCGAGGCGTTCCTGGGGCTCTCGCAATCCGCCGCCAGCCGGCACCTGCGCACGCTGCGCGAGGCCGGGCTGGTGGAGGACCGCCGCGAGGGGCAGTGGGTCTACTACGGCCCGCCCGCCACGCCCTCGCCGCTCGTCGCGGCGGTGCTCGCCGTGCTGCGCGAGCGGCTGCCCGCCCCCGACGTGCCCGACCTCGGGGCGCGGCTGCGGGAGATGCGGGCCGTGCGCTGCGGGACACGGCCGGAGGACGCGGGAGCGCCGGCGTGAGCGCCGCGGCGGCCCGGTCCTCGGTCGCGGGCCGGCTCTCCTTCCTCGATCGCTGGCTCACCCTGTGGATCTTCCTCGCCATGGCGGCGGGGATCGGGATCGGGTACCTGTGGCGCGC
>JAVVDU010000055.1:0-11610 GCA_032251515.1 Gemmatimonadota bacterium
GGCCACGAATCAGAACAGCGGTTCCCATGTCGGTCGTACCTCTTCGGGCCCGGTCGCGGGAACGACGTTCCCCCGGGCCTCCGCAAGGATCGTGAACGCCTCGTCCCGGTAGACCACGGCCCACTCCTCCCCGAACATCCGGGGCCTGGAAGCCGCCTCGTGGTCGTTCGAGAGGACGATGAAGTCGGGCCGCACCCGGGCGAACGCCTCCTCGTGTCCGTCCGCCCCGGGCGCGAAGGCCCGCTTGACGTCGTCGAACGTCGACTGCGGATACACTTCTTCGTACCTGCCGTCGAGCGAGACCCGGAAGCGCGGGTGCAGCCGCCACAGGGCGTAACTGCCGAGATCGAATCTCACCAGGACGTTCCCACCGGGCCGCGACTCCCGCAGCCACTCGAGGGCGTGAACCGGGTACATGTCGTACCGCAGCGCCGGGCCGCCGCGCCCCAGCGCGACACTCGCCGCCGGAATGCCGAGCGCCAGGAGCGACGGCACGCCGACGAGCGCCAGGGAGCGGCGCCAGGCCACGGGCACGGCCTGCGCGAAGCGCGCCACCCTTCGGGCCAGCGGCTCGAGGCTGTCGGCGCCGAATACGGCCACGGTCACGAGAAACGCCGCCGCCAGGCGGTTCGAGTCCACGGCGAACGCCAGGGACACGGCCGGCAGGAGCACGGCTTCGGGCGGCACTTCCCGTTCGCGGGTGCGGAATCTCCGTGCGAGCGACAGCAGCCACGCCACCGCCACCATCGCGACCCATGCCAGGAGGCGGGGTTGTCCCCAGAGGGGTCCCCACTCCCCGATGTGGGTCGACCGGTCCATGGTCAGCGCGTCGCGCAGATAGGACCAGTATTCCAGTCCGTAGGGGTTCACGAGGGTCACGAGCGCGCACGCCGCAGCGGCGAGAAGCAGGGGTGCGGCAAAACGAAGACCGTCGCGCAGCGCTCCCAGCGCCGTGAGCCCGAGGAACCCGAGCCCCATCACGAATCCCCCGTGCCAGTTCGCCCAGATGACCATCAGGGGGGGAAGGACGAGCAGGAGCGCCGGGGCCTTCTTCCGCCGGTATTCGACGAGGATCAGCAGGAAGAGCGGCAGCAACACGTAGGTGAGCGCGCGCGAGCGCACGACGCTCATCCAGACCCAGGGAAGCGGAAGAAGGCAGAGCGCCAGCCAGGCGACCGCACCCGCCGCCCGGCCGGCGTAGCGGCGCTGTGCCGCGGCGGTGAGGAACACGCAACCGAACACCCCGAGGATCGCCAGCCCCAGGAGCGCCCGGTCTCCGCCCGCCTTCGCCAACTGCCACATGGCGACGCCGGCCAACCACTCGTGGTCCACCCAGCGTTCGTGCGTGGTCGTGTAGGCGAACGGGTCCGCCGCGGCCACCGAGCCGTCCCGCTCCACGATGCGCCCGACGGCGACCCGCGCGAACATGTCCGGATCGGCACCGGGGTCGAGGAGGACGATCCAGGTCAGGAACAGGCCGACGGCGAGGGCGATGAACCAGCCATTCCGGATGAGACGGACCGCGGCGTCGCCCGTCCTCTCGATCCGCCCGACGAGACTCACCGCCTCCTCGTCCTCACGGGACCAGCACCAGCTTTCCGAACACCCCGCCCGCCTCGAGCCGCTCGTGCGCCTCGCGGATCCGGTCGAGGGGCAGAACGTCGTCCACCACGGGCCGCAGGGCGCCGTCCGCCACCAGCGCCATGACCTCCTCGAACTCGCGGCGCGCGGCCATCGTCGTCCCGATCACCGAGAGCTGCTTCCAGAACACGTGCCGGATGTCGAGCCGCGCCGCGGGCCCGGTGGTCGCACCGTACGTCACGAGGCGGCCGGCCGGCGCGAGGCAGCGCAGGCAGTCGGACCACAGCGCCTCGCCCACCGAGTCGAGCACCACGTCCACGCCGCGGCCGTCGGTGAGGCGCCGCGTCTCCGGCACGAGGTCCGCCGCCAGGCGATCGATGGCGGCATCGGCGCCCAGCTCCTCGACGCGCCGCACGTTCTCCGTCCCCGAGGTGAGGACGAGGACGCGCGCCCCGAGGTGGCGTCCGATCTGGATCGCGGCGGTCGACACGCCGCCGGAGCCGCCCGTCACGAGCAGCGTCTCGCCCGCGGCGAGCCGGGCCCGGGAGGCGAGGGCGCGCCACGCGGTCTGGAACACGAGCGGCGCCGCGGCGACGACGGGAAAGTCCAGCCCGTCCGGGATCCGGAACAGGTTGGTGGCCGGGACGCGCACCCGCTCCGCCGTGCCCCCGCGTACGTGCTCTCCGAGGATCGCGAAGGAGTGGCACAGGGGCTCCTGACCCCGGTCGCAGGCCTCGCACTCCCCGCACCACAGCGCGGGGTTCGCGACCACCCGGTCGCCCGGTTCCCAGCCCTCCACCCCGGCGCCCGTCGCCTCGACCACCCCCGCCACGTCGGATCCGCCGATGTGCGGAAGCTCGAGCTCGAGCCCCGGGATGCCGCGCCGGACCCACAGGTCGAGATGGTTCAGCGCCACCGCGCGCACGCCGACGATCACGTCTCCGTGCGCCGCGACGGGCTCCGGCGCCTCGCCGACCTCCAGCACCTCGGGCCCGCCATGGTCACGAAAGAAAGCCGCCCGCATCCTGTACGCTCCTGCCTGGGTTTCCTGTCCCGAGCCGGGGCCGCCCGGCCGGCTCCCGGGCCCGTTTCGACGCGGAACAAAGTAGGCGGAGGCGGTGTCCCACGCAGCGGACCCACCGCACTTGAAACTGGTTCTCAACGAGTGTAGGTTGGCGGTCCCAATCGAGAATCGTTCTCGACTAGGAGCGGTGTCCCGCCCGCGGAACGCAGGGCCGGACGAGCCTTCGCCGCGCAGGGAATCAGAGATGCAATCAGAAGAACGCGACAGGAGCGCCAGGAGCATGTCCGAGCACCTTCTCGAGATTCGCGACGTCCACGCCCGAGTGGAGGAGACCGGCCTGGAGATCCTCCAGGGGGTGGACCTCACGATCCGGCCGGGCGAGATGCACGCCCTGATGGGCCCGAACGGATCGGGCAAGAGCACCCTCGCCAAGGTGATCGCCGGGCATCCCGGCTACGAGGTGACCGAGGGCCGGATCCTCCTGGACGGCGTGGACATCGGCGAGATGGAGCCCGACGAGCGGGCCCGCGCAGGGCTGTTCCTCGCCTTCCAGTACCCGGCCGAGATTCCCGGCGTGTCGATCTCGAACTTCCTGCGCACCGCCGTGAACGCGCGTCGGAGCGAGGAGAACGGCGACATGGACGTGTTCGCCTTCCAGAAGAAGCTCACGGAGAAGCTGCAGCTCCTGAAGGTGGACGCCTCCTTCGCCTCCCGCTACGTGAACGACGGGTTCAGCGGCGGCGAGAAGAAGCGCAACGAGATCCTGCAGATGGCGATGCTGGAGCCGAAGATGGCGGTGCTGGACGAGACGGACAGCGGGCTCGACATCGACGCCCTGCGGATCGTCTCGGAGGGCGTGAATACCCTGCGGGAGCACGACGCCGGCATGGGCGTGCTGCTGATCACGCACTACAAGCGGATCCTCGGATACCTGAAGCCGGACCACGTGCACGTGATGATGAAGGGCCGGATCGCGCAGAGCGGAGGCCCGGAGCTGGCCGACCGGCTCGAGGAGATGGGATACGACTGGCTCCACGAGCCGGATTCGCAGCCGGTCGGCTGACGCCGGGTCGCCGGAAAGCCGGGAGTCCGGGGCACCGCACGCCAGGCTGGCCGGAAACGACGCGCCAGGCAGGCCCGGAACGAATCGACGCCGCAGCCAGGGAGAAGGAACCGATGCCGCAGAACGAGACGATCGCCGAGCTCGGACTCGACGAGTACAAGTACCACTTCATCACGGACGAGAAGCCCGTCTACAAGGCGCAGAAGGGGCTTTCGGCCGAAGTCGTGCGGCAGATCTCGCTCCACAAGGAAGAGCCGGAGTGGATGCTCGCCTTTCGGCTGAAGGCGCTCGAGATCTTCGAGTCGAAGCCGATGCCGGAGTGGGGCGGCGATCTCGCGAAGCTGAACCTGGACGAGATCTACTTCTACCTGAAGCCGCAGGACCGCATGGAGCGGTCGTGGGACGACGTGCCGCAGAACATCAAGGACACGTTCGAGCGGCTCGGCATCCCGGAGGCGGAACGGAAGACCCTGGCCGGCGTCGGGGCCCAGTTCGAGTCCGAGATGGTCTACCACTCCCTGAAGGAGGAGTGGGAGGAGCAGGGGATCATCTTCGATTCGATCGAGGACGGCCTGCGCAACCACCCGGAGATCTTCCGGGAGTACTTCGCCACCGTCGTCCCGCCGCAGGACAACAAGTTCGCGGCGCTCAACTCGGCGGTGTGGTCGGGCGGCTCGTTCGTCTACATCCCGGCCGGGGTGAAGGTGGAGATCCCGCTCCAGGCGTACTTCCGCGTGAACGCCGAGCAGATGGGACAGTTCGAGCGGACGCTCATCATCGTCGAGGAGGGCGCCCAGGCGCATTACATCGAGGGGTGCACGGCCCCGATGTACTCCACCGACTCGTTCCACTCGGGCGTGATCGAGATCGTGGTGAAGAAGAACGCCCGCTTCCGCTACACGACGATCCAGAACTGGTCGGCGAACATGTACAACCTCGTGACGCAGCGGGCGCTGGTGAACGAGGGCGCGACGATGGAGTGGCTGGACGGGAACCTGGGCTCGAAGCTCACGATGAAGTACCCGTCCTGCTACCTGGTCGGCGAGGGGGCGCACGGCGAGATCCTCTCGATCGCCTACGCCGGCGACGGCCAGCACCAGGACACGGGCGGCAAGGTCGTGCATGCCGCGCCGCGCACGACCTCGCAGATCGTCTCGAAGTCGATCTCGAAAGGCACCGGACGGTCGTCGTACCGGGGCCTGTGCAAGGTCTACGACGGCGCGGTGGACGCGAAGTCGAACGTGGAGTGCGACGCCCTGCTGCTGAACGACACGTCGCGCACCGACACCTACCCCTACATCGAGATCGACGAGAACCGCTCGACGATCGGCCACGAGGCGTCGGTCTCGAAGGTGGGCGAGGAGCAGCTCTTCTACCTCATGAGCCGCGGGCTCTCCGAGGCGGAGGCGATGACGATGGTGGTGCGTGGGTTCATCGAGCCGATCGCCAAGGAGCTTCCGCTGGAGTACGCGATCGAGCTGAACCGGCTCATCGAGATGGAGATGGAGGGCAGCGTCGGCTGAGACCCGTGCGAGGCGCGGGGCGCGGCTCCGGACGTCGCGGAACGGCGGCCGGGCCGCGGAGTGGACACGAAGGCGAAACGCGGATTCAGAGACCAGGGAGCGGAACTTGTCCGAGGGCACTTTGACGCGGGGGCCGGCGACGGCCGCCGCCGAACGGGAGGAAGCCGGGCTCGAGGCGTGGGTGACGAGCGCCGACGAGCCGGCCCTGATCGCGGAGCGACGCCGGGCAGCGTGGACCGAGTACCGGTCCCTGCCTATGCCCACGCGGCGCAGCGAGGAGTGGCGCTACACGGACATCTCGGGGCTCGACCCGGATGCGTTCGCGCCGGTGCGCTCCGGGGGACGGCGGGTGCGGGCGGCCGACGACCTGCCCGCCGAGGTGGCGGCGCTGCTGCGCGGCGAGAGCCGGCGGAGCGCGGTGCTCGTCCAGCACGACGGGGTCGTGGAGCACGCGCGGCTCGACCCGGAGCTTGCGGAGCGCGGCGTCCGGTTCGCGCCGCTGGCCGAGGTCGCCGCCGAGCGTCCCGAGCTCCTGGAGAAGTACCTGTTCCGGAGCGACGTGGCCGAGTGCGAGCGGAAGCTGTGGGCGCTGCACGTCGCGGCCCTGTCGAGCGGCTACGTACTGCACGTGCCGAAGAACGTGGCGATCCCGCATCCCGTGCACGTCGTGCACTACCTCGAGCGGCCCGGCGCGCTCGTCTCGACCCACACGCTGATCCTCGCCGAGGCGGGATCCGAGGTCGCGTGCATCGACGAGTATGTCTCGCCCGACCTGGCCGAGCCGTCGCTCAGCCTGAACGGGGTGGAGATCTTCGGGTCGGACAACGCGACCGTCCGCTACCTGGCCCTGCAGCGCTACGGCCGCGGCGTGCGGCACTTCAGCATGCAGCACGCGAACACCGGGCGGGACGCGCGCCTGAGCGGCCTGAACGTCTCGCTGGGAGCCGACCTCGCGCGCTGCGACGTGTCGAGCCACCTGCAGGGACCGGGGTCCGAGAGCGAGATGCTCGCGGTGTGGTTCGGCGACGGCACGCAGCACTTCGATCACCACACCCTGCAGAACCACGTCGCGCCGCACGCGCGCAGCGATCTCCTGTTCAAGGGCGCGCTGACGGGCGAGGCACGCAGCGTGTTCCGCGGCCTGATCCGGGTGGCCAAGGGAGCGCAGCTCACCGACGCGTACCAGACGAACCGCAACCTGCTGCTCAGCGACGAGGCCGAGGCCACGACGCTCCCGAACCTCGAGATCGAGGCCGACGACGTCCGCTGCTCGCACGGCGCCACGGTCGGACAGGTCGATGCCGCCCAGCTCTTCTACCTGATGAGCCGGGGCCTGTCACGGTCCGAGGCCGAGCACCTGCTGGTGCTCGGGTTCTTCGACGAGGTCCTGAACCGCGTGCCGCTGGAGGGCCTGCGGGAGCGGATCCGCGAGGCGATCGACGCGAAGCTGGCCCAGGCCCGATGAGCGGGTTCGTCACGGTCGCCCGGCTATCGGACCTGCCCGAGGAGGGCCTGCTGGGCGTCGAGGTCGAGGGCACCCGGATCGTGCTCGCCCGGACGGGGGACGAGGTGCACGCCTTGCACGACCGGTGCTCGCACGAGGAATATCCCCTGTCCGATGGCGAGCTCGCGGGCGGACAGGTCACCTGCCTGCTCCACGGGGCTCGCTTCGACCTCGCCACCGGCGCCGCGCGGGCGCTGCCGGCCGTGCGGCCGGTCAAGGTCTACGAGTGCCGCGTGGATGGTGACGAGGTCCAGGTTCGGCTGGAGGGGTAGGCCCGCGGTGGAGGCGCGCCGGTCGACGCACGCGGCGGGCGCGCAGCCCCCGGAGCACGAGACGAGCGGGGGCATGGAGCGAACGGCCACGCTGGACGTAGCGAAGATCCGGGGCGACTTCCCCATCCTGCACCGGAAGGTCCACGGCAGGCCCCTCGTCTACCTCGACAACGCCGCGAGCTCGCAGAAGCCGGCCGTCGTGGTCGCGGCCGTGTCCGGCTACTTCCTGAACTCCCACGCCAACGTCCATCGCGGGGCGCACCAGCTCAGCGTCGAGGCGACCGGCGCGTACGAGTCGGCGCGCGAGGCGGTGGCCGGGTTCATCGGGGCCGCGCCGGCCGAGGTCATCTTCACGCGTGGCACCACCGAGGCGATCAACCTGGTGGCGGCGAGCTGGGGTGGCTCGGAGCTGCGCGAGGGCGACGAGATCCTCCTCACGCTCATGGAGCACCACTCGAACCTCGTCCCCTGGCAGCTCGCGGCGCGGCGCACCGGAGCCCGCCTGCGGTTCGCCGGCCTCACCCCCGAAGGACGCCTCGACGTCGAGGACCTGTTCGCGAAGCTCGGCCCGCGCACGCGCATCGTCGCGGTCACGCACGTCTCGAACACGCTGGGCGTGGTGAACCCGGTAGCCGACATCGCGGCCCGGGCGCACGAGGCGGGGGCCCTGTGCCTGGTGGACGGGGCGCAGGCGGCGCCGCACCTCCCGGTGGACGTGGGGGCGATCGGCTGCGACTTCTACGCGTTCAGCGGCCACAAGATGTGCGGGCCGACGGGGATCGGCGCGCTATGGGGCCGGCGGGAGCTCCTGGAGGAGATGCCCCCGTGGCAGGGCGGCGGCGAGATGATCTCCGAGGTGCGCCTGGAAGAGTCCACCTGGGCGGACCTGCCGCACAAGTTCGAGGCCGGGACGCCCAGCATCGGCGACGCCGTGGGCCTCGGCGCGGCGGTGCGCTACCTGGAGCAGGTCGGCCGCGAGGCGATCCACGCCCACGAGGAAGAGCTCACGACGTACGCCCTGGACCGCCTGCGGGAGCTCGACGGATTCCGGCTGTTCGGGCCCGCCACCGATCGCGTGGGGGTGATTTCCTTCGAGTACGGCGACATCCACGCGCACGACCTCGCCACGATCCTCGATGCCCGCGGCGTGGCGATCCGCGCGGGGCACCACTGCAACCAGCCACTGATGGATCACCTGGGGGTGGGGGCGACGGCGCGCGCCAGCCTGTACCTTTACAACACGCGCGAGGAGATCGACGAGCTCGTGGAAGGGCTCCTCGCGGCACGCGACCTGTTCGGCGGGTTCTCCTGAGCGGGCCCGTCCGCCCTGCGACCGGAAGTCCGGAGCCGAGGCCATGACGGACCGTGACGCCAGACCGGAGGCGGCGGCCACTCCGCCCCTTCACCAGCTCTACCAGGAAGTGATCCTCGATCACTACCGGCGCCCGCGGAACAAGGGCGCGATCGCCGAGCCCACCCACTCGATCACCATGAACAACCCGCTGTGCGGCGACGTCATCGAGCTGCTGCTGGAGGTGCGCGGCGGGCGGATCGAGCGGGCGGCGTTCGAGGGGCGCGGCTGCTCGATCAGCCAGGCCTCGGCCTCCATGCTCACCGAGCGGGTGACCGGGCGCACGCCGCGCGAAGCGCTGGACATCGCCGCCCGGTTCACACGGATGCTGCACGGTGACGCGGAGGCGGCCGAGGATCCCGCGCTCGGCGACCTGCGCGCGCTGGCCGGCGTAGCGAAGTTCCCGGTGCGGGTGAAATGCGCCCTCCTCCCGTGGAACTGCCTGGAAGAGCTCGTCGACGACCGGCCGTGACCCCGTCCCGCCTCGCCCGCCGCCGTCCGCCGCCCGGACCGGGCCCGTTCCGCCCCGCTCCGCTCCGCCCGGGACCGCCGTGACGGGCCGCGTGCTCGAGGCGGCCGGCGGCGCCTACCGGGTGCGGCTGGAGGGCCGGGTCGTCGAGTGCTCCCTGCGCGGCCGCATCAAGCAGGGCGAGGGCTCGATCGCGGTGGGCGACGAGGTGCGGGTGGAGACGGCCGGCCCCGACGCCTGGTGCATCGCGGAGGTACTCCCCCGCCGCAGCCGCCTGGCCCGCCGCTCGTTCGCGAAGCGACGCGAGCAGGTGCTGGCGGCGAACGTCGACGCCGTGGCGGCCGTGATCGCCGTGGCACGCCCGGAGCCGGACCTGTTCCTGCTCGACCGCCTGCTGGTGGTGGCCGAGGTGAACGGCCTCGCGTCGTTCATCGTCTGCAACAAGATCGACCTGACGGAAACGGCGGAGACGATGACGACGGCAAAGGCAGCGGAAGACGACGCCCACGACGGAGGCGCCCACGACGGAGGCGCCCGCGGCGAAGGCGACCCGTCCGGAAGCGAGCTCCCGCCGTCGCTCCGCCCGTACGAAGAGGCGGGATACGCCATCCTGCCCACCAGCGTCTCGACCGGCCGGGGAATGGCCGCGCTCGCGGACCGGCTGCGGGGCCGCACGACCGTCCTCGCGGGCGCCTCCGGCGTCGGCAAGTCGAGCCTCGTGAACGCCCTGGCGCCAGGAACCGGACTGCGCACGGGCGGGGTGGGCGACCGCTCGGGACGGGGGCGGCACACGACCACGGCCGGACGTCTGATCCCGCTCGGCGACGATACGTACCTCGCCGACACCCCGGGCGTGCAGAACTTCGAGCCCGCCGCGCTGGAGCCGGCCGAGCTGGCCGCGGCCTTCCCGGAATTCCGGCCGCATCTCGGCGAATGCCGCTTCGCCGACTGCCGCCACCGCGAGGAGCCGGGGTGCGCGATCCGCGAGGCCGTCGAGGAGGGCCGGATCGCTCCGCGGCGCCACGAGAGCTTCCTGGCGCTGCTCGAGGCGGCCGAGCGCGCCGCACGCCCCTGGGAGCGCCGTGAGCGCTGAGAACCCGGCGGCCGCGGGCGACCTGGCGGACTTCACGGCCCTGTGCCGCCGGCTGCCGGAGGCGCTCGCCGACCCGCCGCCCCGGCGGCTGCCGGACGCCGAGTGCGACCGGCGGGCCGCGGTCACGCTCCTCGTGGTGCCGGGCGGGCCGCCGGCCGATCCGCCGCGGGGGCCGGGCGGCGAGCCGGACCGCACGACCCCGTTCGGTCTGTTCGTCCACCGGGCCCGGGTGGACGGCGACCCGTGGTCCGGCCACGTGGCACTCCCCGGCGGCCGGCACGACCCCGCCGACGCCGACCTGGTGGACACGGCCCGGCGGGAGATGGAGGAGGAGACGGGGATCCGCCTGCCGGACGAGGCCCTGCTCGGAAGGCTGGACGACCTTCATCCCCGGACGGCCCACCTCCCGTCGATCGCGATCACCCCGTTCGTCGCGGCCCTGCCCCGGCGTCCCGACGTGGAGGAGAGCCACGAGCTGGCGGGCCACCTGTGGATCCCGCTGCCGGACCTGGCGGCGTCGGCCCGGCGGTCGCTGCTGCTGCGGGAGCTCCCCGCGCCGCGCGAGTTCCCGACGATCGAGTACGCGGGCGCGGTGATCTGGGGTCTGACGTTCGCGATCGTCGAGAACTTCCTGGAGCGGCTGGGGGCGCGTCCGCCCGGCCCGCCGCCGGGCGGACGCGCGCGCTGAGGGGTCAGTCCACCCAGTCGGCGATGAACAGGTTCGTCTCGCGGGGCAGCTCGTTGCCACGGTTCGAGGCGAAGATCAGCTTCGTGCCGTCCGAGTTGAACATCGGGAACCCGTCGAAGTCCCCCGTGAAGGTGACCTGCTCGAGGTTCGACCCGCCCAGGTCGATCGCCCACAGGTCGAACTCGCGGCCGCCCGGGTCGCCCAGGTTGGACGAGAAGATCACCCGGTCGCCCGAGGGGAAGAAGTAGGGCCCGAAGTTCGCGGCGCCGTTGTCGGTGAGGCGGCGCTTCCCGGTCCCGTCGGCGTTCATCACGTAGATGTCCAGCTTCGACGGGCGGATCCTGTCCTCGGCGAGCAGGCGCCGGTAGTCGGCCAGCTCCTCCTCGGTCTCGGGGCGCGAGGCGCGGTAGACGATCTTCGTGCCGTCGTACGAGAAGAACGGCCCGCCGTCGTACCCCGGCGCGTCGGTGAGCCGGGTGAGATCCGACCCGTCCGTGCGCATCTTGTAGATGTCGATGTCACCGTCGCGCAGGGAGGTGAACACGATCCACTCCCCGTCGCGCGACAGCGTCGCCTCGGCGTCGTAGCGCGGATGGTCGGTCAGGCGGGTCAGCGCCTCGCCCGCAGGGTCGGTGACGAAGATGTCGTACGCCGGGTAGAGCGCCCACACGTACCCCTGCGACATGTCGGGCTCCACCGGGCAAGCCGCGCCTCCCAGGTGGGTCGAGGCGTAGACGATCTTCTCCGTTCCCGGGACGAAGTAGCCGCACGTCGTACGGCCGCGACCGGTGCTCACGAGCCGCAGGTCGGACCCGTCCGGGCGCATCACGTACTGCTGGTCGCAGGTACCGTCCCGCGGCGTGGCCTGGAAGACGATCCACTCGTCGTCGGCCGACCAGTAGGCCTCGGCGTTCTGGCCGCCGAACGTGAGCTGCCGGAGGGCCGCGAAGTGCGTCTCGTCCGGGTGGATCAGGGAGTCCACCCGTACGGCGCCCGTCTCGAAGCCGGGCCCCGCCGGCGCGGCGGCGTCCTCGGCCGGCCG
>JAVVDU010000056.1:0-6506 GCA_032251515.1 Gemmatimonadota bacterium
GGCCGTCCCCCGGATTCCGTTCCGAGTCGTCACCTCCGGCCCCGAGCCGATCCGGGGCGACCTGCGCCTGCCACCGCCGGGGCATGCGGCCCCGGCCGTCCGGGGCGCGGCGGTGGTCGTCCTGCACGGGTTCAAGGGATTCAAGGACTGGGGGTTCTTTCCGCACGCCTGCGAGACCCTCGCGACGCATCTCGCCTGCCCTGTCGTCTCGTTCAACGTCCGCGGCTCGGGCATCGGCCCCGACCTCGGGTCGTTCAGCCGGCCGGAGGGATTCGCCGCGAACACGTTCGGACAGGAGGTGGAGGACCTGGAGGCCGTCGTGGGTGGCCTGAAGGCCGGCCGCCTGGGAGCCGCGACGGTGGAGCCGGCCGAGCGGATCACCCTGCTGGGCCACAGCCGGGGCGCCGTGGCGACCGCGCTCGTGGCGGCGGACGAGCCCACCGTGCGCGCCCTGGCGACGTGGGGCGGACTCTCGGACCCGGGCCGCTACCGGGCCCTGTTTCCCGCTGCCGTCGCGCGCCGCGGATGGGCCGAGATCCGGAACGCCCGCACCGGGGAGGTCCTGCGTCTCGACCGCGCCCTGGTGGACGAGCTGGACGAAGCGGACGGCCGCCTGGACCCGCTCGCCGCCCTCGCCCGGACGCGGGTCCCGACGCTCGTCCTGCACGGCGCGGCCGATGCGTCAGTTCCGCTGGCCGATGCCCGGGCCCTGGCCGTAGCCGGCGGCGGCGCGGCGGAGATCCTGCCCGGCGCCGGCCACACGTTCGAGGCCGTCCATCCCTTCGCCGGCAGCACCCCCGCCCTGGAGCGGGCCCTGGCGCGCACGATTGCGCACTTCCGGCCCCACATCGTCCCGGAGGACTGACATGCGCCCTCGCCACCGCGACGCGACGCGACGCGCCCGCTTTCTCGTTCTGGTGGTCGCCGCGGCGGCCACCTCGGCCGCCGGCTGCCGGATCGTCGTGCAGCCCGAGGAGCCGAGCCTCGAGGATGCCGTGGAGCAGATGCTGGAGCGGTCCGCGGCGGCGTGGAACGAGGGAGACCTGGAGGGCTTCCTCTCGGACTACGCCGACTCTCCCGCGACGACATACATCGGGGGCGGCGGCCTGCTGGAGGGAATCGATGCGATCCGCGCCGTCTACGCGCCCGCCTTCGCGCCGGGTGCGGCGCGGGACAGCCTCCGGTTCGAGGCCGTGCGGACGCGCTCGCTCGCCCCGACCCTGGGCATCGTCACGGCGCGCTGGGTGCTGCACCAGGAGGACTCGGTTACGGCGTCGGGCCCGTTCACCCTCGTCGTCCGCCGCTCCGGGTCGGGGTGGAAGATCCTGCACGACCACTCCTCGTCCGACGCTCCGGCCGCCGGGGCCGGCTCGTCCAGCGATTCCGGCGGGGAGCCCGCCGGAGCCGGCGGCGATGCGGAGGAGGCGGGCGCGAGCGGAGAGGCGGGCGCGCCGGAGTGACGTCCGCGGACGCGCGACCGGCCGCTACCGGCTGGTCGGACGACCTTCTCGCCTGCGTGCACTGCGGGTTCTGCCTGCCGGCCTGCCCCACCTACGAGGTCCTGCTCGACGAGAACGACTCCCCGCGCGGCCGCCTCGCGCTGATGCGGGCCCACGAGGAAGGCCGCATCGGGTCCGAGGGAGCGTTCCAGCTCCACATCGGCCGCTGCCTCGGCTGCCGGGCGTGCGAGACCGCCTGCCCGGCCGGCGTTCCGTACGGCTCCCTGCTGGAGCGGGCACGCGAGCGTGCGCCGGCCCCGCGGCGCCACCGCACGGGACTCCTCCTGCGGGCGCTGACCGGCCGGCGCGCCGGCGCCGTCCTGTACGCGCTCGGCAGGGTGGTGCGCGCCACGGGGGTGGCCGGATTCCTCGCTCGTCGCCTGCCCGGGCGGGCGGGCCTCGGCGCCGGAATGCTGGCGGCGACCCGCCCCTTCGCGGGGCTCGCCCGGGCCACGGGTCTCGGCGCTGCCATCACGGAGCGCGGCGCGGAGGCTCCGGCAAGAGTCCCGGAGCGGGCGTTCGTTCTGCTGGAGGGGTGCGTGATGCGGGGCCTGTTCGCCCACGTCCACGAGGCCGGCCGTTCCTCGCTGCGGCGACGTGGCTGGCGCGAGCGCCCCGCGCCCGGACAGGCGTGCTGCGGCGCGCTGCACGCCCACGCGGGCCGCCTGGAGGAAGCGCGCGCCATGGCCCGCCGCAACATCGCCGCCTTCGAACAGGCGGCGGACGCGACGATCGTCGCCGACGCGGCGGGATGCGGCGCCGCGCTGCGTGACTATCCGGACTGGCTGCGAAACGACCCCACGTGGTGCGACCGGGCGCGCGCCCTGGCCGGTCGGGTGCGGGACGTCAGCGAGCTGCTGGCGGAACCGGCCACGTGGGGGCGCGAGCCAGCGGCAGGCGATCCGGGGGAGAGGTCGGAGCCCCGTCCGGTGGCGCCGGGATCGCGGACGGAGCCGCCGCGACGGCAGCGGGTCGCCTACGACGCCCCGTGCCATCTCCTGCACGCCCAGGGCGTGCGCGATGCGCCGCTCGCGGCGCTCGCCGCGGCGGGGGTCGATGCGGCGCCCCTTCCCTCCTGGGAACGCTGTTGCGGCGGAGCGGGTCTGTACAACCTCCTGGAGCCGCGGCTCGCGGCGGAGGTGGCCGCTCCGAAGCTCCGGGAGATCGAGGCGGCCGGCGTCGATGTGGTCGCCACCGGCAACCCGGGGTGCCAGATGTTCCTGGGCGCGGCGCTGGTCCGGGCCGGCCGCGACGTCCGCGTGGCGCACCCGGCGGAACTGGTGGACGCGGCGGAGCGGGCCGGCGAACGCGCGGCGGACGTGGTCGCGGAGAATGGACCGGAAGAGGGAGGTCGACGGTGAGCGGACTCGCGGGTCGGACGGCGGTGGTAACGGGGGGCAGCACGGGCATCGGCCGGGCCACGGCGCTCCGGCTGGCGGAGGCGGGTTGCCGCGTCGCGATCTGCGCCCGCTCCGAGGGCCCGCTGCGCGAGGCGGAGCGGGTGATCCGCGACGCAGCGGACGCGGCCGGAACCGGGGCGGGCGCCGAGGTGCTGGCGCTGGTGGCCGACGTGTCGCGCGAGGCCGATGTCGAGCGGCTGCGCGGCGAGGTCGAGGCCCGCCTGGGCCCGGCCGACATCCTCGTGAACAACGCCGGCCTCGGCGTGTTCGGATCGATCCTGGATCTCGACCCGGAGGACTACGACCGGGTGTTCGGGGCCAACGTGCGCGGCGTGTTCCTGTGCGCCCGCACCTTCGCGTCCGGCATGGCGGAGCGGGGCGACGGGGTGATCGTGAACGTCGCCTCGCTGGCCGGGAAGAACGCCTTCGCGGGCGGATCGGTGTACGCCGCCTCCAAGCACGCCGTCCTCGGGATGTCGAAGTGCATGATGCTCGACCTGCGGCCGCGCGGCGTGCGCGTCGTGGCGATCTGCCCCGGCACCGTCATGACGCCGTTCTTCGACGACCAGGACCGCTTCGACCCGGACCCCGAGAAGGCGCTGCGCGCCGAGGACGTGGCCGCCACGATCGTCCACGCGGTGGAGACGGCCGGCCGCGCCACGCTGAGCGAGATCGAGATCCGGCCCGTGAGCCCGTGACCGGGGGCCGGCGGAGGGGCGCGCCGTGAGCGCGGGGCGCACGTTCGACCACCTGGTCGTGGGGGGCGGGCTCGCCGCCGTCTCCGCCCTCGACGGCATCCGGGAGGTGGATCCCGGCGCGACGGTCCTCCTCCTGTCCGAGGAGGCCGAGCCGCCGTACCAGCGTCCGCCGCTCTCCAAGGAGTACCTCCGCTTTCCCGAGGCGCCGCGCGAGCTGCTGCACGTGAAGCCGGAGGGCTGGTTCGCGGGGCTCGACGGCGTGACGCTCCTGCTGCGCCAGCGGGTCCTCGTCCTGGACCCGGCCGCGCGCCGCGTGACCACCGCGCGGGGCGACGAGTTCGAGGGGGGACGCATCCTGCTCGCGACGGGCGGCCGGGCGCGCCGGGCGGGCGTGCCGGGCGAGCGGCTGGATGGCGTGCACACGCTGCGCGACGTGGAGGATGCCGAGGCGCTGCGGGAGCGGGCCGTGGAGGGCGCCCGCGCCGTGCTCGTGGGCGCCGGGTTCATCGGCATGGAGCTGGCCGCCTCCCTGACGGAGCTCGGCGTCGACTGCACGGTCGTCGAGGCCGGCGGGCGCGTGTGGCCGCGGGCTTTGCCCGAACAGGTCGCCGCGCCGATCCGCGACGAGTACGAGCGGCGCGGCGTGACCTTCCGCTTCGGCGCCCGGCTCGAGCGCTTCGAGGGCACGGACGCCGTGCGGGCGGTGACGGCGGGCGGCGAGCGCATCCCGTGCGACTTCGCGGTGGTGGGCATCGGCATGGAGCCGCGCGATGGACTGGCGGCGGACGCCGGACTGGCCGTGCAGGACGGCGTGCGGGTGGACCGGTTCGGGGAGACGAGCCACGCCGGGATCTTCGCCGCGGGCGACGTCGCGCGGCACCCGCACCCGCTCGACGGCCGGCCGGTCCGCACCGAGCACTGGGAGCACGCACGCCTGCACGGCCGCCTGGTGGGCCGTAACATGGCCGGCGCGCACGAGCCGTACGCCCACCTGTCGCACCTCTTCTCGGAGGCGTTCGACTGGAAGCTCTCCGCGGTCGGCGACACGGCGGGAGCGGAGCGCGTGCTGTGGCGCGGAACGCCCGGCGCCGGGCCGAGTATCGCCTTCTGCGAGCGCGCCGGACGCCTGGGCGGAGCGATTCTGCTCGACGCCCCGGACGCCCTCGAACCGTGCCGCGCCCTCGTCCGGGCCGGGCCGGAAACGGGGCCGCTGGAGCGTGCGCTCGCCGATCCGGGCGTTCCCCTGGCGGAGATCGCCGGCGGGATCGACCCGCGGGACTGGAACGAAAGGAACGGATCCGGATGAGTGAAGTGGAGACGGACGGCGAGGTCGTCGAGATCGTGGAGCAGGTCCGCGAGGCCCTGAAGAAGGTCATGGACCCCGAGCTGGGCCTGAACATCGTGGATCTCGGGCTCGTGTACGACATCGGGGTCGAGGACGGAAAGGCCACCGTGACCATGAGCCTCACGAGCCCCGGCTGCCCCGCCGGCGGCCAGATTCTCGGGGGCGCGCAGGCGGCCGCAGGTACGGTCGAGGGGGTGGACGAGGCCGAAGTGAAGCTCGTCTGGAAGCCGTTCTGGACGCCGGACCGCATCGATCCCGCGGTGCGCGCCGTGCTCGGGTTCTGACGGGGGCCGCGGCGCGGCGACGCGTCGCGGCGACGCGCCGGCATTTCACCCGGAGGTTTCCCTCCACCCGCCCCGATCCCGCGGATTGCACCACCTAACACGTTGGCAGACAACGTGTTGATGTTACGATGATACCCCCTCCCCATATTGGTTACGCGAGGCGCCAAGGAAGGATGTGGCGGCGAAGCGACCGAATTTGACGCCTCGATGACGGAAAATTGACGCCCCCGGCGCATGCTGGGGTGCGCGAGGGCGGATCCGGGACGTCACCTGTGGGGCCGCAGGGGGGGTTTCCGGGTCCGTCTTCGCATTTCCACCTTCCGCGTCCCATCTTCAGGGCGTGCTTATCCGACTGCTCCTCCTGTTCACGGTCGTCCCGCTCGTCGAGCTGTGGCTCCTGCTGCGCATCGGCTCCCTGCTCGGCGCGGCGCCCACGGTGGGCCTCGTGCTGGCGACCGGCATCGCGGGCGCCTGGCTGGCGCGACGCGAGGGCACGCACGCGTGGCGCGCCGTGCGCGAGGGCATCGCCGCGGGCCGCCCGCCCGCTCGGGAACTGCTGGAGGCGCTGCTCGTTCTTCTGGCGGGGATCGTCCTCGTGACCCCGGGCGTCCTGACCGACGCGGCGGGGCTCGCGCTCCTGGTCCGCCCGGCCCGGCGCGGCATCGCGGCGTGGCTGCAGAGGCGGATCGCGGCCACCCTGGACGTACGGATCGTACGGCCGGGAGCGGACGGCGGAGGGGACGCCCCCGGCGGAAGCTCCGGGGAAGATGGACCGGCAGGCGGCCGCCGCGTGATCGACCTGTGACGGCCCGGTCCGGACGGACCGGACGGACGCGACGGACTCCACGAAGGAGGAACACATGGAAAAGGGTATGAATCCCGGCCTCGGACTCGCGATCCTGCGCGTCGTGATCGGCGTGATCTTCATCACGCACGGCGTTCCCAAGGTGTTCGGAGGGATGGAGGGGACCGCCGGGTTCTTCGGCCAGCTCGGCATCCCGCTGCCGCTCGTGGCGGCGTGGTTCATCGCCCTCCTCGAGTCCCTGGGCGGTCTGGCCCTCATCGCGGGCATCGCAGTGCTACCCATCTCGCTCCTCCTGGCCGTCCACATGCTCGCGGGGATCGTCCTCGTGCACGCCGCACAGGGCTGGTACGTGCTGGGCGCGGGGACGGGCGGCGTCGAGTTCAACGTCCTCCTGATCGCCGGGCTGCTCGCCCTCATCCTCGCCGGCCCCGGCATGGCGGCGGTGGACGGCCGGCGGCAGGCCGGCACCTGAGCG
>JAVVDU010000056.1:6606-9585 GCA_032251515.1 Gemmatimonadota bacterium
CGCACGAAACGCCGGTCGATGAGGCGCTTCAGCCACCCGGCCGGTTTCCCGTGCAGGACCAGGCCCCGCCAGCGCAGGAGCGCCTTTCCGTCCGCCGTGTCGAGGAGCGACAGGTAGCCGCCGCGCCGCGGCCGGAACGGAATCGTACGCCCGCCGACGAGCGCGGCGCGGAGGTTCCGGGCCAGCACAGGCCCCTGGCGCACCGCGATCACCCCGGCCTTCGGCAGGTCGTGCCCCTCGAGGTCCGCGCAGTCGCCGGCGGCCCACGCGGGCGACCCGCCCACCACCCGCAGCGTGCCGTCCACCCGCAGGAAGCCGCGCGGCGAGAGCGGCAGGCCGGATGCCGCGAGGAGGGGAGGCGGGGCCGCGCCCGCCGTCCAGGCCACGAGCTCCGCGGCCACCAGCTCCCCCGACGCCAGGCGGACCCCTTCCGCCTCCAGGGCCGCGGCCGCCTCGCCAAGCCGGACCTCGATGCCGCGCCGGAGCAGGATCCGGTGCAGCCGGTCGGCGGCCTTCTCCGCGCCTCGTTCCAGCAGGCGCGGCTCCCGCTCCACGACCCGGACGCGGGGCCGCGCGCCCGCCGCGCCGGCCCGGCGGTGCAGCGCCAGCGCGACCTCGCACCCCGCGGCGCCGCCCCCCACCACGGCGATGCGCACGTCTCCGCCGTTCCGCGCGAGGCCGTCCACGCGGCGGCGCAGCTCCTCGCAGCGAGCGAGCGGGCGGAGCGGTACCGCGCGCTCCCGCACGCCGGGCAGCTCGAGGCCGTACGGCACGGACCCCACGTCGAGCGACACGGCGTCGAAGGCGAGCGGACCGGCCGTCGTCTCCACGACCTGCCCGTTCATGTCGATCCGCCGGGCGCGGGCCTCGACGAACCCGGCGCCGGCGGACCGGCACAGCGCCGCGAGGTCGATCGCCAGGTCGTCCAGGTCCCACCTGCCGCGCAGGTAGCCCGGTACCATCCCGGAGTAGAGCTGCGCCGCCGCGGGCGAGACGAGGGTGGCCCGGACGCCCGGCCACCGCCGCCGCTCGAGGTCCCGCAGGACCGCGAGGTGGGCGTGCCCCCCACCGACGAGAACCAGGTGGCGTGGGGACACCGGCACAACCGTCACGGGGCGAGCGCCGCCGCGAGCTCCGACCGAACCTCCCCGTCCGCCTCCAGCGCCGCCCGCGCCTCCAGCGCCGCCCGCGCGTCCGCCGTCGCCACCCGCCCCAGCGCCCAGGCTGCGTGCGCGCGCACCAGCGGCTCGGGGTCCGACAGGGCCGCCGCGAGCGCCGGCACCGCCTCCGGCGCTCCCCAGTTGCCGAGCGCCACGCACACGTTGCGGGCGAAGCCGGCACGGCCGGCCCGCCGGATCGCCGAGCCACGCGAGAACGCCTCCCAGGACGCCTCGTCGAGGGCGGTCGTGAGGAGACTCGTCAGGGGCGGCGCGTCGGTGCCGGGATGCGGCGAGGGCGAGGGCCTCGTACCGCCCTCCGCCTGCACGCCCGCCGGCGCCTCGCCCGGGCCCCGCGCGGCGAACGCGGGATCGGTGGCCGGCGCGGCGAAGCGCCGGTTGAACGGGCAGGCGTCCTGGCAGATGTCGCAGCCGAACACCCGGTTCCCGATCGCCGGCCGCAGCTCGCGCGGGATCGGCCCGCGCAGCTCGATCGTCAGGTAGGAGATGCAGAGGCGGGCGTCCACGACGCGCGGCGCCACGATCGCGCCCGTGGGGCAGGCCTCCAGGCAGCGGACGCAGGTTCCGCAGCGGTCCGGAGCGAACGCCGCATCCGGCTCCAGCTCCAGGGTCGTCAGCAGCACGCCGAGCAGGAGGTGCGAGCCGTGCCGCGGGTCGATCAGCATCGCGTTCTTGCCGATCCAGCCGAGCCCGGCCCGCTGCGCATGGTCCCGCTCGAGGATGGGGCCGTGGTCCACGTACGGACGACACGCCGCGCGGGGGGCGAGGGCCTCGATCCGCTCCGCCAGGCGACGCAGGCGCTCCTCGAGCCGGGGGTGGTAGTCGCGGCCGCGGGCGTAAGCGGCGATGATCCCGCGGTCGGCCGCCGCCGGGCCGGCGTCCCCGAGCGTGTCGCCGCCCGGCGGCGCACAGCTCCAGGCGGCGACGACCAGGGTCCGGCAGCCGGGCAGGACCTCCCGCGGGTCGAGACGGCGGCGCACCGCGTCCTCGCGGGCCAGCCAGTCCATCGTCCCGTGCCGGCCGGCGGCGAGCCAGGCGCGGAAGACGTCGGCGTGCGGCGGCGGTGCGGCGGGCGCGAAGCCGCAGGACGCGAACCCCAGCCGCAGGGCCGCACCGCGGATCTCCTCGCGCGGGCCGTCCACCGCGCTCATCCGAACGTGAAGGCGCTCGGGCACTCGCCGGAGATCTCGCACCCCTCGCAGTCGGGGCGCCGGGCCCGGCAGCGGCGGCGCCCGTGCACGAGGAGGCGCCACGCGAAGGGGTGCCACTCCTCGCGGGGCAGCACCTCCATGAGGTCGCGCTCCACTTTCACCGGATCGGTCTCCGCGGTCAGGCCGAGGCGGCCCGCGACCCGCTTCACGTGCGTGTCCACCACGACGCCCTCGGAGATCCCGAAGGCGTTCGACAGCACGACGTTCGCCGTCTTGCGGGCCACGCCGGGCAGGTCGGTGAGCTCGTCCATGGTCCGCGGGACGCGGCCGTCGTGCCGCTCGACGAGGCGCTCCGCCATGCCGCGGATGTGGCGGGCCTTGTTGCGGTAGAACCCCGTGGAGCGGATGAGCTTTTCCATCTCGGACTGCGGGATCTCCGCGTAGTCCTTCGCCTCCGGGCAGCGCGCGAACAGGGCCGGCGTCACCTGGTTCACCCGCTCGTCCGTGCACTGGGCGGAGAGGATCGTGGCGACCAGGAGCTGCAGCGGCGTCTGCCAGTCGAGGCTGATCGCGAGATCGGGCTGGAGCTCCGCGAGCACCGGCGACAGCCGCCGCGCACGGGCCCGGCGCTCCTCGAGCGGCGCCGCGCC
>JAVVDU010000056.1:9685-11287 GCA_032251515.1 Gemmatimonadota bacterium
GCACCGGCGACAGCCGCCGCGCACGGGCCCGGCGCTCCTCGAGCGGCGCCGCGCCGGCGTCCTCGCGGGCGTTCGCGCCGCCGTCCCCGCGGGCGGACCGGCCCGTGCCGGCCTGCCGCCGCTTCGAACTCCCGCCCCACCGCTCAGCCAAGGGAGTCCACCTCGGACGGCTCGACGCCCATCTCGCGCAGGCGCTCCAGCCACCGGCTCGCGGCACGAGTGGTGAACACGCCCAGCAGCACGCCGTCGCGCAGCACGAAGGCCCGGTCGGCGGCGCGGGCGCGCAGGGTCGACAGCGCGTCCTCGAGCGATGTCTCCGCCTCCAGGGCGGGCACCTCGACGGCGGGGCGCATGAGCTCGAACACGGGCGTCTCGGGCCGCGCGGCGGCGCGCACGCCGGCCACGTCCGCGGCGGTCGCGGCCCCGACCACCTCGCCGCCGCGCACCACGGCCACGCCCCCCGCGCCCGGCGCCCCGAGCAGGACCCGCGCGAGGTCCGCGGCGCTCGCCGCGGCGGGCAGCGGGCCCGGGCCGGGGCGCAGCACGTCGCCCACCGTCACGCCTTCCAGGCCGCGGCGGACCCGTTCGTAGCGGACGGCGGAGGTGGCGGCGGCGTTCAGGAACCAGCCGAGCAGGATCATCCAGGCGCCGGAGATCTGGGCGCCCTGCAGGCCCCGCACCCGGAAGCCGGCGAGGAACAGGAGCAGCCCGCTCCCGATCAGAAACCAGCCGAACGCCCGGCCCACGTACGCCGACCAGCGGGTGGCGCGGCCCAGGTCGCCCGTCGCCTTCCAGATGGCGGCGCGCAGGATCCGCCCCCCGTCCAGCGGGAACGCGGGGACCATGTTGAACACGGCCAGCACGAGGTTCAGCCAGGCGAGGATCCCCGCGAGCGTCGCGGTCGCGTCGAGCCCGGCCGCGGCGGCGAGACGTCCCGCCAGCCCGAACACGCCGGCCAGGGCGAGACTGGCGAGCGGGCCCGCGATCGTGAGGGCGAACTCGTCCCCCGGGCGCCGCGGCTCGGCGGTCATCTCGGCCACCCCGCCGAACAGGAACAGCGTGATGCGCTCCACGCCGATCCCGCGCGACCGGGCCACGACGGAATGCGAGATCTCGTGCAGGAGCACGGAAAGGAACAGGAGCAGGGCCGCCGCGAGGCCGAGCGCCAGGTAGCCCGCGGGCGTCAGCCCCGGCAGGCGGCCCGGCAGCTCCCAGGCCGCGAACGTCCACGTGACGAGCACGAGGACGAGGAACCACGACACGTCGATGCGGATCCGGAACCCCAGCCAGCGGCCGATGCCGAAGCTCCCGAGCATCATGGGGCGGGCGGGGCGGGCAGGGCGCGCCGCTCGAGAGGATCGGCGAGGATGCGCGCCGCCGGGCCGGCGAGGCGCCGCCACACGGAACGTCGGCGGCGCAGCACCACCCACAGGCGGCCGCCCGCCAGGTTACGCACCTGGAGGAAGGCCCCGTCCACGTCGGGCGGCACGCGCACCGTCCACGCGTCGCCCCGCCACGCGAAGCGGGCGACCCGGTCGCCGGGACCCGGGCGGGCCTCGACGAACGTCTCCCCCTCGAGCCGCACCGCCCCGTCCTCGTCCG
>JAVVDU010000057.1:0-11281 GCA_032251515.1 Gemmatimonadota bacterium
GCTCGATGAGTCCGCCCGGGCCGTAGGCCAGGATCTGGTACGCGATGCGGGCGTAGCGGGCGTCCAGGCCCATGCGCGACCGGTACAAGTCTGCCGATATGCCGCCTGCCTGCGAGAGGCTCTCGAGGAGCCTCGAGCCGGCGAAGTGGTACAGCAGCGTACCGCCCGGTCGATAGTAGGCCCACGACTCGACCCCAAGGGACCTGGCCGTGTCGTCCGGTCCGCCGAGCCGCAGGAACACGAGGCCCCGGTCGTCGAGCTCCAGTTCCACCGGCCGGCCCAGGCGTGCGGCGAGACCGCGGACCGACGCCAGCGATCGGAGCGAGACGAGCCCGGGGTCCTGGAGCAGGGAGGCCTCGTCCTCCCCGCCCAGCGACTGGGGAAAGGGGATGCCGGCGAGCGCGTCGCGCAGGGGGTCGCCGGGGCTGGAGATCCCGTACAGGCGGCGAGCCTCGTGCAGGCGCCCGTAATGGACGGCAAGGCGCTCGGCCTCGCTCAGGCCGGCGCGCCAGGCCCGCTCGGCCACGAAGCGCCGGAAGCGGGCGCAATTCCACGGCGGCGCGCCGGGCTCGGTCTTCGTGCGCGTCCACTCGGCCTGCTCGGCCGGCGTGGCGAGCCCCCGCAGGTCGGTCCACAGCTCGTGGCGGATCCGCTCGTCCATGCGCTCGCAGGCGCGGCGGAAGCGCTCCGCGCCGGCGCGGGCGGCGGCGCCGGCCGGCTCGTCGGCACCGATCTGCAGCAGGGCGCGGGCCCGCTCCAGGTCCGCGAGTGGCGTGTCGGGCCCGGGGCGGCCGGGCGGATCGAGCCACGCGAGGGCCCGCTCGGGCTTGCCGGCCCGGCGCCACGCCGCGGCGACGGCGATGCGGAGTTCCGCGCCGGGCTCGGACGCGGAGTCGGGCCGGCTGCCGAGGATCTCGGCGACAACCCGCTCCACCTGCTCGGGGGACGGTGGGCGCCGCCACACGTCGGTCAGGTGTGACAGCGCCGCGGGGATCGTGTCGGAGGTGGCGGTCGGGGCGGGGGCCGGGGCCGCGAGCGCGGCCGCCACGGCGGGCGTGGGAATGGGAAGGACGACCGCAGTTGTGACGGCGAAGAGGACGTGGTCGAGCCGACCAGGCCGGATCGGAAGCCTTGGTCCCTTCCTCGTCATGTAAACCTCCCCTGGCGGACCCGCCTACGTCGCGTCCTCCGCCCACTTCTCCAGGCTGCGGCGGACGATGTCGACGGCCTCGTCCACGGTGTCGACGCAGATCGGGATCTCGAGGTCCTTCGCGTCGGCCAGGCAGCGCTCCGCGGAGAGCCAGTACTCGCGGCCCCACTCCACGAGGCCCCGCCACTGCTCGCCCACGAAGACGAGCGGGCGGTCGTACAGGTGGCCCACCTGGCAGAGCTGCCAGACGAGGGCCGCCTCGAGCATCGTCCCGATGCCGCCGGGCATCACGACGAAGGCGCTCGAGACCTGCACGAAGTGGTGCAGCCGCGAGAAGAAGGTCCCGTGGTGGTAGAGCTTCTCCACGTAGGGGTTCGACTCCTGCTCGTGCGGCAGCGTGACGTTCAGCCCGATCGAGTAGGTGCGGTTCAGGACGTCGCCCTCCCGCTCGCCCTCGTTCGCGGCCTGCATCACGCCGGGCCCGCCGCCCGTCACGATGTCGCAGCCCATCGCCGCGAGCTCGCTGGCCAGGCGCTTCGTCTCGGCGTACAGGAAGTCGCCGGGGTGCATGCGCGACGAGCCGAAGATCGTCACGCGGTAGTAGCGGGGACGCGGCGGCAGCACCGCCGCGAGGTTGTCCACCACCGCCCACAGGTCGCGCAGCGACGCCTCGAGGACTTTGTAGGTCTGCCTGGCGTCCTCCGAGTTGAGGGCCGGGGTCCGCGCCCGCAGCGGCTCGATCTTCGGGGGGCCGGCGGCCGCGGCCGGCCCCGCGTCGGTCTCCGGCCCCGCGTCCGCCTCCGCGCGGCCGGCCTCTGTCTCCGCCGCCGCTCCACCTCGCTCTCCCGCGTCCCGTCCGCCGCCCGTCGTCTCGTCCCAGGCGTTCATCCCGTCTCCCGTTCCGTGTGCGTTCCCTCTCCGCCGGCCTCTGCCGCTCCACCGGCCCTCGCCGCGTCGCCGCCCACCGGCGCGAGCACTGCGAGAAACGCGCCGTCCGGAAACGGAAGGACGCGCTCCAGCGCCAGGTCCGCGGCCGCGGCGTGCCGCCGCAGGGTGTCGGGGTCCACGTAGAGGAACCCGAAAGGGGCGCCGCGGCTCCCGCGGAAGGCGAGCTGGAACTGCGCTTCGCCCACGTAGCGGCCGTCCTCCCGGCGTCCGTCCCCCGCGTCGAGGCCTGTCCCGCGCAGGTCCGTCGAGTCCGCCACGATCCGCCCGCCCGGCGCGAGGCCGCGTGCCGCCGCCCGGAGAAACGGCGCCAGGCCGCGCAGCGTTCCGGCCAGGCCGAGGCCGTTCATCAGGGCCAGGACGGTGTCGGCCCAGGCGGGCGGGATCGCGTCGGTTCCGGCGCACACGACGCGGCGGACCCCGCGGGCCCGGAGGATCCCGGCGAGGCCGGGCGCCGGCTCGAGCGCCACGACCTCGTGCCCTCGCGCCTGCAGGACGCGCGCGTGCGGACCGGCCCCGGCGCCCAGGTCCACCACCCGCGGACCGCACAGGCGCAGCGCTTCGCGCTCGAGACCCGAGAAGGCCGCCTCCTCCCGCAGGAACAGCGCGGCCGGCCAGCGCTCCGGCGGGCCCAAATCGCTGCGCACCTCCACCGCCGCCTCCCCGTCCCCGGCGTGGCAGGCGGCGAGCGCTGCGGCGAGGGGGCGCCATGCCGCGAGGTCCCGGCCGGTGGTCTCCCGCCTCACGTCGCCATGCGCTCCCTTCCGGCCGCCCGCGGCCGCGGTCCGACTCCGGCGTCCCGGGTGCCCGGGCGTCCGTGGGAAGGTATGTTCCCGCACATCCTACCCGCGAGGAGGCCCGATGGACCTCGACTGCCCGTTCTGCACCTTGCCGCCGGAGCGCGTGTGGCTGGAGGACGAGGGCGGCGTGGCCGCGTGGGACGGGTACCCCGCGGCGCAGGGGCACACGCTCGTCCTGCCGCGCCGCCACGTGGAGTGCCTGTGGGACCTCGACAGGCCGGAGCAGGCCGGTCTGTGGGACCTCGTGGCGCGGGCGCGGGCGCGGCTCGAGGACCGGTACGCGCCCGACGGCTTCACGGTGGGCGTGAACGACGGCCTGGCCGCGGGCCAGACGATCCCGCACGCGCACATCCACGTGATCCCGCGCCACCTCGGCGACGTGGCCGATCCCACGGGCGGACTGCGCGGCATCCTCCCGAACAAGGCCCGCTACTGGGAGGGCTGAGGGCGCGTCGCGGCGGCCCGTCCGCCGCCCGCCGGGACCGCGCGCCGCGGGCGGCCTTGTCGCGTCATCCGGGCCTCGATAGCTTGCCCCGACCCATTCCCCCAACACCTTCCGGGGAGACGACATGAGCAGGGTCTCCGCCCTCTACGGTACGTCGGTCGGAAAGAAGATCACGATGGCGGTCTCGGGCGCCATCTTCGTCCTGTTCGTCCTCGCGCACTGGTTCGGGAACCTGAAGGTCTTCCTCGGCCCCGACGCGTTCAACCACTACGCCGAGGGACTGCGCGAGTTCGGTGAGCCGTTCCTCGGCCGCGGCTGGTTCCTGTGGGCCTTCCGGGCCGGCCTGATCGGCGCGCTCGTGGTGCACGTGTGGTCGGCCTGGTCGCTTACCCGCCAGAGCTGGGCGGCGCGCGGCACGAAGTACAAGAAGACGGCGCCGCTGAACATGGACGCCGCCTCGTCCACGATGCGCTGGGGCGGCGTGGTGCTCTTCCTGTTCGTCACCTACCACATCCTGCACCTCACGACGGGGACGCTGCACCCGGACTTCGTGCCGGGCGACGCGTACCACAACTTCGTGGCCGGCTTCCAGTCCGTGCCGGTGTCCGCGCTGTACGTGCTCGCGATGATCGCCCTGGGCCTCCACCTCTACCACGGCACGTGGAGCGCCTTCCAGACGCTCGGCCTGGACGGCCCGACGGCCCTGCCGATCCGGCGACCCCTGGCGCTCGCGATCGCGCTCGTGGTGGCGGGCGGCAACATCCTCTTCCCGGTGGCGGTGCTCACCGGGTTCGTGTCGTAAGGCGAGGGAAGGAGACAGGACATGGATCTGCGCTCGAAGATCCCGTCCGGACCCATAGAGACGGCGTGGGAGCGGCACCGCTTCGACATGAAGCTGGTGAACCCCGCGAACAAGCGGAAGTACACGGTCATCGTCGTGGGCACGGGGCTGGCGGGCGGCGCGGCCGCGGCCACGCTCGGCGAGCTCGGCTACAACGTGCTCTGCTTCACGTACCACGACAGCGCCCGGCGCGCGCACAGCATCGCGGCGCAGGGCGGGATCAACGCCGCCAAGAACTACCAGGGCGACGGCGACAGCATCTGGCGGCTGTTCTACGACACGGTGAAGGGGGGCGACTTCCGCTCCCGCGAGGCGAACGTCCACCGGCTCGCCGAGATCAGCGTCGAGATCATCGACCAGTGCGTGGCCCAGGGCGTCCCCTTCGCGCGCGAGTACGGCGGCCTGCTGGACAACCGCTCGTTCGGCGGCGCGCAGGTGTCGCGCACGTTCTACGCGCGCGGCCAGACGGGCCAGCAGCTCCTGCTCGGGGCCTACCAGGCGCTGATGCGCCAGGTGCACGCGGGCAGCGTGAAGCTGTTCACCGAGCACGACGTGCTGGACGTGATCATCGTCGACGGAGCGGCGAAGGGGATCGTCACGCGGAACCTCCGCACGGGCAGGATCGAGCCGTGGATGGGCGACGCGGTGGCGCTCGGCACGGGCGGCTACTCGAACGTCTTCTACCTCTCCACGAACGCGATGAAGTGCAACACCACCGCGATCTGGAGGGCGCACAAGCGCGGCGCCGGCTTCGCGAACCCCTGCTTCACGCAGATCCACCCCACCTGCATCCCGGTGAGCGGCGACTACCAGTCGAAGCTCACGCTGATGAGCGAGTCGCTGCGCAACGACGGACGGATCTGGGTGCCGGCGAGCGAGAACGAGACGCGGCCGCCGGGCGAGATCCCCGAGGAGGAGCGGGACTACTACCTCGAGCGGATGTACCCGGCGTTCGGGAACCTCGTGCCGCGCGACCTCGCCTCGCGGCGTGCCAAGGACATGTGCGACCAGGGCCGGGGCGTGGGCGAAACGAAGCTCGGCGTCTACCTCGACTTCCGCGACGCGATCCAGCGGCTGGGGCGCGACCGGATCGAGGAGCGCTACGGCAACCTGTTCGAGATGTACGAGCGGATCACGGGGGAGAACCCCTACGAGGTCCCGATGCGGATCTATCCCGCCCCCCACTACACGATGGGCGGGCTGTGGGTGGACTACCACCTGATGACCACCGTGCCGGGCCTGTACGCGATCGGCGAGGCGAACTTCTCCGACCACGGGGCGAACCGCCTGGGGGCGAGCGCGCTCATGCAGGGGCTCGCGGACGGTTACTTCATCCTGCCGTACACGATCGGCGACTACATCGGGTCGGAGCGGCCCGAGCCCGTGTCCGCCGACCATCCCGAGGCGCGCCGGACCGTCGAGGAAGTCGAAGCCCACGTCGCCCGGCTCGTGGCGCTCGACGGGAAGCGGACGGTGGACGACATCCACCGCGAGCTGGGCCGCCTCGTGTGGGGGAACTGCGGCATGAGCCGCAACGCCGCGGACCTCCGGAAGGCGATCGAGCGGATTCCCGAGCTGCGCGAGGAGTTCTGGGAGAACGCCGCGGTGGTCGGGAGCGCGGGCACGCTGAACCAGGTGCTCGAGCGGGCCGGCCGGGTGGCGGACTTCCTGGAGCTCGGCGAGCTGATGTGCCGCGACGCGCTGGCGCGCGAGGAGTCGTGCGGCGGGCACTTCCGCGAGGAGCACCAGACGCCCGAGGGCGAGGCGAAGCGCGACGACGAGAACTTCCAGCACGTGACCGTGTGGGAGCACGCGGGCGAGGGGAAGGCCCCCATCGAGCACCGGGAGCCGCTCTCCTTCGAGCACGTCCTTCCGAGCCAGCGGAGCTACAAGTGATGGGCGCGAACACGATGAAGCTGAAGCTGCACGTGTGGCGGCAGGAGTCGGCCGGCGCGAAGGGCGGGTTCGTCACCTACGAGGCGGACGCCAACGCGCACATGTCCTTCCTCGAGATGCTCGACGTGCTGAACGAGCGCCTCGAGTCGTCCGGCCAGGAGCCGATCGCCTTCGACCACGACTGCCGGGAGGGGATCTGCGGCACGTGCGGCATGGTGATCGACGGCCGGCCGCACGGGCCGTGGGAGCGGACGACCGTCTGTCAGCTCCACATGCGGGAGTATTCGGACGGCGACGAGATCTGGATCGAGCCGTGGCGGGCCACCGCCTTCCCGGTCGTCAAGGACCTGGTGGTGGACCGTACGTCCTTCGACCGTGTCCTGCAGGCCGGCGGCTACATCTCCGTGAACACGGGCGGCGCGCCGGACGCGAACGCGATCCCCGTGCGCAAGGACGACGCCGAGGACGCCATGGACGCGGCAGCCTGCATCGGCTGCGGCGCCTGCGTGGCGGCCTGCCCCAACGCCTCGGCGATGCTGTTCACGGGGGCGAAGATCGCGCACCTGAACCGGCTGCCGCAGGGCCAGCCGGAGCGCTACCGGCGCGCCCTCGACATGGTCCTGCAGATGGAGGCCGAGCGGTTCGGGAGCTGCACGAACCACGGCGCGTGCGAGAACGCCTGCCCGAAGGGGATCTCGATCGACGTGATCGCCCTGCTGAACCGCGACTGGACGGCGGGCGCCCGGAAGGCGGGCTGAGGGCGGGGACCGGGCTCGGGTGGCGGGCCGGAGCGGACGCGGGCGGCGCGGCGTGAGCCTCCTCGCCTGGATCGCCCTGGCGGGCGCGGCGGGGGCCGTGGCCCGCTACGGGCTGAGCGGGTGGGTGCAGTCCCTGTCGCCCGGCAGCTTCCCGTGGGGCACGCTCGCCGTGAACGTGCTCGGCTGCTTCCTGCTCGGCTTCGCCCTGCGGGTCCTCCAGCTCTCCGCGCTGTCGCCCGCCGTGCGCGGCGCGGTGACGGTCGGCTTCCTCGGGGCGTTCACGACGTTCAGCACGTTCAGCTTCGAGGCCGTGGGGCTCCTGCAGGAGGGTCGCTGGACGAGGGCCGCCGCCTACGTGGGCGGCAGCGTGGCGCTCGGGCTCGCCGCGGTGCTGGCCGGGCTGTGGCTGGCGGCGGCGCTGCAGCGGCCGCCGGCCGGACCCTGACGCGTAATCCGCCGGACGGGAGGCGCGGCATGACGATGGAATTCGCCGGCGAGCGGACCCTGATGCGGGTGTTCATCGGGGAGAGCGACCGCTGCCCGGCCGGCCCGCACCGCGGGAAGCCCCTTCACGAGGCGCTGCTGCTCACGCTGCGGGAGACGGGGTTCGCGGGGGCCACGGTGGTGCGGGGGATCTCCGGGTTCGGGGCGAGCGCCCGGATCCACACCGAGAAGGTGCTCCGCCTGTCGCTCGATCTCCCGATCATCGTGGAGGTCGTGGAGACGGAGGAGAAGATCGCCGCCATCCTGCCCGAGCTCGAAGCCCTGATCGGGGGCGGGTTGATCACGCTGGAGCGAGCGAGGGTCGTCCTCTACCGGCCGGCGGACCGCGGTGAGGGAGACGGCGGATGAGCTTCTGTCGCGAGCGGCTCGAGCAGAACCGCGACCTGTGGGAGCGCATGCTCTCCCATCCGTTTCTGATCCGCACCCGCGACGGGACCCTCCCGTTCGAGACCTTCGCCACCTGGATGAGGCAGGACTACCTGTTCGTGGAAGCCGCGATCCCGTTCCTGGCCGCGATGCTGCCGAAGGGGCCCGCGCGCCACTGGGAGCCGATCGCAGGGGCGATCGGGGCGCTGATCCGGGAGCTCCGCCTGTTCGAGGAGCGCGCCTCCGCGGTCGGCGTTGAGCTGGCGGAAACGGAGCCCTCGTTCACCACGCACGCCTACGTCCAGTTCCTGCTCGCCACGGCGGAGCGCGCCTCCTACGAGGAGGCGTACACCGTGCTGTACGCCGCGGAGAAGGCGTACCACGAGTCGTGGAAGGTCGTCGAGGCGGGGCTGGACCCGGACTCGCCGTGGCAGCCGTTCGTCGCGAACTGGGCGGGCGAGGAGTTCGAGACGTACGTCCGCTACCTCGAGGGCGAGCTGGACGCGCTGGCGCGCGACGCCGGGCCGGGACTGCGGGGGCGCATGGCCGACGCGTTCCGGAAGACCGTGCGCTACGAGATCGCCTTCTGGGAGATGGCGCTGCACGGCTCGTCGTGGCCGGGCGAGCCGGAGGCGGACGCGGCGGCGGGGCCGTGAGCAGCGGGGCCGGGCCGGACGGCGGGGCCGGCCACGACGGTGGGGCCGGCGGCGGAGGCGGTCTCACCGGGGAGATGCGGGCGGCGGCGGCGACCGTCTGGGAGGCGCAGCTCGCCCATCCCTTCGTGCGGGGCTTGGCCGACGGTACGCTCCCGCCGGAGACGTTCGAGCGCTGGGTACGGCAGGACTACCTGTACCTGCGGGAGTTCGCGCGCGTGTTCGCGTGGGCGGCCGCGAAGGCGGACCGGCTGGAGGCGATGGCGTGGTACGCCGCCGTGCTCGACCTCACGCTGAACACGGAGATGGCCCTGCACCGCGCGTACGCGGCCCGCTTCGGGATCTCCGAGGCGGAGCTGGAGGCCGAGGAGATGTGGCCCACCACGCGCGCCTACACCGACTTCCTCGTGCGCATGGCGGCCGGCGGCGACATGGCGGAGCTGCTGGCGGCCCTGCTTCCGTGCGCCTGGGGGTACGCCTGGCTCGGCGCCCGGCTGGCGGAGGGCGCGCGTCCCGCCGACGCCCGCTACGCCGACTGGATCGACCAGTACGCCTCGGAGGAGTTTCAGAAGGCGGCCGAGTGGCTGCGGGCGGAGACGGAGCGCGTCGCCGCCGGCGCCGGCCCGGAGCGGCGCGCCCGCCTGGTGGCGCTGTTCGAGCTGTCGAGCCGCTACGAGCTGCGGTTCTGGGACATATGCTGGCGCGGGGAGAGCTGGGAGGCGGCAGGGGACCGGGCGTAGGGTGGCTCTGACGTCCAGGCCGCGGGCGAGGTCAGCTCGTTTACTCTTCGATTTCTTCTCTTAGCAATTGAATGTTCTTATTAACTTCTTCTAAAGTCACTGCCATAACCTCCCTTAACTCACAAGCGTATATATAGTTTTTCATAAAGCTTGCTCAAGAATTTCCGTAAATTTTTCGCTTGAATAAAATAACTAGCAAATGATAAAATAATAAACAAAACAATTACAGACCCAAGATGTCCTCGAGGTCCTCGCCGTCCTTGAAAGTTGTGTCCAGCATTATTTTTGCTGCCTTCTCATCCGCGAACTGTGGTTTTTCCGGGGTTACTGGTATGGCCATTATAGTTTTTGAATTTGGTAACACATCGGGATGAACCCAACTTTGGATTGCATGACCTGCTTCGTGGGCTGCTGTTCTTTTTAAGTCTGTTAAGTTTGCAGAAAAATTTGGATTGATTCTTATATATCCAGAATCAAAGCCTCCGTCAGAATTAACATCAAAAGCAACTCCAAAACCTTGTGCTGGGAGGTTATAGTCTGGAACCCACAACAAAATTCCTTTTTTGGGTACCGCAAATCCAGATGATGGGTCTATTTCCCAATCATTATCTTTACATTCTTCTATGATGAATACTTTGTTTTCTATCAGCTTTGGAATTCTATCAGAAGACTCCCAGGCATCAATGATAGAATTAATTTGATCCTGGGTGAAAGATCCACTATCTGTAGATTCGGGATTATCAAAAAAGTAGCATGACTTCTTGAAATTCTCAATGTCAAATCGAGTTGTGATATCTGCGCCTCCTTTTATACTGTAAATGTGTGCTTTAAAATCCTGCACACTTATCCCATTCGCACTTAATCCTGCGTATGGCACTGCTCTTACTATAGGTATATTTACATCTCCATTATTGGATATGTCTGCTCTTACTGTTCTTATATAGCTTCCTTCATCAAGCTGTGCTTTTATCGTTAATTGGCTTCCTTCTGGCAGGTTTTGTTTCTCCCAGTTTCCTGAGCCGTCTGTGTTTATTGTTCTTATTGGCGTTCCGTCGATTAGTAGTTCTAGTTGTCCGCTTTTTCCTGTGTCTGTTTCGTTATCTTGTAATTGTCCTGCCAGTAAGTCTGGCTGTGGTGTGACTGTATAAGTTCCGTCTTTTGTGGTTAGTCCTTGCGCGTTTCCTGCTTCGAATTGCAGTACGTATTGTCCGTTCCAGTCTGGTGCGGGTGTTACGTAGAGGCTGTCCACGGCGGAGCGGTACTCGGCCGTGACGCTTCCGGTCGTCACGGTCACGGCGGTCAGCTCGCCATCGGTGACGAGGCCGGCGGTGCTGACGGCGGCCAGCTGGTCCTCGACGGCATCCACGGCCGGCAGCACCCCGATCGTGGGCAGGGGAGGCACGATACGGGTGAGGCGGAAGCTCTCGTTGTCGCTCGCCGCGCGGCCGGTTCCATCCCAGGAGGCGTAGCAGGTGACGCTGCCTGTGTTGCTGCCCTCGCGCAGGAGGGCGGCGGCCACCTCGGGGGCGGTCCAGTCGCCGTTCACCTCCAGGAGGCGGACGGTGCGCTCGCCGTTCACGGAGACGACCAGGCTGTCGAGCGCCACGCGGCTATCGTCGCTCAGCACTCCGTAGCTGGCCGTGCCGCTCGGGGCGACGGCCGGGAAGTCGCCCTCGAAGCTGACGTCCGGGATCGCGTTCATGCGGCACGAGACGCTCTGGATCGTCACGGCCGGGGGGGGCGGGGGCGGCGTGGGGCCCGTGGGGCCGGTGCCGTCGCCGTCTCCACCCCCGCACGCGGCGAGGGTCGTAAGGGCGAGCAGAGCAGCGATCGTGCCGCCGGGGTAGGTGCGGGACATAAGGCCGTTCGCTCCGTTCGGACGCTGGGGAACGCGCCGGCCCGCGGGCCGGCGCCGGGAACGGGACACACTCGCCCGCAGGCGTCAAATTCGCGTCAAATTCGCGTCAAATTCGCGGAGATCCGCACCGTGCCGGCGGGGCCGGACCGCTGCGGCGCGCATGTTGCAAGGATCCGGAGCCGGGGCCGCCGGCGGCGGCCGCGGAACGGAGAGAGCATGGCACTCAGAGTCGTTCACGTGCACAATGCCATGGGCCGCGCCGGCGGTGGTGGCGGCATCGCGATGGAGAGTCTGCACCGCGCGCTGCAGGCCGCGGGGGTGGACT
>JAVVDU010000058.1:0-1119 GCA_032251515.1 Gemmatimonadota bacterium
CGAGCCCGTCCCGACCGAGCCGGGGAACTGGCCGGCCTTCTACGCCGGGGTGGAGCGTTCCCTGCGCGACGGCGCCGCGCCACCGGTCGACCCGGCGGACGCGGTCGCGTCGTTGGAGGTGATCGAGGCGGCCCGCCGTTCGGCCGCCTCGGGGTCCGTGGTCACGCTGGTGGAAGAGGCCCGGACGTCGGTCAGCGGCTCGCCAGGGCCGCGTCGGGGATCCTGAGGGAGCGCTCCAGCCGGACGGTCATCACCGAGTTCTCGGGCATCACGGCTTCGTGGTTCTTCGTCGTGGCCATCACGACGGTGCCCGCGACGCCGCCCAGCGCGGCCCCGATCAGGGTGGCGCTCGTGCCGTTTCCGATCAGGCCGCCGAGCAGCGCACCGGCGGCCACGCCACCGCCCACGATCGCCACGTCGCCCAGGGTGCTGCGGTTCGATTCCTCCTCGGTCACGGCGCGGGTGACGCGCGCGTCCACCGGGAGGCGCATGCCGTTCACTTCCATCTCCACCGGCTGCACGGCGATCACGTTTCGCTCCTCGCCGTCGATCCGGCGCTTGCCGGCGGCCGTGACCTCGCCCGTCAGGCGGGCGCCGCGGCGCACCACGACGCGGCCTTCGGCCACGATGTCGGACTCGAGAATGCCCGTGAACCGCTCGCCGACGCGGCTGTCGTCACTGCTCAGGCGCTGCGTGGTGCGGACCTCGAACTGGGTGCCGGCGGGAATCACGATGTCGTCCCCGTCCCGGTAGGCGCGGTTCGCGTCGTCGCCGTCGCGGCGGCCATCGTCGCTCGAAGCGACGTTGGAGGACGACGAGAGCCCGTCGAGGGCACCGCCGAAGATCGAGGAACTCTGCGCGTGGAGCGGCGCCGCGAGTCCGAGGCCGAAGGCGAAGGCCGCGGCGAGCGCCGCCGCCCTCCGCGTCGCGCGTGTCGCGGACCCGCGCAACGGGCCCTCGCGGCCCGCCGGGTTCCGGGTGGTGCTTCGTCCTGTGATCTCCATCTTTCTGACTCCTTGGGAGGGGTCGCGCGCCCTGGCCGGGCATCGTCCAGTCGGCCGGACGCGTCATCCCGTGCATGCGTTTCTCTCGTGGGGCCAACCGGACGGGACCGGCGAA
>JAVVDU010000058.1:1219-9899 GCA_032251515.1 Gemmatimonadota bacterium
CCGGACGCTCCGCCGCCACGCCACTCGCACCGGAGGTCCCTTCACTACCGGCGGATCCCGGAACACCGAGGCTCCGGACCCGCGGCCGCGGACGGGCTCGTCCGCCCCTCACAGCAAGTGGCCTCGCCCGGCGATCCGGTCCCCGACATCGGGATCTCGAGCGCGGCGCGGCGCGGCGATCCGATCCCGGGCATCGACATAACGGTGAATCAGTCGCCGGGCGGCGCTTCGGCGCGTGGTGAGACGGGCGGCTTCTGCCCCGGATCGGGCGGCTGGTGCGATCTCACCGTCACGGCGCTCGGAAACGGGAGCGTGAGCGTCGAGGCGGGGCTCCACGGCGGGGGCGGCGGGGCAGGGAAGGTCAAGTTCGACTATGCGATCCGGCAGAGCCCCGCGATCGTGGATCTGATCCTGCCGGACGCACCGGTCCACGTTCCCGACACGTTCAGCGTCTCGGCGCGGCTCGTCGACCCGATGGGATCGCCGCTCGTCTGCGAGCTGGCGGACGTGGACCCCGGCTGCGACCTCGGGCTCGCGCTGCAGGACGCGGCCGGGAGCCAGTATCCGGCGGCGGACACCGACCCGGCGTCCGGCCTGTTCCTGTGGCAGGTGGCGTCCGAGGATCTCGGGGCGGGCGTTCACTCGCTCGCCATCCGCACGATTTCGACTTCCGGCGCGGCGCTGCAAGAGGGGGCGGACGTGACCTTTGAGATGGAGGTCCGGCCCATACGAATTGAAGGCTGACCCTGCCGGACGAAGGGGCCGGCCGCGTCCGGACCGGAGACGGCAGGGGGGAAGCCGGGACTTCCCCCCCCGCCTCACCCCGCCGCCGCCTCCCGCAGCAGCGCCCGCGCGATCACGAGGCGCTGGATCTGGTTCGTGCCCTCGTAGATCTGCGTGATCTTCGCGTCGCGCATGTACTTCTCGATCGGATAGTCCTTGCAGTAGCCGTAACCGCCGAACAACTGCACGCAGTCGGTCGTCACGCGCATCGCGGTGTCGGTGGCCATCAGCTTGCACATCGCCGAGAGCTTCGTGATGCTCTTCGCGCCCGAGTCGATCGTGCGCGCCGCGGCGTGGACGAGCTGGCGCGCCGCCTCGACCTGCGTGGCCATCTCGGCGAACATCCACTGCACGCCTTGGAACGAGCTGACGGACTGGCCGAACTGCTGCCGCTCGTGCGTGTAGGCGATGGCCAGGTCGAGCGCGCCCTGCGCCAGGCCCACCGCCTGCGCGGCCACGCCGGGCCGCGCCCGGTCGAGGGTGATCATCGCCTGCTTAAAGCCGTGCCCTTCCGTGCCGCCCAGCAGGTTCGCGGCGGGCACGCGGCAGTCCTCCAGGTGGATCTCGACGACGGGCACGCAGCGGATCCCCATCTTGTCCTCGTGCTTCCCGACCCGGTACCCGGGCATCCCGTCCTCGACGACGAACGCGGAGATGCCGCGCGCCCCGCGGTCGGGACTCGTGACGGCGAAGATCGTGTTGAACGAGGCGACGGCGCCGTTCGTGTTCCACTTCTTCTCGCCGTTCAGGACGTATTCGTCGCCGTCCCGGGCCGCCCGCGTCTTCATCGAGCCGGCGTCCGAGCCCGCCTCCTTCTCCGACAGGCCGAACGCGATCAGCTTCTCGCCCGCTGCGATGGGCGGCAGCCAGCGTGCCTTCTGCTCGTCCGTGCCTCCCACGAGGATGGGGAACGATCCGAGCGCGTTCACCGCGAACCCGACGCCCATGCCGCCACAGGCCCGCGAGAACTCCTCCACCACCAGGCAGAGGTCGAGCACGCCGCCGCCCATGCCTCCGAACTCCTCGGGGATCCACACGCCCGAGAGGCCCGCGTCGCGGATCGCGTGCTGCACCTCCCACGGATAGGTCTGCTCGACGTCGTACTTCGCGGCCACCGGGCGCATGGCCGTCTCGGCGACTTCGCGGGCGCGGCCGCGGAGTTCGCGTTGGGCCGGGGTGAGGAGTTCGTCGTTCATCGTGTCGCTCTTCCGTACGTGGAGTGAGGGGTGTCCGTGACCCCGGGAGGATAACGCGCGGCAGCGAGGGGAGCGAGTGAACCTCGGGGTTCGGTCGCGAACGGAAGACGGGGCGGTCACCCCCGCGCGTCGGGGAACGGGCGGGAGGCGGGGAGATGCGAAACGGGGCCCCGCGCGGGAGCCCCGTTTCGGCGTGACGGGCCGGATTCCGGCGTCAGTTACCGCCGCCGTGCGGACCGTGGTGCCGGCGGTCCCACGTCCACGTGCGGTCGATCGTGCGCCCACAGAGCGTGCCGGTGACCGTGCGCGTGCGCGCCTCCGGGTCCAGCACGACCTGGATGTCCACCTCGCACACTCCGCTCGTCCCGTCGCTCTTCGCCCAGGCGATCTGTCCGACGTGCGACATCGTCTGCAGCCCGACGAAGAACCCGCCCTCGCGCTCGCGGTGCGCGTTGATCGCGACGTTCGGGTCGCCGTTCAGCGTGATGGTGAGAGGATCGGCCGCGGCGTCCGTCGTCGAGGCCGGCAGGGGGAACGTGCATTCCATGTGCGTCTTCACGGCGCGGACATCGACGCTGACGTGCCGCGTCTCCGCCTCCCACGTGCGGAGCAGGGTGCCCTCGATCACGACCTCGCCCGCGAGAGCGCAGGTCCGGGTGCGGGTGAAGGCGACCTCGTCCGTCCCGCTTCCGAACATCGGGGGGATCATCGCGGAGAACCCTGTGACCTGGCCAGTCAGGCCGGCCTCGCCCTCGGCGATCGAGCCGTCCACCAGGTCCGCCGCCACCTCGTCCAGCTCGAGCGCCACGGCCTGGACCTGGGCCTCGTCCAGTCCGGACTGTACGTCGGGTGCGAGCGAGTCGGTGGCATCGTCGGAGCAGGCGCCGAGCGCCGCGATGGCGAACAGTGCGATGCCGGATCTGATGAGGTGCGTTCGCATGAGTCGTCTCCTAGTCGTCGGTCCGTTCCGGAGTCGGCGCCGCGCTCCGGCGGGGCCGCCCTTCGTCGCCGGGGAGACGACGGGACGGGAGCGAAGGTCACATCGGGCCACGCAGGGCTCCCGTGCGCGCTGCGCCGGGGGCAAGGAACGTCTCCGTCCCGAAGTCCGTACCAACCGTTTCCTCGCACGGTGACGCGATGCCGCGGCCGTTCATCCACCGCGACGGAACGCACGGGAGAGACGAATGGCGCAGAAAGCCGCGACGCTCGGAGATCTCCGCAGGTCGGGCTACGAGCCGGTGTCCGTGAAGGACGAGATGCGCCGCAATCTCGTGTGCCGCCTGCGCCGGGGCGAGACGGTATTCCCCGGCATCGTCGGATACGAAGAGACGGTGATCCCGCAGATCGTCGACGCGATCCTGTCGCGCCACCACTTCATCCTGCTCGGACTGCGGGGCCAGGCGAAGAGCCGGATCGTCCGCCAGCTCGTCTCGCTGCTCGACGACGAGGTGCCGGTGGTGGCCGGATCCGAGGTGAACGACGACCCCTTCCATCCGATCTCGAAGCAGGCCCGGGAGCGCATCGAGGCGGAGGGGGATGCGACGCCGATCGTCTGGCTGCCGCGCGAAGCGCGCTACGTCGAGAAGCTCGCGACGCCGGACGTGACGACCGCCGATCTCATCGGCGACCTCGACCCGATCCGCGCGGCGCACGGCGGGCACGTCCTCTCCGACGAGCTGGCGATCCACTTCGGGCTGCTGCCGCGCGCGAACCGGGGGATCTTCGCGATCAACGAGCTGCCCGACATGTCCGGCAAGGTGCAGGTGGGCCTGTTCAACGTGATGCAGGAGGGGGACATCCAGATCAAGGGATTCCCGGTCCGCCTGCCGCTCGACGTGCAGCTCGTGTTCACCGCGAACCCCGAGGACTACACGGCGCGCGGCAAGATCATCACGCCGCTCAAGGACCGGATCGGCTCGGAGATCCTCACTCACTATCCGAAGTCGCTCGCGGACGCGGAGCGGATCACCGCCGACGAGGCGTGGACCGACCGGGGCACGGCCGTCTCGATCCCGGCCTTCGTGCGCGGGCTCGTGGAGCGCATCGCGTTCGCGGCGCGCGAGGACCGCCGCATCGACCGGCGCTCCGGCGTGAGCCAGCGCATGCCGATCACGGTGATGGAGGACGCGGTGTCGTCGGCCGAGAGACGCGCCTTCGGGCTCGACGAGTGGCCGGCCGTGGTGCGGGTCACGGACGTCCAGGCGGCCCTGCCCGCGATCACCGGCAAGCTGGAGCTCGAGTACGAGGGCGAGCTGCAGGGGGGCGAGGCGGTGGCGCGCGACCTCGTCGGCACGGCGGTGGAGGAGACGTTCGACGCCTTCTTCGACGTCGAGGATGCCGAGGGCATCGTCGCGTGGTTCGAGAACGGCGGCGTCCTGCGGCTCTCCGAGTCCTCCCGCTCCGGTGCGCAGCTCGCGGGCTACCGGAAGGTGGAGGGGCTGGTGGACCTCGTGCAGGTATCGGAGATCCTGCCGGAGGGCGCGGGCGAGGGCGAGCTGGTGGCGGCCTGCGAGCTGGTGCTCGAGGGGCTCGCGGCGAAGCGCCGGATCAGCCGGCTCGACGCGGGCGGATACGGACGCGCCCCGGCCGGGCGTCGGCCCCGTGGCCCGGGGGGCACGCCCGGCGTCGATCCGGGCGCGCCGCCGGGGCCTCTGTTCGCATGAGGTTCCGGACCTACGGCCGCTACGAGGGGACGCTCGCCGACGCGCTGAACCTGCAGGCGCTGCTCGACCGCCTCTCCGGGTTCCTTCTGGACAGCGGCTTTCCCGCCGACCCGTGGAGCCGCGCGCAGGACGGGGACGGGCAGCCGGACGGCGACTCGCTGCAGGCGCTCCGCGACGCGATCCTGCAGGCGCTGCTCGAGAGCGGCGAGCTCACCCCGGAGATGGTCGCGGCCCTGCGCGGGGACGGCGACCCGGACCCCGCCATTCTGGACGAGATCGCCCGTCTGCTCGATGACATCGTGCGGCGGCTCGTGGACGAGGGGTACCTCAGGGTGGACGAAGCGCCCCGCATGCCGCAGGAGGGACGGGCGCTGACGGGACCGGGCAGCATGGGCCGCGGCGCGGCGCGCTCGCTCACCTTCGACCTCACGGACAAGGGCCTCGACTACCTGGGACACCGTGCCCTGCGGGAGATCCTCGGCCCGCTGGGGCGCGCGGCCCCGGGCGCACACGACACGCACGACTGGGCCACCGGCGTCGAGGTCGAGGCGGGGACGAAGGCCTACGAGTTCGGCGACACCCTGAACCTGGACGTGGCGGCCACCCTGCGCCGCACGATCGCGCGCGAGGGCCTGACCTTTCCGCTCCGTATGCGGCACTCCGATCTCCAGGTGCACCAGGCGGTCTACCGGGCCAGCGCGGCGACGGTGCTGATGCTGGACTGCAGCCACTCGATGATCCTGTACGGCGAGGACCGCTTCACGCCGGCCAAGAAGGTCGCCCTGGCCCTCGCTCACCTGCTGCGCACGCAGTTTCCCGGCGACTCGATCGACTGCGTGCTGTTCCACGACACGGCGGAGCGGATCCCGCTCGCCGAACTCGCCCGGGCCCGGGTGGGGCCCTACCATACGAACACGGCGGAGGGCCTGCGGGTGGCCCGGCGGCTGCTGCGCGGCCGCAGCCAGGAGATGCGGCAGATCGTGATGATCACCGACGGCAAGCCCAGCGCGGTGCGCCTGCCCGACGGGCGCGTCTACCGCAATTCGATGGGCCTGGACCGCTTCGTGCTGCGCGAGACGTTCGCCGAGGTTGCCGCCTGCCGCCGCGAGGGGATCGCGGTGAACACCTTCATGCTGGCCCGCGACCCCGCGCTGGTGCGGTTCGTCCGGACGGTGTCGGAGATGACGCGAGGGAGGGCCTTTCTGACCAGCACGATGAGTCTCGGACGCTACATCCTGATGGACTTCCTGCGGCGCCGCACGCGGGGGCGCGGGTGACCGGCCGGTGGGGTGCGGGCGTCCCCGTCCCCGGCCAGACCGCGGCGCGCCGGGTCACGGGCCTGGCTGCCGTCCTGGTCGCGGGCCTCGCTGCGGCGTGCGGCGCGTCCGTCTCCTCCGATCCCCTGGTCCGCGCCCCGGCGCGGCCCGACGACGCGGAGGTGCTCGTGTTCGTGCGCTCCGAGTCTCCGCCCCGCTGTCCGTGGGAGGTGCTCGGCACGGTGGGTGAGGAGGGCGCCGGCCCGCTCGACGAGGGCCCGCGACTCGGGGCGGCCCGGCGGGCGGTCGCCCGGATGGGAGGCGACGCGCTGCTTCTCGCCGCGGCGGGGGATGCGCGTGGGCAGGTGATCCGTTTCCTCGATCCCCGTCGCCTGTGCGATCCGCTCGTGGGCCCCGACCGGCCCTGACGCGTTCGTGATGCGGTCGTGAAGCGGTCGTGATGCGGTCGTGACGCGGTCGTGATGCGCCTCCTGCGGGACTCTGACGGGCCGGAACCCGTGCCCCCGCCTTCCCGATTCCGGGGCACGTCGCGGCCGCCCTCCGGAGCCACGGCCGTCGGAGCGGACACAACCGAAAGGAAGACAGGATGACGGCTCGCATCCGCAGGGTCGCGATCAACACGGGCGGCGGCGATGCGCCGGGCCTGAACGCGGTGATCCGGGCGACCGTGATCGCGGGGCTCGGCCGGGGCTGGGAGATGTGCGGGATCCGGGACGGCTACGAGGGACTGCTCCAGCCCGGGAAGTATCCCGACGGCGGCGTCGTGCCGCTCACCCGCGAGTCGGTGCGCGGGATCACGCACCTCGGCGGCACGATCCTCGGCACCACGAACCGTGGCGATCCGCTCGCCTACCCGGTGGAGGACGCGGACGGCTCGGTGACCCTCGTGGATCGCTCGGACGAGATCGTGAGCGGCCTGCGGGAGCGCGGAATCGACGCCCTGGTGGCGATCGGCGGCGACGGCTCGCTGCGCATCGCGAACGCGCTGGCCGAACAGGGCGTGCGCGTGGTCGGCGTCCCGAAGACGATCGACAACGACCTGGAGGAGACGGTCGTCACGTTCGGCTACGACACCGCCGTCGCCTTCGCCACGGAGTGCATCGACCGGCTCCATTCCACGGCCGAGGCGCACGACCGGGTGATGGTGGTCGAGGTGATGGGTCGTTACGCGGGCTGGATCGCGGTCGGGGCGGGGGTGGCGGCAACGGCCGACGCGATCCTCATCCCCGAGATCCCGTTCGACCTCGAGCCGGTCGCGGAGAAGGTCCTCGCTCGCCAGCGCGCCGGGCGCGAGTTCTCGATCGTCGTGGTGGCCGAGGGCGCCTGCCCCGCGGGCGGGGACCGCGCCACGGTGCCGTCCGAGCCCGGGCGCCTGGAGCGGCTCGGCGGCATGGGAGACCACGTGGCCGCGGAGCTCGCCCGGCGTACCGGCAAGGACACCCGGGTCGTGAACCTCGGGCACCTGCTGCGCGGCGGCGGCCCGACGGCGCGCGACCGGCTGCTCGCCCTGCGCTTCGGCGCGGCGGCGATTCGCGGCGTCGAATCGGGCTGCTTCCGCTGCATGGTGGCGCTCGATCCACCGGACGTCCGCTACGTGCCGCTCTCCCAGGCGATCCGGCGCCTGCGCACGGTGCCCCTCGATTCGGACCTCATGCAGACGGCGCGGGACCTGGGGATCTGCTTCGGTGACTGACGCCGGCGCACCGCGAGGCGCCGCCCGGCGCTCCCTCGCGGTGCTTTCCGCCGCCGTGCTCCTCGGCATGTCGGTGTGGTTCGCGGCCAGCGCCGCGGCGCCGCACCTGGCGGAGCGCTGGGCGCTCGATCCGTCGCGCGCCGGCTGGCTCGCCACGCTCGTGCAGCTCGGGTTCGTGGCCGGGACGCTCGCCGCGGCCGTCCTGAACCTGGCCGACGTCGTCCCGGCGCGCCGCTACTTCGCGGCGTCGTCCGCCGCCGCGGCCCTGGCGAACGCCGCGCTCGTCGTGGTGCCCGACTACGAGTGGGCTCTCGTGACGCGTTTCTTCACGGGCTTCTTTCTGGCCGGCGTCTATCCCCCGGCGATGAAGATGGCGGCGACGTGGTTCGTCCGGGGCCGCGGGCTCGCGATCGGCACGCTCGTGGGAGCGCTCACCGTGGGAAAGGCGATGCCCTGGCTCGTGGACGTGGCCGGCGGCGCGGGCATCGGGTTCATCGTGCTCGGCACGTCGGCCGGCGGCGGCCTGGCCGCGCTTCTCGTCCTGGCCGGCTACCGCGATGGGCCGTACGCCTTTCCCCGGCGTCCCTTCGCCTGGGGCCTCGTGGGCGACGTCGTGCGGGGTCGGAAATGGCGACTCGCGACCGGCGGCTACCTCGGCCACATGTGGGAGCTGTACGCGATGTGGGCGTGGATCGCGACGTTCCTCGCCGCCTCGGAGCGCGCCCGACTCGGACTTCCGGCCGGCGCCCCGGCCGGCGTGCCCGTGAAGCTCGCCGCCTTCGTGGCGATCGCGGTGGGAGCGGCGGGATGCGTGTGGGGCGGATGGGTCGCCGACCGCGAGGGCTACGAGCCCCTGACGATGCGCGCCATGGCGGCGAGCGGAACGTGCGCGCTGCTGGTGGGCCTGTTCTTCGGCGCGTCGCCCCTGCTGCTGATGCCCATCGTGCTGGCGTGGGGCTTCTTCGTGATCGCCGACTCCGCCCAGTTCAGCGCGCTCGTCACCGAGGTCGTGGAGCCCCACGCGGTCGGGACCGCGCTGACCCTGCAGGTCGCGGCCGGCTTCCTGCT
>JAVVDU010000059.1:0-9688 GCA_032251515.1 Gemmatimonadota bacterium
TCATGGTCCGGACTCGATCCCGCGGCGCTCGCCGCCCGGGCGGGCCGGGCGATCCACCGGGACCGGGAGCGGGTCTTGGACTTCAACGCGCGACGGGCCGTATCGGCCACGTGTCTACTGGCGGCCGGGGTGTGGGGCGCGGCCTGTCAGCCCGATGCCCCCACGGGACCCGGCGGGCCGCCGCGCCCCGCGGCGACGATTCTCGCTCCGGACGATGGGGCCGTCTTTCCGCCGGGCCAGGCGATCCGGTTCGAGGGGGAGGGGCTCGACGTGGACGGGGTCGCCCTGCCGCCCGCGTCGCTGGCGTGGGAGTCCAGCCTCGACGGCTCGCTGGGCATCGGTACCGTCGTCACGCGCACCGACCTCGCTCTCGGCGAGCACGTGATCCGGCTCGTGGCCACGGACGTGCAGGGCCGATCCGACACCGCGAGCATCTCGCTCACCGTGGAAACGGTGCCGAACCGTCCGCCGTCCGCCACGATCTCGGCGCCCGCGGACGGGGCCCGCTTCACGCTCGGACGGTCCGTGACGTTCTCGGGCACGGCGAGCGACCCCGAGGACGGACTGCTCACCGCCACCGCGCTCCAGTGGGAATCGAGCCTCGACGGATCCATCGGCACGGGACTCGCGTTCTCCCGGTCGGACCTGTCGCTCGGGACGCACGTGATCCGGCTGGTGGCCACCGATTCCGAGGGGGCGGTGGACACGGCATCCATCACGATCGGAATCGGCGAGCCGCCGAACGTGCTGCCGACGGCTGCGTTCTCGGCGAGTTGCACGGACCTCACCTGCACGTTCACCGATGCGAGCTCGGACTCGGACGGTACGGTCGTCTCCTGGAACTGGGATTTCGGGGACGGGGGTACGTCCACGGACCAGAGCCCGCAGCACACGTACGCCACGGGCGGCACGTTCACGGTGACGCTGACGGTGACCGACGATGATGCCGGCAGCGACGACGTGGCGCAGGATGTCAGCGTGACACCGGCGAACCAGGGGCCGACGGCGGACTTCACGTCCGCGTGCACCGAGTTGACCTGCCAGTTCTCCGACAGCTCGAGCGACGCCGACGGAGCGGTCGTCGGGTGGAGCTGGAACTTCGGGGATGGCGCTACGTCCACGGACCAGAACCCGCTCCACGAATACGCGGCCGGCGGGACGTTCAGCGTCACGCTGACGGTCACCGATGACGACGGGGCCACGGGCCAGGCCGCCCGGCAGGTCACGGTGAATGCGTCCCCGACGGCGGACTTCACGGTCAGTTGCACGGAACTGACGTGCCAGTTCACGGATGGATCTTCCGACCCGGACGGTGCGGTGACGGGCTGGCAGTGGAGCTTCGGCGACGGCGCGATGTCGACCGAGCAGAGTCCGCAGCACACCTACGCCGGTGGCGGCACGTTCACGGTCACCCTGACAGTGACGGACGACGCTGGGGCCACTTCGGCGCCCGCTTCCGATCAGGTCACCGTGAACGCCACGCCGACGGCGGACTTCACCTTCGCCTGCACGGAGCTGTCCTGCCAGTTCACCGATGCCTCGAGCGACCCCGACGGCTCCATCGTGAGTCGCCTGTGGAACTTCGGCGACGGCGCGATGTCCACGCAGACGAACCCGCAGCACACGTACGCGGCGGGCGGCACGTTCACCGTCGTTCTCACCGTCACGGACGACGACGGGGCGACGGACGACGCGTCGCGGCAGGTGAGCGTGAACGCCCGGCCGACGGCGGACTTCTCGTTCGCGTGCACGGACCTGACGTGCGACTTCACGGATCTCTCCTCCGACCCGGACGGGACGGTGACGGGCTGGAGCTGGAACTTCGGGGACGGGTCCACGTCGACCGTGCGGAACCCCACGCACACCTACGGGGCCGGGGGCACGTTCACGGCGACGCTGACGGTGACGGACGACGACGGAGCGGCCTCGAACCCGCGCAGCCGGGATGTGACGGTGACGGCGCCGAACCAGGCGCCGACGGCGGACTTCACGTTCTCGTGCACGGACCTGACGTGCAGCTTCACCGACACGTCCACGGACCCGGACGGGGACAACATCGTCTCGCGGTCGTGGGACTTCGGGGACGGCGGCACGTCCACGCAGCGGAACCCCAGCCACACCTACGGGGCCGCGGGCACGTTCACGGCGACGCTGACGGTGACGGACAACCGGGGCGGGACCTCGGCCCCGACCTCGAAGCAGGTGACGGTGACGGCGCCGAACCAGGCGCCGACGGCGGACTTCGGCTTCGCCTGCACGGACCTGGCGTGCGACTTCACGGACGCGTCGACGGATCCGGACGGGACGGTGACGGGCTGGAGCTGGGACTTCGGCGACGGCAACGTTTCCACGGCGCAGAGCCCGTCGCACACCTACCTTACGGGCGGCACGTTCACGGTGACGCTCACGGTGACGGATGACGACGGGGCATTCTCCGCCCCGACCTCGAAGCAGGTGACGGTGACGGCGCCGAACCAGGCGCCGACGGCGGACTTCGGCTTCTCGTGCGTCGGATCGTTCTGCCAGTTCACGGACGCCTCGAGCGATCCGGACGGGACGGTGACGGGCTGGAGTTGGGACTTCGGCGACGGCAACGTTTCCACGGCGCAGAGCCCGGGGCACCTGTACGCGGCGCCGGGTGACTTCACCGTGACGCTCACGGTGACCGATGACGGCGGGCTGTCCTCCGCTCCTGCGCAGCGTCAGGTGACCGTCACGGCTCCCTGAGTCCGGGAGGCGGGGAGCCGGCGTCCGGGGAAAGCGCGCCCTCGGGCGCCGGAAGGGGGGCGGAGTCGAGGATCAGGCGCCGCACCTCCTCGATGGGGACGCCCAGGTTCGACCCCCCGAAGTCCTGCATGATGCCGAACGTGACGGCGATGACCTCGCCGCGCAGCGACAGGACGGGCCCGCCGCTCCCGCCGCGCGTCGTCTCCGCGTCGTACACCACGCTCGCCGGAGTCACCTGGCCCACGATCCCGCGGGAGGCGAGGGGCCGGATCAGCTCGGCCGCGGCCAGCTCCTCCACGACCTTCCAGAAGTCGGGGCGGGACCGCATCAGCGAATCGACGAACACCGGGCCCGAGCGGGCGAGCAGCGCGTTGATGCCTGCCGGGTAGCCGAGGACCAGGACCTCGTCTCCGGCTCCGGGCGCCACGTCGCCGAGGGGCAGGGGGTCGGCGTGCGACGCGAGGCCAGGGGCGCGCAGGAGAGCCACGTCGGCCGTGGGGCTCGCTGCGACGAAGGACGTCTCGAACGCCTCGTGGATGCCGGGCGCGTAGGCGAGCAGGCGCAGTTCGGGCCGCAGGCCGCGCCCGGCGAGGGTCCGCGCCGCCTCGTCCACCGTCCACGGCAGGGCCACGTGCCGGTTCGTGACGAGCAACCCGTCTTCGCGGACCAGAAAGGCACTGCCGGTGAACTGGGAGGCGACGGGAGGGCCGTCGCCGTCCAGGGACGTCAGCGGGACGCCCCCGGGACCGATCCGGGCCCGACCCTCCTCTCCGACGACGTGGCGCAGCGGGCGCCCGTCCTCCGCCGTCCAGCCGTAGGCGCCCTGGAGGAAGACGACGGCCGGCTCGGCGGAGCGCACGATGCGGCGCCCGGCATCGCTCAGCGCCTCGAGCGCCCCCACGCGCTCGGTCAGGGCCTCCGCCAGCTCCTCGAAGCGGGCCCGGAGCTGCGGGTCGGCGAGGGCCTCACTCCGCTCGCGGATCGCTTCCTCCACGGCCTGGACGCGCCTCCCTTCGGCCGCGATCCGCCGCTCCAGGCGGATCCCGAACGCCGCGAGAGCGGTCACGGCGACGACGAGCAGCAGCGCCAGCGTGCCCAGGAGCACTCGCACCGACGGGGACGTCTGCGTGACAAGGTCACGGGGCAGGGTCCGGAGGATCGTCGCGGCGCGGCCGAGGGCGTTCCGGCTGCCGTGGCGGGCGCAGTCCACGCAGTCGCGCAGCGCTTCGCCGAGGCTCTTGTAGTCCTCGGGGGCGTCCCGCAGGATGAGGAAACGTAGCAGCGGGCCCCCTTCTCCCAGGGCCAGGACATCCCCGGAGGCGAGGTACGCCTCGTCCACGGCCGCGCCGTTCACGAACAGCGACTCTCCCTCGGCCGCCCGGAGGTGGAAGGTCCCGTCGGGGTGACGATGGATCGTCGCGTGCCGGCGGGCGACCTGGGGAGCGCGGGAGCCCGGGAAGCGCACGTCGGCGTCCTCGGCCGTGCCCACCTCGATGTCGGCCGAGAACAGGTGCTGCCGGATGCCCCGGAACGGCCCCGTGAGGTGGAGGACGACGGCCTCGAGGGCGCCGTGCGTCCCGGCGTTCCGGGCGTCCGTCACGGGAGGCCCGCCGCGCCGGTGGACGAGGACCGCGTCCCGGGCGTGCCGCGGGCACCGCCGGCGATCGCTTCCACGCCCCCGAGCAGCCTCCGGACCTCGTCGGCCGTCGTGTAGCAGGCGCAGCCGGCGCGCACGAGGCCGCCGGCCTCCGCCACGCCGAGCCGCCGCGCGACCGTGGTGGCGTAAAAGTCGCCCCACGAGCAGAAGACGCCGAACCGCTCGGCCAACCGCGCCGAGACCTCTGCCGCTGGCATGCCATCCACGGTGAACGAGATCGTGGGGGTGCGTGGAGCCGTACCCGGCGCCGGACCGAAGCGCCGCACGCCCTCGATCCGCCCGAGGCCGGCCCACAGCTGCGTGACGAGGGCTTCCCCGCGCGCGTGGAGGCCGCGGAGCGCGCGCCGCAGGCGGTCGCGCCGGTCGCCGCCCTCCCGGGCCGGCAGGGAGGCGAGGAACTCGACGGCCGCCGCCGCTCCCGCGATCCCCTCGTGGTTGAGCGTGCCGGTCTCGAGGCGGAACGGCGGGGCGTCGTCCGCCGGGGCGAGCCGCGGCGCGTCGAGGCGGGCCGCGATGTCCCGCTTCACCCACAGGACGCCGACGTGCGGACCGTAGAACTTGTAGGCGGAGCAGGCGAGGGCGTCGCAGCCCAGCGCCGTGACGTCGGTCGGCAGGTGGGCCGCCGAGTGTACGGCATCGACGAACAGGAGGGCCCCCGCGTCCCGCGCCAGGGCAGCGGCGCGCGCGACGTCGTTCACGGTGCCGAGCGCGTTGGAGGCGGCCCCGAGCGCCACCAGCGCGGTGCGCGGCCCCACGGCCGCCGCGAAGGCGTCCCAGTCCAGGGTACCGGCCTCCGGGTGGAACGGGACCGTGCGCACGACGAGCCCGCGCTCCCGGGCCAGGTCCCGCCAGGGGTCGACGTTCGCGTGGTGGTCGAGCTCGGTGACGACGATCTCGGCCCCCGGCGCGAGACCGCGTCCCACGGCGCGCGCGAAGTGGAACGTGAGGGTCGTCATGTTCGCGCCGAACGCGACCTCGTCCGGGGCGCCGCCCAGCAGGTCGGCCAGCGCCTCACGGGCCGCGGCGAGCACCGCATCCGTCTCCGCGCTGGTGGGAAAGCCCCAGTGCGTGTTCGCGTTGTGGCGGAGCAGGTAGTCCGCGGAGGCCTCCACCACGCTGCGCGGCACCTGGGTGCCGCCCGGCCCGTCGAAGTACGCGACGGTCCACGGACCGTGCGCCCGCGCCAGGGCGGGGAAGCGGGCCCGGATCCGCTCCTCGGGCACGAGGGTGTCAGCGGAGGCGCCGGCGGGGGCGCCGGCGCGGTCCGCGGCGCCGCTCACGGCAGGACTCCGCCCGGGGGAAGCCACAGGCCGGTCACCACCTCCGGCACGTGACCGCCGCGCGCCCGGCGCTCCGCCCAGGTGATGGTATCCGGGCGCCGGGCCGCGTCCGTGCACAGGTGTCGCGCCACGGGCGTGATCCCGACCCGGCCGAGGTCGAGGCGGTCCGCATCCCAGCAGGTGCGCAGCGTCACGTCGCCGGTCGTACAGCCGTCGGTATGGCGCAGGCAGGCCTCGTACAGGAGGTCGAACCGCCGGTCGTCCAGCTCGAAGGCCCGGCCGCGCAGCGTGGCGGCGAGGCGGGCCCCCCGCGCTCCGTGGCCGTGGTCCCAGCCGTCGTTCTCCCGGCGGCTGTCGTGGAACACCGCGAACAGGGCGACCACCTCCGGGTCCGCGCCGGTCTCGCCGGCCAGGCGCAGGCCGGTCTCGAGGACCCGGGCCCAGTGGGGAAGCCCGTGCGGCCCATCCCACCGGAGGGCGTACCCGTCCAGCAGCTCGCGGACGAGCTCCCCGGACGGCGTGAACGTGGCTTGAGGGTCAGAATGCATGTCGTCTCCCGCGGGTCCGCCTGCCGGCCTCCGCCGCTGCGGCTCCCGATCCGTGCGAAGCTACACGCGCGTGCCGGACGATGCGATCCATCCGCCCACGGTGCGGTCCGGCGCCCGGAGCGCGGCCGCTTTCGGCCGTCGGAGGGGGGCGATACTCTTACGGGGAATCTTCGGGGCGCCGCGGCGCCCCGGTCCCACTCGATCCGGCGGCGCGAGACATGACCGACACGGGCGCGACTCCCCGGCACCTGCTGAGCGTGTGGAACCCGTCCTACGCGGACGACGCGATGGACCGGCACCTGGAGGTGCTGCTCGGCTGGGCCCGGGCGGCGGAACGGGGCCGGGCGGAGCCCGATGAGGTCTACGTCTGGTGGGCGAAGCTCCGCTCGCCGAACCGGCAGCAGCCGCTGCCGCATGCCGCGGAGGTGCTCGCCCTGCGCGCCCAGATCGAGGCCGGCGTGGAGACCCACCTGTACCTGACCGACTACGCTTCCCTCTACGTGGCGCACCTCGCCGACGTGACCGACGAGGACCTGCTGCGCGAGTGGCCGGACGAGCGCGAGCACCTGCCGGCGTACTACGAGGAGCACGAGGCGGACTTCTGGTTCCTGTTGCGCGACATCCGGCGTCTGGTGGCGCGCGACGCGCCGGCCACGATCGAGGAGCTGCGACGCCTGCGCAACGTGCGCTACCACGGCCGTCCGGTCTCCCTGTACGGGGGGATCGTGGACCTGCCGCTCATCGTCGAGCGCGAGGACGGGGCCGCATGGTTCGGCGACGGACCCGACCTCAAGGGGGGACGCACGTGGGCGGAGCGCGACGCCGAGCTGCGCGGCGAGACGGAGCGCATGGCGGCCGAGCTGCGCGACAACCTTCTCGGCGCGGACGTGTGGGAGGCGCTGGAGGCCGCATCGCGGACCTTCCTCACCACGGGAGAGGCGATCTTCCGCTCCCGGCGCGACGACCCCGGGTTCGATTTCTCGGCCGCGGCCGTGGAGTACGCGAAGGCCGTCGAGACGGAGCTGAACGCGCTCCTGTTTCCGACGCTGCGGCGCGCCCTGGCCCGCGCGCCGGAAAGCCGGCGGGCCGTGTACGCCGACGCGCGCCGCCTCGACCTCGGCGAGCCGGTGCCGCACCAGACCCTGGGGACCATGCGGCGGCTGCTCGAGCGCGAGGAGACGGTTCGGGACGTGCTGCGGACGGCGCTGCCGCACGACTGGAGCTGGCTCGAGGGCGTGCTGCCGCACGAGCTGGAGCCGATCGTGGATCTGCGGAACCCGGCGGCGCACGAGCGCGCGGTGCGGCGCGGCGAGATGGGCCGGTGGCGACAGGATGTCCTGGGGATCGGGTGCGAGGGCTTGCTCGTCCGCATCGCCCGGGCCAAGCTGCGGGCGCGGCCCTGACCCGGAAGGAGACCGGAGAGACATGCCGGAAGCGGGAGACAAGACCCAGCGACTGCTGGACCTCATCGCGTACCTCGTGGGCCGCCGGACGCCGGCGGTCGTGGAAGAGATCCTCGATGCCGTGCCCGCCTACGCGACGCGCCTCGCGGACGGGACGGACAGGACGCGCGACGCCGTGCGGCGCATGTTCGAGCGCGACAAGGAGGAGCTGCGCGATCTCGGCGTGCCGCTGGAAACCGTCCCGTTCCTGATCGACGACGGGGCGACGCGGCTCGAGGGGTACGTGCTGCGCGCCGGGGACTTCTACCTGCCGTACCTGCGCGTGGCCGGTGCCGGCGCCGGCGCGGCCAAGGCCCGGCGGCGCGGCCGGGCCGCGGTCTTCGACATCGCCGCCGAGGAGGCGGAGACGGCGCGGGAGGCTCTGAGGCGCGCGGCATCGCTGCCCGCGTTCCCGTTCCGCCGCGCCGCCGACGCCGCGCTCCGCAAGCTGACCTTCGACCTGGAGGGCGGCGTGGAGGAGGGCGGAGTACCGGTCCTGTACGCCGAGCGCGACGGGGCGGAGGAGGTGCGCCGCCGGGTGGAGACGCTCTCCGAGGCGCTGCTGGCCCGCAAGCGGGTGCGCTTCCGGTACCACGGAATCCACCGCGGCGCGGCGACCGAGCGGGACGTGGCGCCGTACGGCCTGATGTTCCAGCACGGAAACTGGTACCTGGTGGGGCACGACGCGCTGCGGGACGACGTGAGGCTGTTCCGCGTGGGCCGCATGGAGACCCCCGAGCCGAGCGGCTCGCCGCCCTCGGTGCGCGAGTACGAGATTCCGGACGACTTCACACTCGACGCGTGGCGCGACCGGCGCGCCTGGGAGCTCGGCGCCGCGGACGACCCGGCCCTCGAGGCCCGGGTGCGCTTCGCGTTCCCGCGTTCGCTGTGGGCCGAGCGGAACGGGCTGGGCACCCTGGTGCGGCAGGAGGAAGGGGGCGCGCAGGTGCGGGGGTTTCGGGTCGTCCAGCCGGATCCCTTCCTGCGCTGGATCCTGGGCCTGGCCGGCGAGGCGCGCATCGAGGACCCGCCGGAGCTGGCCGAGGGCCTGACGACGCTCGCCCGGGACGTGGCCGCGGTGCACGCGGCGGAGGCGGCCCGTGGCTGAGCCGGTGACGGCCCGCGACCGGCTCGAACGCATCCTGCTCCTGCTGCCGCTCGCCTCGCGGCCGGGCGGGATCGCCCTCGCCGAGGCGGCCGAGGCGCTCGGCACGGACATCGACGCGGTGCGCCGGGACCTCACCGCGGTGGCGGAGCGCGCGTTCTACCACCCCGCGGGCAGCTCCGACGGCATCCAGATCTACATCGAGGGCGACCGGGTGCGCGTGTGGAGCGGTGGCGCGTTCGAGCGGCCCCCACGCCTCACGCCCAGGGAGGCGCTTGCGCTGGCCCTCGGCCTGCGGGTCCTCGCCGCGGGCCGGGAGACGGAGGACCGGGCCCGCCTCGCCAGGCTCGCCGCGCGGCTGGAGGCGGGACTCGCCTCCGGCGAGGCCCCGGAGTCCCCGGAGCGGTTCGCCCTCTCCGGCGCCGCCGACGCGACTCCGCAGATCCGCGCCGTGCTGGAGGAAGCCGCGGCGCGGCGGCGGCGCTGCCGGATCCGATACCTGCGGCCGGTGGATGCGGATCTGATGGATCGCGACGTGGACCCGTTCGCCCTCGTGCTCGGCTCGGGCTCCTGGTACGTGATCGGACACTGCGCGCTGCGGGACGCGATCCGAGTGTTCCGCCTCGACCGGATCCTCGACGCCTCGCTCACGGATCGCGGCTTCGAGGTGCCCGCGGACTTCGATCCCGGCGACTGGGTCGAGGACGGACACGTCTTCCGGTCGGACGTGGATGCGCCCGCCGTGGTGCGCTATTCGCCCCGGGTGGCGCCGTGGGTGCGCGAGCGCGGGCCGTACGAGGAACTGGAGGACGGGCGGGTGGCGGTCTCCTATCCCGCGGCCGACCCGGCCTGGATCGTCCGGCACGTGCTCCTGTACGCGGGCGAGGCGGAGGCCGTCGCGCCGCCCGCCGTGCGACGCGCCGTGCGAA
>JAVVDU010000060.1:0-9342 GCA_032251515.1 Gemmatimonadota bacterium
TCGTCGAACGAGATGCACATGTCGATGTCGTGCCGGTCGCCGTTCAGCCCCGGCGTGCCCACGCCCGCATAGACGAGATCGTAGCGCTGGCCGTCCACCTGGCGGATGTACCGGGCCAGGGCGACGGCCGGGGTGACGACGGGCGCGAGGAAGGGCAGCAGCTCGGGCAGCCGCACGCGGCAGTAGTTCACGACGATGGGGCTGGTGGATCGCAGCCAGGTGCGCGTCTCGCATTCCCGCCACAGCCGGAGATACTCCGCCGCGACGAGCTCGTCGCCGACGGTCTCCATCCATACGCCGGCGAACCCGGCGGAAAAGCAGGCGTTCAGGATCTGTTCGGGGGTGGCCGGATAGAAGTAGACGCTCACCTCCGTGGGCAGGATGAGCACGGCGCTGCCCGCGTCGACGGAGACGAGGCACCGTTCCAGGTCGCCGACCACGTCGATCGCGTCGTGGTGGCAGCTCGGCACGCAGAGGCCGCACTCGATGCAGGCGTTCTCGACGATCTGCACGTCCTGGCCCGATACGGAGATCGCCTCGACCGGGCACACCCGTACGCAGGCCATGCAGGCCGTGCAGTTCTGGTTGATCGAGAACTTCAGGTTCACGACTCTTCTGCGCTCGCTCGTCCTGCAGGATTGGACTCGGCACCGGACCGCGGGCCGCGACGACCCGACGCTCGAATACAAGAAACATACCCGGCGGCATCCGGCCCGGGAAACGCGAGAATTCCGTTCACCGCGCTTCCTTCTCGCCGTAACACCTTGTCAGTCAGCTGCTTGTCCGCCTCGTACATGCTCGTGGACGACCGGCGCCGTCGCGGGTTCCAAGGCCCGTTCTCTCCCCTCCTGTGGCGCCGCCTCAACGCCTTGTGGCGGGTCCGGGCGCACCCGCGCCACATGCCGCGGCCGACGGTTGTTCCAGCCCGGCGGGGCGCCTAGCTTGTTCGCGTTCCCGGCGCGGGCACGAACCGCGCCACGCCCGGCGCCCCCGCGGCGATCCGGCTCCGCACACGAGAAGACACCTGGACCGCGACGATGGTCACGAAGAACCCCGATCTGCTGAAGAAGCTGGTCTGGCGGCTGGACGGTGCGGCCGACAGCAGAAAAATCGAGTTCACGAGCGCGCGCGGCACCCGGTGGGAGGCGGAGCTGTCGCTCCATTCGGGCACGGGCCCGCAGTCGCCGAACCTCCTGATCCTGTTCCGCAACCGGGAGAACGCGTCCGCACGCCAGCGCTACACGCTCGTCCCGCCCGGTTACTCGAAGGTTCCCGTCGAGGCGGCGAAGCAGCTCGGCGAGCAGGACCTGCGGGAGCTGCTGTCCACGTCCGTGGAAGTCTGAGGAGCGAGCCGATGGCCAGAACGTTCATGGATGACGATCTGTTGACGTGGGAGGCCTACGTCTCCGGCGGGCAGCCGGACACCCCCGAGGCCGCCCGCATCTTCTTCCTGTGCCTCGACTCGCCGCTCCATCCGGCCCGTTTCGTCTCGCACGACAGCCGGAGCGTCGCCACGGCCGAGCGGGAGCTGCTCGCGGCGAACGAGGACGACCTCCGGGCGATGCTGGCCCGGAGCGTGGAGAACGACTGACGATCCGCGCCGCGCGGACGGGAGCGGCGGCCGGGTGATGGCGCACGAGGGGCGGGACGGCTCGATCGAGGTCATCACCGGCGTGATGTTCAGCGGCAAGTCGGAGGAGCTCCTCCGCCGGGTCCGCCGGGCGCTCATCGCCAGGCGGAAGGTGCAGGTCTTCAAGTCCCACCTCGACGATCGCTACTCCGGGATCCACACGATCAGCTCGCACGACGGACGTCGGATCGAGGCGCGCCCCATCTCCGAATCGCGGCACGTGGCGGAGTACGTGGAGGAGGACGTGGAGGTCGTGGCGATCGATGAGGCGCAGTTCCTCGACGACGGGATCGTCGACGTCGCGAACGACCTGGCGGACCGCGGGGTTCGCGTGATCATCTCGGGCACGGACATGGACTTCCGGGGGCGCCCGTTCGGCCCGCTCGCTCCGCTGCTGGCGATCGCCGACGAGGTCGACAAGCTCCACGCGATCTGCGTCGTGTGCGGGGAGCTCGCGACGCGCAACCAGCGCCTCATCGACGGCCAGCCGGCCCCCGCCGAGGGTCCCACCATCCAGGTCGGCGGGTCGGAGAGCTACGAGGCGCGGTGCCGCCGCCACCACGAGGTGCCGTCGGGGCACGATGACCAGATGCCCCTGATGCCCGCCGGCTGACGTGCCGGCTGTCCCGCCCCGTCCCGCGCCGCGACCCGCCGCCCGCGTCCCCACCCGCACGGCCCCCTGCCGGCTCAGATCTCGAAGGCGTGCAGCGCCGTCGCCTTGACCTGGATCCACACTTCTTCGCCGGCCGTCAGCCGCAGTTCGTCGGCCGCGGCGCGCGTCACCACGGCCACCGCCTCGAGCGGCGCGTCGAGCCGCACCCGGACGAGGGCTCCCAGGGAGCGCACCTCGGCGATGCGGCCCCGGAACCGGTTGCGGGCGCTTCCCGCGGGTGCGTCGCGGGACAGCAGCAGGTCCTCGGGGCGGTAGCTGATGCGCACGTTCCGTCCCGCCGCCGCCCGCCCCACGGCCACGAGGAGGGGCCCCCCGCCGTCGGTCGCGACGCGCAGCAATCCGTCCTCGCCCTCCTCCACCACGCCACGCAGCGCGAGCTCCGCTCCCGTCACCGAGGCGATGAACGGATCGGCCGGGTTCTCGAACAGCTCGGCGGGGGTGCCGGCCTGCACGACCCGGCCCTCCCGCAGCACCACCACCCGGTCGGCGAGGTAGAAGGCCTCCGACCGGTCGTGCGTGGCGAGGACGAGTGAGCGGGCCCGCGATCGCCCCAGCCTGTCGAGGTCCTCGCGCAGGGCCGTCCGCGCGGCCGCGTCCAGGTTCGCCGTCGGCTCGTCCATGAACAGGACGTCGGGATCCAGGAGCAGGGCCCGCCCCAGCGCCACGCGCTGCGCCTCGCCGGCCGAGAGCGTCCGGGCGGGCGCGCCGAGGAGCCTTTCCAGTCCCAGGGCGCGGGCCATCTCCTCCACCCCGTGGCGGGGCCGTCCCTGCGCGGCGAGCCCCAGCTCCAGGTTCCAGCGCACCGGTCCGTCCCACATGTGGGGACGCTGGAACACGAAGGCCGAGCGCCGGCGCAGGGCCCGTGCCGCGTCGCGTCCCGCGAACCCGGCGAAGCTCACCACGCCGGAGTCGGCGGGGCGCAGGAGCGAGAGGGCGTGCAGGAGGGTCGTCTTCCCGGCCCCGTTCGGCCCCAGGAGGGCGAGAATCTCCCCTTCGCGCGCCTCGACCCGCTCCACGTCCAGGATCCGGCGCCGGCCCGCCTCCCGCACCAGCCCTTCGCCGGCGAGCAACGGGCGCCCGGCGGGTCCGATCGTCACGAGGTGACGGGCGGCAGGCGGGCGCCGCCGGCCGCCGCCCCCGTCCGGGCACGCCCGCGCGCCACGGCGAGAAGCCCCAGGTTCACGGCCAGCGCGATCGCGAGGAGGACCATGCCGAGCGCCACCGCGACCCCGAAGTTCCCCCGCCGCGCCTCCAGGACGATCGTCGTGGTCATCACCCGCGTCCGGCCGAGGATGTTGCCGCCCACGATCATCGCGGCTCCCACCTCGCTCACGATGGCGCCGAACCCCGCCGCGACCGCGGTCACGAGCGACCAGCGCGCCTCCCGCACGTGGAGCCACAGCGCGCGGGCCCGCGAGGCGCCGAGCCCCCGGGCCTGGAGGAGCACGTCATCGGGAATTCCCTGCACGGCGGCCAGGGTGACGGCTGCGATGTACGGTCCCGCCAGGAACACCTGCGCCAGGACCATCGCGGCGGGAGAGTAGAGCAGCCCCAGCGCGCCGAGGGGGCCCGAGCGCGACAGGAGGAGGTAGACGGCCAGGCCGACGACGACGGGAGGCAGGGCGAGGCCCGTGTTCAGGAGCGCCACCACGGGCGTGCGGCCCCGGAAACGCATCAGGCCTACCGCCACGCCGATCGGGACGGAGATGAGGGTGGCGAGCACGAGCGCCGAGCCGGAGATGGACAGCGAGCTCAGAACGACGTCGCGGACGTACAGGTCCCCCGCCGTCAGGAGCTCCCAGGCCTCGGCGAAGGGATTCACGGACTCACGGCTCGAGCGGGCGGAACAGGGGCGCGCCGTACTCCTCCACGCCGAACTGGCCGAGCCGTTCCAGGGTCTCCGGAGCGGTGAGCCAGTCCGCGAACCGCTTCGCGTCCTCGGGATGCGCCGCGGTGGTGACGCGGATCACCGCGTACAGGTTCTCGAGCAGCGGGTCATCCTCCACCATCGGCTCGAGGGCCAGGCCCCGCGCCAGGGTGACGTACGTGGCCCGGTCCGTGAGGGCGCACGCCGAGCGCTCGTCGGCGACCAGGAGCGTGGCGGACATCCCCTGTCCCACTTCCTCGTACCACGGGCCGGCCGGCGTCACGCCCGCCTCCCGCCAGATCCGCCACTCGCGGGCGTGGGTGCCGGAGTCGTCGCCGCGCGACACGAAGCGGGTGCCGGTGGTGGCGATGGCGCGGAACGCCTCGACCGCTCCCAGGCCGCGGACGCCGGCCGGGTCGTCCGGAGGGCAGGCGAGCACGAAGTCGTTGCGGGCGAACCGCCGGCGGTCGATGCCGTGACCTTCCTCCAGGAACCGGTCCTCGGCGGCGGGGGAGTGGACGATGACCGCGTCCACGTCTCCTCGCCGCCCGAGGGCCAGGGCCTCGCCGCTGCCCACGGCGAACACCTCGACCCGCACGCCCGGGGTGCGGCGCTCGAAGTCCACGAGCAGCGAGTCGAGCAGGCCCGTGTCGGCCATCGAGGTCGTCGATCCCACGCGCACGACCCGGTCGTCGGGGGCGGAGCAGGCCGCCACGAGGGCGAGGAGGAGCGCGGCGGCGACTCCGGCGCGGCGGGCCGCGCGGACGGCGAAACGAGGGCCGGCGTGTCGGGCGGCGTCGTTCATGGCGGATTCACCTCTCGAGCCGGGGAAAGTCCAGTCGCCAATCGTTGATGAGATTGTTCTCACGGTAGATCCGTCCCGCTACCTCCGCGAGACCGGCCACCGTGGGGACGAGCGCGGCCGACTGCCTCCGGGCCCTCGAGCGCGAGTGCTTCCCGCGCGGACGCCGGAGGTGCTATACTGTTCCCTCGCGCGCGTTTCGACCGGTCGAGGTCCGGCACTGCGCCGCCCGGACGTCCGGTCCGCCCCGAGCCCAACCCCCCGGAGGGAGCGAGCATGGCCATCTTCCGCGTCATGTACTACTCCAGCGTCACCGTCGGCAGCGGCGGCCGGATCACGATCCCGCAGGAGATGCGGGACGATCTCGGTCTCAAGGACGGCGACACCCTGACCGCCCGCCTCGAGAGCAGCGAGACGGGCCAGAAGCAGCTCACGATCTGGAAGCACCGGGAGACCTGACGGGCCGCGTCCCGGTCCGGGCCGGGCGGCCCCGCCCGCGCCCCCTCCGCGCTCTCCGGCCTCAGGCCGGCGCCTCACCGAAGTGGATGGCCATGGCGCCGTACGCCAGGTCGATGTGTCCGCAGCGCACGAAGCCGAGCCGCTGCATGATCTCCGTGACCCCCCGCTGGGCGGGGTAGGTGCGCAGGGACTCCGGGATGTAGCGGTACGACTCCACGTCGCGGTGCAGGAGCCAGCCGGCGATTCCCGTGCTGATCTCCAGGTAGCGGAGCCACAGCCGATCGAGCCACGCCGGCTCGGCCCGCCCGAAGTCGAGCGACACGAACCGTCCCCCGGGCCGCAGCACGCGGCGGATCTCCGCGATCCCGACCGGCAGGTCCGCGAAGTTCCGCAGCCCGTAGCCCACCAGCACCCGGTCCACGCTCGCGTCGCGCAGCGGCAGGGCGAGGCCGTCGCAGCCGACCCAGTCCACCCGCTCGGCGCCCCGCCGTCCCTGCCCGTGCCGCATCATCGGCACCGTGAGGTCGCCCGCCAGCACCCGGCCGGCGCGGCCCTGGCGCACGGCGAGGAGGGCGAAGTCGCCCGTGCCGGCCGCCAGGTCGAGGACCGCGTCACCCGGCCGGACCCCGGCCACCCCCAGCGCCAGCCGCTTCCAGCGGCGGTGCATCCCGGCCGACATGAGGTCGTTCGTCAGGTCGTAGCGGCGCGCGATGCGGCCGAACAGCCGGCGCACGTAGCGCCGCTTGTCGGAGGGGTCGCGGATCTGCCCGCGGATGCGATCGCCGAGGCCCTGGACTTGCATGGGCCGAAGTGTCTCCCGGCGCGGTCCGCCTGTCAATCGAGCCCGCGTCCGCGACCGGCCCGCCCGGAGCGGCAGGATCCGCGTCCGGAACGGGCAGGATCCGTGTCCGGGAGGTCGGGTAAGATGCCAGACGTGGCGCGCGATCCCATGCGGGGAGCTCGCGTGGCCCGGAACGTCCGCGGCGTCGTCCGGCGCGGTACGGACGGCGCTCCGGTCCCTCAGCCGGAGGTACCATGAAGATTCCTCGTCATCCGGCCCGGCTCGCCGGGGCCGTCCTCGTGCTGGCCCTCGCGGCGGGCTGCTCGACGAAACACGTGTCGCGCATCGAGCCGGGCACGGTCACCGACCTCTCGGGACGCTGGAACGACACGGACTCGCGGCTCGTGGCGAACGCCCTCATCGAGCAGAGCCTGCTGGCGCCGTGGATCGAGCGGCACGAGGGCGCGAGCGGAGGCGCCGCGCCCGCGGTGATCGTCGGCGACTTCCGGAACCGCTCGCGCGAGCACATCCCGGTCGAGACGTTCCTGAACGACCTCGAACTCTCCTACATCAATTCCGGCGTCGTGACCGTCGTCGCCGGCGGGGCGGAGCGGCAGGAGATCCGGGCCGAGCGCGACGACCAGCAGGAGTTCGCGCGCGCCGGCTCCCGGGCCCGGCTGGGGCAGGAGCTCGGCGCCGACTACATCCTCCAGGGCGAGCTCCAGTCCATCGAGGACGAGGAAGAGACGACCCGCTTCGGGGCGACCCGCAAGGAGAAGATCGTCTTCTACCAGGTGGATGCCCGGCTCATCGACCTCGAGAGCAACGCGGTCGTGTGGGCGGGACAGCACAAGATCAAGAAGTACATCGAGCGCCGGCCCTACGGCCTCTGATCCGGACGACGGCGCGTCGGCGCGGCGCGCCACCTCCTGCGGGGAGAGAACGATGAAGACGTCTGCTGCGACGCTGACGGCGCTCCTGGTGCTCGCCGGGTGCGTGCCGAAGAAGGTGAACGAGCGGCCGATCATGGAGAACGACCAGGTGGTGCCCGACGCCTCCGCCACGGTCGCCACGGCGTCGGCCGACGCGGAGCGCCGCCGCGCCGCGAGCGCGGCGGAGCGCGACGCGATCCGCGCCGAGGCGCTCTCCTCCTGCGAGCCGGCGGTGTGCGACGCCGTCCTCCGGGGCGAGGTGGCCCTGGGCATGAACGAGGTGCAGGTCCTCGCCGCCACCGGGACGACGGAGGCCGCGTGGGCGATCCGCCGCTCCGGGCCGGCCGCGGCGATGGCGCCCGCCGACGCGGCGGCGGCCCCGACCGACGCCGTCGGAAACCTCGCCCTCGTGCAGCTCGCCGACGGGCACGTGAGCCGCTACGGGTACTCCGAGGCGCAGGGCATCCGCCTGGTGAGCGCCCCGTACGACGCCACCACGGAGGGCCGGGCGGCCGCGCTGGCCGACCAGCTCCTGCGCGAGGGCGACGAGCTCGCGGCGCGCGGCGACTTCGACGCGGCGCTGAACCGCTACGACCGCGCCAGCATCCTGGCGCCCGGCGACCCGCTGGTGGACTACCGGATCGCCACGGCCCTCGACAAGGCGCTCCGGCCCATCGAGGCGCTCGTGCAGTACCGGCTGTTCCTGCACCGGCTGGAGATCGAGAAGATCGAGGCCCGGGGCGAGGCGGCGGCGCGGCTGGCCGAGGCGATCGCCCAGGCCCGCCAGCGCGTGCTGATCCTGGAGCGGCAGGGCGGCTGACCCGTCATGCGCGGGCACGCCCTGCTCCTCTGCGCGTGCCTGCCGCTGGCCGGCTGCGCCGTGTTCGCGACGTCCGGCGGCGGCCCGGGGGGGCTCAGCCGGTTCGACGCGGACCTGCGGTCGTTGGCCACCCGCGGGGAGTTCGAGCGCGCCCTCGAGCTGACGGAGGGGAAGTCCGCCCCCGGTGACGACCTGCTGCGCACCCTGCAGCGGGCCGCCGTGCTACGGCACGCGGGCCGGTACGATGATAGCAACCGCCTGCTCCAGGAGGCGGAGCTCGAGATCGAGGACCGCTACACGAAGAGCCTCTCGAAGGCGGCCCTGTCGCTCATCACGAACGACCGCGTGCTGGCCTGGCGCCCCTCGCGCGTCGAACGGATGCTCCTCCACTGCTACGGGGCCCTGAACTACCTCGCCCTCGGCGATCCGGACGAGGCCGCCGTGGAGGCGCGCCGCCTGAGCGGGCTGCTGGAAGCCGAAGAGGTGGAGGCGTTCACCGACGGCGTCGAGCCGGCCGGCGCCGAGCGGGAGCTGCGCCGGGCGATGCGGGCCATCGCCGCGCTCGTGTTCGAGGCGGCCGGCGAGTGGAACGACGCGTCGGTCGCCTGGCGGAACGCGGGACCGGCCTTCGCGGGGCTCGGCGCGGGGATCCCGGGCGCCGGGGGAGCCGCCGGGTTCGGGACCGCGGACCTCGCCGGCCCGGCCCCCACCGGGACGGCCCGTCCCTTCGACGCCCGTCCCCCTCCGCCCGATTCCGGGGAGATCGTGGTGGTCGCCGAGTCCGGATTCCTGCCGCACCGCGTGGAGCGGAGCGCCGTCGTCCCGATCTATCGGCGCGACGTGCACGACCTGGACGACCACGATGCCTCCGACCGTCGGGACGCCGCCCTGTGCGTGGCCTGGCGGGCGCTCGGCCGCCAGCCGGACGGCCCGCCCGCCGGCCTGTTCGACGGCTTCGGAGCGCGGGACCTGCGCCGCTGCGGCCGGCGCGGGGGAGGCTCGCTGTACGTGCTCGCCCTCGCCTGGCCCGACCTGCGCGAGACGCCGGACCCGGTGCGGGGCGGAACCGTGCGCGTGGGACCGGACGCCGCCGCGCCCCTGCGCCCGGTGGCCGACATCTCCGCCGCCTACGCGGACGAGCACCGCTCCGGCCTCGCCGGCGTGCTCGTGAAGGCGGTGATCCGCGCGGCGGCCAAGCACGCCATCGTGGAGGAGATTCGCGAAGAGGCGGAAGAGGAGGACGAGACGCTGGGCGATGTCGTCGGCCTTCTCGGCAACGCGGTGGCCGTGGCGAGCGAGCACGCCGACACCCGCTCGTGGAACCTCCTGCCGGGCGCCCTGCACGTGGCCCGCATCCGCGTGCCGGCCGGGCGCCATG
>JAVVDU010000061.1:0-7614 GCA_032251515.1 Gemmatimonadota bacterium
CGGACGCGGGAGCTGGCCGCCGAGCGCCTGAACCTGGCGCGCGAGCAGTATCGGCTCGGGAGCATCCAGTACTTCAACCTGCAGCAGGCCATCGATCGCCTCACGCAGGCGGAGCAGTCGCTGTACACCGACCGCTACGACTACCTGATTCGCTGGGCGGAGCTCGAGCAGCGGGTCGGACCGGATCTCGCGGCCGCCGCCGTGCGCGGCCCGGGCGCGTCCGGACCGGCCGGCCTCCCCCGCTGAGCGGCTCGGATGTCCATCCCCGACCTCTCGATCCGGCGCCCCGTCGCGACGGCGATGCTGTTCCTGGCCATCGCCGTGGTCGGCGTCGTGTCGTTCGTGCGGCTGCCCATCGACCTGCTCCCGGACGTCTCCTTCCCGACTCTGTCCGTATGGACGCGCTATCCCGATGCCGGCCCGGCGGAGGTCGAGCGGTTCGTGACCGAGGAGGTGGAGGCCGCGCTGTCCCGCGTGCCCGGGGCGCGATCGGTCGAGTCGCGGTCCCGCGAGGGACAGTCGCTCGTCCGCCTCGAGTTCGGCTGGGGCACGGACATGGAGTTCGCGATGCTCCACGTCCGGGAGCGGCTCGACAACCTGGCCGGCGTCCTGCCCGAGAGCGCCGAGCGGCCGGTGATCCTCGCGTCGGATCCGACCAACGATCCGATCCTGTCGCTCGCACTCACCGGGCGGGACCTGGCGGAGCTGCGGGATCTTTCGGAGGCCGTGTTCAAGCGGCGCCTCGAGCAGCTCGACGGCGTGGCGCTCGCCTCGGTCGCCGGCGGGCCGGTGCGCGAGATCCAGGTGGAGCTGGCGCCGGACCTGCTGCAGGTGCACGGCGTGTCGATCACCGACGTGACGACGGCGCTCGACGCGGCCAACTACAGCGCCCCGGGCGGCTCGGTCCGGCGGGGCCGGTTCCGCTACAGCCTGCGGACCCTCGGCGAGTTCCAGCGCGTCGAAGACCTGGAAGGCGTGGTGATCGCGCGGCGCGAGGGCGGGGGCGTGGTGCGGCTGCGGGACGTGGCCACGGTGCGGGAGGGCGAGGCGGAGCGGGAGACCCTGGCCCGCTTCAACGGGACGCCGGCCGTGGGGCTCCTCGTGTACAAGGAGTCGGGCGCGAACACGGTGCGGGTCGCGGAGCGTGTGGACGAGGTGCTGGCCCAGCTCCGGGAGGAGTTTCCGGGCGTGCGTATCGAGGTCGCATCCAGCCAGGCGGGGTTCATCTCCGATGCGATCTCGAACGTGGCGCAGGCGCTCGCGCTGGGAGGCGTGCTCGCCTTCCTGGTGCTGTTCCTGTTCCTGCGCGACCCGCGCTACCCGGTGGCGATCGGTCTCGCGATCCCGATCTCGGTGCTGGCCGCCTTCGCCCTCTGCTACCTCGCCGGGGTGAGCCTGAACGTCATGTCGCTGGGCGGGCTCGCGCTCGGGGTGGGAATGCTCGTCGACAACTCGATCGTCGTGCTGGAGAACGTGTTCCGACACCGGAGCGAGACCGGGGGGGAGCCGCGGTCCGCCGCGTCGCGGGGGGCGGGCGAGGTGGCGGGCGCGATCACGGCCTCCACCCTGACGACGATCGCCGTGTTCGGGCCGGTTCTGTACGTGGAGGGGGTGGCCGGCGCGCTGTTCGCCGACCTCAGCCTCGCCGTGGCCTTCTCGCTTCTCGCCTCGCTCCTCGTCGCGCTCACCCTCCTGCCCGTGCTGGCGGCTCGCTTCGGCCGGCGCGACGGCGACGGGGCGGGCGAGGCGGCGCCGCCCGGCGGCCCGCCCTCCACGGCCCGCGCCGGCCGGCTCTTCGCGCCGCTGCTCCGGCGGTTCGAGCGCGGGTTCGCCGCGTTCGCCCGCCGTTACGAGACGGCTCTCGAATGGTCGCTCGACCACCGGGCCGCGGTGGTGGGGCTCGCCGCGACGAGCCTCGCGCTGGCGGCGGCGGTGGCGACCGGCCTGCCGCGTTCGCTGATGCCGGCCGTGGATGAAGGCGAGTTCCGGGTCGAGCTCGACCTGCCCGTCGGGACCCCCATCGAGGCCACGGCCGACGCGGCGGGCCGCCTGGAGGGGGCCCTGCTCGGCCTCCAGGGCGTCGAGGCCGTGTTCACGCGGGTCGGCCGCGCACGGGACGTCGAGCTCGCGACCCGCGACCTCACGGGCTTGAACAGCGCGGCGCTGGAGGTCCGCCTCGCCGCGGGCGCGTCGCAGCGGAAGGTGATTGGGGAGTTCCGGGGCCGCCTCGCCGCGACGGGCTTCGACCCGGCGGCCGTCACGGTGGAGACGGGGCGGGCGACGTCGCTCGGGCGGGCCATCGGGCTCGCCGAGGCCGACCTGGCCGTCCAGGTCCGGGGACCGGAGCTGGACAGCCTGCTCGCGGTGGCCGCGGACGTGGCCGGGCGGCTGGCCGGCGCGGACCGCCTGGCGGACGTGCGGCTCGACGTCGACCTGTCGCAGCCCCAGCTCGAGATCGAGATCGATCGGAGCGCGGCGGCGCGGCACGGAGTGCAGGTCGCCGAGGTGGCGGACGCCATCGAAGCGTTCCTGCGGGGGGTCGCCACGCGGCGTCCGTTCACCGAGTTCTCCGAGAAGATCGACATCCGGGTGACGATTCCCGAGGAGACGCGCGCCCGCCTGCCGGACGTGCTGGCCCTGTCGCACCGCGGCGTGCCGATCGGCCGGCTCGTCCGGGTGCGGGAGGGATACGGTCCGGTGGAGATCCGGCGGCGCGACCAGACCCGCAGCGTCCAGGTGCTGGCGGAGGTGCGGCAGGGCGGTCTCGACGCGGCCGTCGCGGAGATCGAGGCGGCCCTGGCGGATCTGCATCTGCCGCCCGCCACGTCCGTCCGGATCGCCGGCGAGAACCGGGAGATGCGCCAGAGCTTCCGGTCCCTGGTCTTCGCGTTCGGCCTGGCGCTGTTCCTGGTCTACCTGATCATGGCGGCCAAGTTCGAGTCGATCGTGCAACCGCTCGTCGTCCTCGTCTCGGTGCCGCTGGCCGCCATCGGGGCCGTGGCGGCGCTCCTCGTCGCGGGCGGGGGGTGGAACGCGATGAGCGGAATCGGCGTGGTGATCCTGATCGGCATCGTGGTGAACGACGCGATCATCAAGGTCGACTTCATCAACCAGCGGCGTGCCGCGGGCGTCGCCAAGCGGGAGGCGATCCTCGCGGCGGGACGGCTCCGCCTCCGGCCCATCGTGATGACGACGGTCACCACGGTGCTCGGCCTGCTGCCGCTGGCGGCGGGCTGGGGCGCCGGCGCCGATCTGCGTGCCCCCCTCGCCGTCGTGGTCATCGGGGGCCTGATCTCGGCCACCCTGCTCACGCTGATCGTGGTGCCGGTGGTGTACTCGCTCGCCGTGTCGCCCGGCGTGCCGGTCGGCCGGAGCCCGGGCGGTCGGGGACCGGAGCCTTGATCGACCTCGCGGTGCGGCGGCCCGTGGCGACGGCCGCCCTCTACCTGGGTCTCGTGGCGCTCGGGGCCTGGAGCCTGCGCTACATCCCCGTCGAGCTGCTGCCGGACGTGGACATGCCGAAGCTCACGGTGACGGCGCGCTGGGGCGGGGCCTCGCCCGAGGCGCTGGAGGCGTTCGTGACGGCGCCGCTGGAGGCGGCGGCCCAGCAGGTGCGCGGCGTGCGCCGGATCACCTCCACCTCGGCCGCAGACCCGCGGGGAACCGGCTCGACGGCGGAGATCGAGCTCGAGTTCGAGCGAGGGGTGCGGATGGATTTCGCCCGCCTCGACCTGGGCGAGCGGATCGCCGCCCTGCGCGGCGAGCTTCCGCCGGGCGTGGTCACTCAGGTGCAGCCGTGGGTGCCGCCGGAGTTCTCCGACGAGCAGCAGCCCTTCCTCTCGTGGCAGGTACGGGGGCCCTACACGCCCGGGCGGCTGACCCAGGTGGCCGAGGAGTCGCTCCGCTCCACCCTGGCCGGCGTGGAGGGCGTGGCGGCCGTGCAGGTGCGCGGGCAGGAGGAGCGCGTCGTGGCGGTGGAGCTGGATCGGGCGCGCCTCGAGGCCTTCGGCCTTCGCCCGGCGGACGTGGAGGCGCGGCTGCAAGAGCTCTCCACCCTGCGGGCGCCCGGAACGGTGGAGCTCCAGGGCCGGCGCGTGGCCCTCGCCGTCCGCACCCGCGTCGAGCGGGTCGCCGAGCTGGAGGACCTGGTGATCCGGGGCGGCGGGGGCGCATCGCCCGTCCGGCTGCGGGACGTCGGCTCGGTGCGGGAGACGTCGGCCGAGCCCCGGATGTATTTCCGGATCGACGGCCAGCCGACGATCTCCGTCGTGGTGACGCGCGAGGCGGGCACGAACGCCGTACGCGTGGCCGACGCGGTGAAGCAGGAGATGGACGCGCTGGCCGGTCGGCTGCCGCCCGGCGTCGCGGTGGAGCTCGACCGGGACGAGAGCGAGGAGATCCGTCGGCAGCTCTCCGACCTCCGCCTGCGTGCGGTCGCGGCGGCGGTGGTGATCCTTCTCGTCCTCACCCTGTTCCTCCGGTCGGCCGGCGCCGTGCTCGTGGTGTTCGCGACGATCGCGTTCAGCGTGCTGTTCGCGGTGAACCTCCTGTACGTCGGCGGCTTCTCGCTCAACGTCCTCACGCTGGCGGGCCTCGCGTGGGGATTCGGCCTGATCGTGGACAACGGGATCGTGGTGCTCGAGAACGTGGAGCGACGCAGGGGCGACGACCCAGATCCCCGGAACGCGGCGCGCCGCGGCGCGCGCCAGGTCGCGCTGCCCGTCGTGGCGGCCACGGCGACCACGGCCATCGTGCTGGTGCCGTTCCTGTTCCTGCAGGGCGAGCTTCGCATCTACTACCTGCCGCTCGGCTACGCCGTGGGGTTCTCGATCCTCGCCAGCCTGTTCGTCGCGTTCACCTTCGTGCCCGCCCTGGCGGCGCGGATCCGCCGGCGGGAGCGCGGGGGCACGGTCCGGGATCCGGTCTACGTGCGGGGCTACCGAGCCATGCTGGCCTTCGCGCTGGACCACCCGCTCCTCGTCGCGGCCGTCTGCGCGGCGGCGCTCGCGGGGAGCTGGCACCTGTTCGACCGGCACGTGACGCGCGGCGTGCGCTGGGCCTCGTTCTGGGGGCAGGACACGTACATCAGCGTGAACATCCGGTTCCCGCGCGGCGCGGGGCTGGAGCGCAGCGATGAACTGGCGCGCGCCTTCGAGGAACGGATCGCCCGCATGCCCGAGGTGGAACGGTACGAGACCGTCGTCCTGCCCCAGTTCGCGAACATCCGGATCACGTTTCCGGGGGAGCTCGAGGCGACGCAGGTCCCGGTCGCGATCAAGGAGCAGATGGTGGCGTTCAGCTACCAGTTCTCCGGGCCGGAAGTCCGGGTGTACGGGTACGGGCCCAGCTTTTACGGGGGCGGCGGGGCGCCACCGAACTACTCCGTCCGGGTCTTCGGCTACAACTACATGCAGGTGCGCGCGATCGCCGAAGACCTGGCGGAGCGGCTCCGCCGGTTCAGCCGGATCGAGGACGTGGACCCGAACGCGAGCGGGCGCTGGTTCGAGCAGGACAAGGAGTTCGAGTTCGTGCTCGCGGTGGACCGGCCGGCGCTCGCGTCCCGCGATCTCTCGGTGGAGGACCTGCTGCGCTTCGTGAGCGCCAATCTGCCCGGCGAGCGTCCCCGGCTGCAGGTGCTGCGGCTGGGCGGCGAGGAGCTGCCGTTCGAGGTGAAGCTGTCCGGGTTCGCCGATCTCGATCTGCTGGCGCTGCGGGACCTGCGGGTCCCGGCGGGCGATGGATCGGTCCGGCTGGCCGACGTCGCGCGGGTGGAGCGCCGGGAGGTCCTGAGCCGCATCGTGCGCGAGGACCAGCAGTACCAGCGGACGGTGGCGTGGGAGTTCCGCGGCCCTCGCAAGCTGGGCGACTTGATCCGGGACGCGGCCATCGAGGCGACGGACCTGCCGCCCGGCTACCAGATCGAGACGGAGGAGGAATGGCGCTGGACCGAGGAGGAGAGAACGCAGGTGTGGCTGGCCATCGGCTTCGCCGTGCTCCTGATCTACATGGTGACGGCCGCCCTGTTCGAGTCGCTGGCGGCCCCCCTCGTCGTGTTGCTCACGTTGCCGCTCGCCCTGATCGGGGTGTTCCTGATCTTCTTCTACACGGACGCCACGTTCACGCGGACCGCCTACATCGGGACGATCATGATGGCGGGCATCGTCGTGAACAACGCGATTCTCCTCGTGCACCACATCGGGGAGCTGCGGGCGCTGCTCCCGGCGCGCGAGGCGATCCTGCGCGGGGCGCTCGAGCGCGTGCGACCCATCCTGATGACCACCTGCACGACGGTGTTCGGACTGCTGCCGCTCATCCTGTTCGCGGGATCGCAGGACGAGAACATCTGGAACGCCCTGGCGCTCGCCACGATCGGCGGTCTTCTGTCGAGCACCCTGTTCGTGCTCGTGGCGATTCCGGTCGCCTACGACCGCCTCGTGGCACGCCGCGGCGGACCGGGCGGATCTGCCGGCCGGGGATCGCCCGGTCGATGGCGTGGATTCCGGAAAGGGAGGGGGAGACGATGACGAAGGGTGGCTTGTCCGGTGGCCGCGGCCAGCGGCGGGACGGAACGTCCGGGGAAGGGGGGCGCGCGGGACTCGCGCTGGCCGTGGCCTGCGTGATCCTCGCGGCCTGCGGGCCGGCGGACCGGCGCGGGAACGGTACGCAGCCGTCGGGCGCGCGCGGACCCGATGACGCCGGCGCGGAAGTCCGCACGGAGGATGGCGACGGGTGGGCGACGGAGGCCGCGTGGCGGCTCGAGCTCGACTTGCGCGTGGGCTCCCGGGACGGGCCGGACGCGTTCGGACGCCTGGTCCAGGTGAGTCCACGCCGGGCAGGCGGCCTGTGGACGCTCGACGCCCAGTCGCTGATGGCCCGGGCGTTCGACGACACGGGACGCGAGGTCGTGACGCTGGGCGGCCCGGGCGAGGGCCCGGGCGAGCTGCGCCACGCGAACGGCATGCGGGAGGCCGGGGACGGACGGCTCGCCGTGTTCGAGGCATTCCCCCCGCGACTTCACTGGTTCGACCGGGACGGTACCTGGCTGGCGTCGCGGGCGGTTTCCCCGGTGACCATCGGGGCGGTGGACGGTGGCCCGCGGTTCGGGGTCTGGGATGTCACGGACGAGGGAGTCCCGCTCCTCGACGTGTTCGGGATGCCCATGCCGGGCCGGGCCGTGGAGCACCACCTGTTGCGTCTCCCGCCGGCCGAGGACGAGAGCCTGCGGGTCGACACCGTCCTGAGCTGGTCGGTGCCTCCGAGGCTGCCGAGCATGACCGGACCGATTGCGGTTCTGCGTCCGCAGCCGGAGTGGGATGTCGCGCCGGACGGCTCGGTGGTGTGGACGCCCGGCGCCCCCTACGAGATCTGGACCCTGCCGGCGGACGGTGGGACCGCCCGCATCGTGCGCCGTCCCGGAGAGGCCGACCGGGTGACGGCGGCGGTGCGGAGCGCCGTCGAGGATCAGCTGCGCCGTGTGCAGGGAGAGACACCGGGGCTCGCCGAGTCCATGATCGAGCGTCTGCAGTTTCCCGAGCGCCTTCCGCACCTGTCCGGTGTCTGGGTGTCCCGGCCGGATCGCACGGTGTACGTCGCCCGCTTCACGGCCGAGTCGGC
>JAVVDU010000062.1:0-7566 GCA_032251515.1 Gemmatimonadota bacterium
CTCGTACTTCTCCGTCCCGACGATCGCCCGACCGATCCGCTGTTCGACCAGTGCCTCCACTTCGCCGCGCGAGGCGCGGGCGACTCGAGGCCTGCGGGGAGGTGGTGGGTGCGCACCTCCCGGCACCGCTTTGCAAGCAGAAGGTCACCGGTTCGATCGCGGTCGGCTCCATCGTCGGCGGCACCGGAGCCGGGCCCGCGGGCGGCCCGGCTCCGGTTTCCCTCCGGGTTCCGCTCAGTCGGTCGTGCCGCTCCCCGACCCTGGATCGGCCGGCCTCTCGACCTGGATCGACTTGGTCAGTCGGAGTTCCATGAGGCTTCCTGCGGGCAGGAAGACGTGGGTGTCCTTGGTCGCGAGCGCGACTCCCGTTCCCGCGGCGGCGCCCGCGGCGCCTCCGATCAGGGCCCCTTTCGCATTGCCGCCGACCACGCCGCCGAGGATCGCCCCTGCCGCCGCGCCGCCGCCGATCTTCGCGCCCTCGTCCTTCATCTCGGAGTGCCTGCGCGGCGTCACGGAGGCCAGCTCCGCCTGGATCGGCTGCCTCTCGCCCCGAACTACGATCGCTTCGAACTGGAGCTGGATCTCGGGGGGATCCTCCTGGATCCTGGTGATCGTCCCCAGCACGCTCGCTCCCGCGGGGATCAGGGTCTCGCCGTCGGGACCGTAGACCGGTTCCTGGAGACTGGCGGCGAAGGCGTCGCCTGCGCCGTTGCGGTCCGAATGCAGCGTCTGCGCGAGCTCGACCCTCAGCGAAGTCTGCGCGGGAATCTCGACGTGCTCACCGGCCGTGGCGGGCCCGCAGGCCGCGGCTGCTGCCGCCAGGGCCAGCGTGCGCAGCCGCGTGATCTTCCTGTTGAACATGATCCCTCCTGGTGGGTCGTCCTCATGCGTCGCCCGCTTCGGTCGACCCCTCCGATGAGCAAGTCGTCGGCCAGGGGGAAGATATGGGACAATTGATTACCCACAAGGTATTTACCCGCCTTCGGCACCTTGTCGGCCGGTCCGGGCTCGCGGTGAACCCGGGAAATGATTCCCGCATCGAGTCCCGGTTTTCCCGGGTTCTCGGAACGAAGAGCCGGAGGACTTCTTTCCGGCGCGCCGCGAACTTCTCCGCGCGATGTGCCGGTACGAACTGATGCGCTGGAACGAACTGATCCGCCGGAACGTCGCCATCACGGCCGGGTGACGACGTACGCCCGCTCCCCGCCTCGCGTCACGGCCAGGTAGTAAACGCCGCGCGCCACGTGGAACGTCTGCTCGCCGGTGCGCTCCTCGACGGCGTCGTGCGGCAGCGTACTCACGACGGCGCCGGCCGGGGCCGCGACCACGACGTACTCGCCGGGGCGCCGCCCGCGCTCGTAGAACACGCCATCGTGGTAGAAGAGCGTGCGGCGGCCGAGCTCGATCGTCTCGTGGCCGGCGGGAAGACGGCGCACCACGGCCCCGACGGGGGCCTCCACGACCTCGAAGCCGCGGGCGTGGCGGGTGTAGAAGAACCCCAGGCAGTGGAAAAAGACCGTGTCGCCGACCCGGAAGCTGGTGTACGGGCCGGGCAGGTGGCGGACGATCTTCCCGCCCTTCACCCCGTGGCCGGGCCCATGGCCCTTCCCGGAGCCCGGCCCGACGTTCGGCGGGTGGGCCACGTTGGGACGGCGGGTCCCCAGGGTCCGCGTCCCGGTCCGCGACGGGTCGGTCCGGACGCGGGGCTCGTGACCCGGCGGTGCCGAGGGGCGCGGCGCCACGACGCCGACGGTGGCGGGCGAGCCGGGGCGCGTCGGACGGGCCGCCGTCCCGCGGGCCGGAGCCGGGCGGGCAGGCGCTGCCGGGGCCGGGGCGACGCGGCCGGACGTTCCGGTGGCAGGCCGACTCGCACCCGACTGGGCGCGTGCCGGTGCCGAGACCGCGAACAGGGCGAGGCCCGCGCCGGCGAGGACGGCCAGGCCGGGCCGAGCGGATCGACTGGACATCGGATGGCACCTCCTTCGTGAGGGCCTACCCTCGCCGCCGTGCCGGGTTCGGGCCGGACGGACGGTCGCGCGGCGGGCGGACGGACGGACTTGCCTTCTCCGGACCTGTCGCCCAGGTTTCCGCCCTGCACCCCGCAGTCGACGAGTCCCCCACTCGGCCCCGTGCACGGCGGCGACTCGTCACGCGAGCACCGACCTCCGCGCGGGCCCGGCGTCCGCGCGGCCGGTCTGTCTTGCGACCGAGGCGGCGTCGCCGTGCCACCGCCCCGTGCCGCCATCCGGAGGAGCCGAGATGAAACCGATTCCACTCGCACTCGTCTTCCTGCTCGCCGGTTCCCCGCTCGTCGCCCAGGAACCGCCCGGCGATGTCCTTGCTCCACCCCCGACCCACCTCCACGGCACGCTCCTCGGGCCCGACGGCGGCCCGATCCCGGTGTCGCACGTCCACGTGCTCCCGGAGACGGACCTCCGCGAGGCGATCGCCTCCGTGGCCGCCGGACCGGACGGCACGTGGTCCCTCGAGATCGAGGAGACGGGCGTGTTCCTGCTGCGGTTCACGGGCGCGGACCACCTCGAGGCCATGACGCGACTCCTCGTCCCGGAGGCCGGGGAGGAGATCGCCGTGGATGCCCGCCTGGGAGGCCACGAGATCCCGGACGAGCTCGAGGAGGTCACCCTCATCGGAGACTTCAACGACTTCTCGTTCGGCGCGGGCGGCGTCCCGATGAAGCGCGGGGACGACGGGCGGTTCCGCGCCACGGTCGAGACGGACGCCGATACGCTCGCCTACCAGGTCCTGGGCGTCGCCGGGAGCCGCAGCATCAACGGGACGATGGGCGACCGTCTCGTCTACGACGGAGGCGGAGACTACCGGTCGGTAGTCGGCGTCGACGACGGCCGCGTCGAGATCGTCTTCGATCCCTCCCTGCTTCGCCGCTCCGACGCGAAGCCGGCGACCTCGTTCCGGGACGAGGAGAGCGCGCCGGCCCGTTTCGCCGCCCTCGTCGACGCCCTGATGGCGTCGCGGACGGCCGTCCAGGAGGACTACGCCGCGCGCGTCGCGGCAGGCGCGACGCGGGAGGAGGCGCGGGCCGCGTACGAGGAGCACGACCCGGCGCCCGACCTCGCGGCGCTCGAGGCCTACCTGGAGCGGACCGACGATCCGAACCTGCGCGCCTACGGCCTCACCGCCTACCTGTCGACGGCACTGAGCGTAGACTCGACGACGGCCCGACGGGCGCTCACGGAGGTGCCGCCCGACTCGCCGGCGTGGGCGGTGGGCATGCAGACCCTGCCGCGGGCCTTCTGGAGCGCGGGAGACATGGCGTCCTGGGACGGCTACGCGATGCAGGCCCTGAAGTCCAACCCGGCCCGTGCCGTGCGGCCGGGCCTGCTGTCCTTCCTGCACTCCCGCGCCAGGGCGGCGGGCGAAGCGGAGAAGGCGGACCTCCTGTACGCCTAGCTCGTGAACGAGTATCCCGAGACGTACGAGGCGAGGAGCGCGCGGAACGAGTTCGACCCGGAGCGTACCATCCGGCCCGGCGCGCCGCTGCCCGACTTCGCCTTCGCATCCCTCGACGACTCGACCGTCGTGGTGTCGCGCGAGGCCCTGCTCGGCCGTCCCTATCTCCTCGACTTCTGGGCCGTGTGGTGCGGCCCGTGCATCGGGGAGCTGCCGAACCTGCACGAGGTCCACGAGCGGTTCTCCGGCGAGGGATTCGAGATCGTGAGCGTCTCGTTCGACCGGAAGCCGGAGGACGTGACCGAGTTCCGGGCGAAGGAGAAGTGGAAGATGCCGTGGCTGCACGTGTTCGCCCCGGGCGGGCTCGGCGGCGACGTCGCGCGGACGTTCGCGGTGCAGGGAATCCCGCGCCACATCCTGGTCCGTCCCGACGGCACGATCTTCGAGGCGGGCAGCGGCCTGCGCGGCCCGCGGCTCGGCAAGAAGGTGGCGGAGCTGCTGGGGCACGAGCCGGAGGCGCCCGAAGAGGAGAGCGGCGGCTGACGTTCCGCAGCGGTGGGCGGCACGGCGGCCGCTCGCGGCGACCCCGCGGCGACCGCACGGCGACCCCGCGGCGGCGCAGAATCCTCCATAGCTTGCAGAATGTGCCCTGCGGGCGGTCTCCACCGGAGCCGCCCGCGCTGCATCCGGCGGGGTTTCCGGGCCGGCGACTCTCTGGCACGCCACTTTCTCTCTCCCTCCGCGGATCCGCGGACCGGCCGGTCCGGTCCGCACGACCCCATCCGAGTGGAGATCGACACATGCGACGACGGACTCCGGCGACGACGATCGCCGCCGCGGTGCTCGCGCTCGCGGCGGCCCCGGCCGCGGCGCCGGCCCAGACGATCGAAGAGTCCCTGGCCGCCTTCGGCCCGGAGAACGGCGCCCTGTACATCGCTCCGCTCACCCGCGGCCTGGGAGCGGACCTCGCCACGGGCCTGTTCCAGGGGGCGATGACGCTGGACGTGCTGCGCTTCGAGCTGGGCGTCACGGCGGCCGGCGCGCCGCTCAGCGAATCGACGCACGGCCGGTTCCAGCCGGTCCTGCCGTCGTCCATCGCGGTGCCGGAGTTGGGAGGCGCCGTCTTTTCGAACCCTTACGCCGTCGGCGGCGACGGCACCAGCGCCACGGTCGTGGGCGAAGGAGAGGGAGCGGTGCTCTCTCCTCGGGGCGAATTCCGGACCGCGCTGCTGGGTGCCGGCGAGAACCCCGACGACTTCGCGATCGTCTTCCCGGACGGGTTCGACGTGCCGGTGGCCCCGCACGCCGCCCTGCACGGGGCGCTGGGACTGCCGGCCGGCTTCCAGGTCACGGTCCGCTGGCTGCCGAGCTTCACGCCGGACGACGATCTCGGCGAGATCGACGGGTTCGGGTTCGCGGCACAGGCGGAGGTGACGCGGTGGTTCCGGGCGCCGGAGTTCCTGCACCTCGCGGTGGCGGGCGGACGGCAGGAGTTCAACGTGGGCCGCTACCTGGACCTCGAAGTGTGGCAGTTCGCCGCGCTCGGCTCGGCGACGTTCGGGCCGCTCGAGCTGTGGACGGCGCTGCGCGGCGGCGACGGCCGGGCCGACGTGGAGTGGGACGCGACCGGGCCCGGCGGCACCGTGGTCGAGATCCGGGTCCGCGACGAGGAGATCGACGCCTCGGGGGTGACCCTGGGCACGTCGCTCCGCCTCGGTCCCATGCGCCTGTCGGGTGCATGGTCGCCGGGCGACTTCGACACGTTCAGCGCGGGGCTGGCGGCGGGGATGTTCTGAGGCGACGGGTGGGGGGGCCGAATCGTTCGCCGCGTCGCTCGGCCCCCACGCGCAGAGACCTGCTCCGATGCAATGAGGGCCGCCCGCGGGCGGCCCTCTATCGCTCAGACCCGTCGCGTCCGACAGGGCGGCGCGGCCCCGGTCAGTTCTGGTGGCGCGCCGTCCAGCGGTCCCGCCACGCGCACCAGGCGCAGCTCACGAACATCCAGCTCACGCCCACCAGCATGGCGGAAATCATCAGCAGACCGAGGAAATGGATCCCGTCCTGCGCGGTCATGTGCATGCGGTCCTCCTCCGGGGCCTCCGCCACGCGGGGCCACCGGGCATTCGGATCTATGGATAAGGCCGGCGAACCGGTCCTGAACGGTTGTCTCGGCCTGCACCTTCCGTACCGCCGCGCGCGGGGAGGGACCGGTCGCGGGAGCAGTGCACAAGGGCGCGAATGTGCAGGTCACTCAAAGAGAAACGCGGAGAGGGAACTGTCCGGGCGGGGGCGTCCAGCCGGCCCCTTCGCCCCCGCGTGGGACGATCTGTCCCCATGGGCGCAGGAACGACGGGGGGCGGCGCTGCCCCCGGACGTGTCCTCCGCGCCATCTGCCCCGACGAGCTCGACGCCCGAGGGGACGATGCTGGGGGCGATCGTCCCCGCTCCGGCGCCCACGCTCGGACTCGACAGCGCCCCGAAGTCGCATCCATCCGGCACGGGCACGGGGGCGCGTCCCGGGAGGGGCGCGAAGGTACTCCGGTCCCGGTACTCGATGTCGCAGCTCTCGAGCTGCCCGACGGGCGGTTCGAATGGACTCCCCGTCTGGTGGAAGCGGGCCGCATCCGCCCAGAGCGTGATGTCGAATCGCAACCCCCGGCAGACGCCTGCATCTCATAGCCCGTGTTTCAATCCACGCCCCCCGCGCGGGGGGCGACCCGGCGATGCAGATACGTAGCGATGGCGTACCCGATGCTTCAATCCACGCCCCCCGCGCGGGGGGCGACCCGGAGCGGCCGCCACGCTGCGCGTCGGATCGCAGTTTCAATCCACGCCCCCCGCGCGGGGGGCGACTGCATCCGGACGGCTCCAAACGGTTCCTGCCCGCGTTTCAATCCACGCCCCCCGCGCGGGGGGCGACAGGGTGCGAGTGAGATGGCCATCACGCTCGGGACAGTGTTTCAATCCACGCCCCCCGCGCGGGGGGCGACGCGAGCACAGGCGCGGAGGTGTGACGTGGCACGGTTTCAATCCACACCCCCCGCGCGGGGGGCGACTCCACCATCCTCATCCTCGTGGGCTGCGTCGAACGTGTTTCAATCCACGCCCCCCGCGCGGGGGGCGACGCGATGACGCATACCACGACGAGGGGGACACGATGTTTCAATCCACGCCCCCCGCGCGGGGGGCGACACCCCGCCGGGCCGCGCGGTCGGCGATGCGGTCGATGTTTCAGTCCACGCCCCCCGCCGGGCCGCGCGGTTGGCGATGCGGTCGACGTTTCAATCCACGCCCCCCGCGCGGGGGGCGACCTGGCGAGTTCGCCTCATCCAGGCCGAACTCCTGCCCGTCGTTTCAATCCACGCCCCCCGCGCGGGGGGCGACTCATATCAGACCCGCGAAATCGACCTCACGGTCGCGTTTCAATCCACGCCCCCCGCGCGGGGGGCGACCGCGACCGCGCCGTGACCGTGTCCGCGGGTACCCAGTTTCAATCCACGCCCCCCGCGCGGGGGGCGACGAGATGTGCGCCTTCGTCTCGTCGCAGCGGATCCGTTTCAATCCACGCCCCCCGCGCGGGGGGCGACCCGGGCGGCACGATCTGGCTGGACGACTTCCACAAGTTTCAATCCACGCCCCCCGCGCGGGGGGCGACCGGCGAGACTGCCCCACCGAGCAGTCCGTCGTTCGTGTTTCAATCCACGCCCCCCGCGCGGGGGGCGACCCCACAGGTCGCGGTCGCGCTGTACATGCAGCTCGTCGTTTCAATCCACGCCCCCCGCGCGGGGGGCGACGTGCCGCCGGCCGACAGCGCATCGTCCAGCGCGACGTTTCAATCCACGCCCCCCGCGCGGGGGGCGACCGCATGCTCCAGCACGCTGTAGCCCTTACGGCCGTCGTTTCAATCCACGCCCCCCGCGCGGGGGGCGACTCAAGAGCCTGCTGGACTACGGCGGCGTGCTGCAGTTTCAATCCACGCCCCCCGCGCGGGGGGCGACTTCAGACCGGGCGGAGCCGCCGCCGCCTCGTCCTTGTTTCAATCCACGCCCCCCGCGCGGGAAGCGACTTCAGCTCCTTCGCCATGTGGGCGATCTCGGCGTCCGTGTTTCAATCCACGCCCCCCGCGCGGGGGGCGAC
>JAVVDU010000063.1:0-6459 GCA_032251515.1 Gemmatimonadota bacterium
GCGCCCCGGCTCGCCGTACAGGGCGAGCCAGCGCTCGAAGCGCTCGCCGAGGTCCATGATCCGACTGAACGACTCCCACGACTCCCCCCGCCTGGCCCGCTTCCAGTCGAACAGGATCGCCAGCACGGCCAGGGGCGAGAGGATCACGTCCTTCAGCCCGTCGATGGCCAGCTTGATCTGGAACAGCAGCACGGCCCGGACGAGCCGGCCGGGCCTGCCGTGTCTGTCTCGCTGTGCGGGCAGGGAGGCCCGCCCCGGATCTTCGTGCATGTCGCCCTGGTCCCTTCTCGCGTGACCGTCGCGTCATCGCCCGATGCGTGGCGCCCCGCGTCCCTTCCTGCGTCCCGTCCTGCGTCCCGTCCTGCGTCCCGTCCTACGGGAACCGGGCCGTCTTGGGTTCGGGCGGTGGCCTCGCTACCTTCCTCCGCTTCACGATACGGGCCGCACCGACGCACTGCGAGGCAACATGCGGGAACGTCCGACCCGTAGCACCGGGACCGCGCCGGGCCACAAGCCCGTGCGCGAGGAAGCGCGCGGCGCTTATCTCGCCTTCATGTCGCTGGCGGCGCTCGGCGTCGTGTACGGCGACATCGGCACGAGCCCCATCTACGCCCTGCGCGAATCCCTGCACGGGGCGTACGGGGTGAACGCGAGCCCCGCGAACGTGCTCGGCGTGCTGTCGCTCATCTTCTGGTCGCTGATCCTCGTCATCTCGGTCAAGTACCTGTCGTTCATCATGCGCGCCGACAACCGGGGCGAGGGCGGGATCATCGCGCTCACCGCCCTCATCGCGCCGCCGGGGACGGTGGCCACGGGCCGGCGACGCCTCCTGGTGCTGGCCGGCCTGTTCGGGGCGGCGCTCCTGTACGGCGACAGCATGATCACGCCCGCCATCTCCGTACTGAGCGCCATCGAGGGCCTCGAGGTGGCGACGCCGTTCTTCCGCCCCTACGTCGTCCCGATCACCGTGGCGATCCTCCTCGGCCTGTTCTCGCTGCAGCGGCGCGGGACGGCCTCGGTCGGCTCGTTGTTCGGTCCCGTGATGCTCGTCTGGTTCACGACGCTCGGGGTGCTGGGCGCCTCGCACGTGATCCACAACCCGTCCGTGTTCCAGGCCCTCGACCCGCGGCACGCCGCGACCTTCTTCCTGCACAACGGCACGAAGGGATTCTTCGTCCTCGGGAGCGTCTTCCTCGTGGTGACGGGGGGCGAGGCGCTGTACACGGACATGGGCCACTTCGGGAAGCGACCGATCCGGATCAGTTGGTTCGGACTCGTGCTGCCGGCCCTGCTGCTGAACTACTTCGGCCAGGGCGCCCTGGTGATCGCGCGGCCCGAGGCGATCGAGCAGCCCTATTACTTCATGGCGCCCGGCTGGGCCCTCTATCCCCTCGTGGGCCTCACGACCATCGCCACCGTGATCGCCTCGCAGGCGGTGATCTCGGGCGCCTTCTCCCTCACCCGCCAGGCCGTGCAGCTCGGCTACGTGCCGCGCCTCGCGATCCGGCACACGTCCGCGCGCGAGGTGGGACAGATCTACGTGCCGGCCGTGAACTGGGCCCTGGCGGCGGCGGCCATCGGACTCGTGATCGGTTTCGGGACGTCGAGCCAGCTCGCCCACGCGTACGGCGTGGCGGTGACGACGAACATGACCTTCGCCACGATCCTGTTCGCGTCGCTCGCGCGGACTCGCCTCGGCTGGCCCCGCTGGGCCGTGTTCCTGCTCATCGGCGGGTTCCTGATCGTCGACCTCGCATTCTGGGGGGCGAATCTCCCGAAGATCCGCACCGGCGGCTGGTTCCCGCTCGTCATCGCCTCGCTCGTGTTCACGGGAATGATCACGTGGCGCCGCGGCCGGATCCTGCTGGGTCGGCGCCTGCGCAAACAGTCCTTCCCCCTCGACCTGTTCGTGCGGCAGGTCGAGCGGAGCCCGCCCGTCCGCGTTCCGGGCACCGCGGTCTACATGCACGGGGGAGACGCCACGCCGCCCGCCCTCCTGCACAACCTCGAGCACAACAAGGTCCTGCACGAGCGCGTGTTCCTCCTGAAGGTGGAGAACCACGAGATTCCCACGGTGGAGACCGGGGATCGGATCGGGGTGGAGGAGCTGGGGGAGGGGATCTACCGGATCACGGCGCACTACGGGTTCGCCCAGGACCCGCACGTGCCGGCGGCCCTCGCGCAGCTTCCGGACCGCGGAATCGAGTTCCGGCCCATGGACACGACCTACTTCCTCGGCCGCGAGAACCTGCTGCCGGTCGGCGAGGGGGAGATGGCGCGGTGGCGGTCGCGCCTGTTCGCGCTCCTGTCGCGGAACGCGCTGGACGCGACCTCCTTCTTCCACCTGCCGCCGAACCGCGTCGTGGAGCTGGGGTCGCAGGTCGAGATCTGAGGCGAGCTCAAAACGCGGGGCGATATCCGAGGCGCGGTCAGGCCGCCGGTCCCTCGTCGCCCGATCCGGGCCCGGGGGCCGCGGGGCCGCCCGCGTCGCGGGCCCCGCCCTCTCTCTGGCGGGCCTCTCCGTGCCCCTTCTCGCGGGCCAGGAACTCCTCCACCGACCGGGGCACGAGCAGGGAGTCGGCGATCGCCGCCACCTCCTCGGCCTCGCGCCACGCCGCTTCGAGGATCTCCAGCTCGCCTTCCAGCGCCCGCCGCTCGGCCTCCTCCTGCGTCGCCATCTCCACGGCCAGGCGGATCGGGTCCGGGAGCTTCGCCAGCGACCCGGCATCGGTGCGATCCCGTTTCCGGGCCCGCCGGCCGGCCTTGCGGTCGCGCAGGCGCTCCGACTCGCGCGTGGCGTCGACCAGGAAGCGCTCGGGGTGTCCGGAGGCCTCGATGCGCTCCACGGCCTCGCGGATCGTGCGGGACCTGCCGCCGCGGCGGTTCGCCCGGGCCATCAGCTTCCCCGCGATCTCGACGGCGAGCGGTCCCTCGAACCGGCTGACCAGCGGCCTGGACCGCGTGTACCCGCCCGCCCACCCCTTCGCGTGCGCGACCTGGAGGGCCCAGCCCTCCGGCGTGTCCGCCGGCACGAGTCGCGACCGTTCGAGGTGCTTGAGCTGCACCCGGATCTGCTCGCCGTCCGGGTCCCTGAGACGGGCGGCCGTCCGCTCGCCGCCGATCCACTTCACGAACTCCGAGAAGCCGTACCAGCCGCCGCCGATCGAAACGCCCGCCGTCATGCCGCCCACGGCCACCAGTCCCACGCCTGCGGCGCCGGCAGCCGACCAGGCGATGGCGCGCCGCCGCCGCCTGCCGAACTGGTCGCCGTAGCGCCAGGCGGCGAATTCCCCCCGGATCGCCCGCCCCACGCGCACCAGCTCCAGCGTCTCGCTCACCCGGGCGAGCCCGATGTTGTCGGTCGAGACGCGAAGCCGGGTGTCACGGAACAGCCGCTCGCAGTCTTCGATCGCCTCCCACCGCTCATCGAGCGGCGACAGGTTCCAGCGCTCGCACCGCCGGCACACGACCCACAGCCGGCCCTTCTCGCCGTCGAAGGCGAGCCGTCGGCCGACGGGAAACGACTCGAGGATCCCGTTCGTCCCGAGGGGGCGATGGCAGAACAGGCAGGTCGAATACATCGCGGACACGAGGGCGCCTCCCTCCGGCCGGACCCCGCGGCGGTGGGTCGTTCCGGCCCGTTCGTGCCGGATTCGCCCGTCCGGAGCGGGCCCGGTCCGGGAACGGGGCGGAGTTCCCGCCTCGGACCGTGGCATGAAAGATGTGGGCCAGCAGGGTTCGGGCCAATGGCAATTCCGACCCCCGCGAGGACGCAATGGAGATACGGATCCGACAGACGATGGCGTTCCTGGCGGCGCTCGCCGTGGGCTGCGGCGGGCCCGCCGACACGACCGTGACGGACGACACGGAGGTCCCGTCCCCCGACTTCACGGGAGCGGCCGCGGAGCTGCACGTCCGCGCGGTCGCGATGTTCGAGCCCGTGCCGGAGACGCCGCCGGCGCTCCCCGGCAACGAGCTGACCCCGGAGCGCGTGGAGCTGGGCCGGATGCTCTACTTCGAGCCCCGGCTGTCGCAGAGCTGGCTGATCAGCTGCAACACCTGCCACAACGTCGGGCTGGCCGGGGTCGACCTGATGGAGACCTCGATCGGGCACGGCTGGCAGAAGGGGCCCCGCAACGCCCCCACGGTGCTGAACGCCGTGTTCAACGTGGCGCAGTTCTGGGACGGCCGCGCCGAGGACCTGGCGGCCCAGGCCAAGGGACCCGTGCAGGCGGCCGTCGAGATGGCGAGCGACCCGGAGCGGACCGTCGCCACGCTGCGCTCGATTCCGCAGTACCGCGACCGGTTCGCCGCCGCGTTCCCCGGCGAGGCGGAGCCCGTCACGTTCGACAACATGGCGCTGGCGATCGAGGCTTTCGAGGCGACGCTGCTCACGCCCGGCTCTCCCTTCGACCGCTGGCTCGAGGGCGACGCAGCGGCCCTCGATGCGGCGCAGGAAGCGGGCCTCGCGACGTTCGTGGACCGGGGCTGCGCCGGCTGCCACGGCGGGGTGAACCTCGGCGGGCAGGGCTACTTCCCGTTCGGGGTCGTGGAGCGGCCGGGTCCCGAGATCCTTCCCTCCGGCGACCGGGGCCGCTTCAACGTGACGCGGACGCACGAGGACGACTACGTGTTCCGGGCCCCGGCCCTGCGCAACGTCGCCCTGACCGCTCCCTATTTCCACTCGGGCAAGGTGTGGCGGCTCGAGGAAGCCGTGCGGGTGATGAGCTCGGCGCAGCTCGGCGCCGTCCTCTCCGAGGAGGACGTGGCCGGCATCACGGACTTCCTGCACACCCTGACCGGTGAGCAGCCGGACGTCGTGTATCCCATCCTGCCGCCGCACACGGAAGAGACGCCGCTTCCGGACGTGTCGGTTCAGGGCGCCGCCACGCACTGAGGTGCACCGGCCGGCCGCGGGATCCCGCTGCGGCCGGCCGGTTACCATCCTCCGTGCGGATCGTCTCGCTCTGCCCCAGCCTCACCGAGCTCGTGTTCGACCTCGGTCGGGGCGCCGACCTGGTCGGCGTCACGAAGTTCTGCGTGCACCCCGCGGGCCGAGTGGCCTCGATCGAGAAAGTGGGCGGCACGAAGAACCCGAAGGTGGAGCGCATCGTGGACCTGGCGCCCGAACTCGTGCTGCTCAACGAGGAGGAGAACCGGGCCGAGGACGCGGAGGCCCTGGCCGCTGCCGGGCTCCGCTGCCACGCGAGCTTCCCGCGAACCGCGGAGGAGACCGCGGCGATGGTCCGGTCGATCGGCGCGGCCCTCGACCGAGCGCCGCAGGCCGAGGCCATCGCGGCCGACATCGAATCGCGGGCCGCCCGCGTGCGGGCCGCGGCGGCGGGCCGGCCTCGCGTCCCCTACGCCTGCCTCATCTGGAGGAAGCCCTGGATGGCGGCGGGCGCGGACACGTTCATCCACGCGCTCCTCGCCCTGGCGGGCGGCGAGAACGTCTTCGCGGGGCGGGTGGAGCGGTACCCGGAAGTGAGCGCCGGCGAACTGGCCGGGGCCGACCCGGCGGTCGTGCTCCTCACGTCGGAACCGTTCCCGTTCGGAGAGCGGCACGCCCGGGAGCTGGTCCGGGCGACGGCGCTGCCCCGGGAGCGCTTCGAGTTCGCGGACGGCGAGCTGCTGAGCTGGCACGGCTCCCGCACGCCGCGCGGCATCGACTACGCGGAGGCCCTGCTGGACGCGGTGCGCGCCTGATCGCCTCGGCGCGTGACTGAACTGCCGCGACGCGCGCCCGACTCACCGCGACGCGCGCCTGATGCCCCTCAGCCGCCGCCGGACTCGTCCCGGCCCGCGCCCACGACGCGGACGAACCGGACGTACTGGACGTCGAGCTCGTCCCGCCACACGCCGAACACCTGGTCCCCCTCGAAACCGATCGGCTGGAAGCGATCCGGCATCGTGACCACGCCCAGGTAGCGGCCGTCCACGTCGAACACGTCCCAGTCCGGCGAGCCCAGGTTCTGAAGCGGGTTGAACTCCTCGCGCTCTGCGGCGGACAGCTCGTCCGGCTTGCGGATCCGCTGGACCCACAGCGATCCGGCGGGGCCGCCGAACGCCACCGCGAAGGCCGGGAAGCGGTCCTCGAAGCTCACCCCCTGCTTCAGCACCTGCAGTCCCTCGGCCGGCACGCCCGCCTGCTTCCAGAGACGCTCCAGCGTCTCCGTGAAGATCTGCCGGTCCGCCTCCGTGACGCGCCGCGGCTCGAACGGTTTGCGGAAGACGCGTCGCAGCTCGCCGTCGGATCCGAACACCCGGAATTCCAGCGCGTCGTTCACCCCCAGGGCGATGGACCCGTCCGCGCGCAGGGCCCAGATCGGTTCGGGCGAGAAGAAGTGGAACTCCGGCTGGCCGCCCGCGAACGACACGGTGCGGCCCGAGGGGACCTGCAGCACCGTGTCGACGATCGCGCCGTCGTAGGCGCGGGTGACGATCGCGTCGCGGGGCTCC
>JAVVDU010000064.1:0-2899 GCA_032251515.1 Gemmatimonadota bacterium
GCCCTGCACGGCGACGTCCTGCTGGTGGGGGCGTTCGCGCACGGCGACACGGCGGGCGCCGCGCACCTGTTCCGGCGCGGCGCCGACGGGACGTGGTCGCGGACGGCCGTCCTGCAGGGCTCCGATACCGCGCCCGGCGACCGGTTCGGCGTGGCGGTGGCCCTCGACGAGGGACGCGCGCTCGTGGCCGCCTCGCGGCACGACGGCGGGAAGGGCGCCGCGTACCTGTTCGAGCACGGTCCCGATGGCGCGTGGTCCGAGTCGGCGCGGCTCCAGCCACGCGATGCCGTGGAGGAGGATCGCATCGGCGCGGCGCTCGTCCTCGCGGGCGACCGGGCGTTCGTCGCCAGCGACCGGGCGGGCGGCAGCGGGGCCGTGTTCGCCTTCCGCCGCGACGGCGAGAGCGGCGCGTGGCGCGAGGAGGCCCGCCTGCAGCCGTTCGCCGCCGCGCCCGGCCTGCGCTTCGGGTCGTCCCTGGCCTGGGACGGCGGCGAGCTGTGGGTGGGCGCGATCGGGGCGGAGCGGTTCGCCGGCCGGGCGTACCGCTTCGTGGCGGATGCCGACGGCAGCGGCTGGTCGGAGGTCGAGGTCGTGGCGCCCGAGCGTTCCCGCTCCCGCGAGGCGTTCGCCGGCGCGCTGGACGTGCGGGACGGCCTGGCCGTCGTTGGTGCGGCGCGGGCGGACTTCGGCCTCGGCGCCGTCCACGTGTTCGCCCGCGCGGCCGAGGCCGCCGCGGGGTGGGCCGAGGAGGCGCGGCTCGTCGTGGAGCACGACGGCATGGACGCCGTCGTGGGAGGCCAGGTCCGGTGCGCCGAGGGCGCCGCCGCCGGGTTCGACTGCGGCGGCATGGACCTGCTCTCGTTCGTCCCGGTGAAGGACCTGGGCGGTGGCCGCGGCGTGCGCCTCAACGACATCTGGGGCTGGACGGACCCGGAGACCGGACGCGAGTACGCGCTGGTCGGCCGCACGGACGGGGCCGTGTTCGTGGACGTGACCAGCCCCGTGAGTCCCGTGTTCGTGGGCGAGCTGCCGCTCACCGAGGGGGCATCGCCCGCCGTGTGGCGCGACATCAAGGTGTACCGCGACCACGCCTACATCGTGGCCGACGGCGCGGGCCCGCACGGCATGCAGGTGTTCGACCTGCGCCGGCTGCGCGACGTCGCCCCGGCGGACATGCCCGTCACCTTCGCGGTCGACGCCCACTACGACCGGATCGCCAGCGCCCACAACATCGTGATCAACGAGGAGACGGGCTTCGCCTACGCCGTGGGCGCGAGCATGGGCGGCGAGACGTGCGGGGGCGCCCTGCACATGATCGACATCCGCGAGCCCGCCGCGCCGGAGTTCGCGGGCTGCTTCGCGGAGATGGCGACGGGGCGGCGCAAGACCGGGTACACCCACGACGCCCAGTGCGTGATCTACCGCGGCCCCGACGCCGACTGGCAGGGCCGCGAGATCTGCTTCAACGCTTCCGAGACCGCCGTGGGGATCGCGGACGTCACGGACAAGGAGAACCCGGTCTCCATCTCCTGGGCCGCCTACCCGAACGTGGCCTACACCCACCAGGGCTGGCTGACCGACGACCATCGCTACTTCTACGTGAACGACGAGGGCGACGAGATCTCCGGTCTCGTCGACCGGACGCGCACCCTGGTGTGGGACGTGACCGACCTCGACGATCCGATCCTCGTGACCGAGCACCTCGGCACGCAGCGCTCGGTCGACCACAACCTGTACGTGCGGGGCGACCGCATGTACCAGTCGAACTACAACAGCGGCCTGCGCGTGCTCAGCATCGAGGACCCCGAGAACCCGGTGGAGGTGGGCTGGTTCGACACCCACCCGCAGGGGGAGAACGACCCCTCGATGGGAGGGTCGTGGAGCAACTATCCGTACTTCGAGAGCGGCACGATCGTCGTCACCGACGTCGAGAACGGGCTGTTCGTGCTGCGGGCCAGCGAGGACAGGCCCGTCTCGTGAGGCGCGCGTCCCGTCGCGCCGTCGGGCTGGCCGCGCTGCTCGCGGCCGCCGCCGGCCCCGCCGCTTCCCACGACGGAGCGGTGCGCGTCGCGCCGCCCCTTCTCTACGTGGCGAACCAGGCGGGCGCCTCCGTCACCGTGATCGACATGCGGGCCGACACGGTCGTGCGGACGATCGACCTCACGGCGCTCGGCTTCAGCCCGGAGGCCCGGCCGCACCACGTCGCGGTGGAGCCGGACGGGTCGTTCCTGTACGTGTCCCTGATCGGCGACGGGTTCGTGATCAAGCTCACCCCGGAGGGGGAGCTGCGCGGCCGGGCACCCTTCGAGGCCCCGGGGCTCCTCGTCCTCGATCCGCGCAGCGACCGGCTGTGGGTCGGCCGCTCGATGGCCGCGGTCCGGCCGCCGCAACGGCTGGGCGTCGTGGACCGCGACGACATGTCGATCGACGAGGTGGCGGTGTTCCTGCCGCGCCCGCACGCCCTGGCCCTGTCGGGCGACGGCCGGCTCGTCTACACCGCCAGCCTCGCCGAGAACCGGATCGCCGTGCTGGCGCCCGAGGAGGAGGGGCTCGAGCTGGTGGAGGTCGACGGTCCGCCCCACGTCCTCGTGCAGTTCGCCGTGTCGCCCGACGGCCGCTGGCTGGTGGCCGGCGGCGAGCTGAGCGGCCGGCTGCTCGCGTTCGACCTCGCCTACCCGGTGCGGCCGCGGCTCGTCGCCTCGTTCGCCGTGGCGCCCAAGCCGTGGCACCCCGTCTTCTCGCCCGACGGCGGGCGACTGTACGTCGGGAACCAGGGCGCGGACGTCGTCACGGTCGTGCGCACCGCCGACTGGGCCGTCGAGAAGGTGATCGCGCACTCCGCCTTCGCCGAGCCGCACGGCATCGCGCTGTCGCCGGACGGCCGCAAGCTCTACGTGGG
>JAVVDU010000064.1:2999-6140 GCA_032251515.1 Gemmatimonadota bacterium
CCGCACCGGCCGCGTCGTGGTGATCGATACGGAGACGCTCGAGGTCCGGAAGGTGATCGACGTCGGGCCCTACGCCGCCGGCATGGGCACCGCCACGCCGCGGCGGTGAACGCCCGGGTCGCCTCCTCTGCCGGGGCGCGCTGGTGAGCGTCCGTTCCGCTTCATCGCCCGGGGCGCGCCGCGCCGCCGCGCTGCCGCTCCGCGCCGCGCTGCCGGTCGTCGTCGCGCTGCCGCTTCTCGCTGCCTGCGCCTCGGCCGGAGGGCCGACGGAGCGCGCCGGGGCGGCCGAGCCCTCCGCCGCGCCGGGACCGCAAGGGACGGCCTGGTGGGCACCTCCCGCCCCCGACCCTGCCGTGGCGTCCGCCGGCCTGGTGCGCCGCGTCTACGGCCCCGTGGTGTCCGACCCCGACGGCGCGACGCTCGCGCACCCCTGGCTGGGGGGCCTGAACCAGCCGCGCCCGCAGGCCGTCGACGCGGATGGCGACGGCGACCTCGACCTGTTCGTGCAGGAGCGCACCGGCCGCGTGGCGCTGTTCGAGAACACGGGCACGCCCCGCGAGCCGCGCTTCGTGTGGCGCACCGACCGGTTCCGTGGCCTCGACGTGGGCGAGTGGTTCCGCTTCGTGGACGTGGACGGGGACGGTGCGCCCGACCTCATGGGCGAGGCGCGGTTCAGCCACGTCCGGCTGTGGCGGAACGAGGGCGGCGGCGTCTTCCGGGCCTGGGCCGACAGCCTGCGCGACGCGACCGGCGCGCCCCTGTTCTCCGACCGTCAGAACATCCCGAACGCCCTGGATTTCGACTGCGACGGGCGGCTCGACCTGTTCGTCGGCCGGCTCACCGGGACGATCTCGCACTTCGCGGAGAGCGCCCCGGACCCGGCGACCGGCGCGCCGCGCTTCGCGCTGGTGACCGACCGCTTCCAGAACGTCGAGATCGTCGGCCAGGTCGGGAGCATGCACGGCGCGAACACGCTCGCCGTGGGCGACGTCGACGGGGACGGGGACGCCGACATCCTGTGGGGCGACTTCTTCGAGCCGGGACTCCTCCTGCTGCGGAACGAGGGGACGTGCGGCCGCCCGCGACTCGCGCCCGATCCCCTGCCGTTTCCGCCCGGCGACCCGCTCCGCACCAGCGGCTACAACGCCCCGGCGCTCGCCGACCTGGACGGCGACGGACGGCCGGAGCTCCTGGTCGGGGTCCTCGGCGGCGCCTTCGACCCGAACCGCACGACCGTCGAGAACCTGCTCCTCCTCGTGCGCGGCGCGGGAGGTTGGGAGGTCACGACCCGGCGACTGATCGGCACCCTGGACGTCGGCGACGAGAGCGTCCCGGCGCTCGGCGACTGGGACGGGGACGGCGACCCGGACCTCCTGGTCGGCAACCGGATCTCCGACGACGGGGACGGTACGGCGCGGGTCCACGCGTTCGAGAACGTCGGCGAGGCCGGCCGGCCCCGCTTCCGCGACCGCGGGCCGTTGCCGATCGGCGGCGCGTTCCACTTCGCGCCGGCACTCGGCGACCTCGACGGGGACGGCGACCCGGACCTCCTGCTCGGCACGTTCCGGCAGGGGATCCTCGCGTTCCGGTTCGACGGGCCGGAGGTGGGCTGGACCCCCCTGCCCGAGGCCACGATTTCGTTGTCCCGGGGGTCGCACGCCACCCCGGCGCTCGGCGACCTCGACGGGGACGGCGACCTCGATCTCGTCGCGGGCGAGGGGTCGGGCGAGCTGAACTACTGGCGCAACGGGGGCTCGCCGTCGCGTCCCGTGTTCGATCTCGTCACCGACCGGCTGGGCGGCATCGACGCGGGGCGGCGCTCCCACCCCCACCTCGTGGACTGGGACGGCGACGGCCGCCTCGACCTCCTGCTCGGATCCGAGGACGAGGCGCTGGCGCTGTGGCGCGGCGTCCCCCCGCAGGAGGGCCCGGACGGGACCCTCGTGCCCGCCTTCGCGCGGGTGGAGTCGTTCGCCCCGCCCGTGCCGGCCGACGGAGCCGCCGCGTCGCTGGACATCGACGGCGACGGGGACCTCGACCTGCTGGCGGGCGGGGCCGGCGGCGGGCTGGTGCTGCTGGAGAACGTCGGGCCGTAGCCCGGGGGCCGTTCCGCGGCGCCGCTCAGAACCTCACCACGAGCGCCGTCGTGAACACCGAGTCGAGACTGTCCAGCTCCCGCGGCACGCGGAGCTGGGAGCCCGCGTCCCCCGTGACCGGCACCCCGTCCGCGGTGAACAGGGGGAGCGTCTCGAACAGCGGCTGGTTCCGCCACAGGGAGCGGTAGCTCGTCTTCAGGGCGACCTTCTCGCTGAGCGACACCTCGACCGCGTTCGTCCAGTCGATCCGGAAGTCCTCCGTGTCGCTGATGTTCTCGTCGGCCACCAGCTCGCTCGACAGGTCGGCGACGTCGGTGAGAGCGCGCTCCAGCGTCCACGACACCCGCAGGCCCGCGAAGTCCTGCCCCGGATCGTCGACCGGTTCCTCGCGGGTCATGGTGGCGGCGATGTCCAGCTTGAGCGTGAAGTCGTCGGTCTCGACCGGGATCCAGCCGGCTCCCAGCACTCCCTGCCACTTCGCGTCGAACCCCGCGAAGGTGTTCCGGTCCCAGCTTCCCTGCACGAACGCGAACCACTCCGAGTCCAGGCGGTGGTCGAAACGGGTCTTGACGAAGTAGGACTCGGCCGTCTTTTCCGTCTCCGGTTCGAGCACCTGGAAGTCGTTCGTGCTCGTTCCGATCGCCCGACGATCATCGGACTCCCGGGAGTCGGTGCGGACCCCGCCGAAGTCCAGTTTCAGCGTAGAGCGCGGCCATACGTACTCGGCCAGGTTCTTCAAGCCGAACGTGGTCGCCGTTGCGTTGCCGCTCGTCAGGACCACCGACAGGTCGGCCGTGTCGAAGAATCCCCGGCGCGGCTTCTTCCCGCCGTCCTGTGCCACCGCCGGGCTGCCGGCCGCGGCCACGAGCAGGAGCGCCGCCGCGAGAAGGAATGAAGCCGCACCTCCGCGGCGTGTGAGCCAGGTTCTCACGTCTCGTCCATTTCGTCCGGATTGGGCGTTCGTAGGAAGCCGCCGGCCCGGATTCGGTCGTGGTCGCCGGCGCGGCGCGATGCTAATCCGGGCTCGGGTGCCGGACAATCCCTC
>JAVVDU010000065.1:0-3067 GCA_032251515.1 Gemmatimonadota bacterium
GAAGTCGGAAACATCGGGGCCGTAGCTCAGTGCTTTTCGCGGCTGCGCCGCAAAAAGGGTCGCCCCTGCGGTGCGACCGGGGAGAGCTCGATCGGGTTTCGTAGCGTATGAAGTCGGAAACATCGGGGCCGTAGCTCAGTTGGGAGAGCGCCTGAATGGCATTCAGGAGGTCAGGGGTTCGACTCCCCTCGGCTCCACTCGCGCGGCCGACCGCCGCGCCGGACGGACGGGACGGACCCCGGCGAGAGCCGGGAGGATGCGCCGCTAGCTCAACTGGCAGAGCAACTGACTCTTAATCAGTAGGTTCGGGGTTCGAGTCCCTGGCGGCGCACTCGAGACGACACGCGTTCCGCGGCACCGGAGCCGCGCGGGCGACCACACGCACCACGTGCCCGTAGCTCAGCCTGGATAGAGCGTCTGCCTCCGGAGCAGAAGGTCACAGGTTCGAATCCTGTCGGGCACATGAGTCGGGCACATGAGAGAACGGCCGTTCCGTCGACGCGACGGGGCGGCCGTTCGTGCATCCCGGAGCCTGCGCGCAGGATTGGACATTCGCGAGCAACGAAATATACCTTCTGGTCCAATCGAGGTCCATCGTCCGTTCCCCCCTGCGGACCTCACTTTCGGCAGTACCGCGATCGGATCTGCCCCTCGAGTCGATTCCAGGAACCGATGCAGCGCACGATGCCGTCAGGGCGTGCGTCCGGCCCGACGAGACCCACCGGATCGTGCGACCTCGCCTCGTGACGTGGGGACACGAGCGGTGCGACACGCAGAGCGAAGATTCGACAGGAGAGCTCCGACCCCGGGGCTCGTCGAGCGCCGATCCGGCCCATGGGGCGGGGCGATGGCCCCCTGTTCCGCCGGCCGAAGGACGGCGTCCCGGCCGGCCCCGGGTGGCAACGGCCTTTCCTCGAGTGCGAACTCCCTCGCCGTGGCTGAGAGCATTGAGCCTTACCTGTTGCGACGACGCGACATCTTGACTTCCGTCGGTGGTCCTGGCCATCCTGAAGGTGGCTGCATTCTCCGACGCGACGTCGGAGTAACCAGGCGCCAGTCCACGTCCCCCCCTTCTGGCCCGGCGCCTCAGTGTCGCAGGAGAGATGGAGACAGACCCGGACGCCGCGAGCGTCCCGCGGTCTCCCGACAGACCCGCCTTCCGGAACGCGAAGGCGAGCGTCGTCGTCGAGGTTACATACGGTCGCCCACCGAAAAGGCACGCTGCCGGCCCGCGGCACGCAAAGCCAGGGGCTCCGGGAACGGAGCAGGCCCGGCTGCCGAATTGGGCACCTCACGGATGCTGGTCCCGTACCGTCAACCATCCGTATGGAGGTGTGCCATGCGACGTGCCTGTGAGAGATCTCCCCCCTGAAGCCCGGTCGGAGTCCGAGACCGATCACGACTGCCCTGCGTCCTTCCGGAGTTCCTCAGGCGGCGGTCGTGTCTCGTTCATTCAGGGGGGCTGAACATGCGTAAGTATCTAAGGTGGTGTAGCCTGCCGGCCATCGCCGCCATCGGCTTCGTCCTCGCCTCGTGCGGGGAGGAGAGCCCGACGGCGATCCAGGAGGCCAACACCCCGACCGTGACGGAGACGGCGTCAACGCCGTCGTTCGTGCTGGTCAATGGGCAAGACCTGACCTGCATGGGCGACGAGGCCGCCGACACCCTGAGCGACGGCACGACCTTCGTTCAGGGCATGGGGGCCAACGAGCCGTATGATCTGAACTGCACGGCCAACGACGTCGTCATCGCGCTCGCCTTCGTCGACAACTGCGTCGGATGCACGGGCAGGATCGAGAATCCGGATCCCGACCCGGCCGCACCGGACTCGATCTTCACGTGCGTCGAAGGCGACACGCTGACGATCACGGGATCCGTCAGCATGAAGAGCAACGCGCAGCAGACGCGCGGCGACATCGGCTGGTGGGTCGCGTCCGACGGCGGCGACGGAATCAGCGGTTCGTGTACTCACTTCTGGTTCGACACGGATGGGAGCCCGGACGGCCTCGACGACCTCGACGGGGACGCCTGCGGCGACATCGGGTCGAAGGACTTCTTCGCCTCCGTCCCGCTCGAGCACCCCGACAACACGTTCACCATCGTCTGCCAGGACACGAACCAGGACAACAACGCGGACGCGGGTGCCTGCACCGGATGGAAGGTGCCGGGCGACGACCTGACATGCCCCGGCGACCAGTTTCCCGGAGGCGGCGAGACCGACGAAGACTTCACGAAGGGCACCCTTCCCGCGAACAAGGCCAAGTGCCGCTGCGATCCTCTCGACTTCCCGATCGCGCTGCAGCGCCAGGCCACGGTGACGATCGTCAAGGACCTGATTCCGTCCGACGATCCGGGCCTGTTCGACCTGCAGATCCTGGAGTACGACAGCGCGACCGTGGCGGACTCCGCCCACAAGATCGGTGACGGAGGATCCGCGTCGGCCACGATCCTGTGGACGACGCTCGACGAGGGAACCGCCAACAAGGCGTACGTCGAGGAGACGAACGCTTACCTGGGCACCAATTCCGGCTCCAACGCCTTCCAGTTCTACGACACGAGCTACGAGTGCAAGGACGACGGCGGCAGCGGCTCGGTCGTCGCGTCCGGCTCGGGGCCGGGCACGGGAGGCATCCTGCTCGACGACCTCTCGAACGGCGACGACATCGTCTGCACGGTCACGAATACCCGGATCCCGGTGCCCGCGGTCTCGGTGTCGAAGGACACCGTGCCGACGTTCACGCGCAAGTGGACTTGGGACATCGACAAGCAGGCGTTCGACCAGCTTGACGCCGAGCTGACGACCGACACGACGCTGAACCTGCAGGTCGACGAGATCTTCAGCGTGGGCTACAAGGTCACGGTGACGCCGACATCGAAGGACACGCTCTGGAACATCACGGGCACGATCACGGTGTCGGTTTCCGACACATCGGGTGCGGCGGCCCTCGATCCGTTCGGCCCGTATTCCGGCACCTTCTCGGTGGTGGATACGCTGGCGAACAACGGGACGAAGGTGGCGGCGACCGTCGACTGCGACCTCGTGACGGAGGGCGACCAGACCTCGTTC
>JAVVDU010000065.1:3167-5998 GCA_032251515.1 Gemmatimonadota bacterium
CGGCTGAACACGGCCGGGTTCACCACGAACGACACGGCGACAGAGGACACCGCGCAGTTCAACCTCGGCTGGGCGTGCTTCGTGCCCGGCGGCTGCACGCTCACGCAGGGATACTGGAAGACCCACTCCGAGTTCGGCCCGGCGCCGTACGACGCGGGCTGGGAGGAGGTCTCGGGCTCGAGCGTCTGCTCCGATCCGCCCGGTAGCCCGAACGCGAGCGGCGAGGGCGCCGACGTCGAGTTCTTCGACGGCGGCCAGTGCTGGCACGAGATCTTCTGGGATCCCGGAAAGGGCGGCAACTTCTACATGAAGCTGGCGCACCAGTACATGGCGGCATGGCTGAACGTGAACGCGGGCGCGTCCGACGACAGCTGCATCTCGGGCGAGTTCGCGGACGCGGCTTTGCTGCTGGAGTTCTACGCGACTCCGACCAGCGGGCCGGATTACACGATTCCGAAGCGGGGGACCGACTGGTGCGACACGCAACTGGGCGGATCGGCCTGCAAGTCCTACCAATCGGACAGGCAGTACGCCGTGTACCTCAACAATCAGTTGACCATGTACAACGAGGGCGACCTGTCGTGCGCGGATCACTGCGACGACGATGGCCTCTCGGCCCTTTTCGGCACGCCGGACTGATGCGCCGCTGAGCGGCTGAACGGTCCACTCACCAAGGGGCGGCGGGACTTCCCGTCGCCCCCGCTTCTTCTGGTCACGTCGAGCCCGAATCCACCCTCCCGCGGGGTTCCTACACTTGTAGAACGACCTCGGCGACGCGGGGGCCGTGAGCCTGGAGCTGCGCGGTTCCTGACCTCCGGGCCTTCGTTGCTTGTTCGGGGGTCCGGCGACGAATAGACTTGGGGGCCCCAAGGCGGCCGGATGGGCCGTTTCCTCTGACCGTGTGGATGAGAGCATGAACGGACGTACGATCGTCTATCTCCTCGGCCTCGTGGCAGTCGCCCTCTTCTCGTGGGGTCTCGCCCGCACGACGGGAGCCCCCGTCGCGGGCCGCGCGGATTCCCGGGATGGCGCAGATATCCTCGCTCGCGTCGAGGGCCGCGAGATCACGCGCGCCGAGATCGAGGAGGCCGCGGGGGCGCAGTTCATGCAGCTGCGCAAGCAAATGTACGATCTCACGGAGCAGAGCCTCCAGCGGACGATCGACGGAGCGCTGCTCGATGCCGCGGCGGAGAAGCAGGGCCTCGATCGCGACGCGTTCCTGGCCCTCCTCGTGGACTCGAACCCGCCGGCCCCGAGCGAAGCGCAGATCGACTCCGTGTACGAGCAGTTCAAGTCCCAGATCAACCAGCCCCGCGAGAACGTCGCGCCGCAGATCGAGGCGTTCCTCGTCAATCAGGCGCGGCAGACCCGTTACGACAGCCTCCTGAAGGCACTCCGCGCCGAGTACGAGGTGACGAACTACCTCGAGCCGCCGCGGCTGGAGGTGGCGGCGACCGGCCCGGCGACGGGGCCGGATGATGCGCCCGTCACGATCGTCGAGTTCAGCGACTTCGAGTGCCCGTTCTGCCTTCGCATCCACCCCACCCTGCAGCGGGTGATGTCGGAGTACGAGGGGGACGTGCGTCTCGTGTTCCGGCAGTTTCCCCTGACGAACATCCACCCGCGGGCCCAGAAGGCCGCGGAGGCCTCGCTGTGCGCGCACGAGCAGGGCCGCTTCTGGGACATGCACGACGCGCTGTTCGCCGACCCGTCGAACCTGGGCGTGCCGGCCCTGAAGGAGCGGGCCGGGACGCTGGGCCTGGACGTGGCGGCCTTCGATCAGTGCCTCGACTCGTCCGAGAAGGCGGCGGTCGTGGCGGCGGACCTCCAGGCGGGTCGGCGGCTCGGGGTCAGCGGCACGCCGGCCCTGTACATCAACGGCCGGCAGCTCCAGGGGGCGCAGCCCTACGACGTGATCGCCCGGGTGATCGACGACGAGCTGCGGCGCGCGGGGACCTGACCCGGATCGCCGGGCCCGGGCGGGCCCGACCCGCTCGGAAGAGCCGGAGCTCAGAAGAGCTGAACGGCCGATCCGATGCTCACGGCCCAGCGGTCTCCCGTGACGTCCGGCCCGAACCGGTAGCCGACGTCGATCCGGGTGGTGCGCGCCACGGAGGCGCGCGTCGCCCCCAGTCGCAGGCCGAGCCCCACGTTCCCTCCCGTCCGGACGTCTTGGTCTCCGAACCACGCTCCCCCGTAGTCGAGGAAGGCGGCGAATCCGACCCCGGCCAGGTCGAGCAGGTCGTCCCAGGCGAACCAGCGGTATTCCGCGGTGCCCCAGGCGGCCCTCGTCCCCACGAAGGAGTGCGGGTCGAACAGCCGCGGACCCACTTCGAAGCCGAGGTCGAACTCGCCGCTCGGGGCGGGGTCGTCGAGCAGTCCTCCCTCGATGCGCACGATCAGCGCCTGCCGCTCGGTCGGCTGGACGGCGGCGCCCGCCACGGCCACGACGCGGCCCGAGTCGAGACCACCGGCGTTGAACAGACCGTTGGCGGCGGCGGCGAGCCGCCACATGACGCCGCCTCCGAGCCGGCCCGCCACGCTGCCGCCGAGTCTCAGTCCGACGCCGTCCCGTTCGTAGCCGAAAGCGTCCGGCGCGAGGTTCACCGACACGTTCAGGCGCCTGCCCAGGTCCACGTCCTCCTCGGAGAAACCGTTGAGGTACTCCCGTACCGCGAAACGCTCTTCCCGGAGCTCGGCGAAAACGCCGGCCCAGGCGCGGAAGGAGTCGGGCGGCGAGGCCCGGGCCGCGGAGTCGGCCTCGAACAGGAAACGGTCGTTCCGCAGCACCGCCCGCACGCCGACGCGCAGGTAGCCCTCGCTGGAGGCCC
>JAVVDU010000066.1:0-5514 GCA_032251515.1 Gemmatimonadota bacterium
CGTCCCCGCGGGATCGCCGCCGGGCGCCGGGTCCCCGGCCGGCTCGTGGGGCGGATTCCGCGCCGGGTCCCCGGCCGGCTCCTGCGCTCCGGCGCCGCCGGGCCCGAGGAGCGCGAGCAACGCGAACCCCGCCGCCGCTTTCCTCGCCCTCGCCCTCACGGCGCCTCGCCGCCCGACTCCGACTCGGCGACCACGGCGTCGCCGAACACCAGGATCTCCGACGCCGAGCCCATGATGTAGGAGGTCGTGAAGCGGACGTTCACGATCGCGTTCGCGCCGAGATCGCGGGCCGCCTCGATCATGCGGTCGATGGACTGCTCGCGGGCCTCGGCCATGAGCTTCGTGTACTCGCGGATCTCGCCGCCCACGAGATTGCGGAACACCGCCGTGATGTCGCGGCCCAGGTGGCGGGCCCGGATCGTGTTTCCCCGCACGAGCCCGAAGGTGCGCGTGATGCGGTGGCCGGCGATGCCCGGCGAAGGCGTGATGATCATCGCTCGATGTCCTTGTAGGGGTCCGTCCGGAACACGAACAGCCGGTGCCGCGCCACGGAGACGAGCAGGATCACCAGCCCGAGACCCAGGGCGAGGATGCCGGCCTTCACGAAGCCGGGCAGCGACGGGTCGGCGAGGAGCCCCCGCACACCCGTCCACACCGCCCAGCCGCCCGCCAGGATCGCGCCGAGCGAGACGAGGATCCAGCCCACGCCGCGCTCCAGCCGCGCGTAGACGCCGTTCCAGTACCCGTCCCACGTTTCCTCGGGCGGGTTCCGCAGCCGCATGCCCATCGCCACCTCCCTGAGTCGCGCGAGCCGGTCCCGCTCGGCCCGCAGGTCCGGGTCCGCCGCGAGCAGGGCGTCGAGCTCGCGCCGGTCCGCGTCCGTCAGCTCGCCGTCCAGCGAGCGCATCAGCAGCTCGCGGGCCCGGTCGAGGCCCCGCCCCCCCGCCGCCGCTCCGCGGCCCCGGGGGCTCACGGCCGCTCCTCCAGCGCCGCCGCGAGCCGACGGCGCGCCGCATACAGTCTCGACATCACCGTTCCCTCGGGGATCCCCAGCAGAGCGGCGATCCCGGCGTAGGACAGGTCCTCGAACTCGCGCAGCACGAACACTTCCCGCTGCGCCGGCGACAGCACGTCGATCGCCGCGGCCAGCCGGCGCCGCGCCTCCGCCCGCTCGGCGGCCCGCGCCGGGTCGCCGGCTTCGGCGCGGGCGCGGGCCTCCTCCTCCAGCCAGCCGCCCGCCGCCGCGAGCTTCGCCCGGCGGGTCCTCCCGTTCCGCAGGTGGTTCAGGCACAGCCGCCGCAGGATCCCGTACAGCCAGGGATAGAAGGGCCGCGCCGGGTCCAGCGAGCGGATCGAGCGAAGCCCGCGTGCGAATGCCTCCTGCGACAGGTCGAGGGCGTCGTCGTGCGAGCCCGTCAGCCCGAGCGAGGCGAAGTAGGCGCGGCGCATGTGGCGCCGAACGAGCTCGCCGTACGCCCGCGCGTCGCCTCCGGCCGCCCGGGCCACCAGCGCGGCCTCCGGCATCTCCTCCCGCTCCGTGTGCAGGCGCCCCTCCCCACCGTGCGGGGCGGCGGGACGGTCCCGCCGCCTTTCGTGGATGATTGCACGCGAGAGGGGAAGATATTCGATCCGACGGGCCGGCGGGTCAGACGCCCGGCGCCGCCGTCCCCATCGCCTCGTGCAGGAGCCGGCCCGCCAGCACGGCCGTCCGGTCGCCCTCGTCGCGCTCCGGGAGCAGCTCGACGACGTCCATCCCGGCGAGATCCCAGCCGCAGTCCTGGATCATCGCGATCGCCTGGCGGGGCGAGAGGCCGCCGGGTACGGGATGGGCCACTCCCGGCGCGAAGGCGGGATCGAACACGTCGAGGTCCACCGTCAGCCAGACCCGCGCCCCCGGCCGGAGCACGTCCGGCAGGTCGGGCGAGGCGAGGATCGGGCCGCCCGCCAGGTCGCGCGCCTCCACGATCGCCAGGCGGCCCGGGTGCAGGCGCGCCACCTCCGCCTGGGCGTGGTTCAGGGTGCGCACGCCGATCAGCGTCACCGAGGAGACGTGCTCCATCTCCAGCAGGCGGGCGGCCGTGCAGGCGTGCGACCAGCGGTCGCCACCGTACGCGGGGTAGAGGTCGGGGTGCGCATCGAGCTGGACGACGTGCACCGGCTCGCCCCGCGCCCCGAGCCCCGCGACGAGGGGGACGGTGATCCCGTGATCGCCGCCGGCCACGAACAGGGTGCGCCCGCTCCCGAAGACCCGGGCGGCCCGGACCGCGTACGACTCGCGCGTCGCCTCCCAAGTCGACTCGGGCAGCCAGTCGCCCAGGTCGGCCACCGCACCCGCGAGGTCCACGCCCGTCTCGGTCGTGGCGTTGTACACCCGCCCGTCGTAGGCGAAGCGGATGCGGGCCGGCGCCTGGCGGGCGCCCCGCCGGACGCTGGACGACAGGTCGCAGGGCAGGCCCGCGAAGGCGAGCGCCAGGGTCGGATCGGCCTCGAGGGCGAGCACGCCGGCGAGCGGCAGGGGGTGGTCGATCATCGGTCGGTCCTCTCGCTTGCCCGGGCGGGGGCCCGGGGCCAACATCGGTGGACGTTCCTCCACTCACGATAGCGCCTCGCGGCGCGGGAGACACGGCCCCTGGACCCGATCCGGATCCTCCACTTCAGCGACCCGCACGTGGGACTCGGCCTGTGGCGCGTCCCCCTGCGGGACTGGCCGGGCAAGCGCCTCGCCGGGGCCGTGAACCTCCTGCGTGGACGCGGACGCCGGTTCCGGGACGCCCTGCCGGCGCTCGCGGGGCTCGCTCGCCTGGCGTCCCGGGAGGGCGCCGACGCCGCCGTGTGCACGGGCGACCTGTCGGCCCTCGGCACGGACGCCGAGCTGGAGGCGGCGCGGGCGGCGGTCGACCCGTTCTTCCAGCTGCCGCTCGGCTTCGTGTGCCTGCCGGGCAACCACGACCTCTACACGGCATCGGTGCTCCGGGAGCAGCGGTTCGAGCGCTGGTTCGGGGAGGGCCTCGCCACGGACCTCCCGGCACTCAGGAGCGACGGCGCCTGGCCCCTCGTCCGCTTCCTGGGGGACGCCGCCGCCGTGGTGGCGGTGAACAGCGCCCGCCCGAACCCCTTGCCCTGGCGGTCGAGCGGCCGGGTCCCCGACGGACAGCTCGAGGGCCTGCGGGCCGCGCTCGCCCGCGCGGACGTGCGGGACCGCTTCGTGCTCGTGGCCACCCACTACGCGCCGCTGCGGGCCGACGGCAAGCCCGACGCGCCCCTGCACGGGATGGACAACGCGCCGGCGTTTCTCGACGCATGTGCGGGAGTCCGGCGGGGAATGATCCTGTGCGGGCACATCCACCATCCGTTCCGGTGGCGGGCCGCGGGGCTGGCGGCCGAAGTCCTGTGCGCGGGCAGCGCGACGCTGGAGGTACGCCGGGCCGCCTGGTGGATCGAGGTCGGTCCGGACGGGGCGGAGATCCGGCCCGTCCGCCCGGCGACGCCTGCCAGGGACGAGTGGGAGATCGGGCCGGCAGGCGCCCCGTCCCCATCGTGAGCGGCGCGGCGGACCTCGAACTCCGCATCGACGTGGAGGGCCGTGGCACGGTCCCGGCCCTCCTGCGCCGCCCGAAGGAGGCGCGTGCCCTGCTCGCCCTCGCGCACGGGGCCGGCGCGGGGATGCGGCACGCGTTCCTGGAGGGCCTGTCCGCGGCGCTCGCCGCCCGGGGGATCGCCACGCTCCGCTGGGACTTTCCCTACGTGGCGGCGGGACGGAGGGCGCCGGATCGCGCCCCGGTCCTGCAGGCGTGCGTGCGGGCCGCCGTCGCGGAAGCAGGCCGCCGGGCGGGCGGGCTGCCGCTCCTCGCGGGCGGCAAGTCGATGGGCGGCCGCATGACCTCGCTTGCCGCCGAAGCGCCCCTGCCCGGCGTGCGCGGGCTCGTGTTCTTCGGCTTCCCCCTGCACCGCCCGGGCGACGGGTCGGATGCCCGGGCCGATCACCTGCCCGCCGTGAACCTCCCGATGCTGTTCCTGCAGGGAACGCGGGACCGGCTCGCGGAAGCGGCCCGCATCCGCCGGGTGTGTGCGGCGCTCGGCCCGCGGGTCACCCTCCACGTCGTGGAGGGCGCGGACCACGGCTTCGCCGTCCCGAAGCGCGCGGGCCGGACGGGGGACGACGTGGCGGCGGAGCTGGCGGGCGCGGTGGCGGCGTGGGCGGCGGGAGTGTGAGGCGGGCCACCGTCGTCCGTCAGGCGATCACCGTTCCGGCGAGGACGAGCTACGGGAGGACCTCCACGACCCGGCCGCCGCGTTCCTCGTAACCGATCAACCGCATCGCGGTGCGGGACTCCAGGAAGCCCTGGCGGAACCGGCCGGTCTCAAGATGTTCCCGCCGGAAGATGGGGACCCGGATCCGCCACTCGCTCACGATCCACCCGCCCGACGGAAGCCGTCGGAATTCGAGCTCGCCGCCCACGTCGCGCACCTGCGCCGCCGGACCCTCGAGCCGTGCGTAGGCGAACTCGAGGGAGCGCAGCTCGTGCGTCGCCGCGTCCAGCCACAGCGTGCCGCGGATGTCCGGCGGTCCGTGCCGCTCGGCGGGACGGAAGCGCAGGCCGATCCGGTCGCCGGCCGGACCGCCCTCCTCCCGCAGGTCGAAGCAGCGGGTGCCGGTGAAGGCGTCGGCCAGCAGCACCTCGAGGTCGGGGCCGAACCAGGCCAGCGCATCGTCGACGGGCCGCACGAACCCGTCGCGCAGGAGATCCTCGGCAGGCAGCGTGTGGAAGGCCTGCGGATCGTCCAGGACGACCTTCCGGGTGGCCTCGTCTCCGGCCCCGCGCGGCCATCCGCGCGCGTCGAGGATTCTCTCGTGGAGCCGAACCCGGTAGCGGTGCCCGCCGTCCCGCAGCGTCAGCCGCGTCGTTTCGAGCGCCTTCCGCATCTCCGACCACACGGCGAACACCCGCCGGCCGCGGACCGGATCCAGCCCGCAGGCGCTCGCTCCCTCGACTTCGAGCGGGGGAAGGACGAGGGGGCGCAGCGGTGCGTCGATCTGCAGAAAGGAAGCGCCTTCGGGACCGATCTCGACCTGCCGTTCCACGTCCTCGTGGCCGATCCTCGACATGCGCAGGGAGTAGCGTCCCGCCGGAGCGCGGAGGGCGAAGCGGCCCTCGGAGTCGGTGAGCCGGGCCGCCACGACGGCTCCCGCGTCGTCGCGCAGTTCCACGATCGCCCCGGGAGCCCCGGTCTCGGCCCCGGCCTCGACCACCCGGCCGCGGAGCACCTGCGCCGGGGTGGGCGCGGGAGTCGCCGCCGCGAGGATGCCGGTCAGGAGCACGGCCCGGCACACCGCGCCGGGTACTCGGCAGGCCGGGCGGCGCCCCGCGGGCCGGAGCCGGGAACGGGTGCGCACGGTCGCTCCCCGCTACCGGCGCCGGTTCACGACCCGGAACCGGGCCGGCAGGGACTCGGCGCCGGTGCGGCCGTCCCGCACCCGCAGCGTCGCCTCGTACGCCCCCGGCGGCGAGTCCC
>JAVVDU010000067.1:0-5358 GCA_032251515.1 Gemmatimonadota bacterium
GGCGCGGGCGTGGCTGTTCGACGCGTTGTTCGGGCCGGGCGATGGTCACGCCTGAACAGTGGCATCAGATCACGGCGGTGTTCCGGGCCGCCGTGGCGCGCGATCCGCCGAGCCGCCGCGCGTTCCTGGACGAGGCGTGCGGCGCCGACGCGGTCGTGCGCGCGGAAGTGGATCGGCTGCTCGCCGCCCACCACGAGGCGGGACGCTTCGGCGACGCACCGCTCGCCGCCTTCCCCCACTCGCCTTCCCTCGACGCCGAGGCGGACCTCTCCGCCTCCGGCCTTCTGACTTCCGCCGACTCACCTCCCCAGCCCGGCCATCGGTTTCCTTTCCTGGCCGGCGTCTGGCTCGCCGCCGCCCTCGCGCTGGTCATGTTCACGTACGGGGCGTGGCTGCTCGTCCCGACGGGCGGCAGGATGGTGTCGCTCGGGTGGAATGCGGTGCGGGACGGCCAGGCCTGGTATGTCGCGGGGGTACGGCCGTCCGGGCCTGCTGCAGACGGATTGCGGCCTGGCGACCGCCTCGTCGCCATGAACGGTGCTCCGCCGCTCCCCTCTTTCGGGCTCTACTTCGAACGTCGTGGCCTCTCGGTGGGAGACACCTACGTCCTCGTGGTCGAACGCGACGGCGCGCGGCACGAGCAGCGACTGGTCGTCGGCCAGGCCCCGACCAATGCCGGCCGGGTCATGTACTTCCTGGTGAGCCTCGTGTGGTGCGCGGTCGGGCTGTTCATCGGTTTTGCCCGTCCGGAGAAGCCGCTTTCACGACTCGCGTGCGCGGCCGCCGTCATGACCGGCCTGGTCTTTCTCGACGTCGGCGTCATTCACAGCGGACCCGTGCTGCAGCCCCTGCACGTGGTGGTCGGCTTCCATTTCTTCGCGCGTTTTCCAGCCGATCGGCCGCTGACCGGGATCTGGAAATGGGCGCTCGGCCTGATGTACGTGGCTGCCGGCTTCCAAGCCGTGCCCGATCTGGCGGTGCACGCGGCCGTGCTCGCGCTGGGACCGGCGGCGGCACGGGAGCTGGTAAGCTCGTTCGCGTCGCTGTTCGACCTGGGGCCGCTGGTGTCCTCTCCCGCCTACGTGGCCGCCCAGATCGGCATGGTGATCGCGCTGCCGCTCAATTATCGATCGCTGAAGGACGAGGACCTGCGGCGACGCGTGCGTTGGGTCGTGTTCGGTGCAGTAGTCGGACTCCTGATGCAGGTGTGGTGGGCAGCGGTGTACCTGTTCGAGGAGTTCGTCGGACCGGCGCCCGTCCCGGTTTTCTCCTCGCTGGCAAACGCCCTCACCGTCGCGATCCCTCTCAGCGTGGCGTACGCCGTCGTCCGACATCGCGTGATGGACATCAAGGTCGTCGTTCGACGCGGCGTGCAGTACCTGCTGGCGCGCCGGGTCCTCCAGGCCGCGGTGGCCCTGCCGATCGTGGCGCTCATCTTCACCCTGGCCCTCCATCGGGACCTCACCATCCTGCAACTCGTGGGCGACACGCGAGGCTATCTTTATTGGGCGGGAGCGGCCGGCCTGGCGCTGACCTTCCGGGGGCCGCTCGGGCGGGCGCTCGATCGGCGGTTCTTCCGCGACGTGTACGACCGGGAGCAACTGTTGCTCGGGTTGCTGGAGGAGGTACGAAAGGCGGACTCGATTTCGGAGCTGGCGAGCGTGGTGAGCGACAGACTCACGCTCGCGCTGCATCCGACGGGCGCCTGCGTGTGGTACCGTGATCCCGACGAGTCCGCCCTCGTCTCGTCATCGGATCCCCGGCTTACTCCCCCGGAGGATCCCTCGAGCCGTGCCTGGCTGACCTGGCTCGAGCAGCACGGAGAGGCCACCGCCCTTCCCTTGCCGCCGGAAGCCGGACTCTCGCGCCGCGGGGCGCGCTGGTTCAGCGACCGGGGGATCAGCTTGATCGTCCCGCTGATGGACAGCGGGGATCGGCTGGTGGGAGGGTTCCTGTTGGGAGAGAAGAAATCCCAGGAGCCCTACAGCGCCGGCGATGCGCGGCTCCTGAGCGCGATCGCCCGGCAGACCGCGGTCGTCCACGAGAACCTCCGACTGCGCGAGCGCGTGGGCGAGGAAGTGCGCGTCAAGCACGATGTCCTGGCCAGGCTCGACGATCGACTGCCCGATCTCCTGAAGGAGTGCCCTGACTGCGGCGCGTGCTTCGACGGCGCTGTCGATCGCTGCCCGGCCGATGGGCGGCCACTGGCACTTTCGCTGCCCGTGGCACGGACCGTCGACGGCAAGTACCGCCTGGACAGGAAGATCGGCAAGGGCGGGATGGGGGCCGTCTACGAAGCACGTGATCTGCGCCTCGAGCGGGTCGTCGCCGTCAAGATCCTGCTGGGGCCCGCGTTCGGCCAGCAAAGCGCGCTTCGCCGGTTCCGCCGCGAGGCACGGGCGACCGCCCAACTCAACCACCCGAACATCGTGGCCATGTACGACTACGGATCGCTCGAGGGCGATGGAGCGTATCTCGTGATGGAGCGGCTCGAGGGCGTCACGCTGCGCGCCGAGCTCGAGGCCCGGACTTCGCTGCGGCCCGCCCTCGCCGCCGACTGGTTCGATCCCATCCTCGACGGCCTCGCCGCGGCGCACGCGCGGGGCATCATTCATCGTGACCTGAAGCCCGAGAACGTCATGGGCCGGCGAGCGGCCTCGGGAACGCTGGTCGTCAAGATCCTCGACCTGGGCCTCGCCAAGTTCCTCGCGGGAGATCCTCCGTCGACTGCCTCCATGACCGCGGAAGGCGTCGTCATGGGCACCCCCAGCTACATGTCGCCGGAGCAGCTCTTTGGACGCGAGGTGGATCAGCGCACGGACATCTTCGCGGTGGCGGTCATGCTGATCGAGGCGTTGACGGGCTCGAGGCCGTTGCCGGCAACGGATCCCCGACGCCCACGCACTCTGGCCGGCTGGTCGGACCGGGCGCGAGCCGCCTCGGCGCAGGTCCGCGAGCTCGACAGCCTGGTGCGCCGATGCCTGGCCGAAGACCCGCGGGAGCGCTACCCGTCCGCCGCCGCGCTCCGCGAGGAACTGATCCCTCTGCTGCGCGCGTGTCCGCCGCTGGAAGTCGCGGACGACGCCACGCAGCCGTGACGGCCATCCGCCGCGCCGTGCCGCACCCGACTCCGGGGTACGGAGAACTGTCGACGAGAGGCCGAGACGGAGTTGTCAGGGTGCCGCACGGCGGCCCATCTTGGTCGAGTCGTGCCAACCACCTCGGCACACGTCGGGGGGCGACAGGCGCGAGGACGATCGACGGAGGCGGCTCGGATGACTCGTCTCGTTCACGAGTTGCGGCGTCGCAAGGTTCTGCGGGTCGGAGCGCTCTACGTGCTCGGCGCCTGGGTGGCCCTGCAGGGGGCCGACCTCGCGTTCCCCGGACTCGGCATTCCCGGCGAGGCGATCCGGTACGTGTGGATCGGCGCGATCGCCGGCCTGCCGATCGTCCTGCTGTTCGGCTGGCGCTACGACATCACCCCGCACGGCATCCGGCGCACGCCGGCATCTGCCGAGGCAGCCCCGGTACCCCTCGCGCTACGACGGTCCGACTATGCGATCCTGGCTGCCCTGCTCCTCGGGTCGGGCCTCGTATTGTTCCAGATGACGGCGGAGATCCGCACTCTCCCGTCGATCGTCGCGCCGGCCCGGGCAGACCGGGCGATTCCCCGGAACTCGATCGCCGTGCTGCCGATGGAGAACGTGACCGGTGATCCCGACCAGGAGTACTTCGCCGCCGGCATGCACGACGCGCTGACCACGGCCCTGTCCATGATCGGATCGCTGACGGTCAAGGCGAGCAGTTCGACGAACGTCTACAGGAACGTCGTCCAGCCGGCCCTGCAGACCGGACGCGAACTCGGGGCCGCCCACCTCGTCGAAGGCTCCGTGTTCCGGACCGGCGGGCGGCTGCGCATCAACGTGCGCCTCATCTCGACGGCAAGCGAGGCGAGCATCTGGTCGGAGAGCTACGAGCGCCCCATCGAGGACGTGCTGACGCTGCAGAACGAGCTGGCCCGGACCATCGCCGAGCGGATCCAGGTGACGCTGACGCCGGAGGAACGGGTCCGCCTGGCGTCCGCGCGGGCCGTGAACCCGGAGGTGTACGAGGTCTACCTGCGCGGCATGTATCATCTGCAGCAGTACACGGCCGGCGGGATCCAGACGGGCCTCGAGCATCTCTACCGGGCCATCGAGCTCGACCCCGAGGACCCGCTGGCCTATGCCGGTCTTGCCCAGGGCCTTTCGCTGATCGGCCACGGCGCGAACCCACCGCCGGACGCGTTCGTGCGGGCTCGCGAGGCGGCCGTCCGAGCGCTGGCGATCGACCCGCTGTTCCCTGAGGCCCATGCCGCGATGGGCCAGATTCAACTGTACCACGACTGGGACTGGGACGGCGCCGAGGCCTCGTTCCGCCGGGCCCTGCAGCTCAATCCGAACCACGAGTTCGCCCACGGCCACTACGGCTGGCTGCTTGCACTGATGGGAGACATGCCGGGTGCGATCGAGCACATGGCGCGAGCGCAGCAGATCGCGCCCGTGACTCCCATCTTCACTGCGTGGCTGGGCTGGTTGTACTGGGGCGACGGCCAGCCCGAGCGGGCGGTGGCGGAGGCACAGAAGTCGCTGGAGGTGAACCCGTCCTTCCCGTGGGGTCTCTACGTGCTGGGCGGGGCCTACGCGGCGCAGGAGAGGTTCGACGAGGCGATCGCGACCTTCGAGCGTCTTCGCGCCATCAGACCGAACCTCGGCGACTGGGGACTCGGATTCACCTACGCCCAGACCGGCCGACGCGAGCAGGCGCTCGAAGTGACGGCCCGGCTCGCGGAGAGCCCGGGGCAGAAGGACCTCTTGATGCTCGGGGCCATCCACGCCTCTCTGGGTGACGTGGACGAGGCGATGCGCTGGCTCGAGGCCGCCCGCGAGGCCCACGTCGACTGGTTTCCGTACATCTGCACCGATTCCGGCTACGACCCGTTCATCGAAAGGGCCCTGGAGACGCTGAGGGACGATCCGAGGTTCCGGGCATTGATCGCGCCGCTGAAGATTCCCGGAGCGTAGCCGGCCGCTCGCCATGGCTCCGGCGGCGCGTGCGGCCCCTGGCTTGCTTCCGGCGAACGCCTACTGCGGGACGCTCACCTCGAACTCGATCGCGGCCATCTGCTCGGGCGACTTCCCGATGCTCTCGAGGAACGGCAGCCAGCGCGGGTCGTCCCGGACGTTGGCGAACAGGTGCTGGACGAGGATCTCGGAGAGTCCCGGATCGCCGAATTCGACCGCCTTGTCCAGCCACGCGAGCAGGAGGACCAGGTTCATCGTCCACGCCGGCAGGCCGAGGCCCGGGAGGACGATGTCC
>JAVVDU010000068.1:0-5356 GCA_032251515.1 Gemmatimonadota bacterium
GTCGGCCCGCGCGAAATCGCGGGCCGCGCGTGCCGCGGTCCGGGCCGCGAGGCGCTCTTCCACCCAGGCGGCGAGCTCGGCGTCGGGCCCGCTCTCCTCCCGGGCGCGCAGCGCGAGGACGCCGAACACTCGATCGAACTCCTGCAGTGCCTCCTGCAGGGGACGCGCCACGCGCGTCGCCTCTCCGCTGGCGTCCAGGGCCGCGTTGCCCTCCCGCACCAGGTCGAAGGTGGCGCCCAGCGCGTCGGCCACGTTCAGGTCGTCCTCCAGGGCCGCCGTGAACACGGTACGCCAGCGGACCGCCGCCTCGGCGCCTGCGCCCCCGCCCTCGTTCGCGTCTCCGGCGTCCGTGTCGTCCGCGTCGCCGGCGTCCTCCGCGGCGGCCCGCGCCAGGCGGTCGTGGAAGGCGTGCAGCCGTGCGACGGCCCGCGCGGCCGCCTCCAGCCCCTCCAGGGTGAAGTTGAGCTGCTGGCGATGGTGCCCGCTCAGGAGGAGGTAACGGATCGAGGAGGGCCGGTGGCCGGCGTCGACGAGCGACCGCACCGTGTGGAAGTTGCCGAGCGACTTCGACATCTTCGCCCCGTCCACCAGCAGGTGCGCCGCGTGCAGCCAGAAACGGGCGAACGGGCGCCCGGTGGCCGCCTCGGACTGGGCCATCTCGTTCACGTGGTGGGGAAAGATGTTGTCGACGCCCCCCGTGTGGATGTCGAGCGTCTCGCCGAGGAATTCCATGGCCATCGCGGAGCACTCGAGGTGCCAGCCCGGCCGGCCCCGTCCCCACGGCGAGTCCCAGATCGCGACGCCGCCCTCCTCCTCCTCGCGGTCGCCCCCCTTCCAGAGCACGAAGTCCCGCGGGTCGTCCTTGGAGTACTCCTCGTCGCCCTCCACGCGTCCCGAGCGCCGCAGCGATTCCGGGTCGAGGTCGATGAGACGCCCGTAGCCGGGAAAGCGGCCGATCGCGAAGTAGACCGACCCGCCGCGACGGTACGTGAGCTCCTTCGCCTCGAGCCGCTCGACCAGCCCGATCATCGCGGGCACGTGCTCGGTAGCCCGGGGCGTGTGCTCGACGCGCTCGAGTCCCAGCAGGTCCCAGTCCGCGAAGAACGCCTCCTCCACCGGCCGTGTCACGTCCGCCAGCGGCTCCCCCCGCTCGACGGCGGCGCGGATCGTCCGGTCGTCGACGTCCGTGATGTTCATGACCTGCTCGACCCGCCAGCCCATCCAGCGCAGCGTCCGGCGCAGCAGGTCCTCCCACAGGAAGGTCCGGAAGTTCCCGACGTGGGCCCGGTCGTACACCGTCGGCCCGCAGGTGTACATGCGGACCGTGCGGCCGTCCCCGGGACGGAACTCCTGCACCTGCCGGCCGAGCGTGTTGTAGAGCCGCAGCGCCATCGTCGTCAGCCCTCCCAGCGCGGAACGACCGGCGCGCCGGTCGCGTCCCCCGGGTCTCCGGCCGGGGCGTCCGGCGTCCCATCGTCGCCGGGCCCCGCCGCCTCCCCGGGCCCCGCCAGTCCGCGGTCCTCGCGCCACTCCAGCCAGGCCTGCACCGCTTCGGGGTGCGCCTCCACCCACGCGGCCGCGCAGGCCCCGACGGCCCGGCTGCGCCCCTCGGCCGCCAGGGCCTCGAGGTGGCCGGCCGCCCGGGCGAACGGGACCGCATCGAGCGGCGGATAGGGCGGGCCGCCGAACAGGGTGCGGGCCACGATCCAGCCATCCGCGAAGGCCGACAGGGCCTCGCTCTCCCACGCGACGAGCGAGTCGCAGGGCGCATCGGGATCCCGCGACCGGATGGTCCGCATACGGATCACGGCGTAGTTCTCGTAGGCGCGCGACGCCTCACGCAGGTTCCCCGGCATCTGGAGGTCCACCACGGAGTCGCTGGCCGGCTCCACGGCGTGCCACGGCCACGCGGCCGCGGGCGCCTCCGCCGGTACCGGGTCCCGGAATCCGATGCGGTACAGCACGCGGGGATCCTCCTCGAGGTTCCTCCGCAGGGCGCGCGTGGTATCGAGCATCCGCCGCACCTCGGGCAGCTCGAAGCGCAGCGAGTCCCCGGCGGGCAGGACGATCGCGTACTGCGCGCGCGCGGCATCCGGCCGCACCGCCGTCGCCGCGCAGACGGCGAGGACGGCGGCGAAACGGGCGGCGAGGCGGGCCGGCGGGCGGCCGGCGCGGCCCGGTCGGGTCGGCGGCCTCATTCTACCGTCACGCTCTTGGCGAGATTGCGCGGCCGGTCGACGTCACAGCCGCGCAGCACCGCGATGTGATAGGCCAGCAGCTGGAGCGGGATCACCGTGACGAGCGGCTGCAGCGGATCGATCGTCGCCGGGACGCGGATCAGGTGGTCCACCAGGCCGTCGAGATCCGGGTTCCCCTCCGTGGCCACCGCGATGACCCGGCCGCCCCGCGCCTTCACCTCCTCGATGTTGCTCACCACCTTCTGGTACACGCCGTCGCTCGGCGCGATCACCACCACAGGCATGTGCTCGTCGATCAGGGCGATCGGCCCGTGCTTCATCTCCGCCGCGGGGTAGCCCTCGGCGTGCACGTAGCTGATCTCCTTCAGCTTCAGGGCTCCCTCGAGAGCGACGGGAAAGTTGTAGCCGCGCCCCAGGTAGAGCGCGTTCGCGTCCTCGTGGTACTCCCGCGCGATCGCCGAGATCAGCGGGTCGAGCGACAGCGCCCGCTCGACGGCGGCGGGGAGCGCGTCGAGCGCCTCCACGAAGCGTCGCCCCTCGGCCAGCGACATGCCCCGGCGGCGGGCGAGGAGGAGAGTGAACAGGGCGAGCACCGTGAGCTGACCCGTGAACGCCTTCGTGGAGGCGACGCCGATCTCCGGGCCGGAGTGAATGTACACGCCGCCGTCCGTCTCGCGGGCGATCGTCGAGCCCACGACGTTCACGATTCCCATGACCGGGGCGCCCTGCCGCTTCGCCTCCCGCAGGGCCGCGAGCGTGTCGGCCGTCTCGCCGGACTGCGAGATCGCGACGACGAGCGTGTTCTCGGTGATGATGGGCCGCCGGTAGCGGAACTCGGAGGCGTACTCCACCTCGACCGGGATCCGGGCGAGGTCCTCCAGCATGTACTCGCCCACCAGGGCGGCGTGCCAGCTCGTGCCGCAGGCGGTGATCACGATCCGCTCCACGCCGGCCAGGACGTCGGACAGCGGGCGCAGCCCTCCCAGGCGGGCGTCGCCCTCCTCCGCGAGCAGGCGTCCCCGCATCGCGTCGCAGATTGTGGCGGGCTGCTCGAAGATCTCCTTGAGCATGAAGTGGGGGTGCCCGCCCTTCTCGATCCGGCCGAGGTCCCAGTCGACGTGCCGGATCTCCCGCTCGATCGGCCGCTGGGCGCTGGCCGATACGAACGAGGCGAGCGAGTGGATCTCGTGGCGGTCGCCCTGCAGCACCGCGACCTCACCGTCGTCGAGGTAGACCACGCTGCGGGTGTGGGCGAGAACGGCCGCCACGTCCGACGCCACGAACGTCTCGCCCGAGCCCTCGGTGCCGATCCCGATGAGCAGGGGAGACCCGCGCCGCGCGGCCACGATCTTGCCCGGCTCGCGGGCGTGCACGACAGCGATCCCGAACGTGCCCTCGACGCGCGACAGGGCCGCCGCCACCGCCTGCTCGAGGTTCCCCTCGTACGCCTCCGCCACCAGGTGCGCGAGGACCTCCGTGTCGGTGTCCGATGTGAACTCGCGGCCCAGCTCGCCGAGCTTGGCGCGCAGGGCCTGGTAGTTTTCGATGATGCCGTTGTGCACGAGGGCGACCTCGCCCGGCCCGTCGGTGTGCGGGTGGGCGTTGCGGGTCGTCGGCGCGCCGTGGGTCGCCCAGCGCGTGTGCCCGATCCCGCACGTGCCCGCGACCGGACGCTGTTGCAGTTCCTCCTCGAGCGCCGCCAGGCGGCCGGCGGCACGGCGGACCGCGAGTCCGTCCGGGCCGGCCACGGCCACCCCGGCCGAGTCGTAGCCCCGGTACTCCAGCCGCCGCAGTCCCTGCAGCAGGATCGGCTGGGCTTCCCGCCCGCCCGTGTATCCGACGATTCCGCACATGTCGTGTCGTGCCCTCCTACGTTCCCCGGCCGGCGACGTCCGCCGCCGCCAGTCCTTCCTCCGCCCAGTCGGCCAGCCGGACGGCCCGGACGGCCTCCGGCGCCTCGGAAATGACCCGCAGGATCGGCTCCGTGCCCGAGGCGCGGACGTGCACCCACTCGCGCCGGGCCGGCCACGCGACTCGCAGCCCGTCGGTCCGGTCGATGGCGCCGCCCTCCGGAACGGTTTCCGCGAGCGCCGCCAGGGCCGCCTCCGTCCCCGCGGCCGGGCGCGGCATGCGGCGCTTCACGAGGTGATAGCGCCGGCGCTGCGAGAGCAGGCGGCCCGGGCCGGCCCGTTCGGTCGCGAACAGGCTGAGCACGAGCGCCGCGGCGAGCGGTGCATCCCGCGTGAGGTTCAGGTCGGGCAGGATCACGCCGCCGTTCCCCTCCCCTCCGATCACCGCTCCGACCTCGGCCATCCCCGCCGCCACGCGTGCCTCGCCCACCGCCGTGCGGTGGAACGGAGCCCCGGCCGACCGGGCGGCGTCCTCGATGCACTGGCTGGAGGAGAGATTCGTCACGACCGGTCCCCGCCGATGCCGGAGAACATATTCCACCGCGAAGGCGAGGGTCCAGTCCTCGCCGACGGGCCGGCCCGACTCGTCGACGATGGCGAGCCGGTCGGAGTCCGGGTCCACCGCCAGGCCGAGGTCCGCGCCCACGGAGCGCACCCGGTCGCCCAGCGCTCCGAGGTTCTCCGGGATCGGTTCGGGCTCGCGCGGGAACCGGCCGTCCGGCTCGAGGCCCATGCCCTCGACGCGGCAGCCCAGTTCGCGCAGCAGGCCGGCGATCAGGGGCCCGCCGGCACCATGCACGGCATCCAGGACCACCAGGGGCGCCCAGGACCGCACGGCGGCGGCGTCCACGAGGTCGAGGGACAGGATCCGCTCCACGTGCCGGGCCGCCACGTCGGGGCCGGCGGTGCGGGTCCCGACCTCGTCCCACGCCGCCAGCGTGACGCCCGCCTCGAAGCGAGCGTGTACCTCGCGGCCCTCGTGGGGCGCGACGAACCGGCCGTCCGGCCCGGCCAGCTTGAGCCCGTTCCACTCGACGGGGTTGTGCGAGGCGGTGACGATGAGGCCGCCCGCCGTGGCGGGGTCGTCCCGCACCGCCAGCAGGTGCGTCGGCGTCGGGGCGATTCCGGTGTCGCGGACGTCGGCGCCCACCGCCTGGAGGCCCGCGGCCGCCGCATCGACGAGCAGCGGGCCCGAGGTGCGGGAGTCGCGGCCGAGCAGCACCACCGGCCGGTCGGCGGCGCCGGGCG
>JAVVDU010000069.1:0-5307 GCA_032251515.1 Gemmatimonadota bacterium
CCGCCACCAGCGCCCGTCGTAGCGCCGCGGGTCGAGCCAGCGGATCCCCGGCACGTCGCAGGTCCCGGGGTAGCAGCCGGTGAGGAAGGGGAGGTAGGCGACCCCGGTCGTGGAGGGGAAGGCCGTCACGGCCGCCCCGCAGTCCGCCCCGGCCAGCAGGTGCCGCTCGAGGTGCGGCAGGTCGCCCGCGGCCCGGAGGTGGTCGAGGACGTCCGGCCGCGCGCCGTCGAGGAGCAGGATCGTGGCGCGCGGGCCCCTGCCCGTCCGGGATGTCATGTGCCGTGTGGCATGCTGGCGGACCGGGATACGGGATGCCCCTGCCGGCCGGAGCGCGGTCGCGCGCCCGCCGGAACGCAGTCGAGCTTGGAATCTGGGCGGTCCGGTCGCGCAAGGAAAGCCGGGCGGGTGCCGGGGACGCTGGTCGCCTCCGCCCCGGCCGATGTACCTTGGTCCCCGATGCGGCGTGCGGCAGGACCCCGTCCACCCCCGACCGGTTCCAGGCGATGGCGAAGACGAGCTCGTTCGACGTGAGCACCGGCGTGGACCTCCAGGAGGTCGACAACGCGGTGAACCAGGCGCGCAAGGAGATCGCGCAGCGCTACGACTTCAAGGGCACGGACTGCCGGCTGGAGTACGACCGCGCCGCGGCCGTAGTGAACCTGGAGGCGGACGACGCGTACCGCCTGCAGGCCCTCCGCCAGGTGCTGCGCGAGAAGCTCGCGGGCCGGAAGGTGCCGCTGAAGAACCTCGACGAGGGGAAGGTGGACGAGGGCTCGCTCGGCCGGGCGCGCCAGGCGATCCGGCTCAAGCAGGGGATCGACCAGGAGACGGCGAAGCGGATCTCGAAGGACGTGCGGGACGGGAGCTTCAAGAAGGTCCAGGTGCAGATCCAGGGCGAGGAACTGCGGGTGAGCGCCCCCGCCCGCGACACGCTGCAGGAGGTGATCGCCTTCCTGCGCTCGCGGGACTACGGGGTGGAGCTGCGGTTCGGGAACTACCGGTGAGGACCCGCCCGGCGCGAGGGGCGCCGGCGCGGGGCGCGGACCACGAAAATCCGGGAGGATGCATGAAGGCAGCACGCGCGAGGACGGCGGGCCGGAGGGTCCGCGGCGCCGCCGTGGCGGTGGCCGCGCTCGGCCTCTGGCCGGCCGCGGGACTGGCCCAGCAGGCGGAGCCGCTGGCCGTGGGCGCGCGGGCGCCGGACTTCGAGCTCGTCGGGGCGACCCGGCACGGAGTCCTCGCCGAGCCCGTCCGGCTGAGCGACTACCTCGGAGAGACGGTGGTCCTGGCCTTCTTCTTCCGGGCCAGGACGCCCGGGTGAACGGTGCAAATGGAAGCGTACCGGGACCAGTACGCACGAATCTTCCGCGGCGGCCGGGACGTCGTCCTGATCGCCGTCAGCACCGACGGGCCCGAGGCACTCGCCTCGTGGGCGCGTGACGCCGACTTCCCGTTCCTGTTCGCCAGCGACCCGGGGGCGGAGGCCGGCAAGGCGTACGGCGCGTGGCGCGAGCTGCGGGGCGGCGAGGCGATCGACGACCGCACGCTGTTCGTGATCGACCCGGAGGGCGTGATCCGCCACGTGGCGGACCCGTTTCGGGAGATCGACCCGACCGCCTACGATGAGCTGGCCGAGGCGATCGAGCGGGTGACGCCGGAGCCCGAGGACTGAGCCGCGGCGCGGCGCGGAGGCGCGCGGAGGGCGTGATGCGGGCCGCGCGCCCGCGTCCCCCGCGGCGTACTCAGAGCGCCGAGCGGACCGCGGCCTCGAGGTCCTGCTCGGCGCCCGCGCCGGTGTAGGTCACGCGGCCCGCGGCGTCCAGCACCACGATGTAGGAGGTCGTGGGCGCCGCGAAGGCTCGCGCCGCAGCGCCCTTTCCGTCCCACAGCATCGGGAAGGGCAGGGGATGGTCCTCCAGGTGTCGCCGGATCCGCCGGGGCGTCTGGTTCACGCCCACCGCCACAGCGTACATCGCCACCTCGTCCCCGTACCGCTCGTGCGCCTCGAGCATGTGCGGGTGCAGCTCTTCGCAGTTCCCGCACCAGGTGGCCCAGAACTCGAGCAGCACCGGCCGGGTTCCGATCACCTCGGACAGGTCCACCGTCCCGCCGCCGCCGTCCAGGCGCTCGAGCGCCACTCCGGAGGGCGTCGCGCCCCGCGCGAGCCCGATCCCCGACTCCTGCGCCGCGAGGGGCGCCGGGATCACCAGCGCGGCGAGCGCCGCCGCGAGCGCTGCGATCACGACCGGCCGCCCGGCCCGGGTCTCTCGTCCCGCACCTCGTCTCACCATCGCGTGTCTCATTCCGTCCGTCCCGTTCCCGGGGTTCGCGTCTCCGCGGCGCCCGTCAGTACCAGGCGAGCCACGCCTGGTAGAGGTACCACGCCGCCATTCCCAGCAGCAGCACGCCGGCCGCCCGCTTCACCCACAGCGTCCACGTGCCCGCCCTGGGTAGAATCCGGAGCGAGCCGGAGAAGATCCCCACCACGACGAGCAGCGCCGTCATGCCGAGCGAGAACACGAACAGATAGTAGAAGCCGAGCGCGCCGCTGCCCGTGGTGGACACGAACGTCAGCACCGCGGCGAAGGCCGGCGCGCCGCAGGGAGCGGCCACGAGTCCCGACGTCGCCCCGAGGAGGAAGACGGCCGGGTAGGAACCGCCGCGCAGGCTGCCGGCCCATTCCACGAGGCGACGCGGCGCCGCGACCGGGATCACGTCGAGCATCGCCAGACCGAACACCGCGAGCAGCAGGGCGATGACGAGGCGGGCCCAGCCGCTGGAGGCGATCGTCCCGAACAGGGAGCCGGTGAGCCCCGCCAGCAGGCCGGCGAACGCGTACAGGAGCGCCAGCCCCAGGACGTACGCGAGGGTGAGCCCGACCACCCGTCCGCGGCCCGCTCCCTCGCCGGCCGCGCCCCCGATCACCCCCGCGGTGATCGGGATCATCGGGTAGATGCACGGCGTGAGGCTCGTCAGCACGCCGGCCCCGAACAGCAGGGCCGTGGCGAGCGCCGGGTTCCCGGCCAGGGTGTCGCCGAGTCCCGTCTCCTGCACGGCCAGGAGGAACGCCGTCATGCGCGCCGGCCCGTCAGGGGACCGCCTCGATGCGGGCGGCCGGCTCCACGAGGATCTCTCGCGCGATGTCCCGGTCCACCGCCAGCTCGGTCTCGCCCACCCCGATCACGCAGGCCGGCTGCTGCTGCACGATGCGGATCTCCGCGCCCGGCACCACTCCGAACACGGTGAGCGTCCGGTGCCGCTCGGTGGCCGTCGCGCCGAGGCACAGGACGGTGGCGCGCTCGCCCGGCCGCAGGTCGGAGGCCGCCCGCACCGTCTCGGGCAGGCGCGTCTCGGCCGGCTGGGGGAGGGAGCGCCGGCGCCGAAACATCCGCTTCACGAGCCCGACCGCCGCGGGCGTCTCGGGAAACTCGTACTGGCAGCTCGGGCAGCGCACGAGCCGGCACATCGCCCCCAGCGGACAGCCGTGCGCGCACAGCGTGTCGCCGCGCTCGAACTCGAACCCGCACATCGGGCAGGTCAGGTAGTCCCCAGCCATCGTCCCACGTGGTTGACCAGCCCGCCGACGAGAATGGCGAACGGGAAGATGAAGGCGACCATGCCGGCCGCGGTGCGCCGTCCGTGCTCCTTGGAGATCATGAGCAGGGTGGCGAAGCAGGGCATGAACAGCGTGATCGTGACCATGGCCACGAGGATCTGGTGCGCCGACAGGATGGCGCCGGCGCCCGTGGCGGCGTCGAGGATGTAGACGGCGCCGAAGTCGCGCCGCATGAAGCCCACCAGCAGGGCGTTGGCCATGTCGGCGGGAAGGCCCAGCCAGCCCACCACGAGTGGCTCGGCGGCCCGGCCGATCGCGCCCAGCGCGCCGATCCGGTCGAGCAGGAACAGCGCCGCCGTCCCCACGAGGAAGACGGGGATCACCTCCTTGAGGTACCACTCGAGGCGGCTGTACGTCTTCGTCACCACGTTGCCGAGCTGCGGCCGCCGCATCGGCGGCACCTCGAGGATGAAGTCGGATCCCTCACCCGGGAACACGCGGGCCGTCAGCCAGCCCACGAGCAGGATCACTCCCGCCATCAGACCGAGCCAGACGGTGGCTCCTCCCGGCGACAGCGCCGCCATCAACGCGAGCAGGACCCCGAGCTGGGCCGAGCACGGCACGGCGAGGGCCAGGAGCATCGTGGTGACGATCCGCTCCCGGCGCGACTCCAGCACGCGGGTCGTCATGGTGGCCATCGTCGTGCAGCCGAGCCCCAGGAGCATCGGCAGCACGGCCTTCCCGTTCAGGCCGATCACCCGGAAGGCCCGGTTCAGCATGACGGACATGCGGGAGAAGTAGCCCGAGTCCTCCAGCACGCTGAACACGAGGAAGAACACCGTGACGATGGGCAGGACGATGGCGAGGGCGTAGCTGAGGGCCATCGTCACCTGGCCGTACGGACCCACGAGGAAGTCGTGGATCCAGCGGATCACCTCCTGCCCGGCCGACAGATCGGCGCCGGGCGGCATCTCGTACGCGGGCCGCAGCGCCGTCCGGTCCGCCTCATGCAGGACGATCTCGTGCGCCGGCGACAGGGGCAGGGAGAAGGCGTAGGGGACGGTCTCCACCGCGTGCTCGTGCGGGAAGGGCAGGACGCGGTCGGCCGCCCGGATCGCCAGCGGCGACACCCGCTGCTCGAAGCCCGCGACCTCCAGCGCGTCCACCAGCGTGCCCGCCCCGAACAGGCCCACGAACCAGAACACGGCGAGGAGGATCCCCGCCAGGACGGCGAGGCCCTTCACCGGGTGCATGGCCCAGAAGCCGAGCCGCACGCCCATCGACGCGTGCGAGGGCTGCGAGATCGACCAGCACTCCGCGAGGATCCCGTTCGTGAGGTCGAGCCGGGCCGCATCGCTCGGCGGAGCGCAGCCCGCGTCCGGGGCGATCTTCGGGACCGCGGCCCGGTCCAGCGCCGCGATGAGCTCCGGCGTGCCCTCGCCGCGCGGCGCCACGGAGCGGACGACCGGCACGCCCAGGATCTCCGACAGCCGCTCCAGATCGATCCGGCCGCCCCGTTCCTCCAGCTCGTCCCACATGTTGAGGACGAGCACCATGGAGCGGCGGAGCTCGGCGATCTGGATCGTGAGCAGCAGCGCCCGGCGGAGGTTCTTCGCGTCCGCCACCTGGATGACCGTGGCGTCGGGGTGCCCGGCGAGCAGCTCGCGCGTGACCCGCGCCTCGTCGGTGCGAGGGGCGAGGTCGTTGAGCCCCGGCGTGTCCACGATCTCCCGGTCGCCCACCTCTTCCGT
>JAVVDU010000070.1:0-5253 GCA_032251515.1 Gemmatimonadota bacterium
CTGCTCCTGGATGAGCCGATGGCGAGCCTGGACACGCGCATCGGCCGGTCGCTGTACGAACTCCTCGAGCGCCTGGCGGAAGACATCCCCATCGTGCTCGTGTCGCACGACATCGGGGTGATCTCGCGGCACGTCCGTACCATCGCCTGTCTGAACGTGCGGCTTCATTATCATCACTCCCGCGACCTGACGGCCGAGATGGTGGAGGCCGCCTACGGTTGCCCCGTGGACCTCGTGGCGCACGGGGTGCCCCACCGGGTGCTCCCGACGCACGCCCCGCGGGAGGGCGGAAGATGATCGCGGAGGCCCTGTCCTACGCCTTCTTTCAGCGGGCCCTGGCGGCGGGTCTGCTCGCTTCCGTCGCGTGCGGGATGGTCGGGTCGCTGGTCGTCGTGCGAGGCATCGCGTCCGCCTCCGGGGGCCTGTCGCACGCCGCGTTCGGGGGCGTGGGGCTCGGCTTTCTGCTCGGGTTCGACCCGATGCTGGGGGCGCTGGGGTTCGGGCTGGGCTCGGCGCTCGGCATCGGAGCCGCCGAGCTGCGGCTCCGGCAGGGGCTCGACACCCTCATCGCGATGGTCTGGGCCGTCGGCATGGCGCTCGGCATCCTGTTCGTGTCGCTGGCGCCGGGACCGGCCCCCGACCTGCTGGGCTACCTGTTCGGCAACATCCTGTTCGTCTCCGCGGAGTATCTCCTGCTGGCCGCGGCGCTGGACGCCGTCGTGCTCGCCGTCGTGCTCGCGCGGTTCCGGCGCTTGCGGGCCATCGCGTTCGACGAGGAGTTCTCCCGGGTGGTCGGGATGCCCGTGGCCCGCCTGTTCCTGACGCTGCTGGCGCTGGTCGGCCTCACGGTGGTCCTCCTGATCCGCGTGGTCGGCGTGATCCTCGTGATCGCCCTCCTGACGATTCCGGCCGCCACGGCGCGACACTGGACGGCGGATCTCGCCCGCATGATGGGCCTGTCGGTTCTCCTCGGAGCGGCCGCCATCACGGCCGGTCTCTTTCTGACCTGGTTCTTGTCGGCCCGCCTCGCGGTCGACATCCCGACGGGGCCGGCCGTCATCCTCCTCGCCGCGCTCGGGTACGGGCTGTCGGCCGTGCTCCGGCGGGCGCTCCCGCTCCGGTCCGCGACGGGCTGAGCCCGGCCGCACACCTTCCACCGGCACATCAGTCCGCTCGCGCGCGCCCGCGCGACTGCCCCATGCCGGCGGCCCCGCGCCACCGGCTGAAACCGGGCGTACCCGAGGTCCGTACGAGGGCGCGTCGGTCCGCTGCGTCGAGGACGGGCCGGAACCCACGGGAGGAAGCGGGAGCGATGAAGCGGAGCACGAAGGCGATCCTGGCGGTGCTCGCGGTGTCGATCGTCGCGGGCGCCACCGGCGCCGCGGTTCGCCTGCTCGGAGACGACGGCAGCGACGGCGTTCGGACGGTCGAGGTCGTGCGCGACACGCTGGTGCGCAAGGCCGTGGCGATCGGGAACATAGAGCCCGATGTGGAGATCGAGGTCAAGTCGCAGGTGTCCGGCGTCGTGAGGCGGCTGTTCGTCGAGGAGGGCGCGGCCGTCCAGGCCGGCGACCGTCTCCTGGAGGTCGCTCCGAACCCGACGCCTCTCGAACTGGCGGACGCGAACCGGCAGGTGGAGCTGCGCCAGATCGAGCTGGAAAACACGCGCCGCGACCTGGAGAGGAAGCGCGAGCTGCGCGGCCGGGACTTCATCACGCAGGAGGAGCTCGATCGAGCCGAGCGCGACTTCGACCAGGCATCGGTGCACCTGCAGATGGCGAAGGAGCGCGTGGCGCTGCTCGAGAAGGGCAGCATCCGGATCGGCGACCGGAGCATCGAGGGCGTGATCCGGTCGCCCATGGCTGGCTTCGTGCTCGAGGCGCGGGTGGAGCAGGGCGATCCGGTGGTGCCCCTCTCGAACTTCCAGGAAGGCACGGTGCTCCTGACGATGGCCGCGATGGACGACCTGCTGTTCCGGGGCACGGTCGACGAGATCGACGTGGGGCGCCTGGAGGAAGGCATGCCCGCCCGGCTCAACATCGGCGCGCTGCCCGAGGCCGCGGTGGCGGGAGAGGTGCGGAGGATCTCGCTCAAGGCCCGGGAACGCGAGAACGCCACCGTGTTTCCCATCGAGATCGCCCTGACCGACGTGGGCGATGCCAGGCTGCGGGCCGGGTACTCGGCCAGCGCGGACATCATCATCGCCCGCCGGCCGGACGTCCTCGCCGTGCCCGAGCGCCTCGTCCGCCAGGAGGACGGGGTGGCGCGCGTCACGGTGCTGCGGCCGGACGGGACGCTGGAGGAGCGGGACATCGTCACCGGGCTGAGCGATGCGATCCTCATCGAGGTCGAGGAGGGGTTGCGGGAGGGAGAGAAGATCGTCGAGTCGCCGCCGCGCGAGATCCTCTGAGGGCCGGAGGGAGCCGCCGTGACCCGGCTGCGGACGGTCCTCGCGGAGTTCTGGCAGGACGTGCGGGCCCAGAAGGTCCGGACGGTGCTCACGGTCCTCGGGATCACGTGGGGCACCGTGGCGGTGGTGGTCCTCCTGGCGTTCGGAACGGGCCTCGAGCGCGCCACCCTCAAGCGGTTCCACGGGCTCGGTGACCGGGTCGTCATGCTGTTCGGCGGCACGACGACCCGGCCGTTCCGGGGGTTCGCGGACGGCCGGACGATCCGCCTGCGGGAGGAGGATGCCCGCGTCCTGGTCCGGCAGGTTCCCGAGATCGAGCGGATCAGCCCCGAGTACAGCCGGCGCGGCACCCCGGTGCGCAACGGCCGGGCGATCGTGAACCCGAACATCACCGGCGTGTGGCCCGACTACACCTGGATGCGGAACGTCATCCCGGACTGGGGCGGCCGCTTCCTGAACGAGGCGGACGTGGAGGGGCGCCGGCGGGTCGTCGTCCTCGGCGACCGGGTCCGCGAACTGCTGTTCGAGGGCGAGACGGGCGACGTCGTGGGGCGGACGGTCCTGATCGGCGCGACGCCGTTCACGGTGGTCGGCGTGATGCGACCCAAGAACCAGAGCTCGTCGTACAACTCGCGTGACCGCGACCGCGTGTTCATTCCCGCCAGCACGCACAGGGCCATGTTCGGAGACGTGTACGTGAACAACATCGTCTATCAGACGGGGGGCCCGGAGGCGTCGCAGCGGGCCGAGCGCGCCGTCCGCGAAGTGCTCGGCGGCCGGTACCGCTTCGACCCCACCGATGACGATGCGCTGGGCGTGTGGGACACCACGGAGTTCGAGAAGATGTTCGGCTACCTGTTTCTGTCCTTCCACATCTTCTTCGCGATCGTGGGCAGCTTCACCCTGACCGTGGGCGGCATCGGGGTGGCGAACATCATGTACGTGGTGGTGCGGGAGCGGACCCCGGAGATCGGCATCCGCCGCTCCGTGGGCGCCCGGAAGAGCGACATCCTCCGCCAGTTCTTCCTCGAGAGCACGGTGCTCGTCCTCGCGGGCGGCGGCATCGGGTTCGCGCTGTCGCTTCTTCTCGTCCGTTCGGTGCGCTTCGGCGACATGGAGGAGTTCATCGGCGTGCCTGTGGTCTCTCCGACCGTGGCCCTTGTCACCGTGTCGCTGCTCGGCCTCATCGCGTTTCTCGCCGGCTGGTTCCCCGCCCGTCGGGCGGCGAACCTCGACCCGGTCGAGTGCCTCCGGCACTAGGAGATCGATCGATGTGGCGCATCCTGCTGGAGGAGTTCCTCGGCGATCTCCGCGCGCAGAAGACCCGCTCGCTCCTGACCATGTTCGCGGTCACCTGGGGCACGGTGGCGATCGTCCTGCTCCTCGCGTTCGGCGAGGGCCTGAAGCGGCAGCTCAACACGGGGCTCCTCAACGCGGGCGAGAAGATCTTCATGACGTGGGGCGGCGAGACCGGCAAGGAGTTCGAGGGCCTGCCGCGGGGTCGCCGGGTGCGGCTCAGCGAGGAGGACATGGACCTCGTGGTGCGGTCCGTCGACGGGGTCGATGCGGCGAGTCCTTCCTACGGGCGGTGGGGCGTCACGCTCGCCTACGGCGACGTGCGGACGACCACGTACATGGAAGGGGTCCGGCCGGTGTTCTCCGAGCTGCGGAAGATGTTCCCGCAGACCGGCGGCCGGTTCATCAACGAGCGGGACGTGCGGGAGCGGAGACGTGTCCTGTTTCTCGGGGACTCCATCGCGCACCGCCTGTTCGGAGCGGAAGATCCGGTCGGGAAGTCGCTGGATCTCGATGGCCTGCCATTCACGGTGATCGGGGTCATGCGGTCGAAGTTCCAGGACAGCAACAACAACGGTCCCGACGAAGATCGGGCGATCATCCCGTCATCGACGTTCCGGGCGGTCTACGGCGACCGCTACGTGAACCACATCCTGTTCCGACCGCGCAGCGTGGAACGGGCCGAGGCGACGAAGGCGGAGATCTTCCGGGTTCTCGGGGCGCGGCACCGCTTCGATCCGACCGACGAGCGGGCCCTGCCGATGTGGGACTTCCTCGAGAGCGAGCAGGAGACGCGGAAGATCGGGATGGGCATCCAGGTCTTCCTCGGGCTCGTGGGCCTGTTCACGTTGCTGGTGGCGGGGGTGGGCATCGCCAACATCATGTACGTGGTCGTCCGCGAGCGCACGCAGGAGATCGGAGTCAAGCTCGCCGTGGGAGCGCGCAAGGCGCACATCCGGCGACAGTTCGTCTTCGAGGCGTTGCTGATCTCGCTGCTCGGCGGCCTGGTCGGGCTCCTCGCGTCGCTGGCCGTCGTCGCCCTCGTCGACCTGCTGCCGACGGCGGGAAATCCCGCCCTCGCCTACATCGCGAATCCCCGGCTGTCGTGGCCGATCGCCCTCGGGTGCATGGGCGTGCTGGTGGTCATCGGATTCGCGGCCGGCTATCTCCCGGCCCGGCGCGCCGCGGAGGTCGATCCCGTGGAGTCGCTCCGGTACGAGTAGGCGGCGGCCCCGGCGTCACGGCCCGAAGAACAGGAAGGCGCCGCCACGCAGCGCGAATGCCGAGCCCGTGGCGTCGGTGTCGGGCAGGCTGCGGCCCTCGAACTCGTAGTCCCCGAGATTGAACCACGCGAACTGGCCTCCCACGTCGAACGACAGCCGGGGGGACAGGGGGATCTCGACGCCGACGAGCGCGCCCACGGCGGGGCCGCTGCGGGTCCGGGTGCCGGGAAGGAACGTCAGGCACCCGGGAACCTGTTCGAGCACCGCAGGGTCGGGCCCGCATCCCTCGTCGTCGGAGAAGCGGGACCAGCCGGCCCGGACCTG
>JAVVDU010000071.1:0-2366 GCA_032251515.1 Gemmatimonadota bacterium
CGTCGAGTGCGACGGGACGCCGGTGGGCACGCTGCAGATGCCGAGCCTCACGCAGACCGGCATCAAGGTGGTCTTCCAGGGCCCGCTCGAGGTCACGGGCCCGCAGAAGGTGTGGATGGTCGACTTCAACGTCGCCGAGAGCTTCGGCCGCGAGGCCGGCAACTCGGGACGCTGGGTGATGAGCCCGGTGATCCACGGCGCGGACTTCACGTTCACGGGCACGGTGAACCTGACCGTCGAGCTGGACGACGGCGTGGAGCAGCCGGTCGGCGTGACGTTCGAGGACTACGGGGCGACGCTCGACGGCGACGGCGGGCCGCTGGCCGCGGACGGGACGAAGTCGTTCGAGTTCGTCTTCCCGGGGGACCACTCCCTCGACGTGACGCCGCCGGCGGGCTTCACGATCACCACCGAGCCGGTGCTGCCGCTGGACATCTCGCTGGCCAGCGAGGAGGTCCTGTCGCAGACCGTGACGATCACCGCGATCGATCCGGTGCCGTAACGCCATGAAGGCGGCCGCGACGTCCCCGCGCCCCCCGCAGCGATCGCCGCGCGGGGGGCGCGGGGCGTTCAGACGCCGGCCAGCTGCAGCAGTCGGCCGCTGGCGATGAGCTTCTTCCGGCCGAGGATGCCCCGCACCCACCAGACGATCAGTCCGGCCACGAGGAACAGGAACCGGACCCCGCCATCCACGGGCAGGAGAAGCACCGCGAAGCTCGCCAGGAGAATCCACAGCGAGCGGTGCATCTTGTCGAGCGCCTTCTCGTTGTAGTCCGTCTGGCTCAGCGTGTGGTTGTGGATCGCGACGTACGGTCCCCCCTTCCGTCCCCGCTTCACCAGCCAGACCGCCGTCAGGGTGTGGGACTCCCGGACCGCCAGGTCCCAGTTCTGCAGTCGGAGCGCGTGTTCCGCGCCCGAATCCTCCTTCACGTGGATGAGGTCGTGCGTCGTGGTCTGCGACCGGACCTGGACCGGGGCCGTGAAGCCGGTTCCGCGGTGCACGTAGCCGCCGCCTCCGCCGCCGGAGACCTTCGTCTCGAGCTGCTTGTCCGCACCGACCACTTCGCCGCGCAGAAAGTTGTGCTCGTAGGACTTGCCGTTGATCACGAGCTCGGCCATCGGGTGCTCCTTTCGCTGGGGTTCTTCGGACTCGACGCATGCGATGGGATCGGCGTGCGCGCGGACCCGGATCCGGCGGCCGGACGTGGACGCCCCGCCGCGGCCACGAAGTCCGCGAAGCCCGCCTCCACGCCGGCGAGGCTCGCCGCGCCCCGTCGACGCAGGCGCAGCCCGGCGAAGAGAAGCGGAAGGCCGATCGGGGCGAGCACGACCGTGAGGGTGCAGATTCCCCCTGCCCAGGTGAGGCCGGTCCCGATCCACCACGGCTCCCGGGCGGCGCTCAGCAGCGCCCGCTTGTGGGCGTGCAGGACGTCGGGGTCGCGGGACCCGCAAGACGCCAGCGCGGCGGCGACGCTCTCTCTGTGGAACCGCTGCATGCACCTGCATCCGGGACGGAAGTCCGGCCGGGGTCCCCGGCTCTCGTGTCGCCTTGCGCGAAACACGGGTGGGAGCCGTCATCCCCCGAAGTCGGCCCCGCCTCCTTGCGCCCCCGCGCGAACCGTTTCTACCGTGGGCCGGGCGCGGCGGCACGGGCCGCAGCCCCCGGGGGCACCGGTTCGAAGGGGACGGCGGACCCGACGGATACCGGTGCCGGGCGGACCTCGGCGGGAGGAAGGCGAAGGTTGGCGACCGCGAAACGCGATGCCGGGGTGGACGAGCTGTTCAGCCTGGCCTACGAGGAGTTGCGGCGGCTCGCGGCGGCGGTCCGACGGGATGATCCCGCCGCGACCCTCAGCCCCACCGGGCTCGTGAACGAGGCGTGGCTGAAGCTCGCCGCCACGCCCGGACTGCGACCCGCGTCGCGGCTGCACCTGAAGCGGATCGCGGCCCGCGCGATGCGGCAGGTGCTGGTCGAGGCGGCACGCCGCCGCCGGGCCGCGAAACGGGGCGGTGAACGGGCGGCGTTCGTCGCTCTCGACGAGGTCGAGGACCGGACCATCGCGGTGGGGACCGCCGCGATGGCCGGGGATTCCGCCGCCGGAGCCGTGGTCAGTGCCGAGGAGGTCCTGTCCCTCGACGCCGCCCTGGCGCGCCTCGCGGCGCTCAGCCCCCGGCAGGCGGAGGTCGTCGAGCTGCGCTTCTTCGGGGGATGGAGCGTCGCCGAGACGGCCCGTCTCGTCGGGATCTCGGAGGCGACGGTGCTGCGGGACTGGCGGGCGGCGCGGGCCTGGCTCGCGCGCGCGATGGGAGCGGGGGAGTGACGCAGCGCCCGGGTCCCGGCCCCGATACGGACCCCGGCCCGGACC
>JAVVDU010000071.1:2466-4991 GCA_032251515.1 Gemmatimonadota bacterium
AACGCTTCCGACGCCAGCAGGAGCTCTTCTCGGAGCTCGTCGCCTCGCCGCACGTCACGACGGCGGCGCGGCGTGCCTTCCTCGCGGCGCGCTGTGCCGATGATGCCCCCCTGGCGGAGGAGGTGCTCGCCCTGCTCGCGGCCGACGCGTCCGCAGGCTCCGTGCTCGACCGGCCGCTGGGGAGTGCGGCCCGGGCCCTGTTCGCTGCCGCGCGCGACCCCCTCGGCACGGCACCGGGGGAGGTGGGGCTGGAGCGGCGGCTGGGCCCGTACCGGATCCGCGGGGTGCTCGGAGAAGGAGGCACGGGCGTCGTGTACCTGGGCGAGCGGGCGGACACGGGCCTTCCGGTCGCGATCAAGATTCTCCGCGACGCGGCCCTGTCGCCGCGACGTCGCGAGCGGTTCTTGAACGAGCAGCGACTCCTCGCCCGTCTCGAGCATCCGTCGATCGCGCGACTGTCCCGCGGCGACACGCTTCCCGACGGCACGCCGTGGTTCGCCATGGAGTACGTCGATGGCGAGCCGCTCACGGACTACTGCCGCCGCCGCGGCACGTCGATACCGGGGCGCCTGGAGCTCCTGCGGACGGTGTGCGAGGCGGTCCAGTACGCGCACGGGCGGGCCGTCATCCACCGCGACCTGAAGCCGTCGAACATCTTCGTGAAGTCCGATGGCACGGTGAAGCTGCTCGACTTCGGGATCGCGCGGGAGCTGGAGGCCGTGGACCGCCCGGTCGACCAGACGCGTACGGGCCTGCGGCTCCTCACTCCCGCGTACGCGGCGCCGGAGCAGCTCCGGGGTGACAGCGTGGGGGTGCAGTCGGACGTCTACGCGCTCGGCGTGATCCTCGTCGAGCTGCTCACCGGCCGGCTGCCCTTCGACCTGGCGGGCCGCACGCCGGCCGAGGTCCTGGCGATCGTCACGGAGCGCGAGGCGCCGCGTCCCTCGGCCATCGTCCGGCGCCTGCCGCCCGGGCCCCCGGCGCCGGGCGAGGCGGTCCGGCCGGTGCGCCGCGGCGAGTGGGCGGACCTCGACGTCCTCTGCCTGACGGCGATGCACAGGGACCCGGCCCGACGGTACCGGACGGCGGACGCGTTCCGGCGCGACATCGAGCGGTTCCTGGCGGGCGAGCCCCTGGAGGCGCGCCCCGACTCCCGCGCCTACCGGCTGACGAAGTTCGCGCGGCGAAACCGGGCGGCGGTGGCCGCGGTGGCGGCGGGGATCGTGACCGTGATCGGCCTGACGGCCTTCTACACGGCCCGGCTCGCCGAGCAGCGCCGCCTGGCACGCGAGGAGGCGGCGAAGGCGACGCTGGTGGCCGACTACCTGGTCGACCTGTTCGAGGCGGGAGATCCGTTCGCGCCGGGCGCCGCCGGCGGAACCGCCCCGGTCGACCCGGACGGCGACACGACCGCCGCCCGGCCGGGCAATCCGGACGCCCGGACGCTGCTGGCGCGCGGCGTGAGCCGGGCCGAGGCGCTCGCCGGGCAGCCGGCGGTGCAGGCGGCGCTGTTCGACGTCCTGGGCCAGGTCCACATGCGGCTCAGCGACTACGGGCGCGCCGACTCGCTGCTCCGGCGGGCCCTGGCCCTGCGCCGGGAAGCCGTGGAGGAGGCGGGCAGGGGGGCGGGCCGCAGGGTGCACCGCGTCGAACTGGCGTCCACTCTCGCGAGCCTCGCGACGCTGCACCGCTTCCGGGCCGAGTACGACAGCGCGGAAGTCTACGTCCGGCAGGCCGTGGAGATTCTGGAGTCCGCCCGGTCGGCGCCGGACGAGGACCTGGCGAACGCGCTGGACGAGCTGGCGATCCTGCGCAACGCCGCCGGCGCGTACGATGAGGCGGTGGAGCTGCACCGCCGGGTCCTCGGCATGCGGCGGACCCTGTACCGGGAGCCGCACCCGCTCGTGGCGCACAGCCTGAACAACCTCGCGGTGGCGCTGGCCAACGCCGGCGACTACGAGGGCGCGGAGCGCTACTTCCGGGCCTCGCTCGCGGCGGGCCGGGAGACGCTGGGACCGGACCACGTGAGCGTCGCGTCCGATCTCGCCAACCTCGGGGTGGTACTCGAGATCCGGGGCGATTACGCGGGAGCCGACTCGGCCCTGACGGAGGCCGTGCGGATCAAGCGCCTGCAGCTCGGCACGGATCACTACGAGACGGCCTTCGGACTCTCGCAGCTGGGCGGCGTGTTGCGGCGGGCCGGCGAGCTGGAGCGGGCGGACCGCGTGCTGCGGGAAGCACTGGCCATCGAGGCGCGGGTGCTGGAGCCGGGACACCGCAACGGAGCGGTGACCCGCTCCCACCTGGCGGGCGTCCTGCAGGACCGCGGCGAGTACGACGAGGCGGAGGACCTGTACCTGCAGGCCGAGGCGATCTTCGCGGCCGGGCTGGGCGAGGCGCACCCCTTCACCGCGATCACCCGCTGTTCGCGAGCGAACCTCCTGCACGAGCGGGCGCGCGCCGCGGACGTTCCGCCCGGACGGGACGTGGAGCCGCTGTTCCGGTCCTGCCTCGCGACGCTGGAG
>JAVVDU010000072.1:0-2142 GCA_032251515.1 Gemmatimonadota bacterium
TCCCAGTCGCCCGTCGTGCAGGTGCTCGAGCCGTCGTTCCTGTCGGAGGCGCTCGGGCGGATGCAGGTCTCCAGGGACGCCGAACTGGACCCGGACCTCGCCCGCGAGCTCGCCGTCCGCGAGGGGATTCCCGCCGTGGTCGTCGGCGAGATCACGCCCGCCGGCAGGGGCTTCGTGCTCACGGCGAAGCTCGTGGACGCGGACAACGGGGCCGCCCTCGCCTCCCAGCGGGAGACCGCGGCGGACACGGCCGACGTGCTCGCGGCGCTGGACCGGCTCTCGAAGAGCCTGCGGGAGCGGATCGGCGAGTCGTACCTGTCCCTCCGCGCGGACCCTCCGCTCGCACGGGTCACGACCGCGTCCCTCGAGGCGCTCAAGCTCTACTCCGAGGCGCTGCGGATCTTCCAGGTCCAGGGCGACGCCGACCGCGGGATCGCTTTGCTGGAGGAGGCGGTGCGGATCGATCCGGGCTTCGCGATGGCCTGGCGGAAGCTCGGCGTCGAGCGGCGGAACCAGTTCCAGTCGACGGCCCTGGTCAACGAGGCGCTGACCCGCGCGTTCGACAACCGCGACCGGCTCACGGAGCGGGAGCGCCACCTGGCGGCCGGGTCGTACTACACGACCGTCACGGCCGAGTACTCGAAGGCGATCGCGGAGTACGAGCGGATGCTGGACCGCGACCCGGGCGATGCGTGGGCATTGAACAACGTCGCGATCCTGTACGGCTACGTCCGCGACCGGGAGAGGGCGGCGGCCACCATGGAGCGGGCGTTCGTCGCAGACTCGAGCACCTGGACCGCCTACACGAACCTGGCCATCGAGAGGTATCGCGGCGCGGGCCGGGTCGACGCATCGCGGGACCTCGTGGCGCGAGCGGCCCGCCGCTTTCCCGGCAACGCTGCCGTCGGCCTGTGGGACGTCCGCTTCGCGGCCCTCGGAGGAGACTACGCGGAGGCCGACTCGCTGCTCGGCGAGGTCGCCGCCGCGCACCGCGACGACGCGAGCGCGCAGATCGATGCCGCCAGTCTCCGGGCCGTACTCGACGCGGCACGGGGACGCCTCGGCGAGCATCGGCGGAAGGTCCGCGAGTTCGCGGACCTCGTCCTGTCGCACGGCGAGCCGGATGACGTGCTGCTCGCCGGCCGCTGGCTGGCCTGGACGCGCCTGCTCGCGGCGGGGGACCCGGCGGGCGCGCGGGCCGCGCTCGCCTGGGCCGACGGAATCGTGGACATCGAGGATCTTCCGTTCGCCGACCGGGCCTACCCGGAACGAGCGGAGCTGGAGGCCTTCCTCGGTGAGCCGGCGCGGGCCCGGTCGCTGATCGACCGGTTCGAGGCGGAGGCCGACGCCGCCCTCGCGCGGGTGGAGGAGGACGAAGTGCTCCGCGCCCGTGGGGCGATCGCGCTCGCCGAGGGGGACCCGGAGGAGGCCGCGCGGTTGTACGCGAGGTCCGATCGCGGCCCCTGCCTGATCTGCGGGAAGCTCGGGACGGCGCTGGCCTGGGAGAGCGCGGACCGGGCCGACTCGGCGCTCGCCGCCTACGAGGCCTATCTCGAGGTCCGCCAGCCGAACCGGATGTACTGGGACCAGGCCGGCCTCGGGCTCTCCCTGCGCCGCGCGGCGGAGCTGGCCGACGGACTCGGCGAGACCGAGAAGGCGGCGCGCTACTACGCGGAGTTCGTCGAGTTGTGGAAGGACGCCGACGCGGAGCTGCAGCCGCAGGTCGAGGCGGCCCGCGCCCGGCTCGAGGACATCCTGCGCGAGCGCGGCTGAGTGGCCCCGGTGCCCGCCGACGCCCCCGATCGTGCCGCGCCGCGGCCCCGCATCCGCGTCACCCACCGGGCGAGCGGTACCGTGCTCGCCGACGGCCCGAAGGGCTGGGGGATGACTCCGTTCGAGGGGAACGTTTACATCGGAAGGAAGTGGCTCCGGACGAAGGCGTTCCGCCCGAACTGGGTCCCGGGCCTCTGCCCGTACAAGTTCCTCTACGTGTGGATGGACCTGCGCCTGCCGGGCGAGGAGCCGGTCCGGTTCGCCGGCTGGCTGTACTGGCTGCCGAACCCGTTGCTGCCGTTCATCGCGTTCCGGGTCGCGGTGGCCCGCGACCACCCGGCGATCGCCGTGGAGGAGTACGAACCGGCC
>JAVVDU010000072.1:2242-4907 GCA_032251515.1 Gemmatimonadota bacterium
GTCACGTCCCACTCCTCGGCGTACTGCCGGATGGGGCTCGAGCCGATGAACACGAACGCCTCGATGGGGACCCCGGTCCGCTGGGCCGCGTCGGCGATCGGCTGGATGTCGACGACCATCGTGCGCGCGGCGCAGTTCGCGCGGATCCGCAGCCGATTGTCGGCGATCTCGCGGCACAGGGTCTCGACGGCCTCGCGCTGGCGGGGCCCGGCGCCGGGCAGGCCCACGTCCGCCGTGTCGATGCCGAGCCGGTCCATCAGGTGCAGGAGCTGGACCTTCAGATCGAGCGGCGGGTCGACGACGGACGGGCTCTGCAGGCCGTCCCGCAGCGTCTCGTCGTCGAGCATCGCCGTCGCGGGACGATCCGGCGCGGGGCCGCCGTGCGCGGCCCAGTCGTAGATGAGCCGGTCCTCGTCGGGCAGGGTCACGTTCGTCCCTCCCTGTGCGGGAAAGAGGGCACGGCCACGGGACCGCGGGTCAGGAGGCGGACGTCCGGCCGAACTGGCGGGCCCGCGCCAGCAGCTCCGCCGCCCGGTCCTCCTCTCCCCGGGCCCGGTGGATCTGCGCGAGGTGGAAGAGGCTGCTCGCCTCGCCGACCCCCTCCTCGAGGCTCCGCGAGAACTCCAGCGCCGCGGCCTCGCGGTTCTCCATGCGCTCGTGGATGACGCCCACGTGATAGCGGGCCATCAGGTACTCGGGCGTGAGCGCGGTGCACTTCTCGAAGTGTTCGAGCGCCTGGTCGAGCTCACCCGCGTGGAAGAGGGAGATGGCCAGCCGGTAATGCGCCGCGTTGTAGTGCGGGTCGATCTCGAGGCAGCGCCGGAAGGCGCGGATCGCGGCGGGCATGTGGCCGCGGTGATAGTGCGCGACCCCGAGATCGTAGGAGCAGAGCACGAACTGCGGCGCCAGCTCCAGCGCCTTCTCGTATCTCTCGATCGCCAGGTCGAGCGTTCCCTGGTGGAAGTACATCGTGCCGAGCAGGTGATTCGCGAGCACGTGGTCCGGCTCCGCCTCGACGACCCGCTCGAGCTCGCGGCGCGCCTCGCGGTGCTCGCCCCGGCTCTCCGCCGCGAGGGCGTGGAGGAGACGGTGGTCGATGAACGCATCCCGGAGGAACAGGCCGCACTCGGCGCAGAACTTGTCGGAATCGGCCGCTTCGTGACCGCAGCGTGGACAGCGCATGGCGAATCGCTCCTGGCAGGTGCGACGGCCTCGGCGCCGCCGCACGCGGAAAAGATGCTCGGGTGCGGTCTTCGCGGCCAGCGCCGGCCCTCTACCGGTCCTCTGCCGGCCGCTCGCCGCCGCCCCGCGTCAGGGCGCGGCGACTTCGCGCCGGCCCTTCAATCCGCGAAGGCGGGCAGGGAGACCGGTCCGGGACCGGATCGCTCGCCGGCCAGCGTCTCGAGGCGGATCTGGCCGAGAACCGCGGCGCCCAGCGCGGGGACGAACTGGACGAGCTCGTCCGGCGGCACGTTGACGTCCGCGTCCAGCGTGTCCCGTACCACGCGTGCCATGGTCTCGAACCGGAGAATCCCGCCGATGAGCGTGAACTCGGGCTCCATCTGGACCCGCTTCATGAGCTGCACGGAGCGGCCGACCAGCGAGACGATCGCGCCGTGCATGATGTCGGCCGGCGCCACGCCCTGGGAGAGGTGGTTGATCACCTCCGATTCCGCGAACACGGCGCACACGCCCGAGATCGAGATCGGGTCCTTGGACGTGGCGACGAGCGGCCCGATCTCGTGCGTCGAATAGCCCATGTAGCGGGCGGTCTTCTCGAGGAAGGCGCCCGTGCCCGCCGCGCACTTGTCGTTGAGACGAAACGACTTGACCTTCGCCGAGCCGGTGAGGCGGCTCGCCTTCATCGTCTGTCCGCCCACGTCGAGGATCGTGCGCGTCCCGGGGAAGAGCAGGCTGGCTCCACGCGCCGCGGCGGTGAGGTCGGTGACCACGAGGTCGCTGATCGCGGACTGGTGCCGGCCGAACCCCGTGGCGACCACGTAGCCCACCTCGTCGCGCGCCAGGCCCGCCTCCGCGACGGCGTCGGCGCAGACCCGCTCCGCGACCTCGGCGAGCCGGAACCCGGTCGGCCGGAGCGCGCGACCGAGGATCGCACGATCGCCGTCGACCACCACCGCCTTCGTGTACGTGGAGCCGACGTCGATCCCGACCGTGTGCCTCATCGGGCTCTCCCGCGCGCCGCAGCCGGCGTGCGGCTGCCCAGGATGTGGTCGAGCGCGAACAGGGCCGCGCCGAGGGCGCCCATGTAGTGCGAGTCCTCGCTCACGTTCACCTCCAGCCCGAGCTTCCGGTTCAGCGCGTCGATCATCGCCACGTTCTTCGCCACGCCGCCCGTGAAGGTGACCTCGCTCTCGATCCCCACCCGCCGCAGCAGGCCGGCCGACCGCCCGGCGATCGACTGGTGCACGCCGAGCAGGATGTCCTCGATCTTCTTGCCCTTGCCGAGCCAGGAGAGCACCTCGGACTCGGCGAACACCGTGCACGTCGTGGAGATCTTCACCGGCCTCTCGCCCTGCAGCGCCGTGGGCCCGAGCTCGTCGAGCGGGATGTCCAGCGCGCTGGAGGCGGCGCCGAGGAACCGTCCGGTGCCCGCCGCGCACTTGTCGTTCATGCAGAAGTCGAGGATCTCGCCGCTGGGGGCCAC
>JAVVDU010000073.1:0-1873 GCA_032251515.1 Gemmatimonadota bacterium
CGCCGTCGGGTCGGGCGCGGCGGCCCGCACCCCGGGCAGGCGCGCCACGGCCGCCAGCCGCTCGGCGTCGAGACCGCGGCCCCGGATCTCGAGCGTGCGCGTCCCGCCCCCGCGGATCGACTCGGGCGGCCCCTCGGCGAGCAGCCGGCCGCCGCGGATCACCGCCACGCGGTCGCACACCCGCTCCGCCTCGAGGAGGTTGTGCGTGGTGAGGAACACCGTCACCCCCGTCTCGCGGGCCAGCCGCAGCATCTCGCGGCGCAGGCCCACGGCGGTCGGCGGGTCGAGCCCGGCGGTCGGCTCGTCGAGGAACAGCAGGGGCGGCCGGTGCAGGAAGGCCCGCGCCAGGGCGAGTTTCTGGCGCATGCCGCGCGAGAAGTCCGCCACCGGGTCGTCGCGCCGCTCCCACAGGCCGATCTCCTCGAGCAGGGCGCGCACGCGCGCCGGGCGCTCGGCGTCGGGGACGCAGGCCACGCGGGCGAAGAAGTCGAGGTTGCGGCGGGCGCTCAGCCGCAGGTACAGCCCGTCGTGCTCGAGCAGCACGCCGGACAGCTCGCGCACCCGGCCGGGCTCGCGGGCCACGTCGTACCCCAGCACCTCGGCCGAGCCGGCGGTGGGCTCGAGCAGCCCCAGCAGGAGGCGGATGGTGGTGGTCTTCCCCGCCCCGTTCGGCCCGAGGAAGCCGTACACCGAGCCGGCCGGCACCTCGAGGTCGAGGCCCGAGACGGCCGCGACGTCGCCGAACCGCCGGGTGAGCCCCCGCGCCCGGATGGCGAGCGGGCCGGCGGTCTCGGCAGGCGGCGGCGGGCCGGCGGTCACTCCGCCAGCCGCTCGAGGTCGGCGTCGACCATCATGCGGACGAGGTCTTCGAAGCTCACGGTCGGCTCCCAGCCGAGCACGCGATTCGCCTTGCCGGCGTCGGCGCACAGCATCTCCACCTCGGCCGGGCGCAGCAGGTTCGCGTCGGCCATCACGTGCGCCTGCCAGTCGAGCCCCGCGTGCTCGAACGCGATCCGGCACAGGTCGGCCACCGAGTGCATCACGCCCGTGCCGATCACGTAGTCGTCCGGTTCGTCGTGCTGGAGCATGCGCCACATCGCGTCGACGTAGTCGCCCGCGTAGCCCCAGTCGCGCCGCGCCTCCAGGTTCCCGAGCCGCAGCACCTTCTGCCGGCCGAGCTTGATGCGGGCCACCGCGTCGCTGACCTTGCGGGTCACGAACTCGAGGCCGCGCCGCGGGCTCTCGTGGTTGAACAGGATGCCGCTCACCGCGAACAGGTCGTAGCTCTCGCGGTAGTTCACGGTGATGAAGTGGCCGTAGACCTTGGCGACGCCGTACGGACTGCGGGGATAGAACGGCGTCTCCTCGTCCTGCGGCGTGCGGCGGACCTGCCCGAACATCTCGCTGCTCGAGGCCTGGTAGAAGCGGATGTCGGGGTTCACGGTGCGGATCCCCTCCAGCATGCGGGTCACGCCGAGCGCCGTGAACTCGCCGGTCAGCAGCGGCTGGTTCCAGGAGGTCGGCACGAAGCTCTGCGCCGCGAGGTTGTAGACCTCCCAGGGCTCGACATCCTCCAGCACCGTGAGGATCGAGAGCTGGTCGAGCAGGTCCATCTGGTGCAGGGTCACCCGGTCGCGGAAGTGGGCGATCCGCTCGAACTTCTCCACCGAGGAGCGACGCACCGTACCGTGCACCTCGTAGCCCTTGTCGAGCAGGAACTCCGCGAGGTAGGAGCCGTCCTGCCCGGTGATCCCGGTGATGAGCGCACGCTTGTTCATGGAAGCTCCAGGGGTCGTGATCGCCGTGGCGCCGCGGCGGCGCGGCGGACGGCGGGAAGATAGGACCCTCGCGGACGCGGGGCGACGGGGGGTGG
>JAVVDU010000073.1:1973-4707 GCA_032251515.1 Gemmatimonadota bacterium
CGTGCCGGTGGAACGGAAGAAGTCCCTCGTCGAGCGCCTGCGGGAGGGCTACGAGAAGGCGAAGAAGCCGGTCGCCTACATCGTCATGCTCCTGGCCGTGGCGTTGGAGACGCTGCCGGGCGAGCTGTTTCCGGAGGGCGTGCGCGAGGGGGCCCTCACGGGGCTCCTGCTGGTCCTGGCCCTCATCCTGATGGAGATGCTGTTCGAGATCCACGACCGCCTCCTGCGCGAGCGGCGCAGCCTCAACGTGCTCGACTCCAACGACCTGTACCGGGAGATCCGGCAGATCGTGTCCCGGGAGCGCGAGGTGCGGATCCAGTACGTCGGCGTGGCGGGACGGCACGGCTGGCAGAACGTGCTCGAGAAGCTGCTGAACGAGCACGACCCGGACTCGCTGGTCGAGAAGGTGCGCTTCCACATCGAGGTCGCCCTGCTCGACCCGGAGATGTGCCGGCCGGACGACCCGGTGTTCGGGCGGTTCGAGATGGCCGGGGCGATCAGCCGGCAGATCCGGCGGCGGGCCGAGGCGGTGGAGGCGATGCCCAACCCCTCCCGCGTCGACCTGTACTTCTACCGGCACCTTCCGAACCTCCTGGGCTTCCTGATCAACGACAACTACCTGTTCCTGACGAACACGTACTTCGAGCGGCGCCACGGCGAACTGGTCCTGCGGGCAGGCGGCTCGGACTACTTCGTGTACGACAAGAACGACGAGTTCGGCGGGCAGGAGTTCATCACCCGGTTCGCGGGCTGGTTCGAGTGGATCCGCGAGACGGGGATTGCGGGCGGGGCGGGCGAGTCGGGCGGCGGACGTGGGTCGGGCGGGGCGGGGCCGCCCGGGGACGCGGGGGCGGGGCCGCCCGGGGACGCGGGGGCGGGGCCGCCCGGGGACGCGGGGGCCGGGCCGTCCGGGTCCGGGCGCCCCGATCTCGTTGTCGGATAGTGTGTTGACGTCGTGATGATATCGCCGGTTATCCTGTGTGCATGTTTGAACACTTGGACGCCCGCAAGGACGAGCTGCAGGCTCTCCTGTTGCGGGCACGGGACCTGGAAGCGGAAGCCGACGGGTACATGCACTTGGCTCTGAAGCGCCAGGAGGAGGCGAACCGCCTCAAGAAGAAGGTGCATCAGATCATGCATGGGACCGAGGAGCCGAAGCCGTTCCGGTCGACACGCAACTGAGCCGCCCGTCCCGGCCGGCGGGCCGGGACGGACCATCCGCGGGACCCGGGGGGACTGCGCCGTGACGCGAGCGATCCGGATCCGGGCGGCGACGGTCGGCGGCGGGCATCCGCTCGCCCTGATCGCGGGCCCGTGCGTCATCGAGTCGGAGGAGGCGTGCCTGCGCCTGGCGGCCGGGCTGGCGGAGATCGCCGGCCGGCTGGGCGCGGACCTCGTGTTCAAGGCCTCGTTCGACAAGGCGAACCGCACCTCCCTGTCGTCCTTCCGGGGCCCCGGGCTCGACGAGGGCCTGCGGATCCTGGCGCGGGTGCGGGAGGAGACGGACCTGCCCGTCCTGTCCGACGTGCACGAGGTCTCCCAGGTCGCCGCGGCGGCCGAGGTCCTGGACGTGCTGCAGGTGCCGGCCTTCCTGTGCCGGCAGACCGACCTGCTGCTGGCCGCCGGCGCCGCGGGCCGTCCCGTGAACCTGAAGAAGGGGCAATTTCTCGCCCCCGGCGACGTGCGCCACGCCGTCGCGAAGGTCCGCTCCACCGGGAACGATGACGTCCTCGTGACGGAGCGCGGCACCTCGTTCGGGTACGGCGACCTGGTGGCCGACCTGCGCGGCCTCGCCGTGCTGCGCGAGACCGGCGCGCCCGTCGTGTTCGACGCCACCCACGCCGTGCAGCGCCCCGGGGCGGCCGGCGGCGCGTCCGGCGGCGAGCGCCGCCACGTGCCCGCCCTCGCCCGCGCCGCGGCGGCGGCCGGCATCGACGCGCTGTTCCTCGAGGTCCACGACGACCCCGACGCCGCGCTCAGCGACGGTCCCAACACCCTGCCGCTGCACCGGGTCGAGGCCGTGCTGCGGCCCGTGCTCGACATCGACCGCATCGCCAGGGCCGCCATGGCCTCCGGCGACGCCGAGGCCTGAAAGAGAAGACGAGAACGAGGAGGATGATGATGATGAGAGTGGCCACGCAGGTACCCGCGGAGGGGAGATGACGAGTCCCTACATCATGGACCCGTTCAACTGGGGAGGAGACAGCGGCATGTCCTTCACGCCCAAGCCCGCGTCGGCCTTCAAGCTGAGCCCGCGCGACCGCATGCGGAAGGTCACCGTCCTGCTGCTCGACGTGGACGGCGTCCTCACCGACGGCCGCATCATCCGGCTGCCCGACGGCCAGGAGGCCATCGCGTTCGACGTGAAGGACGGCGCCGCGATCATCCGCGTGCAGCGCGAGGCCGGCATCCGCGTCGGCCTGATCAGCGGCCGCACCTCGCCCATGGTCGAGCAGCGCGCCGACGAGCTGGGCATCGAGATCCGCCGCCTCGGCGTCGAGGACAAGCTGGCCACCTATCGCGAGATCGTGGAATCCGAAGGCCTCGCCGACGAGGAGATCGCCTACGTCGGCGACGACCACCTCGACCTGCCCGTGATGGAGCGGGTCGGGATCGCCTTCGCCCCCCTCGATGCCTCCGAGGCGGCCCAGGAGGCGGCCGAGATCGTCACCACCCACTTCGGCGGCCGCGGCGCCGTGCGCGACGTGTGCGAGATGCTGATCGAGGCGCGGGG
>JAVVDU010000074.1:0-4606 GCA_032251515.1 Gemmatimonadota bacterium
GATCGCCGAGGTCCGCCGTCGGGACGAGCAGCTGCAATCTGGCACCGTTGACACGATCCCGCTTGAGGACGCGCTCACGACTATTCGCACGCGGTTCGGGTGGTGATCCGACTCCATCCCGAAGCACTGGCCGAGTACGCCGAGGCCGTTGGCTTCTACGAGGAGCACGCTGCCGGCTTGGGTCGCGAGTTCTTCGAGGAGGTCCAACGCGTGCTACGCCTCCTTGAAGAGAATCCAGGGCTCGGTAGTCCTCTCGATGGTCCCTATCATCGGGCGTATTGCCGCCGGTTTGCGTTCGGAGTCGTGTATCGCGAGGGTCAGGACGTCGTATGGGTGCAGGCGGTCATGCACCTTCGCCGTCGACCCGGATACTGGAGAGAGCGAAGCTAACCCGAGGGCGCCCGCATCCGATATCTGACATCGCTCGGGAAGCTCTCGAGGGGGAGGGTGACCGCTTCTTCTGACAGGAGAGCTGCCGCTTTCGCTCGCTACGCTCGCTCCACAGCGAGCTGAACCGGTGGACATGCGGATCGGCGTCCGTCAGGAATTCCCGATCGTTACGCGCCCTGCCTCGGACGGAACCGGTCCGCGTGAGATCGGTGGCTCATCTGGAAAGGAGACGGCCTGATGAACCGGCTCTTCCGCGCGAGCGAGGTCGAAGCGCGTCTCCACACACCGCTGGATGTAGAGGGAGAGCCGGAGCCCCTCCGGTGCTTCATCCGGATATACTACGTCTGGGCGAAGAACGAGGAGGAGGCGACGTCCTACGTGCACGATGATGTGTCCGGCGAAGCCGAGCTCCTGGACGTGGGACCGATCGAGGGGATCGACATCGACGAGCTGGACGGGCACATTGCGGATGCGATCCGGAAGGGTCCCGGTCGCGGCGTGTGCTGGCGCAGCGGGCGCTTGTTCTTCCCGTGCGACAGCCCCGAGGCCACGGACGAGGCCGCGCACGGGGCCTGACACGCGGCAGCCGGGCCCGACGTCATCGGGTGTCCCGCTGGCCAGGATCGCCGCGAGACGGAGCGGCAGGAAACAGGACGGAGCGGCGAGAGAAAGTCCGATGCGATTCGTGATCCCTCTTTGCGCCGTGCTCGCCGCCGCCTCGTGCACGTATGGACCGGTGGAGGAAGAGGCCCGGGTCACCCACCTCATCCGGCTCGGTGACTCGCACCGGGCCGTGGTGGTGATCCAGCAGGAAGTCTTTCGACGGCCCACCGGCATCAGCACGTTTCCCGATGGCGGAATTCCGCGCTTTCTCGAGCGCCGTACCTTCCAGTTCCTCATCGACGCCAGCGAGCGGAGCGCTGTCCGGCTGGCATCCCAGGAGGCGCCGGACAGCCTTTGGGAATCGTTCGCCGCCTACATCGCCGGAGTGGAGGGTGATTCGATTGTGTACGTCCGACTCAGCGGATGTCCCCGCGGCGGGGAGTGTCATGCCGCCCTGCAGAAGACGGCCCTGTTCCGACTCGCCGCGACGGGACGGGTCAGCGAGGTAAAGCGCGTTCCGTCCGACGCTCCCCTGCCGGGTTTTATGATCTCGCGCGCGCCCGGCGAGAAGAACTATGTCCGGTTCAGCACTTCGGGCGATACGATCAAGGCGAGGCTCGAGGAAGATGGCCCAGACCGGCCGATGTTCCTCGTGCGGCCGGACGGCAGCGTGACGACGATCGGTGGTCAGCCGGTCAGCACCTCCACGGGGAGGTGCTACAGCCGGTGCTGTAGTTGGTGGTATCGCGGGCCCGGGAGTTATCCTGTGGGCGAGTTCGGAATCGATCTTCGGATGAGACCGGTCGGCTGACGAGGGATCCCGCGGAGGTGCGACCGAATGGCCAGAGTGACTACGACCCGCAAGGATGCCCGGATCGCGGGTCTCTTCTACATGCTCATGGTGCTCACGGGGCCTTTCGTCGTCATCTACGTGCCCGGGAAGCTTTTCGTACCCGGGGACGCCGCCGAGACCGCCGCGAACATCCTCGCCCATCAGTCTTTGTTTCAGGCGTTCATCGTCGTCGGATTGTTCTCCGAGCTGTTCTTCATCGCGACGGCGCTGGCCCTCTACCGGCTTCTCAGGAACGTGTGGCGTGAGGCCGCCCTGCTCATGGTGATCCTCGTCCTGCTGGAGGCCCCGCTGGCCTTCTCGGGGGTCGCGGACCAGATCGCCACACTCTCCCTCGTCCGGAGCCCGGATCTGCTCTCTGCCTTCGATCCGGCGCAGCGAGACGTCCTCGCGACCCTGATGATCAGCATCGAGGGACGGGGCTCTCCTGTTTCGGAACTGTTCTGGGGACTGTGGTTGCTCCCTCTCGCCCTGCTGGTGTATCGGTCGGCCTTCCTGCCTCGCTTCCTCGGCGTCTGGCTGTTCCTGAATGGCCTTGTCTACGTGATCATCAGCTTCACCGGGATTCTGCTGCCGGAGCACGCGGAAACCGTCTCGACGGTCACTCTTCCGGTCCTGATGGGGGAGGTGGTATTCGCCCTCTGGCTCCTGGTCATCGGCGCAGGGAAAGGACCGGGGATCGCGGAGGATCCGGATGGCCGGAACGGGCGATGGCGACCGGAGGGAGCGCGGTCCGGCTCGGCGGTACTCGAGTCCGGCGGGTCGTGACGACGCCTACAGGCGAGAGGAGCGGGAGACGCATGGCTGAGATCGACGATCTGTTCTCGGATCCCAACGCGGGTGCGTACGAGGCGAAAGAGACGCGGGTGGGTCCCCCGCTCGCGTACGTGGGCGAGAAGCTGAAGTCCTCCCTGGAGCATGCGCACCGGGCGGCCAGGGCCTCGCGGGAGAGTGCCGCGGAGGAGATGGGCCGGGACGCCGACACGGCGTTCCGATATGGGGTCACGGCATTCCTCGGACTCTACAACATGCTCGGCATGCTCGTCGACCATCGGAAGCTCGATGCGCTGCTGGAGCTGGACGGCGCATCGTTCGAACAGTGGCTGGACACGGTCGAGCGTGAAGGGTCCGTCCACGGCTGAAGGCCCACCTCGGGATCGCGCGGCGCGGCCGGCGGCGCGCTCCCGGTAGCGACACGTCTCGGCTCGTGCCCGCGAGCGCGCGCGCCGTCAACTGGTGGAGGGCGAGCTACACGACCTTCCGGACTTGATCCCTGCGGTTACCGAAGTGACCGGGGTGGGTCTCGAACCCACGACCTACGGATTAAAAGTCCGTTGCTCTGCCAGCTGAGCTACCCGGTCCCTCCGGCATCATAGCCCCCGCCCGTCGGCCGCGGAATCCCGGCCGTCGGCCTTGGAATCCCGGCTCGGCCGCAGACCCGCCGCGCCGGCCCCGCCGGCGCCGCGCCCGGCCGATCGGGCCCCGCCTCACTGCCGCGCGAGGCGCATGCCGAGGTCGCACGCCTCCAGCGACCCGTTCCCGTCGAAGTCGTATTCCGTGTCGGCCTCGCTGAGCACCAGCACGTCGCCGGTCAGCACCGCCTCGAACTGCCACTCGCTGGTGGGCGACGTCTGCAGGGTCAGGACGTCGGTCGAGGTCCAGGTCCCGGCCAGCGCGAGCTCGGTGCCCCACACGCCGCCGGGCTCCCCGCCGGGCCACGCGAGGTCGAAGGTGAAAGAGCCGCCCTGCGCCAGGATGAGCGTCGCGGTGGCGCCCTGCTGGACGAGGTCGGCCCGGGTGGCGGGCCGGGCCACGCTCACCAGCTCGACGGCCGTGGCGTTCCAGGTGCCGACCAGCGTGGCCGCCGGCGGAGCGACGGGATCGTCATCTCCTCCGCACGCGGCGAGGAGGGACAGCGACAGGACGAGGGGCAGGACCCGCAGGACACGGGACATGGTTCCTCCCGGCGGCCGGGGGGCCGCGGTTGCGCGAGGGGGACGCGCCGATGGGACGAATCTACGCGGCGGCGCCGGCCTCTGCACCGGGAGCGGGGCCCGGCGGCCGGGGCCGGAACGCCCGAAACGCCGCCCGCCGCCCCGCGGCTCAGATCGCCGACACGCCGCCCCGGATGTAGTCGCGCATCATCTTGTTCTCGTAGGCCGCCTCGTGGAGGTGCGCCCGCACGACGTCGCCGATGGAGATGATCCCCGCGAGCCGTCCGCCGGCGAGGATGGGCAGGTGCCGGATCCGGTTCTGGGTCATGATCCCCATGGCGTAGTCGACGCCGTCGTCGGGCGTGGCGATGATGACCTCCGCGGTCATGATCTCCGACACCGGCAGGTCCCGGACCGCGGTACCCCCGTCGGCGGTCTCCCAGGCCCGGGCCGTCGCGCCGAGGATGTCCCGCTCGCTCACGATCCCCGCGATGGCGCCCGCCGCGTCCGTCACCACGAGGGCCCCGATGCGGCGGCGGTTCAGCTCGCGCACCGCGTCGAGCACCGTCCGGTCGGACCCGATCGTGTGCACGTCGCTTCCCTTGTCGCGTAGGATGCCCTGGATCCGCATGCGTCACCTCCTGCCGGTCCTGCGGTGAGTGCGGCGCGCGACGGCTCCCCGCCGGCCGTCGCCGGACCGGTCACGCGCCTCTGCCTCCATGGATGGGTCGAGCGGCCTCCGGATGCCAGCCCGGCGAACCGCGGCCTTACGAATCCGGCGGTCGCGGGCCGGTGCGGACGAGGCCGGTCCGTTCCGCGAACGCGTCCA
>JAVVDU010000075.1:0-4540 GCA_032251515.1 Gemmatimonadota bacterium
TCAGCCCGGTGCACGAGACGGACGGGGCGGGGCGGGTGTGGGTGTACGTGGAGGCATACGGGCTGACGGCGGGGTCGCGGTTCCGGACGGTGGTGCGGCTGGAGCCGGAGAAGGGGGAGGAGGGAGCGTTCGAGATCGGGTTCGAGGGGGAGGGCCCGGCGGATGCGGGGGAGGCGGCGCGGGGGCTGTACCGGCTGGAGCTGGGGGACTCCCCGCCGGGGGCGTACGAGGCGACGCTGCGGGTGCGGGACGGCCGGACGGGGGCCGAGTCCCTGCCCGCCCGGTTCCGGGTCGTGAACCGGCGCCGGTAGCGGGGGGCGAAGTGCCCGGAAGCACAGGCCCGCATGTGAACACGACCACGGCGGCGCTCCTGACACTGCTTCTCGCGTCGGGCTGTTCCCGCGATTCCGGGCGCGAGGCGGGCCGGAGAGGCGAGTTGTGTCTCGACTCGGCCGGAGTCGAGATCCTGGAGAACGGATTCCCGAAGTGGCCTGCGACCGGGGGCTGGCGGCTTTCGGCCGCACCCGCCCTGGACATCGGCCTGGCCGCCGGACCTCCCGAGGCGCAGTTCTACCGCGTCGAGTCGGCCGGCCGCTTCCCGGACGGCCGGGTGTTCGTGGCGGACGGCGGCGGCCAGGACATCCGCATCTTCGGCGCCGACGGAGGGTTCCTGTACGCCTTCGGCAGCGAGGGCGACGGACCGGGAGAGTTCCGCTTCCTGCGCCGAGTCGCCCTGGGCAGCGCGGACACGCTGTGGACCTGGGACCACCGGTTGCAGCGGCTTTCCAGCTTCGCTGCAGACGGCACGTTTCTGCGCTCGGTCCGGCTCGGACCGACGAAGGAGGCGGCCGCCGTCGACTACGTGGGAGCGCTCCCGGACGGTCGCCATCTCGTGCTGGTGCCCGACCTCGGAGACATGCGCTCGTTCAGGGAGGGCCCGCTGCCCGGACAGGAGTCGTACCTCGTCTTGCTCGAGGCGAACCGAATGTCCGGTGACACCCTCGCCACGATCCGTCTGCCGCCGATGTGGCGGCGCGTGCTGCGGCAGGCTCCGACGGGAACGACGGCGATCGTGCGCGCGCGATTGCCGTTCACCGGTGCCTCGCCGGTCGCACTCGCGGGCGGCGGTCTGCACACGGCCGTCTGGGACCGGCCGGAGGTGCGCACGTACGGAGCGGACGGGCGGCTGCGACGAATCATCCGGTATCGCCAGGATCGGCGGGTGCTCTCTACGCGTCTGCGCGACGGCGCGGAGAGGCGGACCGCCGGAAGCGAGGTGCCCCTTCCCGATGCGGCGGGTATCGTCGCGGGCCTGCTCGTGGATCCCCTGCACAACGTCTGGGTCCGGAGCGTGAGCCTGCCGGGCGACACGCTCGCGAGCTGGGTAGTGCTTTCGGGCGACGGGACGTGGCTGGGTACGGTCGCCATGCCCGAGGATCTCCGGGTGCTCGAGATCGGGGCCGACTACGTGCTCGGTACGCGGACCGACGACCTGGACCGCGAGCACGTGGTCCAGTTCGGGCTCGTGAGATGAAAGGCCGAAGCCGCATGCGCTCCCGTCCCTGAAAGCGTCCTTCCTCACAGAATGCCCCGCGACATCCTGACGCCCCGACCCGCGCGAGGTGGGATCCAGGCGGCCGAGCGGCGCAGATCGTGCAGGTCGGCGGTCGATCGTCGGCGGAACCTGGAACTCGTCGCGGCGCGCGCGGATTGGTAGGTTACTCCGTCGCGGCGCTCCGCCGCGGCGGTCCCCGGAGCGCGAGCGCTTCCGGTCACATCTGCGGCCCCACGCAGGCAGGGCGCGGGCCGGGCCCCCCTCGGGTCCCGGCCGGGCGCCGGCCCCGGTGCGTCGCGCCCCTCGCCTGCGTCTCCACGGACGGCCAGGCGGAGGAGCGGGCATGGCAGCGGACGGCGACGGGCGGGCGCACGAGTCCCTCACGCCCCGGCAGCACGAGGTGATGGAACAGGTGTGCCTGGGGCGCACGAACGACGCCATCGCCCGGCACCTCGAGATCTCCCTCCACACGGTGAAGGCTCACCTGCAGAACGCCTACCAGCGGCTCGGCGTGGAGACGCGTGCCGCGGCGGCGGCGGTGTACTGCGGCCACCGGCGACGCGGAGAGCCGGGGGGAGGCGAGGGCGGCCCCTGACCGATCGACCTAGGCCGATCGGGCGATGGTGGGGTGGTGAGGGTGCCCGCAGATTCCAAGAGCGGGACACGGGCATCGGCCGCCGCCGGACCGGGCGACGCCAGGGGAGCCGATCGAGGCTTCCGGAAAGGAAGGCAGAGATGGGGACCATGCGTTGGCTGTTCGGCCTGATCGCGGTCGTCTCCGCGGTCTCGCTGGCTCCTTCGACGACCACCGCGCAGATGCAGCACATTTGCGCGGACTGTCCGACGGCGATCTGGACTTCCGAGTATGATTTCTGCCCACTCGCGGGATGCATCGGTACACCGCCAATCGTGAACTGCTTCTACGACTGTTGACTGACATTCACGGATGAAGCGAAAGCGGGTCGCCACTCCGTGCGGCAGCCGAGGTCCGTGATCCCGGGAGTGGGGTGATTCTGTCGGTGGCGTCCGGTACCCAGCCTCGCAGACCCGATCGGGCCAGGGATCAGAGGAGACGAGCATGGGGAGCCATGGAGAACGAGCCGGGAGTTCGCGGCTGGAGGCGGGCGCGACGGTGGTCCTGGCGGCTGCGGCGCTGGTGCTGGCGGCTCTGGCGGTAACGGAGCGGATCTCGGGCCGGCAGGGCCGTGCGCAGGCGGGACTCGTGGCGGAGGCGCGGGAGGTGGAGGGCTGGGCGGAGCTGGCGGAGCCGGGAGCGTGGCGCGGCGAGGCGGACGCGGCCGTGACGGTGGTGGAGTTTTCGGACTTCCAGTGTCCGTTCTGCCGGGTGCTGAGTGGCCGGCTGGACAGCCTGCTGGCGGCGTACCCGGGACAGGTGCGCCACGTGTTCCGGCATCTGCCGCTGGAGGCGATCCACCCGCAGGCGCGGGCGGCGGCGGTGGCGGCCGAGTGTGCGGAGGAGCAGGGACGGTTTTGGCCGTACCACGACCTGCTGTTCGCGGAGGCGGCGGAGGTGAAGGCGGGCGGGTACGACTATGCCGTGCGATTCGAGGCGCTGCCGGGTGCGGACGCGGCGGCCTTTGAGGCATGCGTGGCGGAGGATCGTCCGGCGGGGAGGATCGAGGCGGACATGCGGGCGGCGGCGGGACTGGGGATCCGTGGGACGCCGGGGATCCTGGTGAACGAGATGCTGGTGGGCGGTGCGGTGCCGCTGGACTCGCTGCGGCGCCTGGTAGAGCGGGGCCTGGCCCGGGCAGGGCGCTGAGAGGGGGCAGCGATGGAAGCGAGGAGGTGGTCCCGCAGCGTGTCGCTGATGGGTTCGTTGCACGCTCCGTATCGGCGACGGGCCCTGTCGCGGACGGCGCTGCTCGCGGGCCTGGGTGTGGGCGCGGTCCCCGGCGTGCTGCGGGCCCAGGTAGGCGCGTGGGAGGCGCTGGAGCGGGCACGGGGTGCGCTGACGGCGGGGCAGGTGGAGGCGGGGGAGCGGGCGTACTGGTCGGGGTGCGGTGCGGGCGTGGGGGAGGCGGCGGAGGGCTACTGGCGGGACGCGGAGACGCTGGCGACGCCGGAGGAGCGGGCGCGGGTGGAGGGGTGGCGTGCGGGTGGGGTGCTGGCGGACTCGGTGTGCGGGTACCTGCGGGGCTTCTGGAGCCAGCGGGCGGCGCGTGCGGGTCTGGGGGTGGGCGAGCGGCTGGCGGTGCACTACGGGCGGCTGGCGCACGCGCGGGCGTGGTACCGGCGGGTGACGGGGAAGATGGGCCGGGTGGGAGTGCGGGGCCGGATGCTGTCGGTGAAGCTGGACCGGCCGCCGGGGGTGGAGCTGGACGACCGGGGGCTGGTGTACGTGCGGCTGGGCGAGCCGAACCGGCGGACGTCGTTCGCGGGGCAGGTGGAGGACATACGGGTGAGCCCGGAGTGCTACTCGAGCAACGAGAGCTGGGCGTACGACGGGCCGGAGGGGACGCGGGTCTACCACTTCTCGCCGCTGGACGGGGAGGCGGACTGGTGGCTGATCGAGGGCCTCGAGCTCGTCTACCGCTGCGGGAACGTGGGTCGTCCAGATGTGCAGGAGATGCTCGAAGACAGGGGCGGCCGGCTTGATCTGCTCAGCGCGGGTCCGCGGCCGTCGTCGGTGGGTGGGTTCGCGTTTCTCGTGCTTCCTGAACTGTACCTGTCGCGGCAGGGGCTGGACGTGCGCTACGCTCAGATCGCGCACCGGATCCTCGCAACCAAGCCGCGCAAGGCAATGCCCAGCCCGGATCCGTTCGATGATGACCGGCCGGTAGTGGTCCAGGATTCGCTGTACATCCCGCTGGTGGAGCAGGAGCTGTTCTCCGAGCGTCGGGAGGTATGGAAGGACGCGGCGTACGTGCTGGACTCGGTGCCGGACCGCCCGGAGGTGAACGGGGAGCTGGAGCTGCGCTACGAGCTGCTGCAGTTCCGGGGCCGGGAGGCGGGGACGGGCCG
>JAVVDU010000076.1:0-4387 GCA_032251515.1 Gemmatimonadota bacterium
CGCGGGCTGTCGCTGGCGTACGTGCCGGAGAAGTCGGGCCGCAGGACCCGGTCCTCCACGAACGACAGCGCCATCGCCTCGGGACGCCGCTCCGGGTCCATGAGCGCCTGCACGTAGCTCGCCCACTCCATGAAGCGGAGCTCGGCCTCGACGCCGGCCGCCCGCCACTGGGCCTGCACGGCGGTGAGCGGCGTCTCGAACGCGCCCGGGGCCGTGACCGTGAGGCGGAACGGCCGCCCCTCGGCGTCCCGCAGCGGACCGTCCGCCCCGTCCCGGGTCCAGCCCGCCTCGGCGAACAGCCGGGCGGCGAGCGCGGGGTCGGCGTCCGGCTGGGCGGCGGCCGGGTCGTGCCACGGGCTGCCGGGTGGCAGGGGGCGCGTGGCCGGCCGGGCGAGCGGCGAGATCACCGCCGCGATCTCCTCGCGGACCAGGGCGGCCGACAGCGCCCTCCGGACGCGCGGGTCGGCGAGCGCCGGGACGCGGGTGTCCAGCGGCACGACGAACAGGGACGGAGGCGAGAGCGGCTCCAGCTCCACCCCGCGCGTGCCGGCGATCGTGGCGGCGGCGGCCGATCCGGTGATGCACGCGTCGGCGCCGCCCGAGCGGAGCTCCGCCGCCATCGTGGCCTCCTCGGGGATGGCCCGGAACAGCACCCTGTCCAGCCGGGCGGGACCCAGGTCGGCGGGATAGTCCGGCGCCCGCTCGAACACCAGCCGGCCGTCCGCCCCGCGCGACGCGATCCGGTACGGGCCGCTGCCCACCGGCTCGCGGTGGTACTCCGCCCGGGCGAATTCCTCGGGGCCCAGGCCGGCGAGCCGGCCGGCCGGCAGGACCGGGAGCCCCGCCAGCGGCTCGAGCCCCGCCCGGAACGGCTCTCCGAACCGTACCTCGACGGTGACCGGGTCGATCGCCTCGGCGCCGGCGAGCGTCTCGAGGTCGGGGGCGAGGAAGGACCCGTAGTCCGGGTCGGCGGCGGTCCGCAGGGTGAAGGCCACGTCCTCCGCGGTGACGGGCGCGCCGTCGTGCCACGTCACGTCGTGTCGCAGCCGCAGGACGAGGCGCGTGGCGTCGTCCTCCCAGCTCCACGCTTCAGCCAGCGCCGGCTCGATCTCGTACGCGGGCGACACGCGCACCAGCGGGGTGAACAGCAGCGGGGCGAGATCCAGGGAGAGCTGGTCCGGGGAGACGAAGGGGTTCAGCGTCTCCGGTTGTCCCTGCGCGCAGATCACCGCGGCGCCGCCGGATACGGGATCTCCGGCCGGTTCCGGCGCCCCGTCTCCGGGAGCGCCTCCGCCCGCGCCGTCCCCGCAGGCCCAGAGCAGGCCCGCCGCGACGAGCGCCGGGAAGCTCCGTCTCACGTTCCGTCCGTTCATGCGGTTCCTCCCGCTGCTTCAAGGGTCTCGATGAGCGCCGCCGCGCGCTCCGCCATGGGTGCCGCGCCCTGGGCGCGGAATGCGGCCTCCGCCTCCTCCGCCGCGGCGACCGCTGCGGACGGGTCGGCGTCCGCCTCGATCGTGGCGCGCAGCAGGCGGAAGCGGGCCCAGCCGTAACGGTCCCCGTCCGCCAGCGCGCTCTCGGCGGCCTCGACGTGCCGCAGGGCCTCCGCCCGGTCTCCCCCCGCGGCCAGCACGCGCGCCGCCAGCCGGCGCCACACCTCCGTCGTCTCCGACCACGGCGGCGCCTTGCCGAGCTTGCCGCTCGCCGCCGCGAGGCGGGAGCGGGCCTCCTCCAGGGCGCCCCGCTCCAGCGCCACGAGGCCGAGCCCGCACTCCGCGGCCAGCGCGTCCTCGGGGTAGCCCGCCTCGCGAGCCGCCTCGCGCAGGCGTGACCAGAAGTCCGCCGCGTGCGCCCAGTCGCCCCGCGCCTCCCAGTGCTCCGCGAACTGGAAGAGCGGGAACAGGACCCGGTTCGCGGCAGCGAGCCGCCGGGCCACCCGCAGGGCCTCGGCGAGGCGTTCCTCCGCCCGCTCGAACTCGCCGCGCCGCGTCAGGAGTCCCCCCAGGTTGCTGTCCACGTACAGGGCGTGCGCCGGATCGCCGATCTCGCCGAACGTCTGCCGGGCCGCCTCGAACGCCGCGATCGCCTCGTCGGTGCGGGCCGCCAGGACGTGACACACGCCGAGGGCGTTCCGGCAGGCCCCCTCGAGCTGCCGATCCGCCTCGGCGCCGCACAGCTCGAGGGCGCCCCGGAGCAGCGGCACCGCCTCCTCCGAACGCGCCTGCTCGATGTACCAGCCGGCAAGCTCGAACTTCGCCCGCGCCCGCAGCGGCCCGTCCTCCATGCCGCGCGCCACCTCGAGGGCCTTCTGCAGGGCGGCGCGCGTCCCTTCCGTGGCGGACACGGACTCCGGCAGGCGCCGCAGGAACCAGAGGAGGCGGCACAGCTCGGCCCGTGCGCCCAGCTCGCGCGCCCGCCGGACGAGGACCTTCGCCTCCTCCAGCAGCTCGGCGGGCGGGCGGGCGCCCCGTTCCAGCTCGACCTCGACGGCGAGTCGCCGGAGGCGGAGCTCCGCCTCGGCGTCCCCCGCCCGGGCCGCCTCCGCCAGGGCATCGGCCAGCAGCCGCGCCGCGTCCTCGAAGCGACCGGTGCGGCGGTTCGCCGCGGCGAGACGTTCGAGCGCCGTGCGGCGCCGGTCCGGGTCGTCGCCCGCGCAGCGCAGGGCCCGCGACAGCACCTCGATCGCGTCGTGGTGCGCGTACAGGAGCTCCGCGCGGTCCGCCGCGCGCAGCGAGTACCGGTACGCCTCCTCGGGCTGCCGTCCCTCGTCGAAGTGGACCGAGAGCTCGGCGTCCACGGCCGTCGTGTCCGAGGCGTAGAGCTCCACCAGGATGCCCGCGACCTTCCGGTGCAGGAGGATCTTCCGCTTCCCCTGCAGGTGGCGGCGCAGGATGTCGTGCACGAGGAAGTGCGCGAACTGGTAAACGCTCGAGATGTCGCCGCCCGGCAGGTCCCGGGTCTCCAGCAGGCGGACGAGCCGGTGCACCCGGACGATCGGCTCCAGCAGCTCCTCGAGCTCCAGCTCGTCGACGTCCAGGAGGCGCGCCAGCACGAGCGAGTGGAACACGTCGCCCTCGACGCTGGCGTGCTCGAGGACGCGGTACACCTCGGGCTCGAGGCGCTCCAGCCGGCGCTCCAGGGCGCTCTCGGCGGAGCGGGGGATCTCGACGGCGGCCGGCTCCGGGTCGAGGTCCCACGTGCCCTCGCGCTCCCGGGCGTGTCCGCCGTCGCGCAGCCAGGTCAGGAGCTCCTCGTAGAACAGCGGGTTGGTGCCGGCGTGCTTCTCCAACCAGCGGGCGAGCCGCGGCGTGGCCGGGCCGCCCAGGCGGTTCTCGAGCAGGCGCTCCAGCGCCTCGGGCTCCAGGCTCGACAGGGGGATTTCCAGCGACACGCCGTAGCGTTCCAGCTCCTGCTTGGCCGCGCGCAGGGCGTGGTCCGCGGCCTCCACGTCCACCGGACGGAAGGTGCCGAGCAGGAGCACGCGTGCGCCGTCGATCTTGCGCGCGATGTGGGTCAGCAGGCCGATCGACGTGAGGTCGGCCCAGTGCAGGTCGTCCAGGAACAGGACGACGGGCCGATCCTCGGCGGCCCGCAGGAGGACCTCCGTGTACTGGAAGTAGAGCGCCTCCTCGCTCACCGCCTGGCGGGCCACGGGCGCCGCCGCCACCCCCGCCTCCTTCTTCTTCAGCGCCATCGCGGTGACCACGCCGGCCTCGAGCACGTTGCCCACCACCGGCAGGGCGCTGATCCAGGTGGGCGCCACTTCGCGCGCCACGTCCATCCAGGTCATGCTGCCGCCGGAGCGTCCCTCGGACTGGAGGAGCTCCTTGAACGCCTCGATGAACGCGACGAGCGGCTCCGCCGTGCCGAACTGCTCCGAGAACGCCCCGTCCACCACCTTCGCCGCCCCGGGCCCCGCGCCCACCTCGGACAGGAACCGCTCCACGAGCGTGCTCTTGCCCGCTCCCGCCTCGCCGGACACGAATACCGTGTTGCCGCGGCCTTCCGCCGCCTGGCGGTAACGGGCACGGAGCGTCTCGAGCTCCCGGGTGCGGCCGACGAACGCGGTCATGGCCTGTCAGAATACGAAACCCGGCGCCCGCGGGAACGGGGCGCCGGGTTTCGCCGCGGCCACGCGCCGTACGTCAGATCGCCCAGCGACCGTCGTTCGTATCGCGGCACGTACCGGGGAAGGGAATCGCGAAGTCCGAGCTCGTGGTGTTCTCCCGCGAGGCCGGCGGGAAGGCGTCGCCCGGCGCCTTCACCTCGAAGGTGACCACGTTGCCGCCGGACGCGTCCACCGGGAAGGGCAGGCCCACCAGGCTCCACGAGGTCTGCACCAGGCCCGGCCCGGCCGGACGGAAGTTGACCTCGAACGAGAAGGGTCCGC
>JAVVDU010000077.1:0-4336 GCA_032251515.1 Gemmatimonadota bacterium
GCCGGCCCAAGGACCCGGCCACGATCACCGAGGTCGACGGGCGCGTCAGCTTCGGCTCGATCAAGAGGGGCAAGCGCGAGATCCTCGTGACGATGGACGGCGGGGAGGAGCAGGTCTACCAGGTGCCGGTCGGCAAGCACCTCCGGGTGCACGAGGGAGACCTCGTGCGCGCGGGCGACCGCCTCTCCGAGGGACCGGTGAACCCCCACGACATCCTTCGGGTCAAGGGCCCGCGGGCCGTGCAGGAGTACCTGCTGAACGAGGTCCAGGAGGTCTACCGGCTGCAGGGCGTCCGGATCAACGACAAGCACATCGGCGTGATCGTCCGCCAGATGCTTCAGAAGGTGCGGATCACCGAGTCCGGGGACACGCAGTTTCTCGAGGGGGAGCACATCGACCGGATGGAGTTCCGCGACGCGACGCAGAAGGTCATCCAGGAGGGGGGCAAGCCGCCCCGCGCCGAGCCCGTGCTGCTGGGGATCACGAAGTCCAGCCTGACGACGGAGTCGTTCATCAGCGCGGCTTCGTTCCAGGAGACGACGAGGGTACTTACCGATGCCGCCGTGCGGGGCGCATCGGACCAGCTCCGAGGCCTGAAGGAGAACATCATCATCGGGCACCTGGTCCCCGCAGGGACCGGAATCCACCGCTTCCAGGAGATCGAGTTCCTGGTGAGCGAGCCCCTGCAGGCCGAGCTCGACTCCATGCGGCGGGTCGAGCCCGAGCCGGAGGCTGCCGCGCTCGGCCTGTTCGCGGAGCTGCGCGGCGAGGGAGACGGCGATGCCGAGGTCGGGCTCGAGCTCGGCGTCGCGGAAGCGGGCACGACGCCCGAGGGGGCGGAGCAGGAGGCGACTGCGACCTGACCGGGCCGGCCGGGCCGGCGGGGCAGGATGCCCCGCCGGAGGGCCGGTTCCGCCAGCCCCGCCGCCCTATTTCGATGCCGGGTAGTTCCTTGACAGCGCCTGTCGGCGCTCCTACCTTGCACGATCTGTCGGCCGGAGGGCCGACGCACGTTTGCGCCGGGGGCGAAACGGACTCGTCCCCGCACTTTTTTCCGCGCCTCCGACGTCCGCCGGGCGGACCGTCCCGGAGACGCGGTTTTCGACGATGAGGTCGGAGAGGGACGGACAGGCAATGCCCACGATCAACCAGCTGGTGCGCAAGGGCCGGACCCAGGTCGAGAAGAAGCGGAAGGCCCCCGCCCTGGAGGCGAACCCGCAGAAGCGCGGGGTGTGCACCCGGGTCTACACCACGACCCCGAAGAAGCCGAACTCGGCTCTCCGGAAGGTGGCCCGCGTCCGGCTGACGAACGGGTACGAGGTGACGGCCTACATCCCGGGCGAGGGGCACAACCTGCAGGAGCACAGCATCGTCCTGATCCGCGGGGGGCGCGTCAAGGACCTCCCGGGCGTCCGTTACCACATCATCCGAGGCACGCTGGACGCATCCGGCGTCGCCGACCGCAGGCAGGGCCGGTCGAAGTACGGCTCCAAGCGCTGAGACGGTCGGTCCGGTTCGTCCGGACGTCCCGGGGGCCGCGGGCTCCCGGGCAGGCACAGCCCGGCCCGTGCGTTCGGCCGGGCTCTCTGTTCGAGGGAAGGCACATGTCACGCAGGAACCGAGCGATTCCGCGGGAGGTCCCGGCCGATCCGAAGTACGCGAGCCAGGAGGTCACGCGCTTCATCAGCGTCCTGATGCTCGACGGGAAGCGGTCGACGGCCGAGTCGATCTTCTACGAGGCAATGCGGAAGATCGAGGAGAAGACGGGGCAGCCGGGACTCAACGTGTTCCGCCAGGCCCTCGCGAACGCCAAGCCGGTGCTGGAAGTCCGCAGTCGCCGGGTGGGCGGCGCCACGTACCAGGTCCCGGTCGAGGTCACGCCGCGGCGGCGCGACTCGCTGGCCCGCCGCTGGCTCGTCCAGTTCGCGCGCGGCCGGGCGGGCAAGTCGATGGCGGACCGCCTGGCGGCGGAACTGCTGGACGCGTCGCGGGGCGACGGCGGCGCCTGCCGGAGGAAGGACGAGGTCCACAGGATGGCCGAGGCGAACAAGGCGTTCGCTCACTACCGCTGGTAGTCGCCGGCGGGCCCGCCGGCGACGGCGGGTCCCGGGCGGTTCGACACACACGGAGAATGACGGGTCTGACATAGATGGCACGCAAGACACCGCTGGAGAAGGTCCGGAACATCGGCATCATGGCGCACATCGATGCCGGCAAGACGACGACGACGGAGCGCATCCTGTACTACACGGGCCGGACGCACCGCATGGGCGAGGTGCATCACGGCGACGCGACGATGGACTGGATGGAGCAGGAGCAGGAGCGCGGCATCACGATCACGTCGGCGGCCACCACGGCCTTCTGGACCCGCTTCGACGAGCAGCACCAGGTCAACATCATCGACACCCCGGGCCACGTCGACTTCACGGTCGAGGTCGAGCGCAGCCTGCGCGTCCTGGATGGCGCCGTCGCCCTGTTCTGCGCCGTGGGCGGCGTGGAGCCCCAGTCCGAGACGGTATGGCGCCAGGCAGACAAGTACCGCGTGCCGCGCATCGCGTTCGTCAACAAGATGGACCGGGTCGGCGCGGACTTCGAGAACGTCGTGTCGATGATGCGGGACCGCCTCGGGGCGAAGGCCTACCCGCTGCAGTTCCCGCTCGGGGAGGGCGAGCTGTTCACCGGGCTGGTCGATCTCGTCCGGATGAAGGAGATCGTGTACGACGAGGACTCCCTCGGCGTGAACTGGACCGAGGGGGAGATTCCCGATTCGCTGCGGAAGAAGGCCGAGCAGCTGCGGCACGAGCTCGTCGAGGCGGCGGTCGAGCACGACGAGGAACTGCTGGAGCACTACCTCGAGGGACGGGAGCTCGAGGAGGACGAGGTCCGCCGGGCGGTGCGCCGGGCGACCCTCGCCGGCGCGATCACGCCGGTGCTGTGCGGGGCCTCGTTCAAGAACAAGGGCGTGCAGCGCCTCCTCGACGCGGTGGTCGACTACCTGCCGTCCCCGCTGGACGTGCCCCCGGTGCGCGGCCACCTGCCGAACCACGACGAGAGCTTCGAGGACCGCGGCCCGTCGGAGGACGAGCCGTTCTCGGCGCTCGCCTTCAAGATCATGACGGACCCGTACGTGGGCCGGCTCACGTACGTGCGCGTCTACTCCGGGCGGCTCCCCGCGGGGTCGCACGTGCTGAACACCACGCAGGACCGCAAGGAGCGGGTGTCGCGTCTCCTGCAGATGCACGCCAACAAGCGCGAAGAGGTCGAGGAGCTGCGGGCCGGCGAAATCGGCGCGGTGATCGGGCTCAAGTTCGCGCGCACGGGCGACACGCTGTCGGACGCGGCCAAGCCGATCATCCTCGAGGCGATGAGCTTCCCGGAGCCGGTGATTCGCGTGGCGATCGAGCCGAAGACGAAGGCGGACCAGGACAAGCTGTCCGAGGCGCTCGCCAAGCTCGCCGAGGAGGACCCCACGTTCCGGGTCCAGACCGACGAGGAGACGGGCCAGACGCTGATCAGCGGGATGGGCGAGCTGCACCTCGAGATCATCGTCGACCGTCTGCAGCGCGAGTTCAAGGTCAACGCGAACGTCGGCCGGCCGCAGGTCGCGTACCGCGAGACGATCCGCAAGGCCGTCCAGAAGGTGGAGGGACGGTTCGTGCGCCAGTCGGGCGGCCGGGGGCAGTACGGCCACGTCGTCGTGGACCTCGAGCCGGCGGAGACCGGCGCCGGGTTCCTGTTCGAGGACGCGATCGTCGGCGGCTCGATTCCCCGGGAGTTCATCAATCCCGCGCAGCAGGGGATGCGGGAGGCGATGGACACGGGCGTGCTGGCCGGATATCCGCTCATCGACATCAAGGCGACGCTCGTCGACGGGTCGTACCATGACGTCGACTCGAGCGAGATGGCGTTCAAGATCGCCGGCTCGATGGCCCTCAAGGAGGGCGTCCGCCGAGCGGATCCGGCGCTGCTCGAGCCGGTCATGTCCGTGGAAGTCGTCACGCCGGACGAGTACCTCGGCGAGGTGATCGGCGACCTGAACGGCCGTCGCGGCAAGATCGGCGGCATGACCCAGCGCGCCGGCGCCCAGGTCGTGGCCGCCTCCGTGCCGCTGGCCGAGATGTTCGGGTACTCCACGACGCTCCGGTCGCTCAGCCAGGGCCGGGCCGTCTACTCGATGCAGTTCGCGCACTACGCGGAAGTTCCGAAGTCCAAGGCGGAAGAGATTATCCAGGGCCGCAACTGACCGACTCTCCGCCGCCGCGCGCGGCGGAGACGGGTCGCGACACAGGAGTCCAGTCGAGATGGCGAAGCAGAAGTTCGAGCGGACGAAGCCGCA
>JAVVDU010000078.1:0-3925 GCA_032251515.1 Gemmatimonadota bacterium
AGGGCCCGGCGGGTGCGGGGGAGGCGGCGCGGGGCCTGTACCGACTGGAGCTGGGAGACTCGCCGCCGGGGGCGTACGCGGCGACGCTGCGGGTGCGCGACGGCCGCACGGGGGCCGAGTCCCTGCCCGCCCGGTTCCGGATCGTGAACCGGCGCCGGTAGCGGGGGGCGGATCCTGCGAGCGGCTCAGATCCGGCCGCGCCGCATCGCCTGGCGGTTGAAAGCCCGTTCGATGTGGCGCCGGGTCCGGGCGGAAACCCCGGTGTCTCTGGCAAGGTCCGGCCACTGAGCGACCGCGGCCTGGATCTCCTTAACGATCTCTCGCGCCCTTCGCCGATCGACGCCGCAGGATTCGGCCACGTGCAGCATGTCCTCCTCACCTGGCCGCTCCGCCTCTCCGGCGATGGCCATGGTGTGCTGGCCGCCCGGGCCCTCCGCGAAGACGAGATCGTATGCGGGCGAAAGGCGCCACCGGCCGGTCCGGTCCATGAGATAGGAGAAGTTCTTCACGTGATCGTCGCGATTGTGGGCGAGCACATTGAAGACCATGCGGCGGAAAGCCTCATCGACCTGGCGCTGGTCCTTCGTGAGAACGAGCGTCGCCTTGAGCAGGCCTTCGTACTCGAGCGACGGAAGCCGGTGGCTCGCGTGGAGGAGGCCGCCGAGCGTGTGCATGTGGAGCCGTCGGCCTTCCTGGCGATCGAAGCGCTCCGCCGCGAAGTAACGTCCCCCGCCCCGCGTCTCGATGAGTCGGGACGGAGGAACATCGACACCGCCCGCCCGCGCCATGCGAGCGAAGGCCTCCTCGACCGCGCCGATGTCTGGAGGGTCCTCCGTGGCGGGAAACTTGACGAGGATGTGGCGATAGCCCTCCGGCAGGTCGGACGTGCCGGAGATCATGTGCCCGTCATCCCGGAGCCCGACGATCACCTTCGGGCGGGCGCCGCCCGGAGAACCGCCGGCGATGCGCAGGGCCGGCAGAACGTCTTCCGCGCTCCCTTCCAGGATCCGCGCGGCCTGCCGGGCAAGAGCTTCGAGCTCGATCCGTATGCTCGCCTCCCCGCCCACCCCGGTCGGCGGGTGGTACGTGAGCGCGCCCAGGCCGCGCGTTCCGATGTACGCCAGGCGATCGAGCACGGATACGGCGGCCGGAGACATTCCGCGCTTCCTGAACTCGCGGTCCATGAGAAGCAGCCCCCAGCCGTCGGGCAGGGAGTCGTTGAAGACTCCGAACACGGCGGCGAAGTCCCGCTCCGTGTGCTCGAAGACGCCCGGGCGTGCCGGGAGCTTGATGGGCGAGATGGGCAGAGGGTTTTCCAGAAACGCCGCATCGTACTCGAAGTAGATACGCCGGTCCTGCTCGGCGAGGACGCCGACCCGGACCTGCTTCTCTCCCCAGTCCAGCCGTACCTCGAGCTTACGCATCGCCGCGCCTGCCCCGCTGGCGGCCCGGCCGCTCCACCCGCCGCTCCATCTCCTCCAGGGACTGGGCGGGAGGGCGGACGAAGAGCTGGTGGAAGCCGCCCAGTGCATCCAGGACCAACGCGAGCCGCAGGAGTCGCTCCAACGAAATACGGCCGGTCCGCTCGAACCGGCGGTAGGTGGCCAGGGCGACGCCGGCGCGCTCGGCGAGCTCCCGCTGAGTCCAGCCGCGATCCAGGCGGAGCACCTTGACCCGGCGGGCCAGCACGCGGGCGATGTCCTGCGGGGCCTGCAGCTCAATCGGTAACATAGGAATAGTTATCCTCTGATGGTGAGTCAACTGATAATATAATACCATGAATCTGTGCCTTCGGTCAACCGGGGCCGGGGGCGAGGATGTGGGGCGGATCGGGCCGTGGCGACCGGCGCCGGCTGGCGGGCGGTGGGGGCCGGCGGCGGCCCCGGGGGTCGCCGGCGGAACCTGGAACTCGCCGCGCCACGCGAGGATTCGTAGGTTACTCCGTCGCGGCGCCCCGCCGCGGCGGTCCCCGGAGCGCGAGCGCTTCCGGACACATCTGCGGCCCCACGCAGGCAGGACGCGGGCCGGGCCCTTGGCGGGTCCCGGCCGGGCGCCGGCCCCGGTGCGTCGCGCCCCTCGCCTGCGTCTCCACGGACGGCCAGGCGGAGGAGCGGGCATGGCAGCGGACGGCGACGGGCGGGCGCACGAGTCCCTCACGCCCCGGCAGCACGAGGTGATGGAACAGGTGTGCCTGGGGCGCACGAACGACGCCATCGCCCGGCACCTCGAGATCTCCCTCCACACGGTGAAGGCTCACCTGCAGAACGCCTACCAGCGGCTCGGCGTGGAGACGCGTGCCGCGGCGGCGGCGGTGTACTGCGGCCACCGGCGACGCGGAGAGCCGGGGGGAGGCGAGGGCGGCCCCTGACCGATCGACCTAGGCCGATCGGGCGATGGTGGGGCGCCGAGTGGGGCCCGAGATTGAAGGCAGGGACACGGGGCTCGGCCGCCGGCGGAGCGGGCGACGCCAGGGGAGCCGATCGAGGCTCCCGGAAAGGAAGGCAGACATGAGGACGATCCGTTGGCTGTGCGGACTGATCGCGGTCGTCTCCGCGATGGTGCTGGCTCCTTCGAGGACGGACGCGATGCAGTGGGATCCGTGTTCGGTGTGTGCGCCGTCGATCCCTCCTCCGTTCGACTGCGGTGGTCACTGGGAGTTCTGTCCGCTCGCGGGGTGCGCCGGATCGGGGGACTACTGCTACTACGATTGCGATTCACCGTGTCGGGAGTCGTGAGGATAGCTCGTTCAAGTCCTCTCTAGAATCTGCCCTACTCTGTGCGGCAGCCGAGACCCGTAATCCCGGGAGTGGGGTGAATCAGTCGGCGGAGCAGGGTCGACAGCCAAGTGACGAGTCGCGTCGCCGTGCAACTGATCGGTGACAAGCGCGGGGCCTTGGCTCTTCGGCTGTCGGCGGAGAGCGGTAGCCAGCATCGCATCACAGACCCGACCGGGTCAGTGATCGGAGGAGACGAGCATGGGGAGTCATAGTGAGCGGCCCTGGAGCTCGCGGCTGGAGGCGGGCGCGACGGTGGTCCTTGCCGTCGCGGCGCTGGTGCTGGCGGCTCTGGCGGTCACGGAGCGGATCTCGGGCCGGCAGGGCCGTGCGCAGGCGGGACTCGTGGCGGAGGGGCGGGAGGTGGAGGGCTGGGCGGAACTGGCGGAGCCGGGCGCGTGGCGCGGCGAGGCGGACGCAGCCGTGACGGTGGTGGAGTTTTCGGACTTCCAGTGTCCGTTCTGCCGGATGCTGAGTGGCCGGATGGACAGTCTGATTGCCGCGTATCCGGGACGGGTGCGCCACGTGTTCCGGCACCTGCCGCTGGAGGCGATCCACCCGCAGGCGCGGGCGGCGGCGGTGGCGGCCGAGTGTGCGGAGGAGCAGGGACGGTTTTGGCCGTACCACGACCTGCTGTTCGCGGAGGCGGCGGAGGTGAAGGCGGGCGGGTACGACTTCGCGGGGCGATTCGAGACGCTGCCGGGAGGGGATGCGGCGGCCTTCGCGGCATGCGTGGCGGAGGGTCGTCCGGTGGAGAGGATCGAGGCGGACATGCGGGCGGCGGCGGGACTGGGGATCCGTGGGACGCCGGGGATCCTGGTGAACGAGATGCTGGTGGGCGGTGCGGTGCCGCTGGACTCGCTGCGGCGGCTTGTGGAGCAGGGCCTGGCCCGGGCAGGGCGCTGAGGGGGGCTTCGAGATGGGAACCAGCGTGGGCCTCGGATACGGAGGTCATGGTCGGATCGTCGACTCTCGCGGCGGCCGTTTGCCGTGGTGGGTGCTTCCGGTCCTGGTCCTCGGCGGGATTCTTCTCGCGGCTCCGACGGCGGCACGTGCGCAGGTGGGGTCGTGGGAGGCGCTGGAGCGGGCGCGCGAGGCGCTGACGGCGGGGCAGGTGGAGGCGGGGGAGCGGGCGTACTGGTCGGGGTGCG
>JAVVDU010000079.1:0-3864 GCA_032251515.1 Gemmatimonadota bacterium
GGACGCGACAAGGTCGTCGTCCCGGTCGGCGGGCATTTCGCGCAGGAGGGCCGGACAGTGCAGATGTTCGCGATCAAGCGGACCGTGCGGCTGCTGCGCCGCCTCCAGAAGGCGCACGGGGCCGGGGGCACGTTCGCGGGCCGGGACCTGCACTTCGTCGGCCACCAGGCGAACCTCCGCATGCTCGAGACCGTGTGCCAGCAGTGCGGCATCGCGCCCGACCGGCACCACCACAACGTCGTGGACTTCGGCAACACCGGCGCCGCCGGCGCGCCGTCGGTGCTCTCCATGCGCTGGGACGACTGGGGCGACGCGGACGACGTCGCGGTCGTCGGCGTCGGCTCGGGGCTCACCTGGTCGAGCTTCCTGCTCCGCTTCGGACCGCCGGAGGCCGCAGCTTGACCTACGCCGAGTTCCGGTCCCGCGACCGCTTCACGCGCGAAGAGATCCTCGCCCTGGCCTACGGGCGCCTCATCGACGACCCGCCGGCGGGCTTCGGCACCCGCCCACCCACGCCCCCGATGCTGATGGTCGACCGGATCGGCCACATCTCGGGCGGCGGGCGCAAGGGCCGGATCGAGGCGGAGCGCGACGTGCGGCTCGACGACTGGTTCTTCCAGTGCCACTTCCTCGGCGACCCCGTGCAGCCCGGCTGCCTCGGGGTGGACGGCATCTGGCAGCTCGTGGGCTTCTACTGCGCGTGGAGCGGGGCGCTCGGCACCGGCCGGGCGCTCGGGTGCGGCGAGGTCGAGTTCGCCGGGCAGATCCGGCCGCACGACGGCGTCGTGCGCTACGAGATCGACATCGTCCGCTACCAGGAGCTGCCCCGCTCCGGCTCGGCCATCGCGATCGGCGACGGACGGGTACTCGTGGACGGCCAGCCGATCTACGAGGTGCGGCGCGCCAAGGTGGGCGTGTTCCGCGACATCGCGTATCCCGACTACCCGTGGCCGTCGGCGAACGCGCGGGGCGGCCGGCTGGGGGAGACGTGACCGGCGCGCGCGTGCCCGGTGCGCGCGGCCCCGGCGCGGCCGGCCCCGGCACGGTCCTCGGGCCCGCCGAGGTGCTCGCGCTCCTGCCGCAGCAGGAGCCCTTCCGCTTCGTGGACGAGATCGCATCGGTGGACGCGGAGCGGATCGTCGCCTCGTACACGTTCCGTCCGGACGCGGACTTCTACCGGGGCCACTTCCCGGGTTGGCCCGTGACCCCCGGCGTGATCCTGCTCGAGTCACTGGCGCAGGTGGCGGTCGTGGCGCTCGGCATTCACCTTGTGGCCCTGGAGGGCGGCATCGAAGAGGTCCGCCGCAAGATCGCCCTGTTCACCGACGCGGCGGTGGAGTTCTCCGGACTCGTGGAGCCGGGACGGCGCGTCACGACCGAGGCGCGGCTGAAATTCTTCCGCCGCGGCAAGATCCGCAGCGAGGCGGAGATGCGACTGGACGACGGAACGCTCGTGTGCTCGGGCACGGTCTCCGGCATGGCGGTGGCCCTGTGATGCGGCGCGTCGTGGTGACGGGCGTCGGCGTCGTGGCGCCCAACGGGATCGGCATGGCCGACTTCGCCGCGGCCCTGCGGGAAGGCCGCTCCGGCCTGCGGCACGTCCCCGTCATGGAGGAGCGCAACTTCGGCTGCACGGTGGCCGGCGTGCCCGACGAGGACCGCGTCGAGGAGCTCTGCGAGGCGTACTTCGACGAAGAGGAGCGGCGGGCCATGAACTCCAGCCACCGCTTCGGGTGCCTCGCGGCGGTGGATGCCTGGACCGACGCCGGGTTCGTGCGGCCCGACCCGGCCGATGACGACGTGAACTGGGACGCCGGCGCCGTGATCGGCACGGGAATCGGCGGACTCGACACGACCGCCGAGCGCCTCATTCCCCTCACCGACGCCGGCAAGGTCCGGCGGCTGGGCAGCACGATGGTCGAGCAGGTGATGGCGAGCGGCGTCTCGGCGCGCGTCTCGGGACTCCTGGCGCTCGGAAACCAGGTCACCGCAAACTCCAGCGCGTGCAGCACCGGCACGGAGGCGATCCTCGAGGGCTTCGAGCGCATCCGCCGCGGGAAGGCCGGGCGGATGCTGTGCGGCGGGACCGAGGCGGCGAGCCACTACATCTGGGCCGGCTTCGACGCGATGCGGGTGCTGTGCCGCACGCACAACCACGCGCCCGCGGAGGCCTCGCGCCCGATGAGCGCCTCGGCCGGCGGGTTCATTCCCGGCTGCGGCGCCGCCGTCCTCCATCTCGAGAGCCTGGATGGAGCGCTGGAGCGGGGCGCGCGGATCTACGCGGAGGTGCTGGGCGGGGCGCTGAACAGCGGCGGGCACCGGAGCGGCGGCAGCATGACGGCCCCGAACCCGGTGAGCGTCCAGCGCTGCATCCGGGCGGCCGTGGGCGACGCCGGCATCCCGGCCGCGGAGATCGACGCGATCAACGGCCACCTGACGGCGACCGGCGCCGACCCGACCGAGGTCGCGAACTGGTCGGCCGCTCTCGACCGGGACCCCGGCGACTTTCCCTGGATCCACGCCACGAAGTCGCTCATCGGCCACGGCCTGGGCGCCGCCGGCGCGCTGGAATCCGCCGCCTGCATGGTGATGCTGCGCGAGCGCTTCCTGCACGCCTCGCGCAATTGCGAGGACCTGCATCCGGAGATCGAGCCGTTCGCCGATTCCGTACCGCACGAGCGCGTGGAGATCGACGATCTCCGAACGATCGTGAAGTCCGGCTTCGGGTTCGGAGACGTGAACGCCTGCGTCATCTACAGGCGCTGGGAAGACTGAACCGCGGATCGACGCGATCCCGGACCTGAGCATTCACCGGGAGGACTGAAAGAATGGCCATGGAAAGAGCGGACGTGCTGCGCAAGGTCGTCGAGATCATCTCCCCCTTCGCGAAGAACAAGGAGGCGCTGGTCGACGTCTCCGAGCAGACCCACATCCTGGACGACCTCAAGGTGAACTCGGCCCGCCTCGTGGACGTGATCCTCGAATTCGAGGACGCCTTCGACATCGAGGTCGAGGACGAGGCCGCCGACTCCGTGAACACCGTGGGCGACGCCGTGGACCTGATCCTGGCGCGCGCCGGCTAGGAGCGGCGGCTTGGCGGACGGGCGGTCTTCGGACCCGGCCCCGCTGCCGCGCCGCGCACGGCTCGCGCTCGCGGTCCAGCGGGGCGTCGGGCTGGCGCTCGGAATCCTCTGGATCCCGCTGGCCGGCTTCATCCTGCGGGTCGTGCTCGGCTACCGGATCCACGAGGTGTCCGACGTGCGCCGACGCTTCCGGCGCCTCGTGACGTCGACCGACGCCCCGGTGCTGATCTGCGCGAACCACCTCACGATGATCGACTCGGCGATCGTCGCCTGGGCGCTCGGCGGCACCTGGTGGTACGTGCCGAACTACCATCGCATGCCGTGGAACCTGCCCGAGCGGAGGAACTTCGCGCACAGCGCCCTGAACCGGGCGGGCGCGTGGCTCGTGAAGTGCATCCCCATCACCCGGGGCGGGAGCCGCGACGGCGTGACGCGCTCCCTGCGCAAAGTCCAGCACGTCCTGTCGCGCGGGGAGTCGGCCCTCGTCTTCCCGGAGGGCGGCCGCAGCCGTTCCGGGCGCGTGGAGCCGGAGAACGTCACGTACGGTGTCGGCCGGATCCTCGACGCCCTGCCCGACTGCCGGACGCTCTGCGTCTACCTGCGCGGCGACCGCCAGGAAAGCTGGTCCGCCCTGCCCCGGCGCGGCGACTGGTTCCGCGTGCAGTTCGAGCTGTTCCAGCCGTGCTCCGACAGCCCGTCCGGCCTGCGGCGCGCCCGCGAGCTCGCCCGCCAGATCGTCCGCCGTCTGCACGAGATGGAGCAGGAGTACTTTGCCCGTCGG
>JAVVDU010000080.1:0-3812 GCA_032251515.1 Gemmatimonadota bacterium
GGGACTCGCCGCCGGGGGCGTACGAGGCGACGCTGCGGGTGCGGGACGGCCGCACGGGGGCCGAGTCCCTGCCGGCCCGGTTCCGGGTCGTGAACCGGCGCCGGTAACGGGGCGAGAGGCGGAGGCGGCCACTTGGAGGAGGCCACGATACTGTCATCGAAATACCCGCCTGCAGAACACGCAAGGCTTGCCATGTCCGCCTCCCCGCACTTATGCTATGCGCGATTAGTCTAATCACGATTAGAACATCCCCCCAAGGGCGCAGGGGTCATGGCACCGCCGTTCATCGGAAGAACGCGAGAACTGGAAGCGCTGCGCACCGGGCTGGACGCGCCATCGCCCTGCGTCGCGATCGTTCTCGGCCGGCGGCGTGTGGGCAAGTCCCGCCTCCTGGCCGAGGCGACGCGGGACCGGCCCGCGGTCTACTACCAGGCGACCCGGGTCGCCCCTTCCTTGAGCCTCGCGATGTTCAAGTCCGAGGCGACGCAGGCCGTCGGGGACGATCCGGTCCTCGATTCGGCGGGAGAGTGGCTCGGCGTGCTGGTCCGTCTGGAGGATCTCGCCACCGGCCGGGTCCCGGGCCTCACGATCGTCATCGATGAGTTCCCCTACCTGTGCGATGCCGATCCGGCCCTGCCATCCGTGTTCCAGAAATTCTGCGACAGGCTGCGCACGAAGGGATCCCCGCTGAACCTCGTGCTCTGCGGTTCCAAGGTCTCGTTCATGGAGGGCCTGCTTGCCGAGAAGAACCCGCTCCACAACCGTCACACGCTGAAGCTCGACGTGGAGCCCCTGCTCTTCCGCGACGCGGCCTGCTTCTTCCAGGACTGGTCGCCGCTGGAGAAGCTCCGCGCCTGGGGCATATTCGGCGGCATGCCGTACTACCTCACCCTCTGTGACCCGGCTCTGTCACTCGAGGACAACGTCCGCCGGGTGGTGCTCGGCACGGGGGCACCGCTCGCCGATGAGCCGACAAATCTCCTTCAGTCGGAGCTGCGGGACGTGTCCCGGTATGCCACGATCTTGAGCGCCATCGCCGCCGGCTGCACGACATCGGGGGAGATCATCGGAAGAGTGCGAGAGATCGCCGATGCCAGGGCTTTGTCTCCCTACGTCCAGGTGCTGGAGCAGCTCCGCCTGATCCGGATCGTCCGCTCGCTGGACGCGGGCGAACGGAGTCGCGACCGGCGGTATCAGCTGGCCGACCCGTTTCTCGCCTTCTGGTACCGGTTCTGCCTGCCCCATGCCTCGGCGCTCTCGGCCGGCCACGATCGCGCCGTGTGGCGGGAGGCGATCGCCCCGGCGCTCGACCACTACATGGGCACCCTGTTCGAGTGGGTCTGCCGCGAGCACGTGCGCTGCTTCGTGCAGGAGATCCTGCCGGGCACGGCGGACCAGGTCGGGCAGATCTGGGCGGACGACTACGACATCGACGTGGCAGGACGGCTCCTGGGCGGTGAGGCGCTGGCAGGCGAGTGCAAGTGGTGGCGGCGGCCGGTCGGCGTCAACGTGCTGGAGCGGCTCCAGCGGAGCGTCGGGGCCAGCGGCTACTACGGGGAGGACGAGGAACCGTTCTACCTCATTTTCTCACGCGCGGGCTTCAGCGAAGCCCTCGAGCGACGCAGGGAGGAAAGCGCCCGGCTCGGCCTCGTCCGTGCGGAAGACCTGGTCCAGGCGCCCTCGTGAGCCTCGCGTCCGGGCCGTGCGTGCGCTCCGTCCACACCGCTCCCGTGCCACCCGGGCGGACCGGGCCCCGGGCGGCGGATCGGGCCGTGGCGGCCGGCTCCGGCAGGCGGGCGGCGGCGGCCAGCGGGGGCGGTTGGCCGCCGGAACGTGGAACTCGTCGCGCCACGCGAGGATTGGTAGGTTGCCCCGTCGCGGCGCCCCGCCGCGGCGGCAACCGGAGCGCGAGCGCTTCCGGACACATTCGCGGCCCCACGCAGGCAGGACGCGGGCCGGGCCCTTGGCGGGTCCCGGCCGGGCGCCGGCCCCGGTGCGTCGCGCCCCTCGCCTGCGTCTCCACGGACGGCCAGGCGGAGGAGCGGGCATGGCAGCGGACGGCGACGGGCGGGCGCACGAGTCCCTCACGCCCCGGCAGCACGAGGTGATGGAACAGGTGTGCCTGGGGCGCACGAACGACGCCATCGCCCGGCACCTCGAGATCTCCCTCCACACGGTGAAGGCTCACCTGCAGAACGCCTACCGGCGGCTCGGCGTGGAGACGCGGGCCGCAGCGGCGGCCGTGTACTGCGGCCACCGGCGACGCGGGAAGCCGGGAGGAGGCGAGGGCGGACCTAGCCGATCGACCTAGGCCGATCGGGCGATGGTGGGGCGGCGAGCGGAGCCCGAGATTGGAAGGAGGGACACGGGGCTCGGCCGCCGGCGGACCGGACGACGAACTGGGAGCCGATCGAGGCTCCCGGAAAGGAAGGCAGAGATGAGGACCGTGCGTTGGCTGTGCGGACTGATCGCGGTCGTCTCCGCGATCTCGCTGGCTCCTTCGAGGACGGACGCGATGCAGTGGGATCCGTGTTCGGTGTGTGCGCCGTCGATCCCTCCTCCGTTCGACTGCGGTGGTCACTGGGAGTTCTGCCCACTCGCGGGATGCGACGGTATGGGATCCTGTTTCTACGATTGCGATGCGCCGTGCTAATGGACGCAACAGGTTAGATCACGGCCAGGTCGATCATACTCCGTCCGGCAGCCGAGACCCGTAATCCCGGGAGTGTGGTGATTCTGTCGGCGGTATCTGGTCGATAGCCGTGTGACGAGTCGAGTCGCCGCGCAACAGGTCGGCGATGTGCGCGGATCCCGCAGGACCCGGGAGCGGGCGCAGTCGGGTCGCCGGCATCGCAGCGCGGACCCGACCGGATCGGGGACCGGAGGAGACGAGCATGGGGAGAGATGGAGAGCGGGCCGGGAGCTCCGGGAGCTCGCGGCTGGAGGCGGGCGCGACGGTGGTCCTTGCGCTTGCGGCGCTGGTGCTGGCGGCTCTGGCGGTCACGGAGCGGATCTCGGGCCGGCCGGGCGGTGCGCAGGCGGGACTCGTGGCGGAGGCGCGGGAGGTGGAGGGCTGGGCGGAACTGGCGGCGGCGGGCGCGTGGCGTGGCGAGGCGAACGCGGCCGTGACGGTGGTGGAGTTTTCGGACTTCCAGTGTCCGTTCTGCCGGGTGCTGAGTGGCCGGCTGGACAGCCTGCTGGCGGCGTACCCGGGACAGGTGCGCCACGTGTTCCGGCATCTGCCGCTGGAGGCGATCCACCCGCAGGCGCGGGTAGCGGCGGTGGCGGCCGAGTGCGCGGGGGAACAGGGACGGTTCTGGCCCTACCGCGACCTGCTGTTCGCGGAGGCGGCGGAGGTGAAGGCGGGCGGGTACGACTATGCGGGGCGATTCGAGGCGCTGCCGGGTGCAGACGCGCCGGCCTTTGAGGCATGCGCGGCGGAGGATCGTCCGGCGGGGAGGATCGAGGCGGACATGCGGGCGGCGGCGGGACTGGGGATCCGTGGGACGCCGGGGATCCTGGTGAACGAGGTGCTGGTGGGCGGTGCGGTGCCGCTGGACTCATTGCGGCGGCTTGTGGAGCGGGGATTGGGCCAGGCAGGGCGCTGAGGGGGGCCGTGCAGATGGGAATTGAGGTGGGCCCGGGAAGCGGAGTTCGTGGTCGGACTGTCGACTCCCGCGGCGGCCGTTTGACGTGGTGGGTGCTTCCGGTCCTGGTCTTCGGCGGGATTCTTCTCGCGGCTCCGACGGCGGCACATGCCCAGGTAGGCGCGTGGGAGGCGCTGGAGCGGGCACGGGGTGCGCTGACGGCGG
>JAVVDU010000081.1:0-2124 GCA_032251515.1 Gemmatimonadota bacterium
AGAAGGGCTGCGGGACGGACGGAACGGAGCGGGCGACCCGCGGCGCGCGGCATCGGAGGCCTCAGCGTCCCTGCGCCGAGATGTGCTCGCCGATCAGGATCCGGCCGATCTCGTCCCGCTGGATCTGGTTCGTCCCCTCGTAGATCTGCGTGATCTTCGCGTCGCGCATGTACTTCTCGATCGGGTAGTCCCGCATGTAGCCCGATCCCCCGAACACCTGCACGGCATCGGTCGTCACGCGCATGGCGACGTCGGAGGCGAAGCACTTCGACATGGCGGAGTATATCGTCGAGCGGTTCTTCGGGTGCGCGTCGATGTGGCGGGCCGTGGCGTAGATCAGGGTGCGCGCCGCCTCCACCTGCATCGCCATGTCGGCGAGCAGGAACCGGAGTCCCTGGAAGGAGGAGACCGGCGAGCCGAACTGCTTGCGGGTGATCGCCCAGTCCACCGCGAGGTCGAGGGCGCCCTGCGCGATGCCCAGCGCCTGCGCACCCACCCCGGGGCGGGACGCGTCGAACGTTCGCATGGCGGTGATGAACCCGGTGCCCTCGCGTCCCAGGAGGTTCTCGACGGGCACGCGGCAGTCTTCGAACACGAGCTCGCGGGTGGAGGAGGCGCGGATCCCCATCTTGTCCTCCTTCTTCCCGAACCCGAAGCCCGGGGTGCCCTTCTCCACCACGAGCACGCTGGCGCCGCGCGGGCCCTTGTCGGGCGCCGTCATCACCACGACGGTGTAGATCTCCGCATCGCCCCCGTTGGTGATCCACTGCTTGATCCCGTTCAGGACGTAGTGGTCGCCGTCGCGCACCGCCGTGGTCCGGATCCCCCCCGCGTCCGAGCCGGCCTGCGGCTCGGTCAGGGCGAAGGCCGCGAGTCGCTCGCCCGACGCGATGGCCGGCAGGTACTTCGCCTTCTGCTCGTCGTTGCCCGCGAGGATGATGGGGAGGGTGCCGAGCGCCGTGCCCGCCAGGGCGAGCGAGATGCCGCCGCACGCCTTCGACAGCTCCTCGGTGACGAGGACGAGGTTCATCGTGCGATCGGACCCCGCGATCCCCCCGTGCTCCTCGTCGATGAACACGCCGAACAGCCCCGCCTCGGCCATCTTCTTCACCACCGGCCACGGGAACTCTCCGCTCCGGTCGTACTCGGCCGCCACCGGCCGGATCTCGTTGTCGGCGATCTCGCGCGCCATGGCGCGGATCATCTCGTGTTCCTCGGTCAGGAAATGGTCGAGCACGGGTCGTCTCCTCGGACGTGCGTGGCTTGAACCTGCTGGCGAACCGTCCCGGCGCCGGCGCATCCGCCGGCCCGGGACGCCACGGCAGGGGTCAGGACCAGAGCAGCGGGTGCTGCACCCAGGCCTCGCCCTTCTCGAACAGGACGCGGACCTGCTTCTCGGGCACCAGCTCGCCGAACGAACCGACATCGAGCGCGCCCTGCAGGCTGCGGGGCCTGGCCAGCGACTGCAGCTCCCGCACGAGGAGCCGGGCGTCGAGATTCACGTCGCGCAGCTCGATCGTCACCCCGCCCTCCCCGGGGCGGACGCGGAAGTCGCCCTCCGGGTGCAGCCCCTCGAACGAGTCCGCGAGGTCCACCAGCCGACCCGCGGCCTCCCCCGCCCCGCCCTCCGGATCGAAGCGGACGGTGCCGTTCAGCCGCTGGTCCCAGGACTCGATCACGATCTCGCGGCCGTCGCTCCACGGCCGGCGGACGGCCCCGGCGTAGTCGGGCCGGGCCCACTGCACGTGCAGCGAGCCGCCCGCCTCCACCCGCAGCCGCACGAGCCGGCCCGTGTCCTCGACGTGCACGAACATGTCGCCCCCTTCGATCTTCTCCTGCTCCTCGAACGGGATCGCAGCCAGGAGACGGACGAGCTCCATCGTAACCGCCGGAAGAACCGGGTCGTCCGTCGGCTGGATGTGGCGGACCACGATGGCGCGCGAGGGCGGATCGAACTCGAGCCAGTCGCCGGGAAGCGCGGCGAGCGTCCGCTGGACGGGCCCCGGCAGCGAGCCCACGATCACGCGGCCGTGACACCCTGCGTGGAACGACATGAGCGACCTCCGATGGGGGGTGCCGGACCGGCCGGCGCGATGCGCGTCCCGGGCGTGACAGTATCGGCCC
>JAVVDU010000081.1:2224-3390 GCA_032251515.1 Gemmatimonadota bacterium
CCCGCCGCCTCGGGCGCAGACGGAGCGTCCGACCACCGCTATATTCGCCGCACGAGCTCCGGGAGGGCCGGCCGACACGGACTCCCGCCACTTCGCGACCCTGGCACGGGGAGAGCACCATGCCTCCGATCGTCCACTTCGACGGAGCCTTCGTGGAGAAGGACGCCGTGCGGATCTCGCCGGACGACCGCGGCTTCCTGTTCGCCGACGGCATCTACGAGGTGATCCGCTGCTACGCGGGCCGCCCGTTCGAGATGGCGGCGCACATGCTCCGCCTCGCCGAAGGGCTTGCGGCGCTGAGGATCCGGGGCGTCGACGTCGACGCGTTCGGCGCCGCCGTCCTGGAGCTGCTGCCCCGCAACGGACTGGACAGGTCCGACGCGCTGATCTACCTGCAAGTCACCCGCGGGGCCGCCATCCGGACGCACTGGTTCCCGGAGGAAGAGGTCCCGCCGACCACCTACGCGGCCGCGCGGCCGTTCGCCCCTCTCGCCGACCCTGCACGGGGCGTGCCCGTCATCACCGTCCCCGACCAGCGCTGGACCCGCTGCGACATCAAGAGCGTGTCCCTGCTCCCCAACACCCTCGCCGCGCAGGAGGCCCGGGAGCGCGGCGCCTACGAGGCGATCCTCGTCCGCGACGGCGTGGCGCTCGAGGGGTCCCGCACGAACGTGTTCGCCGTGATCGACGGCGTCGTGCGCACCGCCCCGCTGACGAACTACATCCTGTCCGGCGTCACCCGCGCCGTGGTCCTCGAGATCTGCCGGGCGGAAGGCATCCCGTGCGAGGAACGGCCGATCCTCCTTCCGGAGCTCCGAGGCGCCGAGGAGGCCTTCCTGGCCAGCACGACATCCGAGGTCCTGCCCATCGTCGAGGTCGACGGACGGCCCGTGGGAAGCGGCGCGCCGGGCCCGGTCGCCGGGGAGCTGGCACGGCTGTTCCGGCAGCGGGTGGCGGCGGCAGGCGGCTGAGACGGGGGCCGGGGGGCGCCGAGACGGGGGCCGGGAGACGGGGGGCGGGAGACGGGAGGGCGGGACGGGCTCACGCTCATCCCGCCTGAGACTCCGTCCTCGCCGCCGGGGTCCGCTCCCGGCTTCAGCCGCCGGGGGCCGCCGCCGGGCTCCGCTCCGCCGGCTTCAGCCGCCGGGGTCCGCCGCCGGGGTCCG
>JAVVDU010000082.1:0-1730 GCA_032251515.1 Gemmatimonadota bacterium
GCTGCGCGATCTCCCGAAACGCCCGCTGATCTTCCGACCGGGACGGATCGTCCCGTCCCGGTCGGGGGGGGGCTCCAGAAACGCTACGCAGGATTCCCACATTCCCAATTTGGGAATCGGGCCTACGGTTTCGGGACGGGGGTGTACGTTTCCCCGAATCCCAAGTCAACAAAGCCGTTCCGCGCTGCGCCCGGGACCCCGGGCCGAAACCCACCGTTACGCCCTGTCCGGAAAATCAACGGACGGCGGCCAGACCGTCGGACCCCCCGGCTAGGGTATCCCTGCGGTGAGGGTGTCCCGGGCGTGTGGCTGTGGGGCCGCGGTCCGCGTTCCGGGCCCCTCCCGTGTCACGTCGTATCCCGTACCACGTCAACCCGGGTCACGGGTCCGCTGGGGAGGAATCACGTAGCGAGGAGGGCCGCATGAAAACGAACGTATCTCTGGACCACGAACCCGTCGGCGACGGTGGATGGCTCGTCAGGGCCCTCCTGAGGATCGAGGGCGAGGCGCGCACGCAGGAGGGCCGCGTGCCACTGAACCTGTCGATCGTGCTCGACCGCTCCGGGTCGATGTCGGGCGGCAAGCTGGAGGCGGCCAAGGAGGCGGCGCGTCTGCTCGTGCGTCGCCTGGCGCCCGAGGACGCGGTCAGCGTCGTGGCGTACGACGACGAGGTGGAGACCGTCGCGCTGCCCGCCACCGGCGAGTCGCAGGAGGACCTCGTCGCGCGGATCGGGACGATCGACACGGGGGGCATGACGAACCTGAGCGGCGGCTGGCTCAAGGGGCGCGAGCACGTGGCCGCCAGGCACCGCCGGGGCGGCGTGAATCGCGTTCTCCTTCTCACCGATGGCCTCGCGAACGTCGGCATCACCGATCCCGCGACGCTCGAGGGACTGTGCCGCACGGCCGCCGCCGAGCACGGACTCACCACGACGACGATCGGCTTCGGGGCGGGGTACGCCGAGGATCTCCTGCGGGCGATGGCGGACGCGGGGGGCGGTTCGACCTACTACATCGAGCGTCCCGACCAGGCGCCCGGCGTATTCGAGGAGGAACTGGAGGGGCTGCTGAGCATCGCGGCGCAGAACCTCACTGTGCGGATCGAGCCGACCGGCGGCAACGAGTTCGTCCAGGTGTGGCACTCCTATCCGGCGACCGCGTCCGGCGCGGCGCTCGACCTCGCAGTCGGCGACCTCTACGCGCGCGAGCCGCGTCTCGTGCTGGCCGAGTTCCTGTTGAAGCCGCCGGCCGAAGGAGCGGAGGAGGACGAGGTCGAGGTGGCGACATTCACCGTGTCGGCCGACGTGCTCACCGGCGAGGGGAACGTGGAGAAGCAGACCGTGACCCTGCCCGTGCGCCTCTCGCCGCTCGACGGGGGACACGTCGATCCCGTGGTCCGCAAGGAGCTGCTTCACCAGGAAGCGGCGCGGGTGCGCCGCCAGACGCTGAAGGACTGGGAGAGCGGCAGGGTCGAGGAGGCGGGCCAGGCCCTGCACGCCCTGTCCCGCCGGATCCGCGAGGAGTCGCCCGGCGACGAGGAGCTCCTCGAGGAGGCGGCCGACCTCGAAGCGCTCGCCGAGCGGTCCATGGCCCACGGCGTGGTACGGGAGGACGAGAAGTACATGTTCCAGCGCGCCTACGACGCGTCGCGCAGCAAGCGGATGGCCTCGCATCGGGTCTCGCGGACCAAGCGTGGTGGGGAGGAGTGACCGGCCGGGCGACGTGAGCAG
>JAVVDU010000082.1:1830-3260 GCA_032251515.1 Gemmatimonadota bacterium
GCGCCGCGTCAGGTCGAGGCCAGCGCCTCCAGCGTCGCCGCGAGATGCCGCATCCGGGCTGCGTCGGCAGGCGCCACGCCGGCGGCGAGCTCCTCGATGTGCCCCGCCATCTCTGCCAGGCGCGGGGCGCGCCGGTCGGCGGGCGACGCCTCGAGCTCGGCGAGCGCGGCGCGCACGCGGGAGATCCGCTCCGCGTCGAGTCCCCCCGAGCGCGCGAGCTGGTCCAGGTAGGCCCGAGCGAGCGCGAACGTCGGGGGCCACGCGAACTTCCTCTGCCCCTGCACGTTGAACTCGTCGAAGCGGACCGTGCGGGCCGCCTCGATCTCGTGCGCCGTGAGGTGCTCGGACGGCAGCAGCTCGAGGATGTCGAGCCCCCGCGCGATCTCCGAGCTGAAGATGTAGCCGTTGTACCAGTAGGCCGACCACGTGCCGCCGTCGCCCTGGCGCTCCGCATCGACGGGCCCGCGATCGAAGTATGCGATCTCCTCCGGGTTCGCCGGATCGGTGAAGTCGAAGACGCTGATCCCGCCCTGGTACCACGACTGGACCATCACGTCACGGCCGGGGATGGGGATCATCGAACCGTTGTGGGCGACGCAGTTCTCCACGGAGGTCTGCGGCGCGGGCATCTTGTAGTAGCTCCGGAACTCCATCCCGCCGTCGGCGATCGTGAAGATCGCGTTCGCGCCCCACTCGTAGGGATCGGAGGTGCGGCACTTCGGCTGTCCGCCGCCGCCCCACTCGTCGCTGAACAGGATCTTCGAGCCGTCGTTGCTGAACGTGGCCGAGTGCCAGTAGGCGAAGTTCGAGTCCGCCACGGCCGCGATCCGCACCGGGTTGGCGGGATCGGAGATGTCGAGCAGCAAGCCGTACCCCTCGCAGGCGCCGCCCGCGAGGCCGATCTCCGGGTAGAGCGTGATGTCGTGGCACTGCGTGGGGCCCGGCCTCGGTCCGTCGCCGTCCGCCGCCGCCCCGCCGCGCATGCGGGCCACCATCGCCGGAAGCTGCTCGCGCAGCGCCGCGCTGTCGGCCGCCGTGGGCTCGCCGGTGCCGCCGCGCTGCTCGACGACTCCCTGCAGGAGCCGGGCCGCGAAGGGATCGGGGAGGACGAAGTGCTGCCCGCCGAACTCGGCGACGAACTTCCCAGCCGCCCGCGCCCGCTCGAGCGCGACGAGGTCCTCGGGCGCCGGCCCGTGCGTGGGCGGCGCCACCAGCTCCTCGAAGATGCGCGGCGAGCTCACGATCGCGGCCCGCTCGGGGTGTGCGAGCGGCACGCGGATCACCTCGATCCGGAACAGCGCGGAGTTCGGGTCCTCGTCCGGCGACAGGCCGGAGCAGCCGGGCAACTCCTCGGCCGGCCGCACGACCGACGAGCCCGAGACGTAGATGTAGACGTTGTCCGGGTCCTTCGGGTCGGCGAGCACCGAGTG
>JAVVDU010000083.1:0-3077 GCA_032251515.1 Gemmatimonadota bacterium
CCGGCCAGGTACCGGAACCATTCGACATCGGTGACGGCCACGTATGCACGCACGTACGTGTCTCCGGCGGCTTGTGGGCCTTGGCGCGTTTCCCGCGCGTTTACCGAAATTACGGCATCGGCGGCGCGTTGCCATGGGCGGGATGGAAAGGAGGGCGCTCGACAGGCTCCGGGAATGCCAGTTGTCGTCGGCCGGGGAGAATGGTTAAGGTTCATCAGAGGTCATTCCGGCCTGGCCGCCAGGCCGGGTTGCCGGCAGGCGGCCGACCGGTCATTCGTTCCGAGTCTGGCCGGTGTTGCACGCCGCCGGCACCCCGGCTCGCCCACTCCTTCTCCTGGAGGTCCACCGTGCGATCCATCAGGTTCTGGTCCCTCGCCGTCGGCGCCCTCGCGGCCGGCGCCCTGTCGACAGGCTGTGCACCCGCGGAATCGGGCGAGGAAGACGCTGACACGCAGGACATCCCGGGCGCCGTGGCTGCCGCGCCGGACCATTACTCGGTCGCGGACGAGAACGACGCGGTCCGGCTGGTGCGCGTGAGCTACGGGCCGGGCGAAAGCTCGGCCATGCACTCGCACCCGGCCCACTGCGCGGTGGCCCTCTCGGATCTCACGATGCGCATGACGCCCCGGGAGGGTGAAGCCGCCGACCTCGGCATGGGCTCGGGCGAGGTGGTCTGCGTCGAGGCGGGGGCCCACAGCATGGAGAATACGGGCTCGGAGGCCGCCGAGGTCGTCCTGGTCGAGTTCAAGCCGGGCGCCATGGCGGGCTCGGCCGCGCTCCCCGACTATCCCGGCGCCATCTCCGCCGACCCCGGCCACTACACGGTCGAACACGAGAACGACGTCGCCCGGCTCCTTCGGATCCGCTACGGTCCCGGCGAGACCTCGGTCATGCACCGGCACCCGGCCAACTGCGGGATCTTTCTCCAGGACCAGCCGACCACGTTCCAAGTGCCCGACGGCGAGACGATCGAGAACCCCGGCTTCGACGGCGGTCACGTGGAGTGCTGGGACGCCGAGGTGCACCTGCCCACGAACACGGGCGACGCGGGGCTCGAGCTGATCCTGGTGGAGCTCAAGGGTCGCGCGGCCTGGGACGGGGCGGGTCAGGGAGGCTGATTCCGGGACGGCTCGGAGCAGGGCGGCCACTTCACGACGGGTCGGGCCCGGGCCTGCGGCTCAGACCCAGCTGACGTCCTGCACGCCGCGCCAGGGGATGACCTCGGTGTCGAGCCTCCGGTGGCCGATCTCCCCGCCATACACGAGGCGACGATCGCATTCGAGGTGCGGGTAGCGGGCGGCGACCTCCTCGGAGAATCCCCGGAGCTCCGTGAAGAAATCGGAGGCCACGGTGGCCCCGGACTTCGCTTCGACTCCGATCACGCGGTCGGCGCTCTCCACCACCAGGTCGACCTCGATCCCGCGGGATTCACGCAGGTGGAAGAGGTCCGCGGCGTGTCCGCGATGCACCCGGGCCTTCAGGACCTCGGCTGCGGTCCAGCTCTCGAACAGGGCGCCGCGCAGCGGATGCGCGCGCAGCTGATCCGGGCTTCGGATGCCCAGCAGATGGCAGGCGAGACCCGAGTCCAGGAAGTGCATCTTCGCGGACTTGACCTGCCGCTTGCGGAAGCTCCGGTGCCACGAGGGGATTCGAAACACCACGAAGCTGGCCTCGAGGACGGACAGCCACGCCCGGACCGTGGGATGCGAGATGCCGGCGTCGCTTCCGAGTCCGGACAGGTTCTCCTCCTGTCCCGTCCGTCCGGCGGCCAGGCGAAGAAACCGGCTGAACGCGTCGAGGTCGGAGACCCGCTGGACCTGTCGGACATCCTGCTGCACGTACGTGGCGAGATAGTCGGCGAGCCACTGGTTCGGATCGAGACCCCGGTCGTGAATGCGCGGATACCCTCCGGCCCAGACCGTCGTCCACAGCTCGTCGGGCGCCGACGGGAAGCGATGAAGCTCTTTGAGGCTGAGCGGAAGCAGGTGCATGAGCGCGATGCGTCCGGCCAGCGACTGCGTGATGGCTTCCGTGAGGCCGAACTGCTGCGAGCCCGTGAGCACGAACCGACCGGGCGTGGGGTCGCGGTCGATCTCTTCCTGCAGGTATGGAAAGAGGTACGGCGCTCGCTGCACCTCGTCGAGGATGGCCCCGGACCCGTATTCACCCAGGAAACCGCGCGGATCTTCGGTGGCGAACTGGCGGGTATCCAGCGGCTCCAGCGAGACGTACCGGAGACCGGGAAAGGCCGCGCGGCACAGCGTGGTCTTGCCCGACTGCCGGGGCCCGGTGACACCCACGGCGGGCATCGCCGTCGCCGACGCGAGGAGCCGGTCCGTGAGCGTCCGGGGAATCATGCACGGATTGTAAATCGGATTTTCAGTTCGTGCAGGCTCGCGAGGGGCCTCGACGTGATCGCGTGGTGGCCGCCCGCCGTCGTGAGGATTCGCTTCTACTTCTTCTCCCGCTCGAGGCGGGGAAACTGACCATCGAGGAGTTCGAGGAACTCTGCACGGAGGTGTCACGGCGAACGCTGCAGCGAGATCTCAAGGCCCTGATCGATGCCGGACTCCTGGAAGCTCGCGGCGAAACGGATATCCGGCATTATATTGCAGGTAAATCAGTTATGTGAACTAGCGACACACTTGCGACACAACTTGCGACAGGCTGGTGACAGGACTTCCGACAGCCCCCCGTGACCCTGTTGCTACCTCACGACCTCCATCCCGCAGGCTTCCTCGACGGCGTCATGATCGTGGGCGTGCGCTCGCGCCTCGCGGCGCGCGAGTCCGCCGCCGGGCAGGGAGGCCTGGTTCGACCGCCCGGACGGTGGATCTCGGCGATCTGCCGGTTCTCCCGCCGCAGCTCACACCGCTGGGTCCGCCCGGTCGTGGTCAGGACCTCCGCCCGCAGGACCGCGTCGATGTCGGCCTGCGTCGACCAGTTCCGGATCCAATTGGGCGACGGCTCGGACTCCTTGGCTGGATCCTCCGGGCCGCGCCTGGCACGGACCAGCACCACCATCCACGGTCCGCTGGTAGGGCCCGGCCTGCTGGTCTCGCGCCTTGCTGTCGCAT
>JAVVDU010000084.1:0-2885 GCA_032251515.1 Gemmatimonadota bacterium
GGCGGCGGCCGGAGGGTGAACTCGCGGTCGCTGGAGAAGATCATCAGGCCCAGGCGCTGGCCCGCCGGGAGGATCTGGTCGTCGGGCTGGAGGTCGAAGGTCAGCTCCACGAACTCGCCCGGCACCAGGGGCTCGCTCTCGGTGAGGGAGCGGTGGTTCTGGGGATCGGCCCAGCCGCGGGTGATGACCCCGCCCCGGGGCGCCTGCCTCCTCCCGCCTTCCTCCCACGGGAGGGACACGAGCCATACCGACAGGTTCGCCGCCGGGGCGCTGGCGGCGAGCCGGATGGTGAGGCGGGGCGTTCCCGACAGGTGGAGCGGCTCCGCCAGCGGGGGCGTGACGTACAGGAGCCGGTGGTCCGTCCACTCGGCCCGGGCCAGGGCGGCGCCGCTGAACGAGAAGTTGTCCCGCAGCGTCTCGGTCCCCTGCCCCGGCTCGGCCGTCGGGCCCAGCCCGCCGTGCCGCACGCCCCCGGCCGTCGGGTGCAGCGTGACGGGCGCCGCGCCGGGATTCGGATAGTCGGCGTAGGGGGTGGGGTCGGTCCGCTCGGCGTCCTCGCGGACGATCCACGCCCGGGGATCGTCCTCCACCCCGTTCTCCACCCCGTACAGGTAGCGGCTGAACCACCGGTTCTGGAGCTCCAGGGGCGGCGGGCCGCCGTGGCCGCCCTGGTGGAAGTAGGCCTGCGCCGGAACGCCCCGGGCCCGCAGGGCCTCGTAGACCCGCACGCTGTGCTCGGGCATGACGTTCCAGTCGTTGAAGGCGTGGCTCATCAGGGTGGCCGCCTTCACGCCGTCGATCTTGTTCTGGAAGTCCCGCTCGTCCCAGAACTCGTTGTAGTCGCCGGTGAGGCGGTCGTGGCCCGCCGCCATCTCCCCGTCCCGGACGGTGGCGTTGCAGTGGTCCCGCCGCGCCGGGTCGCCGGAGTTGATGAAGTCGTACAGCACGTCCATGTCCTCCCCCAGGTAGCCGCCGGGACTGCGCACCAGCCCGTTCGAGCGGTAGTACCGGTAGTAGGACGTGTTGGGCGCGATGGGGATGATCGCCTCCAGCCCCTCCACCCCCGTCGTGGCGGCGGCGATCGGGATCGTCCCGTTGTAGGACGTCCCCGTCATGCCCACCTTCCCGGTGGACCACGGGGCCGTCACCTCTTCGTCCCCGTCCGGCGTCGTGAACCCCCGCGCCCGCCCGTTGAGCCAGTCGATGACGGCCTTGGGCGCCAGGGCCTCCGGGGGGCCTCCCACCGTGGGGCACCCCTGCGACAGGCCCGTCCCCGGGGCCTCCGAGTGGACGACCGCGAACCCGCGGGGCACCCACGTCTCCACCTGCGACGGCGAGATCCCCGGGCGGATCCGGGGCTCGATGGAGGGCGCCTCCCCCCGGACCGGGGGCTCGGCCCCCACCGGATGCCGCACGTTCCAGAAGTACTCCGGGCTCACCCCCGCCGTCCCCGAGAAGTAGGGGCTGGACTCGTAGATCACCGGCACCCGGAGCCCCTCCGTCTCCGTGGGCCCCGGGCGGACCACCGCCACGTGGACCCGGTCCGGGCGCCCGTCGCCGTCCGAGTCGAACTCCGTCTCCACCCACAGCTCCTCCCGCACCCAGCGGCTGGAGTCGGCGAAGGCGGGAACGACCTGGGCCTGGCCGTCCACGAACACGGGGCGGGCAGCCTCTGCGGTCGGGGCGGCGTCCCGGGCGGCGGCGGCGTCCCGGGCCTTCGCGCCTTCCCGGGCCCCGGCGGGTTCGCGGGCCTGCCCGGTTTCCTGCGCCCGGGCGGCGGGGGGAGACAGGATCGCCAGGCCGGCCAGCAGGGCCGCGGCGGTGAACGGGAGCCATCCGGAGGAATGCGTGCGGGGCATGTGCGCGACCTCGGCGTCGAGGAGATCGGAATCGGGGCTCCACCCCCGGTGACGACGGAGGAAGCTAAGGGCGGGCGGGCCCGGAGGCATCCCGGGGCCCACCCGTCCGTGCGTCGGGGTCAGGCGCCGGCGCTCGCGTCGTCGCCCTCGCCGGTCTCGAAGCCGTGTTCGGCGAGCAGCGTGTCGAGCCACGCCTCGATCCGGCTCGCGTACCACTCGCCGAGTCCCGGATAGAAGCGCGACCTGACCCTCACGAACCGGCTCGCCCGGCGCCGCCATTTCTCGACGTCCTCCTTCGGCCCCGGCCCGCCTCCGAAGTTCATCACGAGCGGTCCCCAGACGAGTCCCGGGCCGGTGTGCGCGCACATCCCGTGCGTCTCGTCGAGCAGCCGGACGACGCCTGCCGTCGTGAGCGGCCACGGGCTCTCGTAGAAGGGGAGCGGGAAGCGGGTCTCGTACTCGTCGACGATCCGGTACGCGATGCCGCCGGGGATCGGGCGGGCGCGCAGCTCCATGACGTCGCCGGTGGTCGAGTCGAGGCTCACCCGCACGATCTCCGCCTCGCCGGGCAGGTCGTCCGGCAGGTACTCGCCGCCCATCAGGAGCGGGTGGATGGCGCCCCAGGCCGCGCGCTCCAGCGCGCCGAGACGATCCTCGAGCAGCAGGTCCGCGAGGGGGCCGGCGTCCCCGCTCTCGAAGGCCTCGCGCACCAGCCTGCGTCGCGCCTCCCCCGAGATCGTGCCGACGATCGCGTCGACCGGATCTTCCGTCTCCCAGTAGGTCTCCGGCCGGAACGAGAAGTCGAGGTCCACCGTGGCCGTCTTTCGCATGTGACACTCCCTGTCGTCGTCCGCAGGGGAAGCGTCGGGCGGGGGTCCAGGGGGGCCGGCCGGCTGCCGCCGGCTCCGCCTCCCCCCGGGACGGTCGCGCCGCGCTTTAGAAGGATCGTCCTGTTCCAGGCCGGCGCGCCTTCAAGCTGCGGAGTCAAATCCGCGCCGGCCGGCCGCGGGCGTGCGGCCGGACTGT
>JAVVDU010000085.1:0-2784 GCA_032251515.1 Gemmatimonadota bacterium
CGCCGCACGGCCCCACTCACCTCCGCCCCGGCGTCACCGATTCGCAGGACCGCCGGGCGGGGGACGTTCGCTCTCCGCACGTCCGCGTCCGCAGCTGCAGCGGGGCGGCGGAGCTGGATGCGACGCGCACCAGGGGTCATCCCATGTCCGCGATCCGCCGTTCCCTGGCTTCCATCGCCCTCGTGCTCCTCGTCGCGGGCGGCGCCGCGTGCGACTCGAGCACGGGCCTCTCGTCCACCTTCGCCACCCGGGGTACGCTGGAGTTCTTCGCAGTGGACGCCGGCTGCTGGCTGCTGATCGGGGAGGGCGGCACCCGGTTCGAGCTGCTCGATCTTCCCCTGGATTTTCAGGAGCCGGGAACCGATGTGCAGGCGACGCTGGAGTTCGCCACCGATACGGGGAGCCGCTGCATGGCCGGGACGCTCGTGCGCGTACGCCGGATCGAGCGGGTGGAACCGTGAACCGCGCCGCGGGACTCGCGCTCCTCGCGTTCCTCGTGGCCGCACCGGACGCCGCCGCACAGGGTCTCCCGCACGACAGCGCCGAAGTGCATGCGGACGGGACGCCGGCCACGTCCGAGACGCTGCAACCGGGCAGATGGTCCCTGGGGCTGGAGATCCCGGACGGCGGAGGGAGCAGAATCGGCCTGTGGCACATGTCGGGCGCCCGCACCAACCTTGGCCTGCAGGTGGGCGTGCAATGGAGCGACAGCGAGGACTCGCAGGACGAAGGAGGGTCCTCCAGCGAGTTCGCGGGCTGGTCGATCAGCGTGGAACCGACCCTGCAGCGCTACCTGTCCACCTCGGAGGTGGTAGTTCCCTTCCTGCTCTTCGGCGTCGATTTCGGCATCGGCCAGTCCCGGCAGAGGCTGCTGGCACCCGACCGGCCGAGGGAGTCGCTCAGAACGCACTACTCGCTCGGGGCCCGGGCGGGCGTCGGCGCGGAGTGGTTTCCGCTCTCGCGGATGAGCGTCGGCGGGCACACCGGAGTGCGCATCTCGTACCGCTCCGATGATACCGAGGACACGCTCTTATCCGACCGATCGGGGCACACCGGTTCGCTCAGAACATTCGTATCCGGGATCCTCTTGCGACTCTACTTCTGAGCAGGGGTCGCGCCGCCGCGCGGAACTCCGCTGCAACCTCGCGCCCCCGGATTCCGTCCGAGTGAGAGGGAGACGGAGCGCGAGGGACCAGCGGGGAGGTCGGAGATGAACGGCCGGACGGTCGGCGAGAGAGCGGCGTGCGGCAGGGGGCCCCGCCGCGGCGCGGCGGTGAGGATCGGCGCGAGGGTCGGGAGGGTCGCGGCGGCCACGGTGGTCCTGGTGGTCGCGGCGGCGATGACGGCGGGCCCGGTGGTCGCCCGGGACCAGGACGGCCCGGGCGCAATGCCGGCGCCGCCGGCGAGCGGCGAGCACCTCGAGGTCTCGATCGTGACGGACGAGGCCGATGCCGTGCTTTCGATACTCGAGAAACGGACCGCGGGACGCGCCCTTCGGCAGGCCGACTGGGACCGCCTCTTCGCGAGCGAGGGCTACGCGCGGCTGAAGGCGCGCGAGCAATCGATGGGCCGCGAACTCGACGACTCCACCTTTCGCGCCTTCGTGCTCTCGCCCGATCTGGCCCGCCGCGGCCCCGCGCTGCGCCGCACCCTCGAGGCGTGGACGCGTATCGACCCGGACGCGGCGGCCGCGCGTGCGTTCGCCTACCTGCCCGCCGAGGCCCGCATCCACGCGAAGATCTACCCGGTGATCAAGCCGGCGACCAACTCCTTCGTGTTCGAGCTGCGGACGGACCCGGCCATCTTCCTCTACCTGGACCCGGCCGTCCCTCCGGAGAAGTTCGAGAACACGCTGGCCCACGAGCTGCACCACGTCGGCATTGCAGGCGCCTGCCCGGACGAGGAGGACACGACGTCCCCGGCGCCGGGAGTCCGCGCGGCGCGCAGGTGGATGAGCGGCTTCGCCGAGGGACTCGCGATGCTGGCCGCCGCGGGCGGGCCCGACATCCATCCCCACGCCACGAGCAGCCCCGCCGAGCGCGCCGTCTGGGAGCGGGACGTCGCGAAAGCAGGCGAGGACCTGCCGCGGATGGAGGCCTTCTTCCGGCGGCTGCTGGACGGCGAGCTTGCGGGCGACGCGGACCAGGTCCGCGAGGGCATGCGCTTCATCAACACGGATGACGTGCCGCAGGGCGCCTTCTACACACTCGGCTGGCTGATGTCGGCCGCCGTCGAGCGGGAGTTCGGTCGGGAGCGCCTGGTCGCGACGCTGTGCGATCCGGCCGCGTTCCTGGCGGAATACGAGCGGGCTGCAGAGCGCCGCGGCCGGAAGCACGGGGAGGCCCTTCCCCGGTGGTCGGCCGGTTTCCTGGAACGCGTCGCCCGGGAGGTTTCCGGGCCGCCCCCCCAGGAGGCTGCCGACCTGACTGACGCCGAGGGGACGGCCGCCTACCGGCTGCGCATCCGGATCGACCCCGCCGAGGGACACCTCGCCGGCGAGGCCCGGATCGGGCTTCCCGGCGCGTCCGCGGCACGGGGCGGGCCGGCCGACACGCTCGTCCTCCTCCTGCACGGCGAGCTGCGCGTCGATTCGCTTGCCGTCGGCGACGCGCCCGCCGACTTCACCCAGGAACCCCGCTTCTACTCGCTCGACTATTCGCTCATCGCGAACGAGATCCGCATCCCGCTCGAAGGATCCGATCTCTCGCACGGGCTCTACATGCGGTACTCCGGCCCGTTCCATCCCTCGCGCGCGCGATCGCGCTCCGACTACATGCGGATCGA
>JAVVDU010000086.1:0-2772 GCA_032251515.1 Gemmatimonadota bacterium
ACGCGCGGTTCGGCGTCGACACGCGCGGCGTCCGCTATCCGGGCCTGATCTCCCACGTCACGCCGCCCGGCGGCGGCACGACGGACTACGCGGTGGAGATCTACTACGAGGCGGTGCGCGCGGGGCGGTACGCCTGTTTCCTGGCCGAGGGGACGCAGCTCGACATGATGTACATGCCCGATGCCGTGCGGGCGGCGATCGAGCTGATGGAGGCGCCGGGCGACGGCCTGCGGCACCGGAACGCCTTCAACATCACCGCCATGCAGCTCACGCCGGAGCGGATCGCCGCCTCCATCCGGCGGCGCGTTCCCGGGTTCGATCTCGCGTTCGAAGTGGATCCGGCCCGGCAGGCGATCGCGGAATCGTGGCCCCGCCGCATGGACGACTCGGCGGCCCGGGAGGAGTGGGGGTGGCGCCCCGCGTTCGACCTGGACGCGATGACCGACGACATGCTCGACCATCTCGAGATCAAACTGGCGGGGGCGCGGCGCTGACCGTCCCCCGGAACCGAAGGCATATCATGAAGCGAACGACGGCTGAAGAAGCGGTGTCCGTGATCCGGTCCGGCAACCGGGTGTTCGTCCACTCCGTGGCGGCGGCCCCCATCCGCCTCGTGGAGGCGATGACGGCGCGGGCCCCCGAACTGCGGAACGTGGAGGTCGTGCACCTGCACACGGAAGGCCCGGCGCCCTACGCGGCCCCGGAGCTCCACGAGAGCTTCCACGTGAACTCGCTGTTCGTGGGCGCGAACGTGCGCAAGGCGATCAACGAGGGCGAGTCCAGCTACGTGCCCGTGTTCCTGAGCGAGACGCCGTCCCTGTTCCGCCGACGGATCCTGCCGCTGGACGTGGCGCTCGTGCAGGTCTCGCCGCCGGATCGCCACGGCTTCTGCTCGCTCGGCGTGTCCATCGACTGCTCGAAGGCGGCCGTCCAGACGGCGAAGTTCGTCGTCGCGCAGGTGAACCCGCACATGCCTCGCACCCACGGGGACGGGCTCCTGCACGTCGACCAGATCGACGCCTTCGTGGACGTGGACGACCCGCTGCACGAAGTACAGCCGCCCGTGCTCGGCGACGTGGAGCGGGCGATCGGAGCGATCTGCGCCGAGCTCATCGAGGACGGCGCGACCCTGCAGATGGGGATCGGCGCGATCCCCGACGCGGTGCTCGCCTCGCTCACCGGGCACCGGAACCTGGGGATCCACACGGAGATGTTCTCCGACGGGGCCATCGACCTCATCGAGTCGGGGGTGATCAACGGGCTCCGGAAGCGGTCGCACCCGGGCAAGGTGGTGGCCACCTTCGTGATGGGGACGAAGCGGCTGTACGAGTTCATCGACGACAATCCCCAGGTGGCGATGCTGGACGTCGCCTACACGAACGACACGGCCGTCATCCGGCGGAACCCCAAGGTGACGGCGATCAACAGCGCCATCGAAGTGGACCTCACCGGCCAGGTGTGCGCAGACTCGATCGGCACGCGCCAGTACTCGGGCGTGGGCGGGCAGATGGACTTCATCCGCGGAGCGTCGCTGTCGGAGGGCGGAAAGCCGATCATCGCGCTGCCGTCCACCACGCGGCGCGGCGAGTCGCGGATCGTCTCGTACCTGAAGCCCGGCGCCGGGGTCGTGTCCACCCGGGCCCACGTCCACTACGTGGTGACGGAGTACGGCGCGGCGAACCTGTACGGCCGCAACCTGCAGCAGCGGGCGCGGGCGCTCATCGACATTGCGCACCCCGACCACCGGGAGCGTCTCGAGCAGGAGGCGGTGGAGCGGTTCCGGACACTCCCGCCACGTACGGCCTGATGCGACGCCCGGCGGCGGTGGTCGCGCAGATCCCGCCGGTCCCGCTCGGCGTGCCCGCGTTCACCATGCTCGCGTTCGCCGTGCTCGCGTGCGGCCTGGCGAGCCCCCTGCCGGCCCAGGTCCGCATCGGCGACGTGTATCATTTCGACCGTCCGGCGTCGCTGGGCGGTCCGAGCGCCACCGTCCTCGCCGACGAGAACGCGGCCACGGGTGCCGGCGGGCTGACCTGGTCGTGCGCCGACGAAGGCCTGCGGGTGACCCTCTCCACGACGTTCCTCGGCCGGGAGCTGCGGGCCCGCGTACGGTACGCGTTCGACGACGGTCCGGAGTCGGAGACGGGGCCGTGGCGCCTTGCGGCGAGCGGCATGGCGGCGGCCGCCCCGCCGGACCTGGCCGCCGAGTTCACGCGCCGCGCCCTCGCGGCGCGCCACCTGCGGCTCGAGGTGAGCGACTTCCAGTTCCGTCTCGTCCGCTATACGTTCGGGCTGTCCGGGCTCGCCGAGGCCCTGGCTCTTCTTCCCTGCGGTCCGCGGGCCGGTATGGGTCCTTCCTGACGCCGGCCGCTGCCGTTCCCTCGCTGGACAGGAGGTCGTGCCGATGCTGAAGGAATTCAAGGCGTTCGCTCTCAAGGGCAACATGCTGGACATGGCGATCGGCATCGTGATCGGCGCCGCGTTCGGCACCATCGTGAAGTCCCTCGTCGCCGACGTCCTCATGCCACCCCTCGGGCTGCTGCTCGGCGGCGTGGACTTCGCCGAGATGTTCGTGGTGCTGCGCGAGGGAGCGGTGGCGGGGCCCTACGCCAGCCTCGCGGTGGCGCAGGAGGCGGGAGCCACCACCCTGAACTGGGGGCTGTTCGTGAATGCCCTGGTGAGCTTCCTGATCGTGGCCTTCGCCCTGTTCTTCGTCGTGCGCGGGTTCAACCGGCTGTCGGCGCGGATGGAGAAGGAGAAGGAGGCGGAGGA
>JAVVDU010000087.1:0-2277 GCA_032251515.1 Gemmatimonadota bacterium
CTCGCGATTCGCGGCCGGCCTGCCGCGCGATGCGGCGGCCGCGCTGGTGATCGAGTGCGAGGGTCACCCGCACGACGTGGACGCGGACTTGGAAGCCGCGGCGGACGCCTGCCGCGCCGCGAGCGCCCGCGAGGTCACGGTGGCGCGGGACGAGACGCAGCGGCTCGCCATCTGGCAGGCCCGCAAGAAGGCGTACGGGGTCCTCGGGCGCGCCGCCCCCGACGTGTTCGTGCAGGACGCGGTCGTGCCGCGGAGCGAGCTGGCGCGTCTGCTGCCCGCGATCGAGGAGGTCGCGCGCCGGCAGGACCTGCGACTCGCCAGCTTCTTCCACGCCGGCGACGGCAACCTCCACCCGAACTTCCTGTTCGACCGGCGCGACCCCGAGCAGGTGCGGCGCGTCGAGTGCGCCGGGGCGGAGGTGATGCGCCTGTGCGTGGAGGCGGGCGGCACGATCACAGGCGAGCACGGCGTCGGCAGCGACAAGGTTCGGTACATGTCCCTCGTGTTCGGGCCGTCCGAACTGGCCGCGCTGCACGCGGTGCGGGCCGCCTTCGACCCGCACGGGCGGGCGAACCCCGGCAAGCTGCTTCCCGCGGACGGAGCGTCGGACCCGGCCGGCCCGCCGGTTCGATCGCGATCCTCGTCGTCGACCTCGCGCGCGGCGGCATTCGTGGCGCCGGTGAGCGAAGCGGACATCCGGGCGCTGCTGGCGGACGGCGGCGTCTCGCGCGGGTGGGCGGTGACGGGAGCCGCGGTCGCACCTTCCAGAGCCCCCCTGCCGGAGGAAGGCGTTCTTTCCACGGCCCGGCTCGACGCGATCGTCGCGCTGCGGCCCCTCGATCTCGTCGTCACCGTGGGCGCCGGCGCGCGGATCGAAGACCTTGCACGGGCCGCGGAGGAAGCCGGCCTGTGGCTTCCGGCCGGTGGTCCCGGAGCGTTCCGGTCGGTGGGCGGCTGGATCGCGGCCGCGTCGCCCGGGCCGTGGGACGCCGCGTTCGGTCCCGTGCGGCGACAGATTCTCGCCTGCCGGATCGTCGCGTTCGACGGACGCTGCCTCGCGTGGGGACGCGGCGTCATGAAGAACGTGGCGGGATACGACGTGCCCCGCCTCGTGGCGGGCAGCCGGGGCCGGCTCGGCATCCTGACCGAGGTCACGCTCCGCCTGTGGCCGCGGCCGCCCGCCATCGCGGCACTGGACCTCGCAGGAGAGCCGGACCGCCTCGCGGCCATCGTCCTGGCGCTGGCCGGCATACCGGCGGGCGCGGAGGCTCACGACGGAACGCTCGCGGGAGTCGTGGACGGGCTCTCCTGGACCTGGACGGCCGGAGAACCGCCCCGCGCCAGGGCCCGGCTGGCGGGACCGGCCGAGTCGGTGCGGCGGCGGCTCGAGATCCTGCGGCGCACGGCCATGGAAAGTGGGCTGCACGCGGAGGAATCCGACCCCTGGTCCGTCCCGACACGGGACCGTTCCCCGGAGTCCGTCGCCTTCCGGTGGGCGCCCGGGCGCCGCTATGTTCCCGGCGCGCTGGACCGTCTCCGCGAGGTGGCCGGACCCGCGCTCCGCCGCGCGGAGGTGCTGCCCCTGTCCGGGCACGTCACGGCGACCCTGGAGCGCGGCGTCGGACCGACGGACCGGCCGCCCGTGGGTCCGGATCTGCTCCGCCCATGGAACGCCGTGTCGCGTCCGAACGTCGAGCGGGGCGGCCCGGAGGACCACGCCGCCGCGCGGGCCGTCCGCGACGCCGGCCCGCGGGAGATCGAGCGGCGGGTGGTGGCGGCGCTGGGCGGCGCGGCGCGGATCTGGCAGGCCGACTTTCTCTGAGGCAGCGCATGAAGATCTACACCAGGGGCGGGGACCGGGGCCGGACGAGGCTGTACGGAGGGGTGCCGGTGGCCAAGAACGACCCGCGCGTGGACGCGTACGGAACGCTTGACGAGTTGAACGCCCACCTGGGGCTCGCCCGCGCCCTGGATCCCGACGGCCGGCTCGGCACGGAGGGGCTCACGGCAGTCCAGGAGGATCTCCTGGTCCTCGGGGCGCGGCTCGCGGCGGCGGACCCCGACAGGGCCGCCCGGCGGGGATCGATTCCTGCGTTCGACGAGGAGCGCGTGGCCGAGATCGAGGCCTGGATCGATCGCCTGGACGAGGATCTTCCGGCGCTGGATGCGTTCATCCTGCCGGGCGGCGGACCGCTGGGCGCCCAGCTCCACGTGGCCCGCACCGTGTGCCGCCGCGCCGAGCGGGCGATCACGGCGCTGATCCCGGCCCAGCCGGAC
>JAVVDU010000088.1:0-2157 GCA_032251515.1 Gemmatimonadota bacterium
CCGCGCGGGGGCGGGCGACCCCACTTCACCACAGGGCGCCGAGCCGCCGGTCCCATTCGTCCGGATGGAAGCGGAGGGTACCGGCGGCTGGAGTGAACGTCATCTCGCCGAACACGAACCGGTCAGGCAGGCAGTGCAGGTCCACGCGCACGAAGCCGAATCCTCTCGACAGCGTTCCTGCGGCACGGAGCATGTCGGAAAGAAACCGGGGTCGCGGCACATCGGCGTCGGGCCGGATCGGCGCATAAGTCACGAGGTCCAGCCGTCTCCAGGAAGGATCGTAATATGGATTGATGGAATGGACGTGATCGGCCACCTGAATCACGGCGGGCTCGCCGTGGAAGCACCAGAACCGGTAGTCCAGCGGACCCGCGGGCATCCCGTCGTCGAGCCACTCCTCGACGAGCGCCAGCGGCGGGATCCGCAGGTACTGCGGCTCTCGGTCCTGCCAGTAGTAGTTCGAGCGAATCCATCGCTGCAGTTGCGCGATGACCGCCTCGCGGTCCACCTCACCCGACACCCGTATCACGCGACGCGACCCGTTGTTGGTCTTCAATACGTACCTGGTGGGAAGTTCGTCGAACGGGATGGCGCGTGGATCGGGTCCGTTCCAGAGCATCCTGGTGAGGACTCCGTCCCCCAGCCGCTCGGCGACGTACCGGCGTACCCGGACCTTGTCGGCCAGCTCCGTGAAGACCGGATCCGGGCGGCGGGTCTGCGCGACCATCCAGCATGTCAGTTTCGCGGTGAGCGTCTTCGGATGATCGATGTCGAGCTTCCGGCCGTGAACGTCCTCGAATCGCTGCCGGAGGATCCGCTCGCCGTCGTGCCGGCGCATCAGGTTCCGGCGTGTCCGGGCCCACGCCCGCCGCGCCCGCCCGAGGCCGATTCGACCGGATATGATCCTGAAGTAACGTCTGCTGCCGGGCATCGCCGCTCTTCCCTGCCGGAGTCAGGGCCACCGCCTCCCCGCCGGCGTGCAACTTGCTTGCCACACTACCGACAGCGCATCGTATCGTGCGGACCCGAACCGGATGACGATCATGCGCCTCCGTCATCGCCTGCCCGTGCTGCTGGCCGTTACCTGTGCCGCCTGCTCGAGCGGCGACCGTACTCTCGCGCCCGCTGACCCGGACCCCGGGTTCGCGCTGGAGATCTCCGGCGCGTTCACGCAAAGATCCCCGTTCGGCTACCTGATTCGCCTCGGCAGCCTGGACACTCTCGTGGTGACGATCCCCGACCAGGTCACCGGGCAGCTTTCGGAGTCCGTCGAACCCGTTATCGAGTGGGACCCGGTCCCGGACGGTTTCGCTCCACACGTCAGGAACGACACCCTCCGGCTCGTCTACGAGCGGGCGCCCCGGAACCCGGACGAACCGGGATCCGGCACGTCCCCGCCATCCGGCCTCGTGGAGGGCCTGGCCACGTTCCAGATCGAGGTCGGAGCGACGGTCGACGAGAGAGGCGTGGGACGGCCCGGGTGACAGGCGTGATGGGCATTGCAGAAGTCGATGCGTTTGGCGCGTACGAGTGGATCGACGGCTTCTGCCTGGGACCCGAGGAACGGGAGGACATCACTGTTCTTGCGACATCCGTTCCCCAGGACCACGTGCCGGGCGGAGCCTTCCTCGTCCCCGTGCAGAACTCCTTCTCGCTCGTGACCGTGGCGCAGATGCCGGAAGCCCCGCCCATCTCGCTGATCCGGGAGGACCCGAGCGGAAACACCGCCCGGATCGTCGTCGGCGTTTATACCGGCGAGCGGAACGCCTACACCGAGGGAATCATCCTCGGCAGGTACCTCCTCGTGGCTTCCGCCTTCACGGGGGATCCGCTGCGCCAGACGCGGGCCGACACGATGGGCATCTCCGTCCGGCTTCGCTGGTGTAACTGACGGCCGCGCAGTGCCGTGACCCGATGTTCGCTGCAGGCGTGAAACGCACCCGCCGGGAGGAGCCACCCCGGGCGCGGGCAGGGCCTGCGATAGGGACTTCTGAGCGGAGGGGGTGGGATTCGCTCTCGAGCCGCGCCAGCGGCGAAGAGCCCTTTGCAGCGCCGCTGCAAAGGCACCGGTGAGAATCCCTGGCGTTCAGGTGGGACTGCTCAGCGGAGGGGGAGGGACTCGAACCCTCAAGCCCTTGCGGGCGCCGGTTTTCAAGA
>JAVVDU010000089.1:0-1742 GCA_032251515.1 Gemmatimonadota bacterium
TCACCTGGGCCGGCTCGCCGCCCTTCGAGGGGGCCGAGCTGGTGACCCTGGACGATCGACTCGCCGAGGCGGCGGTCCGGGAAGGGTTCGTCGTGCGGCCGGGCTGACGAGGCGCCCGGGACGGCTCGTCGCTGCGCTCGGCGAGCCGGCCGAGGAGCGAGCGGACCTTGCGCGGGTCAACGATGTCCGGCCGCCTGCCGGCATGTCCGGGTGGAGCTGCCGGCGACCTCCATCTCGCCGCGGCCCATCTCGAGCACGGACGCCGCCTTCTCGGGGCTCAGCGCCACCTCCTTGTCGGCCTCCGGGTCCAGGATCCGGATTGGGCAGGACGAGCCCTCCAGCCACCACGGCGGTTCGTCGCCCTCCTCGAGTACCCCGGCGAGGCAACCGGTACTATCGAGGCCACCGGCTCCGTCGGGGCCACCGGTTCCGCCTGCTCCCTTCTCGTCGCATGCGCACATGGGTCGTCGCTCCTTACGCGGCGGCCGGAAGCGGCTCGCGTTCCTTGAAGGTGCGGAGGGGATCCGACGCGGGGGGCGTGGGCGGAGTCGAGGGCGCCGTACTCGGTGTCGGGGATCGAGAGAGGCTACCGGGCGGACGGGCCGGAGATCCCGCGGCTTCGACGATCGCGTTGCGTCCGCGATGAGGCTTCGGTTGCATCGTCCCGGCGTGAACCGCGTGCCACGCTTCCATCTCATATCAAATATACTATATTGGCGAACACGGTCGGATCGACTCCGAAGCCGGTCTTCTGGGTGGGCTCATCGCTCGACGACCTGCGAGCATTCCCCGGCCCCGTCCGGGAGACGATGGGCTACGCGCTGTACCTGGCGCAGACCGGGGGAATGGCGCCCTGTACGTCCTGCACGCGTGGTGCAAGAAGTCGCCGACAGGAGTCCGAACGGCGCGGAAGGACGTGGCGCGAATCCGGACGCGACTGGAACTGGCCCGGATGCATTGCGAGGAGGAGTCCCGATGAGCAGGGAGACGGAATCCGGGATCGTGAAAGGGGGGCCGAACGTCTTTGCCGATCTCGACCTGCCCGCCGCGGAGGACCTGCTCGGCAAGGCGCATCTCGCTGCGGCGATCGGCGTCCTGATCGACGCGCGCGGCCTCACGCAGGGCGAGGCGGCCCGCCTGCTCGGCGCATCCCAGCCGACGGTCTCCAACCTCGTGCGCGGCCGGTTGAGCGGGTTCTCCCTCGACCGGCTCCTCCGCTTCCTCAACGCGCTCGGTGCGGCGGTGGAGATCCGGGTGGCCGCGCCCGCGATAGGCGCGGGCCCGGCCGCGACCCGTGTCTCGCTCGACGGGCCCGGCGTCCTCGGCGGAACGGGATGAGGAGGCGCCCGTCCCTCACTCGCGCCCCGGGCCTGCGCCACGCAGGACTTCTTCCAGGGGTTCAGCGCCGCCGCGACTTCCTGGTCGCGCCGCCGGCCGGTCGCGCTGGATCGCCGGTCCGGACCTCCACCCGAACGCGCCGCGGCGGAACTGGGCCTTGAACTCCCATCTGTGCGCGCGGGGTCGCCCGGGCTTCCGACATCGCCGCTCCGCGTGGGCTCAGCTCGGTGGAGTTTCGGGGTTGAGGATCTCGAGCCCGCCGAACCGGGCGAAGTCCCGATCGCGCGTCAGGAGCTGGTTCACGCCGTGCTCGCGGCAGACGGCGACGATCTGCGCGTCGAACGCGAGATTCCCGCGCGTGTCTCCCTCCCGCACGGCCTCGTCGAACAGCTCCGGCCAGGAGG
>JAVVDU010000090.1:0-1661 GCA_032251515.1 Gemmatimonadota bacterium
GCGCCCGCCACCTCGGCCCAGCAGCCGCCGGGAGATGACGGCGAGTTCCTCTACATCGCCCGCGGCTGCCTCGGGTGCCACGGGGCGAGCGGGGAGGGCGGGGTCGGGCCGTCGCTGACGGGGACGGCGCTCGACTTCGAGACGTTCGTCGGCCAGGTCCGCTCCCCGCGCCAGTTCATGCCGCCGTTCCCGCCGGAGGCGGTGAGCGAGGCGGAGCTGCGCGAGATCTACGGCTACGTGACGGGTCTCGAGGGGCCGCCGCCGCGGCTGCGGGCGGACGTGCCGCGGGGGGAGCAGGACCCGGCGTCGTGCGCGGAGTGCCACGTCGACCTGAACCCGACGATCGTGCGGCAGTACGAGGCGAGCGCCATGGGGGCGGCGGGGGTGCAGAACGCGCGCGTCGAGTGGGAGCAGGCGCGGATCGCGTGCGCGGACTGCCACGGCACGGACCACACGTACATCACCGAGACGAAGGGGCGGGTGCCGGAGACGACGTGCGCCCGCTGCCATGCGCAGATCTACAAGGAGCACGTGCTGGACGCGGGGCACTCGTACGGTCCGGGCCCGGCGGGGATCGGGATCAACTGGGAGCGGAACATCGCCGTCCCGAACTACGCGCAGATGCCGCGCAAGGTGATGGAGATGGGCTGCGACCCGTGCCACGCGCAGGCGGGGGCGACGGCGGACTCGCTGTGGAGCGAGGAGCAGCGGAAGTACATCGACGGGAGCAGCCTCACGTACCGGAACGGGTGCATCGCCTGCCACACCCGGCACGCGTTCAACCTCGAGGAGGCGCGCCGGCCGGAGTCGTGCCACACCTGCCACATGGGCCCGGACCACCCGAACTACGAGGCGTACATCAGCTCGAAGCACGGGTCGATCTACGAGGCGCGCGGGGACGCGTGGGACTGGTCGCAGCCGCTCGCCGAGGCGGACTGGGAGACGCCGACCTGCGCCTACTGCCACATGGTCTACGTGGACTCGGCGGGCAACCGCACCTCGAGCCACGACATGACGCGCAAGATCATCTGGGGCATGGGGACGCAGGCGGCGGGAGGCGAGCTGACCGACGTGGCGGCCCTGCCGGAGAACCGGGCGAAGCGGAACGAGATGATCCGCGTCTGCCTGACCTGCCACTCGGAGGTGAAGGCGCGCGAGTACCTGCGCTCGGCCGACGCGCACAAGCTGGCCGGCGACGCGCTGGTCGTGGAGGCGCGCGACATCGTGCAGGCGCTGTACGACGACGGGCTCATCGAGCCGGGCCACGGCCGCGCCGCCTCGGGCCTGCTCGAGGGCCCGCGCTTCACGGCCACGGAGCTTCCCCTGGCCACGGCGCAGCACTGGCCCGCGGGGCTCTACTACAACGTGTCGTCCATCGAGAGGGAGTACTTCGACATGTTCTTCTTCTCGAACCTCAAGTCCTACAAGGGCGCGTTCCACATGAGCCCGGACTACGCGTGGTGGTACGGCTACGCGGACGTCCTCGGCCACCTGGCCCGCATCCGGGACGAGGACGAGGCGATCCGGAGCTTCGAGGCGACGAAGAACCGGGCCTGGTTCATGATCCTCACCGGCCCGCTGATGGTGCTGGCCGTGCTGGGCGCGGCGTGGTGGATCCGGCGGCGCCTGGCGGGCAGGGCCGCGGAGGGGTGAGGCCGCGC